>DASUDX010000060.1:0-2580 GCA_036275365.1 Nevskiaceae bacterium | reverse complement strand
GTCCTTGGCACTGTTGATGCGCAGGCCCGAGGACAGCCGCTGAAGCGAGGTGCTCAGCGAGCCCGAGGAGGTCGCCAGATTGCGCTGGGCGTTCAGCGAGGCCACATTGGTGTTGATCGATTGCATGTCTTGCTCCGGTTGCGGTGAGCACAAAAGGTGCTCTGTCTGTCGCCACCGCCGGACCGAGGGGCCGCCGGGGTTATCCGGCTTAGCGACGCCCCGCAGCGCAACTTGATCGCCGCGGCCGGGCGGCGGATCAGTGGTGCGGCGGCGACGATGAACGGTGCCGCCGGCCCGGGGCCGGGCCAATGCGGGGGCCGCCGCCTCGGCCTCAGGCAGGGCCCTGCCGGCGACGAGGGGATGCCGCACAATCCGGCTGCCCCTGCTGGTCTGGAAGAGCCCTGACGCCATGAGCCAACTCGCCTCGGTACTCGAAGAACACCGCCGCTTTCCGCCCTCCCCCGCCTTCACCGCGCGCGCCCGCATCACCCCGGACACACTGGCCGCCCTGCGTGCCGAGGCCGCGGCGGATCCGGTGGCCTTCTGGAGCGAGCGGGCGCGAAAGCTGCTGCACTGGCAGACCCCGTTCACCATCGGTCTGGACGAGCGTGACGCGCCGCACTACCGCTGGTTCAGCGACGGCCGCACCAACGCCTCGGTGAACTGCCTCGACCGCCATCTGGGCGCGCGCGGCAACAAGCCGGCGATCCGCTTCGAAGGCGAGAAGGGCGATGTGCAAATCCTCAGCTACCGCGAGCTGCACGCCGAGGTGTGCCGGCTCGCCAATGCCCTGCGCCGGCTCGGCATCCGCCCGGGCGACCGGGTGGTGATCTATCTCCCGCACACCCCGCAGGCGATCATCGCCATGCAGGCCTGCGCGCGCATCGGTGCCACCCATTCGGTGGTGTTTGGCGGCTTCTCCGCCACCTCGCTGCGCGACCGCATCGAGGACGCCGGAGCGCGGCTGGTGATCACCGCCGATGGTGGCTGGCGCGGCGGGCAGATCGTCGAGCTCAAGAAGGCGGTGGACGAGGCGCTGGCCGGCGGCGCGGCGAGCATCGAGACGGTGATCGTGTTCCGCCGCACCGGTCACGGGGTGGCGATGGTCGAGGGCCGTGACCTCGACTGGCAGGCGCTGTGCGCGGCCGAATCCAGCGAGTGCGATCCCGAGTGGGTGGAGGCCGAACATCCGCTGTTTCTGCTCTACACCAGCGGCTCCACCGGCAAGCCCAAGGGCATCCAGCACGCCACCGGTGGCTATCTGCTCGGCGCCCATCTCACCGCCCAGTGGGTGTTCGATCTGCGCGAGGACGATGTGTTCTGGTGCACCGCCGATGTCGGCTGGATCACCGGCCATTCCTATGTCTGCTACGGCCCGCTGAGCAATGGCGCCACGGTGATGATCTACGAGGGCGCCCCCACCGTGCCGGACCCGGGCCGCTTCTGGAAGATCGCCCAGGACCACGGCGTGACCATCTTCTACACCGCGCCCACCGCGATCCGCGCGCTGATGAAGCTCGGCGAGGACTGGCCGGCCCGCTACGACCTGTCGCGGCTGCGCCTGCTCGGCAGCGTCGGCGAGCCGATCAATCCCGAGGCCTGGATGTGGTACCACCGGGTGATCGGCAAGGAGCGGCTGCCGATCGTGGATACCTGGTGGCAGACCGAGACCGGCGCGATCATGATGAGCCCGCTGCCGGGCGCCACGCCGACCAAGCCGGGCTCCTGCACCCAGCCCCTGCCCGGCATCTTCGCCGAGGTGGTGGACGAGGCCGGCGAGCCGGTGGCGGGCGGGGATGTCGGCGGCTATCTGGTGATCACCCGTCCCTGGCCCTCGATGCTGCGCACCATCTGGGGCGATGACGCGCGCTACCGCAAGACCTATTTCGGCCAGTTCCCGGGCAAGTCGCTCTATGTGGCCGGCGATTCCACCCATCGCGATGCCGACGGCTACTACTGGATCCTCGGCCGGGTGGACGATGTTCTGAATGTCTCTGGCCACCGCCTGGGCACCATGGAGGTGGAGAGCGCCCTGGTCAGCCATCCCCAGGTGGCCGAGGCGGCCGTGGTCGGACGCCCGCACGAGATCAAGGGCGAGGCGATCTGCGCCTTCGTCATCTGCAAGGGGGTGCGTCCGCAAGGCGCCGAGGCGCAGGCGCTGATCAAGACCCTGCGCGAGCATGTCGGCCAGCAGATCGGCGCCATCGCCAAACCCGACGAGATCCGCCTGGCCGATGGCCTGCCCAAGACCCGCAGCGGCAAGATCATGCGCCGTCTGCTGCGCGCCATCGCCCGCGGCGAGACGATCAGCCAGGACATCTCCACGCTGGAGAACCCGGCCATCGTCGCCCAGCTGCAGGGCCAGGGCTGATCGCCACCGGCCGCGCCAAAAGCAACGCCGGCGCATCGAGCGCCGGCGTTGGGAGGTCCACGCGCCTGCCGGCGCGCCCAGTCAGCGGAGGAGGCTGAGGACGTTCTGGGGCGCCGAGTTGGCCTGCGAGAGCATGGCGGTACCGGCCTGCTGCAGGATCTGCGAACGGGTCAGCGCCGCCGTCTCCTTGGCAAAGTCCGCATCCATGA
>DASUDX010000059.1:0-4102 GCA_036275365.1 Nevskiaceae bacterium | reverse complement strand
CCGGCGCCGGATTCGAAGCGGCGCGCGCCGCTGAGGGTCTCGCCGCTGGCCAGCGTCGCCTGGCCGTGACGGAACTCCTGGGCCAGCGCCGCGGCCTCGTCCAGCCCCCACTGCTCGTAGACGCTGGCGCGATCCCCGCGCAGGCAGGTCTGCGGCAGGGCGGCCAGCTCGGCAGCCAGGGTGAGCGCCGCCGCCAGCGCCTGACCCGGTGCCACCAGGCGGTTGACCAGGCCCATCTCGAAGGCCTCGCGGGCCGCCACTGGGCGGCCGGTGAGAATCAGATCCAGCGCCCGGCTCTGACCGATCAGGCGCGGCAGACGCACCGTGCCCCCATCGATCAGCGGTACCCCGAAGCGGCGGCAGAACACCCCGAGCACCGCGTCCTCGGCGGCCACCCGCAGATCGCACCAGCAGGCCAGTTCCAGCCCGCCGGCTACGCAATAGCCTTCGATGGCGGCGATCACCGGCTTGCTCAGCCGCATCCGGCTGGGCCCCATCGGCCCATCGCCCTCCGGGCTGAGGCGGTTGATCCGTGCCGGATCGCCGCTGGCGGCGGCCTTCAGATCGGCGCCGGCGCAGAAGTGCCCGCCGCGGCCGCTGAGCACCGCCACCTTGAGCGTCTCATCGGCCTCGAAGGCGCGGAAGGCCTCGGCCAGCTGGGCGGCGGTACGGCCGTCCACCGCGTTGCGGGCCTCCGGCCGGTCGATCTCGACCCGCAGGCAGACGCCCTCGCGCAGGGTGTGGACGCTCATCGCTCAGACATTGAAGCGGAAGTGCATGACATCGCCTTCCTGCACCAGGTAGTCCTTGCCCTCGAGCCGCCACTTGCCGGCCTCCTTGGCGCCAGGCTCGCCCTGGTACTGGATGTAGTCGGCATAGGCGATCACCTCGGCGCGGATGAAGCCCTTCTCGAAGTCGGTGTGGATCACCCCGGCCGCCTGCGGCGCGGTGGCGCCCTTGCGGACCTGCCAGGCACGGACTTCCTGCGGGCCGGCGGTGAAATAGGTCTGCAGACCGAGCAGATCGTAGCCGGCCCGGATCACCCGGTTCAGCCCGGGCTCGGTCAGACCGAGGTCCTCGAGGAAGACCGCCTTGTCGGCGTCGTCGAGCAGGGCGATCTCGGCCTCGATCGCCGCACACACCGCCACCACCTGGGCGCCCTCGGCGGCGGCATGGGCGCGGACCTTGTCCAGATTGGCATTGCCGGTCTTGAGCGAGGCCTCGTCGACATTGGCGATGTAGAGCAGCGGCTTGGCGGTGATCAGCATCAGATCGCGGATCTGCGCGCGCTGCTCGGGCTCGAGGGTCAGGCTGCGGACCGGGCGGCCCTCGTTGAGGTGGGCCTGCACCTGCCGCAGCACCTCGTGGCGCAGCTGCGCGGTCTTGTCGCCGGACTTGGCCACCTTGGCCACCCGCTCCACCGCACGGGTCACGCTCTCCAGATCGGCCAGGGCCAGCTCGGTGTTGATCACCTCGATGTCGCGGATCGGGTCCACCGCGCCGGCGACATGGATGATGTCGTCATTGACGAAGCAGCGGGTGACATGGGCGATGGCGTCGGTCTCGCGGATATGGCCGAGGAACTGGTTGCCCAGCCCCTCGCCCTGGCTCGCGCCCGCCACCAGACCGGCGATATCGACGAACTCGACCGTGGTGGCGACGATCTTCTGCGGCTTGACGATCGCCGCCAGCGCCTGCAGCCGCGGATCCGGCACCGGCACGATGCCCACATTGGGATCGATGGTGCAGAACGGGTAGTTCTCGGCCGGGATGGCCGCCTTGGTCAGCGCGTTGAACAGGGTGGACTTGCCCACATTGGGAAGTCCGACGATGCCGCATTTGATGCCCATGGAAGCCTGCTGGACGAAAAGGTGGGGAAAGGGCTCTTGCCAGCGCCGGCGTCAGGCGCGAGGCTTGCCGGTAACGAGGCGAAGGAGCCGGTGATGAGTCTGGCGGCGCGCATTATGGCGGTTTGTCTGCTGCTTGCCGCAGCACCGGCCCCGGCGTGGGCCTCGGCCTACTGGCTGAGCCTGAGCATCGAACGCGGCGGCAAGACCTACGAGGCGCCGCGCAGCCTGGTCGACGAGCGCATGGGCCGGCTCACCCTGCCGGCGCAGGAGGGCGGGGCGGCGCTGACCGCCTATCCGCGGGTGGTGAATCTGCCGGGTGCCGAGCTGGTGCTCGAGCTGCAGCTCACCGAGCGGCGCGGCAAGCGCGACTGGCCGCTGGATACCACCTCGGTGGTGCTGACCCTGGGCGAGAAGAGCAGCGTGCAGGGCGGGCGCGAGCCGGATCTGTTCGTGATCCGCGCGCTGCTCGAACTGGCGGCGCCGGGAGAGACGCCCGCCGCAGCGCCCGGTGCCCGCCCGGCCGAGCCCGCGGCCCCGGCCCTGCAGACCCGGCCGATGAGCGATCTCTGAGCGGCGCGGGCGGGATCGCCCTCAGCGCGGTGGTTCGGGCGCCGCCGGAGGGCGGTGCAGCTGCTGCACCGCGCGGTCCCAGCCCTGGCGCAGCCAGGTCTCGACGGCGCTGACGGCGCGATCCAGCCCGGCGTGGATCGCGGCTTCCTGCTCCGCGCTCGGCCGTCCCAGCACATAGCCCAGCACCAGGGTCTTGTCGCCCGGATGGCCGATGCCGATGCGCAGGCGCCGGTAGCCCTCGCCCAGCGGCTTGTGGATGTCGCGCAGGCCGTTGTGCCCGCCATGACCCCCGCCCAGCTTGAGCCGCAGCTCGCCGGCCGGCAGGTCGAGCTCGTCGTGGGCAACCAGCAGCTGATCCGGCGCCAGCTTGTAGAACTGGGCCAGCGCCTGCACCGCCTGACCGCTGCGGTTCATGAAGGTGGCCGGCTTGAGCAGCAGCAGCTCCTGCCCCGCCAGCCGCCCCCGTGCCAGCTCGCCGAAGAAGCGCGACTCCACCCGGAAGCTGGCCCCGGCCGCCGCCGCCACCCGCTCGACGAACCAGAAGCCGGCGTTGTGACGGGTGCGCGCATAGTCCGGCCCCGGATTGCCGAGACCGATCAGGGCGAGGGCAGGTGCGCTGGACATGGGAGCAGGCCTGACAGAAAAAAGCCCCGTCCGGGCCGGACGGGGCTGGAGAGGCGAAGACCGCGCGAGGCCGGACCGCGGCCCCGCCCGGGCTTACTTCTTCTTCTTGTCGTCCTTGGCAGGTGCGGCCGCGGCGGCCTTGGCGTCCGGCGCCTTCTGGTTGGCGGCCGGCACCTCGGCGGCCGGGGCGGCCTCTGCCACCGGCTCCTCGGCCTTGACGCGCGGCAGATGCAGGCTGATCACCGCCTCATCGTTGTCGTGCTTGAGCTCCACCAGCTCCACGCCGGCCGGCAGGGCCAGATTGGAGAGGTGCAGCACATCGTTGACCTCCATCTTGGAGACATCGACCTCGATGAACTCGGGCAGGTCCCTGGGCAGGCACTCGACCTCGACTTCGTTGACCAGATGCTCGAACACGCCGCCGCCGGTCTTGGCGCCCGGGGCCACCGCCTCGCCGAGGAAGTGCAGCGGCACGCGCATGCGCAGGGCCACATCGGCCTGGATGCGCAGCAGGTCCATGTGCATCACGCTCTCGTTGACCGGGTGGCGGTGCAGATCCTTGAGCACCACCTGCTCGGTCTGGCCGGCCAGATTCAGGGTCAGGATCTTCGAGTAGAAGGCCTCGTGCTTGAGGCTCTTCCACAGCTCGTTGTGATCCACGCTGATCTGCTGCGGGTCCTTCTTGCCACCGTAGACGATGGCGGGGACGCGGCCCGTACGGCGCAGGCGGCGGCTCGCACCCGTGCCCTGCTCCGTGCGGACTTCGGCCTCGATGACGAAGTTCTGCTTCATAAGTTCACCTGGATATGGATAAGTGTTGGAAACCCGCTGGCCGCGACCAGCCGGCGGGGGCGCGCATTCTAGGGGGGTGGCGAAGGTTTCGCCAGCCGCGGCCGGCCGGCCACCGGCGCCGCCGCTGCGGGTTTACCCGCGGTGTGCCGGCGGATCTCCCGCTCGGCAAGCGCCGCCGGGCAGCCCACAATGCCGCTCCCGAGGATTCCCCCGCGCCCGCCGATGACCCGCTCGCTGCGTACCGCCCTGCTGCTCTCGACCCTGAC
>DASUDX010000058.1:0-10919 GCA_036275365.1 Nevskiaceae bacterium | reverse complement strand
CGCCCGCGCGCAGCACCGCCATCAGGGCGGCCTCGTCGGCGCGCAGCTCGGCATAGCGGGCCTGCACCGGGCGCAGGCATTCCACCACCGCCTCGGCCACCGCGGTCTTGAGATGGCCGTAGCCACGGCCCTGGAACTCGGCCTCGAGGGCGGCAATCGGCCGGCCGCTGCAGGCGGCGAGAATCGCCAGCAGGTTGGAGACGCCGGGCTTTTCCTTCACGTCGTAGCGCACCTCGTTGCCCAGGTCGGTGACCGCGCGCTTGAGTTTTCGCACCACCACGTCGGGCGCATCGAGCAGGTACAGGGCGTCGGTCTCGGCCTCGCCGGACTTGCTCATCTTCGCCGTCGGCTCCTGCAGCCCCATGATGCGCGCGCCCACCGGCGGGATCATCGGCTCCGGCACGGTGAATACCGGGCCGTAGAGGTGGTTGAAGCGCTGGGCGATGTCGCGGGTGAGTTCCAGATGCTGCTTCTGGTCATCGCCCACCGGCACGCCGCTGGCGTTGTAGAGCAGGATGTCGGCCGCCATCAGCACCGGATAGCCGAACAGGCCGGCGTTGATGTTGTCGGCGTGCTTGGCGGACTTGTCCTTGAACTGGGTCATGCGGTTGAGCTCGCCCATCTGCGTGTAGCAGTTGAGCAGCCAGCCGAGCTGGGCGTGCGCCGGCACATGGCTCTGGATGAACAGGGTGTTGCGCGCCGGGTCGAGCCCGCAGGCGAGATACAGCGCCATGAACTCCAGGCAGCGGTCGCGCAGCACGGCCGGGTCCTGGCGCACGGTGATGGCGTGCAGGTCCACCAGCATGTAGTAGCAGTCGTGGGTGGCCGAGAGCGGCACCCAGTTCTTGATCGCGCCCAGGTAGTTGCCCAGGGTCAGACGACCGGACGGCTGGATGCCGGAGAGAACGATGGGACGCATGGTGACCGTCAGAACAAGGTGGCGGTGGGAATGCCGAACAGGCCCAGCAGCAGGCCCTCGCTGATCTGCAGCGGCCAGTAGAGGATGGCGCTGAGCAGACCGGTGAACATCAGCAGCAGGAGGATCGGCAGGCCCCAGGGCTCCAGCCGCGAGTAAGGCAGCGCCAGCCGCATCGGCAGCAGGCCCACCATCACCCGGCCGCCATCCAGCGGCGGCAGCGGCAGCAGGTTGAGCACCATCAGCACGAGGTTGATCGAGATGCCGGCCAGCGCCATGTAGCGCAGCCAGCCGGCCCAGGCCGCCGGCTCGGCGTGCAGGGCGAAGTCCAGGGCAAAGGCCCAGCCGATCGCCATCAGCGCGTTCACCGCCGGCCCGGCGGCGGCGACCACCGCCATGTCGCGCTTGGGGTGATGCAGGCGGCGGGCATCCACCGGCACCGGCTTGGCCCAGCCGAACAGAAAGCCGCCGACCAGCAGCAGCACCGCCGGCACCAGCACGGTGCCGATCGGATCGATATGACGGAAGGGATTGAGGCTCAGGCGCCCGGCGCGGGCGGCGGTGTCATCGCCCAGCGCCCGTGCCGCCCAGCCATGGGCGACCTCGTGCAGGGTGATGGCGAGCAGCACCGGCGGGGCCCAGACCGCCAGCTTCTGGACGAGGACGAGATCGAGCATGCCCCATTGTACGGGGCCGGGCCGGCGGGGGTTCCGGGCCGGCGCCGGGACCCGCGCCGCGGCTCAGCGCAGGCTGACGCCGTAGACGCAGAACAGGGCGATGGCCAGCACCCCGGCGATGAAGGCGTAGGCGGGAACCAGCGAGATCGAGGCGGTCTTCATGACCCACTCCAGGGACCGGGGCGGGGCGCGGGCCGGGTCCGCGGCCACCGCGTCAGGCCAGCGTCTGCCGGCCTGGGGCCAGTATTCCGCCGCCCCCGCGGCGGCGGGTCACCGTCCGCCTGCGGCGGCGCGCCCTTCGTCGTCCGGCCGCACCGGCCGCAGGTGGCGGTCGAGAAAGGTCAGCGCCGCCTCCACCGCCGGGCCGTCGAAGAAGAAGGCGCTGATATGGCCGTGGCCGCGGATCACGAACAGCTCGTGCTCGATCCCGGCCGCCGCCAGTGCCGCCTGGTAGTGGGTGGCCTGCTCGTAGGGCACATAGCCGTCGAGGGTCGCCTGGTAGATGAACACCGGCGGGTCCTGCGGATCGATATGCGCCACTGGCGAGGCCAGGCGGTAGGCCTCGGGTTTTTCCTCGCGGCTGCCGCCGATGAAGTTGGGCACCAGGTAGCCGCCCTCGTACAGGCGCAGGTCCGCCGGCGTGCCCCCGGCGACGATGGCCTGCACCCGGGTCTGCGGATCGCCGTGCTCGGGGTCGTTGGCGATATGCCCCAGCAGGGCGGCGAGATGGCCGCCTGCCGAGTAGCCGAAGCTGCCGATGCGACGGGGATCGACGCCGTAGCGCGGGCCCTCGGCGCGCATCCAGCGCAGGGCCTGCTGCACATCCTCGAGCTGGGCCGGGAAGATCCACCGGGGCACCAGCCGGTAGGTGGTGTTGACCACCAGATAGCCGCGCGCGGCGATGCGCTCGGCCAGCCCCTCCACCTGGGCGCGGTCACCGCGCTTCCAGGCCCCGCCGTGGATCAGCAGCACGCTGGGAAAGGGCCCGCTGCCCTCGGGGCGGTAGACATCGGCATACAGCGTCTGCGGCCAGCCCGGCGGGCTCACCACCACATCGCGGGTGATGGCATAGGCGCTGCGCTGCGGCGGCGGCGCCGGTTCGGCGGGGGCATACAGATGGCGGCTGCCACAGGCGCCGAGCAGGGCCAGGGGCAGCAGGACGGCAAGACGCAGGCGTCGGCTCATGGGCAGGATTCCAGGGATTGCCGCGTGTACGCAGGCACGCCCGCGGCGGACGCGTCAGAGCCCGAGGGCCGCCACCGGGCCCTTGCCCTGGCGGATCAGGCGCGGGGCCTCCTCGCTGAGGTCCAGCACGGTGGTCGGCTCCAGCCCGCAGTTGCCGCCGTCGATCACCAGATCGACCTCGCGATCCAGCCGCTCGCGCCAGTCCTCCGGATGGTTGACCGGCAGCGGCTCGTCCGGGAACTGCAGGGTGCAGGAGATCAGCGGTTCGCCGAGGGTTTCCAGCAGGCTCTGGGCGATGCGGTGCTCCGGCACCCGGATGCCCACGGTCTTGCGCTTCTCGTGGCTGAGCCGGCGCGGCAGCTCCTTGGTGGCCGGCAGCACGAAGGTGTACGGGCCCGGGGTGAGCTGCTTGAGCAGGCGGAACTGCCAGTTGTCGACCCGCGCATAGGTGGCGATCTCGGAGAGGTCGCGGCAGACCAGGGTGAACTGGTGGTTCTTGTCGAAGCGGCGGATGCGGCGCAGGCGATCCGCGGCATTGCGATCATCCAGATGGCAGCCGAGGGCGTAGCAGGAGTCGGTGGGCCAGGCGATCACCGCGCCCTGGCGCAGGCGCACCGCGATCTGCGCCAGCAGGCGCGTCTGCGGGTTCTGCGGATGCAGCTCGAACCAGTCGGCCATGACGGGGGTCCAGGCGAGGGGCGCGCATTGTGGCACCGACGGATGACCGGAACCGCACAGGCATAATCCCGCCATGAAACTGCTCGACCTGCTGCCCGGCCTGCTGTTCCTCGCCGCCCTGTATCTCGGTGACATCTACCAGGCCACCGCCGTGCTGATCGTCTCGCTGCTGGCCCTGGCCGGCCTGCACTGGTGGAAGGACGGCCGTCCGCACAAGCTGCACACCACCGCCGCCCTCGCCGCCCTGGTGCTGGGCGGGCTGACCCTGCTGCTGCGCGATTCCAGCTTCGTCAAATACAAGACCTCGGTGGTCAACGGCCTGATCGCCGCCGCCCTGCTGGGCTCCCATGTGATCGGCGACAAGGTGCTGCTGGCGCGCCTGCCGCAGCAGGCGATCCGTCTGCCGGATGCGGTGTGGCGGCGGGTGAACCTCGCCTGGGCCGGCTTCTTCACCGGCATCGCCCTGCTCAATCTCTATGTGATGCAGCACTTCGACGACCGCAGCTGGGGCCTGTTCAAGACCTTCGGGGTGAGCGTGCTGATGTTCATCTTCCTGCTCGCCCACCTGCCCTTCCTGTCGCGCTATCTGCCGCAGGACGAAGCGGCCAAGCCCGGCCCGGGCGCCTGAGATGGCCCGGCTCTGGTATGTGATCGAAGGGCGTGATGGCGCCGACGGGGCGGCCCGGCGGGTGGCGCTGCGGCCGGCCCATCTGGCGCGGGCGCGGGCCCTGCAGGACGAGGGCCGCCTGCTCGCCGCCGGGCCGTTCCCGCGGGTGGATGCGGCGACGCTGGAGGCCGGGGTCAGCGGCAGCCTGCTGATCGCCGCCTTCGACTCTCTGCAGGCGGCCGAGCAGTGGTGGGCGGCCGATCCCTATGTCCAGGGCGGGGTGTTCAGCGAGACCTCGGTGCGGCCCTGGCTGACGGTGCTGCCGGCGTGAGCGAGGAGCGTCTGGCCCGGATTCGCGAGCGCCTGCAGCGGGCGTTCGCGCCCAGCCGTCTGGAGCTGATCGATGACAGCGCCCAGCACCGCGGCCATGCCGGCGCCCGCGGCGGGGCCGGGCACTACCGGCTGCTGATCCGCGCCGAGGCGCTGCGCGGGCTGAGCCGGCTGGAGCAGCACCGGGCGGTCTACGCCGCGCTGGCCGAGTGGATTCCGGGCGAGATCCACGCGCTGTCGATCGACGCCGGCGCCGACTGATGCGGATCTGGCTGCTGCTGAAGATCCTCCTGCACCCGCTGAACTGGGTGCAGGCGCGCATCGACGCCTGGGTGATGGCGCGGGTCAAGCGCCAGCCCGGACCGATCCGGGTACCGCGGCATCGCGTCTACATCGTGCCCACCCGCTTCGGCTACGGCTTCGCCCTGCTGGGCCTGGTGATGCTGCTGGGCGCGATGAACTACTCCAACAGCATGGCCTTCGCCCTCACCTTCCTGATCGGCGGGCTGGGCTTGATCTCGATGCATCACACCCACGGCAATCTGGTCAACATCGAGCTGCGCGCCGGGCGCAGCCGGCCGGTGTTCGCCGGGGAGATCGCCCACTTCGAGATCCTGCTCGACAACCCCAGCCCGCGCGCCCGCTACGCCCTGGAGCTGGCCTGGCCGCGGCAGCCGGCGCTGGCCAGCGGCGATGTCGAGCCGCGCGCCACCCAGAGCCTGCTGCTGAGCCAGCCGGCGCCCAGCCGCGGCTGGCTGCCCTGCCGGGTGTTCAGCGTCTCCACCGAATTCCCGCTCGGCCTGTTCCATGCCTGGACCTGGGCGGAGCTGGAACTGAGCTGCCTGGTGTTTCCCCGCCCGGCGCCAGCCGGCGGGCGCGAGCCCCCGGTGGCCAGCGGCAGCGGCGGACTCACCAGCGGGCATCAGGCCGGGCACGAGGAGTTCGCCGGCCTGCGCGATTACCAGCGCGGCGACGGCCTGCGCAGCGTGCACTGGAAGAGCCTGCCCAAGCTCGGCAGCCTGATGACCAAGCAGTTCCACGAAAGCCTGGAGCGCGAGCTGTGGCTGGACTGGGACCAGCTCGGCCATCTGGAGACCGAGGCGCGGCTCAGCCAGCTGACCCGCTGGGTGCTGGACGCCGAGGCCGCCGGCCGCCGCTATGGCCTGCGCCTGCCGGGGCAGCGCGTGGCGCCGGGACAGGGTGAGGCCCATCAATACGACTGCCTGAAGGCGCTGGCCCTGCATGGCCTCTGAGCGCGCCCCGGCCCTCCACGAGTTCCTGCCCACGGCCACCCTGCTGCGCCTGCTCGGCGTGCTGCTGCTGGTGCTGCTGCCGCATCTGCCGCGGCTGCCGCTGTGGGAGAGCGGCCTGGTCGCGGCGGTGCTGGTCTGGCGCGCGCTGGCCGCCCGCCGCAGCTGGCGCATGCCGCCCACCTGGCTCAAGGCCCTGCTCACCATCGCCGCCTTCATCGGCGTGCAGGCGAGCTACGGGCGGGTCTCCGGGCAGAACGCCGGGGTGGCGCTGCTGGTGATCATGCTGGCGCTCAAGCTCACCGAGATGAAGGCGCGCCGCGATGTGATGGTGATGGTCTTCATGCTGTACTTCCTGCTGTTCACCCACTTCCTGTTCTCCCAGGAGCTGTGGACAGCGGCCTTCCTGATCGCCTGTGCGGTGGCCATCACCGGGCTGCTGATCGAGGCCCATCACCCGGGCAGTGCGCTGCCGCCGCGGATCAGCCTGCGCCTGGGCGGGGCGATGGTGGCGCAGGCACTGCCCCTGATGGTGCTGTTCTTCGTGCTGTTCCCGCGCGTGCCCGGGCCGCTGTGGGGTCTGCCCTCGGATTCCGGCGCGGCGCGTTCGGGACTGTCTGACAGCCTCTCGCCCGGCGATATCTCCTCGCTGATCCAGTCCGACGAGGTGGCCTTCCGCGTGCGCTTCGACGGCGAGGTGCCGCCGATGCGCCAGCGCTACTGGCGCGGGCCGGTGTTCAACCAGTTCGATGGCCGCCGCTGGGAGGCCGGCTACCAGATCGCCAGCCGTCCGCAGCCGGTCACCCTGCGTGGCCCGGCGCTGGACTACGAGGTGGTGCTGGAGGCCCACCGCATGCCCTGGCTGTTCGCCCTGGATCTGCCCGATCCCCGCGCCCTGCCGGCGGACGCCCGCCTCAACGGGCTGCAGCAGCTGCTCGCCGCCAAGGTGGTACGCGAGCGCATGAGCTACCGCCTGCGCTCCCATGTCGAGTACACCCTGCAGCCCGAGCTCAGCGAGGGCTGGCGCCGCACCACCCTGCAGCTGCCGCCGGATTCGAACCCGCGCACCCGCGACATGGCGCAGCGCTGGGCCGCGGAAACGCCGGACGCCGCCGCCCTGGTCGAACGCCTGCTGCGCCATTTCCGAACTCAGGAGTTCTTCTACACCCTGACCCCGCCCGAGCTGGGCCGCCACACCGCCGACGAGTTCCTGTTCGACACCCGCCGCGGCTTCTGCGAGCACTACGCCAGCAGCTTCGTGGTGTTCATGCGCGCCGCCGGGATTCCGGCCCGGGTGGTGACCGGCTACCAGGGCGGCGAACCCAATGTCTACGGCGATTACTATGTGGTGCGTCAGTCCGACGCCCACGCCTGGGCCGAGGTGTGGATGCCGGCGCGCGGCTGGGTGCGGGTGGACCCGACCGCGGCGGTGGCCCCCGAGCGCATCGAGCGCGGCATGCAGGAGCAGCTGCGCGGCAATGTCGGCATCGGCGAGCTGATGGCCGGCGGCCTCAGCTGGACCCGTCTGAAGTATCAGCTGGAGGCGCGCTGGGAATGGATCAACGCCCAGTGGAACGGCCTGGTGCTTGGCTACGGCCAGGAGCTGCAGCAGGACTTCCTGCGCCGGCTGGGGTTGATCGATGTGCGCAGCATGATCCTCGCCCTGGTGGTTGGCGTGTCCCTGCTGCTGGGGCTGATCGGGGTCTGGGAGCTGCGCAAGGCGCTGCCGGCAAGCGCGCGCGAGCCGGCGCTGCGGCGCTGGCGCCGTCTGCAGGCGCGGCTGCAGCGGCTGGGGCATGTGCCCGCGCCGGGCGAGGGACCGCGCGATTTCATCCAGCGGGTGATCGCCGCGCGTCCGGACTGGCGGGCCGAGCTGGAGCCCGCGCTGCAGGCCTATCTGCGCCTGCGCTACGCCGGCGAGGACGATCCGGCCCTGTTGCGAACGCTCAGCGCGGTGCGTCTGCCGCGTCGCTGAGCGGCAGCGCGCAGAGCGCCGGTTCCTCATCCACCGGCGTGCTGGCCGCAAGCTCAGCCGCGGTCTGCGCCAGGGCCTCTGCCACGGCCGGCGGCGGCATCGCGGCCTGGGCCCGGGCCAGCAGCGCAGCGGCCTCGCGACGACAGCCCAGCGCCAGGCTGACATGGGCGAGGTTGTTGGCGATCGCCGCATCCCCGGGGGCCCGCTGCGCGGCCCGGCGCAGCGCCCACCAGGCCTCGCGGGTCTCGCCACGCGCGTAGTGCTGGTTGCCGCGGGCGGCCCAGGCCAGGGCCGACTCCGGCCAGCGGGTCACCGCCGCCTGCGTCGCAGCCGGCGCCCATGCCGGCTCGCGCCGCAGCAGGGGCGCGAGCGCCGCCATCCAGGACGGGGCGTCCGTCCACGCCGGCGGCTCGGCCGGCTGATGCACGGTCAGCGCCCAGAAACCGCCGCGCTCCCATTCCGCCAGCAGGCGCAGGCGGCCGATCCGCCGCGGCTGGGCCTCGCCATCGTGCAGCCAGTAGTGGCCGGGCTCGGCGCCGATCAGCACCGCGTAATGCCAGACCGGGGCCGAGCCGAGGCCGCGATTCAGCCGCAGCAGCACCGGCTGGCCGGCCTGCAGGACCTGCCACAGGGCAGTCTCGCGCGGCGCCAGCGTCAGCGGCACCCGGCCGCGGACGCGGGCCTGGGCCACCAGCTCGGTGGCGAGGCTGCCGCCGCGGGCCGGGATGAACAGATCCCCGGCCAGCTGCTCGGGCGTCACCGGCACGCCGCTGGCCTGCAGCAGGCTGGCCAGCGCGGCCGGGCCGCAATGCAAGGCCTGCTGGGTGTAGCCGGGTACCGCCAGCAGGCGAGCGGGCAGATCGGCCGGCAGCGGCGGCCGGCTGGCGCAGCCGCCGAGGATGAGCGCCAGGGCCAGCGACCCGATGGCGCCGGCCCGGCGGATCAGGTGGCTCAGAACGAGGTGAAAATGTTGGTGACGCCGACCAGTTCGAGAATCATCAGCACGATGAAGACCACGCCAACGATGCCGACCACATCACCAGCGGCCGGCTCCTGTTCGATGACCTGGGCCAGCTGCAGCCGCTCCTCCTCGCTCAGCGCCGCCACCCGCGCCTCGGCCTGCTCGGCGCTCACGCCCCAGGCGGTCAGCTGCGCCTGCACCTCGGCGCGGGCCAGCCACTGCTGAATCTGGGCGCTGCTCTGCTCGCGCAGACGCTCGGACGCCAGCACCTCGGTCTCGAGCATCGCCGCCTGTACCGGCTGCAGCAGGGAGCAGCAGGCGAAGGCGAGCACGGTGACGACACTGACCAGGGACTTGAACATGGGCGTTCCTCTTGGGGGGACAGGGGAAGCCGGAGCATACCGAAGCGCTGCCGTCACAGCCGTGCGGCCGCGCTCAGGGGCGGTCGGGGCAAGCCTGAGGCCTCTGGTACCGCGGCTTGCAGTGCTTCCTCATTTCCATAAAACTGGAAACATGAATACCAGCACCGCCGTCTCGGCACTCGCTGCCCTGGCCCATGACTCCCGCCTCGCCGCCTTCCGCGCCCTGGTCCAGCAGGGACCGGAGGGGCTCTGCGTCGGCGATTTGCAGGCGCGGCTGCGGATTCCGCTGACCACGCTCTCGTTCCACCTCAAGGAGCTGAACCAGGCCGGACTGATCCGCAGCCGCCAGGAAGGCCGGTATGTCTACTACGCGCCGGACTTCAAGGCGATGAACCGGCTGATCGCCTATCTCACCGAGAACTGCTGCGCCGGTCAGCCCGCCCTGCCCGGCTGCGTGGGCGCCGCCACCCGGAGCTGCTGATGGCCATCCGACCGATGCGCGCCGCCGAGCGGCCCTGGCTGCACACCCTGCTGGAGGCTGCCGGCCTGCCGACCGGCGATCTGTCCACGGTCTCGCCGGAGGCGTTCTCGGTCCTGGAGGCGGCGGACCAGCTTGTCGGCGCGGTGGGTCTGGAGCGGTTCGCGGAAGTGGCCCTGCTGCGCTCGCTGGTGGTCAGCCCGGCGCACCGGCAGCAGGGGGCCGGGGCTGCCCTGGTGGCGGCGGCCGAGCAACAGGCCCGCGCTCAGGGCATCCGGGCGCTCTACCTGCTGACCACCGATGCCGAAGGCTTCTTCAGCCGCCTCGGCTATGCGCGCCGCGAGCGCGAGACGGCCCCTGCGGCCATTCGCCGCCATCCCCAGTTCGCCGGCCTCTGCCCGGCTTCCTCCACCTTCATGAGCAAGGCGCTATGAGCCATCGCCTCTACACCGTGCTGTTCCTCTGCACCGGCAACTCGGCGCGGTCCATTCTCGCCGAGGCGGCCCTGAATCATCTGCCGGTGAGCCGCGGCCGCTTCGTCGGCTACAGCGCCGGCAGCTTCCCCAAGGGCCAGCCCAATCCGTATGCGCTGGAGCTCTTGCAGCGCAACGGCATTCCCACCGCGGGGCTGCGCAGCAAGAGCTGGGATGAGTTCGCCCAGCCCGGTGCGCCGGCGCTGGATTTCATCTTCACCGTCTGCGACCAGGCCGCTGGCGAGACCTGCCCCTACTGGCCCGGACAGCCAGCGACCGCGCACTGGGGACAGCCCGATCCGGCGGCGGTGACCGGCAGCGAGGCGGAGATCCGCAAGGCCTTCCACGATGCCTGGATCCTGCTGCGCCGGCGCATCGAGCTGTTCGCCAGCCTGCCCTTCGACAAGCTCGACCGGCTCGCCCTGCAGCGCCGGCTCGGCGAGATCGGCCGGCAATGAGCCTGGCCCGGCGGGCGCTGGCCGAGGGTCTGGGCACCGCCCTGCTGCTGGCCGCGGTGGTGGGCTCGGGGATCATGGGCGAGCGCCTGGCTGGCGGTAGCCTCGGCCTCGCCCTGCTCGCCAACACCCTGGCCACCGGCGCCGCCCTGCTGGCGCTGATTCATGCCCTGGGCCCGGTCTCCGGCGCCCAGTTCAACCCGGCAGTGACCCTGGTCGAGGCCTGGCAGGGCCGGCTGCCCTGGCGTGAGGCGCCGGTCTATCTGCTCGTGCAACTCCTCGGCGCCTTCGTCGGCGTCGCGGTGGCCCATCTGATGTTCGGCGAGGCCTTGTTCAGCCCCTCCACCACCGAGCGCAGCGGCGCCGCACAGGCCTTCAGCGAGGGGGTGGCCACCTTCGGCCTGCTGCTGCTGATCGGGCTGTGTGGCGCGCGCAAGCCGGGCGCCCTTCCCGTGGTGGTGGCCGCCTACATCAGCAGCGCCTACTGGTTCACCGCCTCGACCTCGTTCGCCAACCCGGCGGTGACGCTGGCGCGGGCGGCCACCGATACCTTCGCCGGCATCCGCCCGGCC
>DASUDX010000057.1:0-10192 GCA_036275365.1 Nevskiaceae bacterium | reverse complement strand
TCATGGATGCGGACTTTGCCAAGGAGACGGCGGCGCTGACCCGTTCGCAGATCCTGCAGCAGGCCGGTACCGCCATGCTCTCGCAGGCCAACTCGGCGCCCCAGAACGTCCTCAGCCTCCTCCGCTGACTGGGCGCGCCGGTCGCCCACAACCGGAAACAGCGCCCGCGCGGGAAGCGCGGGCGCCACGCTCCGGAAGGAGTGGATGAGATGAGCTCGTCAATGACCGTGGGGCTTGCGCCCCTCGCCGCCTCGACCGGTCCCGCACCGGTCGAGGCGGTGTTGCTGTTTCCGTCGCAGACCCCGCCGCGGGAGCCGGCACCACCGCCAGCCGCGCAGCCGGCAGCGGAGGCCGAGCCGCTCGGTCTCGAGCAGGCGCTGGAGCGTCTGGCCGCCTGGTTCGGCGCCGAGCAGCCGGGCCTGCGCTTCCGCATCGACCAGGACAGCGAACGCCTGGTGGTGCAGGTGGTGGATGCCGTGGATGGCCAGGTGCTGCGCCAGATTCCTTCCGAGGAGGCGCTGCGGCTGGCCAAGGCGCTGGAGGATCTGCAGACCCGTAGCCAGGCACGGCTGTTCGAGGGAGAGGTCTGATGGCCACGCTGCAGTCCAGCGGCATCGGCTCCGGCCTGGATGTCGGCAATCTGGTGGCCCGGCTGGTGGCCGCCGAGCGCGCCCCGGCGCAGAACCGCATCAGCGCGGCGCAGGCCAGCAGCCAGTCGCGGCTGTCCGCCTACGGCACCTTCAAGGCGGGCCTCAGCCAGCTCAAGGACGGGCTCGGCAAGCTCAGCGCGAGCAACACCTTTGGTGCCTTCAAGGTCACCAGCAGCAGCGAGACCGCCCTCAGCGCCACGGCCAGTACCGCGGCGGCGCCCGGCCGCTACGAGGTGGAGGTGTTGGCGACGGCGCGGGCCGACAAGCGGGCGAGCAGCAGTTTCGCCAGCGCCAGCAGCGTGGTCGGCACGGGCACGGTGACCCTGGCCACCGGCACGGCCAGCTTCAGCGTGACCCTCGCCCCGGGCAGCGACACCCTGGCCCATCTGCGCGATGCCATCAATGCCGCGCCGGACAACACCGGGGTGAGCGCCAGCCTGGTCAACGAGGGCGGCGGTACCCGCCTGCTGCTGACCGCGCGCAACACCGGCACCGCGCATGCCCTGAGCGTGACCACCAGCCTGTTCACCACCAGCGTCCAGCAGCCCGCCGCCAACGCGCGGATCAAGATCGACGGCTTCGAGTTCACCGGCAGCGCCAATACCTTCGACACCGCCATCGACGGGCTCACCGTGGTGGCCCGCGAGGCGGCCCCGGGCACCCTGCACACCCTGACGGTGGCCGCCGACAGCAGCGCCGCCAAGACCGCCGCCGAGGCCTTCGTCCGTGGCTTCAATGTGTTCCACGCCTCGGTGGCCACGCTCACCCGCTACGACGCCGCCAGCCGCAGCGGCGGCGCCCTGCTGGGCGATGCGATGGTGCGCAGCGCCAGCCAGCAGGTGCGCAGCAGCCTGACCCAGTCGCTGCCCGGCAATGCCTTCGGCACCCTGAGCCGGATCGGCATCGGCCTGCAGGCCGATGGCAGCCTCAAGCTCGACAGTGCCAAGTTCGAGGCCGCGCTGGCCAGCGATCCGGCCGCCGTCCAGGCCCTGCTCGCCGGCGAGGGCGGGGTGGCCGGGCGAGTGGGCGCGGTGGTCCAGGGCTATCTGGACCCGGATGGGCGCATCGAGACCGCCACCGATGCGGTGCAGAGCCAGCTGGACGATCTGAAGGACCGCCAGCAGCGGCTGGACGACCGCATGGAGGCGGTGGAGCGCCGCTATCTCGCCCAGTTCACCGCGCTGGATTCACTGGTCTCCCAGCTGCAGGCCACCAGCAGCTACCTGACCCAGCAGCTCTCCTCGCTGGACTTCTAGCCGGCCGGCGGGCGCGGGCCGCGCAGCAGCCAGCCCACCGCCAGCACCAGCGCGGCCACCACGCCCAGCATCAGGGTCAGCCGCAGGGCGGTGCGGGCGAGGTTGACCGGTTCGCCGAGACCGAGCAGGGCGGCGAGGGCGAGCAGGGCCAGCGCGGCGAGATCCAGGATCAGCAGCAGCTTGAGGCTGGCGAGCAGGCGGCGCGACATCGTGCGGACTCGGCGGGCGGAGGTCATCAGTATGCCGTCCGCGGCCCGCTACCATGCGGGCTCCGCTGCCGAGTGCCCGCCATGTCCCAGTCCCCCGACCGCTTCCGCCAGGCCGCCCTGGACTACCACGCCCTGCCGCGGCCGGGAAAGCTCGCGGTGGTGCCGACCAAGCCGATGGTCAACCAGCGCGATCTGGCCTTGGCCTATTCGCCGGGGGTGGCGGCGCCCTGCGAGGAGATCGTCGCCAACCCGGTCAATGCCCTGCGCTACACCGGCCGCGGCAACCTGGTGGCGGTGATCACCAACGGCACCGCCGTGCTCGGCCTGGGCGCGATCGGCCCGCTCGCCGCCAAGCCGGTGATGGAAGGCAAGGCGGTGCTGTTCAAGAAGTTCGCCGGCATCGATGTGTTCGACATCGAGATCGACGAGCGCGACCCCGATCGGCTGGTGGAGATCATCGCCGCGCTCGAACCCACCTTCGGCGGCATCAATCTGGAGGACATCAAGGCCCCGGAATGCTTCCAGGTGGAGCGCAAGCTGCGCAGCCGGATGAACATCCCGGTGTTCCATGACGACCAGCACGGCACCGCCATCATCGTCGCCGCCGCCCTGCTCAACGGCCTGCAGGTGGTGGGCAAGCGGCTGGACCAGATCAAGCTGGTGGTGAGCGGGGCCGGCGCCGCGGCGCTGGCCTGCGTCGATCTGCTGCTCGACCTCGGTCTGCCGGTGGCCAATGTCTGGCTCACCGATCTCGCCGGGGTGGTGTGGAAGGGCCGCAGCGAGCTGATGGACCCGGACAAGGCGCGCTTTGCCCAGGACACCCCGCTGCGCACCCTCGCCGAGGTGATTCCCCAGGCCGATGTCTTCCTCGGCCTGTCCGCCGGCGGCGTGCTCAAGCCGGCGATGGTGGCGGCGATGGCGCCCCGGCCGCTGATCTTCGCCCTGGCCAATCCCACCCCGGAGATTCTTCCGGACGAGGTGCGCGCGGTGCGCGCCGACGCGGTGATCGCCACCGGCCGCTCGGACTACCCCAACCAGGTCAACAATGTCCTCTGCTTCCCCTTTCTGTTCCGCGGGGCGCTGGATGTCGGTGCCACCACCATCACCCGGGCGATGGAGATCGCCACCGTCCATGCCATCGCCGAGCTGGCCCGCCAGGAGCCGAGCGAGGTGGTGGCCAGTGCCTACGGCATCCAGGACCTGCGCTTCGGCCCGGAGTACCTGATTCCCAAGCCCTTCGATCCGCGCCTGATCATCGCCATCGCCCCGGCGGTGGCGCGGGCGGCGATGGAGGGCGGGGTGGCGCGCAAGCCGCTGGAGGATTTCGAGGCCTATACCCAGCAGCTGCAGCAGTTCGTCTACCACAGCGGCTCGCTGATGCGGCCGGTGTTCGCCGCCGCCCGCAAGATCGCCCCTTCGCGCAAGCGCATCGTCTTTGCCGAGGGCGAGGAGGAGCGGGTGCTGCGCGCGGTGCAGATCGCGGTGGACGAGCGCCTGGCCCATCCGGTGCTGGTCGGCCGGCCGGCGGTGGTGGAGATGCGCATCCAGAAGCTCGGGCTGCGGCTGCGCGCCGGCGAGGACTACGAGCTGGTCAACCCGGAGCACGACGAGCGCTTCCGCGACTACTGGCAGGAGTACCACCGGATCATGAGCCGGCGCGGGGTCACCGCCCAGATCGCCAAGCTCGAGGTGCGGCGCCGGCCGACCCTGATCGCCGCCCTGCTGGTGCGCAAGGGCGAGGCCGACGGACTGATCTGCGGCACCGTCTCCAGCTTCCACCGCCATCTCGAGCTGCTCGACCAGGTGGTGGGCCGCAAGCCCGGTGCCAGCGTCTACGGGGCGATGAATGCGCTGATCCTGCCCGACCGCACGGTGTTCATCGTCGATACCCATGTCAACGCCGATCCGGATGCCCGCCAGCTCGCCGAGATCACCCGCATGGCCGCCGAGGAGATCCGCCGCTTCGGCATCGTGCCCAAGGCGGCGCTGCTCTCCCATTCCAACTTCGGCAGCAGCCCCCACCCCTCGGCGGAGAAGATGCGCCAGACCCTGGCCCTGCTGCGCGAGCAGGCGCCGGAGCTGGAGATCGACGGCGAGATGCATGGCGACTGTGCGCTCGATGAGAGCCTGCGCCGCGAGCTGCTGCCGGAGTCCACCCTGAGCGGCGAGGCCAATCTGCTGGTGATGCCCAACCTCGACGCCGCCAACATCGCCTACAACCTGCTCAAGAGCGCTGCCGGCAGCAATGTGGCGGTGGGGCCGATCCTGCTCGGTGCCGCCGCCCCCCTGCACATCCTCACCCCCAGCAGCACGGTTCGGCGCATCGCCAACATGGTGGCGCTGACCGCGGTGGAGACCGGCGCCCGCGGCGGCTGAACCGCCTGCGGTGACGCAATCCCGTCACCGCCCGGGCCGGCGGGAATCCGGCGCGGCCGCCGTCGGCGGGCGGGAACGGGGCTTGCACCGCTGGCCCCGCCATGACCGAGTACGACGTCACCCGGGTTCTCAGCCAGATCCGCAGCCTGCAGCAGCAGGTGGCGCGTCCGGCCGCCCCGGCGGCCAGCGAGGCGGCACCCGCGGCGAGCTTCGCCAGCACCCTGGGCCAGGCCCTGGACTCGGTGGCACAGGCCCAGAACCGCAGCAGCGCCCTGCAGGGCGCGTTCGAGCGCGGTGACCCCAAGGCCGATCTGGTTTCCGTGATGCTGGCCGGGGCGCAGGCCCAGGTCCAGTTCCGTGCGGCCGTGGAAGTCCGCAACCGCCTGGTGAGTGCCTACCAGGATGTCATGAACATGCCGATCTGAGCCGCCGATGAGCACTGCCACGCTGCCTGCCGCCCTCAAGCCGTTCGCGGCCCTGCTGCGTCCGCTGCTGCTGCTGGCGGGCATCGCCGGCGCGGTCGCCGCCGGCCTGCTGATCGGCCAGTGGGCCGACCGTCCGGGCCAGCAGCCGCTGCTGGGGCTGGGCGAAGGCGAGGTCAGCACGGCCCTGGCCCAGCTCGGCGCCGCCGGCATCCCCGCCGAACTCGATACCGCCGGCCGCCTGATGGTGCCGGCCGAGCGGCTGGCCGAGGCGCGTCTGCAGCTGGCCGCCGCCGGCCTGCCGCGCTCGGCGCCGGGCATGGAGATGATCCAGCAGGACCAGGGCTTCGGCGCCAGCCAGTTCATCGAATCGGCGCGCTACCAGCACGCCCTCGAGGCCGAGCTGGCGCGCTCGGTGGCGAGCCTTTCGCCGGTCAAGCAGGCGCGGGTGCATCTGGCGCTGGCGCGGCCCTCCGCCTTCACCCGCGACACCCCGCCGGCCAGCGCCTCGGTGATCGTCGAGCTGCATCCGGGCCGGGTGCTCGAATCCGGCCAGGCCGCCAGCATCGTCCAGCTGGTCGCCGCCAGCGTGCCGGGCCTGACCCGCGAGGCGGTGACCGTGGTCGATCAGAGCGGCCGCCTGCTCAGCGAGGAGCTGGGCGATGAATCGCTGCTGCGCTCGCGCAACCAGTACGAGCTGGCGCGCCGTCTCGAGGCCGATTACAGCCGGCGCATCGAACAGCTGCTGCTGCCGCTCACCGGCGCCGGCCGGGTGCGCAGCCAGGTGGCGGTGGATCTGGATTTCGCCGAGACCGAGGAGGCGCGCGAGGAGTACGCCAACCCGGATGGTGCCCTGCGCAGCGAACAGCTCAGCGAGGAACCGATGGGGGCGGGGGCCGGCAGCGCGGTCGGCGGCGTCCCCGGCGCCACCAGCAACCAGCCGGCCGAGACCCAGCCGGCGCTGGCGCTCAATCAGGAAGCCGGCAGCGGGGGCGAGACCCCGGCGCGGCGCAACCGCAGCCGGGCCTTCGAGCTCGACCGTACCCTGCGCCACACCCGCGAGCCGGGCGGCCGCATCGAGCGCATCACCATCGCGGTGCTGGTCGATCACCTGCCGCGCAGCGATGCCGAGGGCAAGACCGTGATGCAGGCCCCGGATGCCGAGAGCCTCGCCGCCTACGAGGCGCTGGTGCGCGAGGCGGTGGGCTTTGATGCCGAGCGCGGCGACCGGGTGACCGTGCGCAGCGCGCCCTTCCTCGCCCCGCCGGCGCTGGAGCCGGAGACGGTGGAATGGTGGCAGCAGCCGCAGATCCAGCAGGGCAGCCGCCTGGGCGTGGCCTTCCTGCTGCTGATGATGCTGATTCTGGCGGTGCTGCGGCCGCTCACCCGCCAGCTGCTCACCCCGGCCCCGGCGCTGGCGACGGCCGGCGGCGGTCCGGCCCTGGCCGATCTGAGTCCCGAGCGCCTGCTCGCCGAGGATGCCCTGCGGCTGGCCAGCGCCCACCGGGCCGGGGCGGTCGAGGAGCAGCCGGATGCCCCGCCCTCGGTCTACGACACCCGTCTGCAGCAGGCGCGCAGCGCGGTCGGCCAGGACCCCAAGCGGGTGGCCCAGCTGGTCAAGCAGTGGATGAACGATGAGCCCTGAGTCCGCCCACGCCGTGCACCCGGGTGCCGGCATTCCCGGCTCCGAACGCGCCGCCATCCTGCTGATGTCGCTCGGCGAGGCCGAGGCCGCCGAGGTGCTGCGGCACATGAATGCCAAGGAAGTGCAGAAGATCGGTCAGGCCATGGCCAGCCTCAGCAATGTCACCCGCGAGCGGGCCGGCGAGGTGATGCAGCGCTTCTGCCTGGAGCTGGAAAACCAGACCTCGCTCGGTATCGGCAGCGACGACTATGTGCGCCGCGTGCTGGTCGGTGCACTGGGCGAGGACAAGGCCAGCGGGCTGATCGACCGCATCCTGCTCGGCCGCAACAGCAAGGGCCTGGAGGCGCTCAAGTGGATGGAGACGCGCGCGGTGGCCGATCTGGTGCGCAATGAGCACCCGCAGATCGTCGCCATCGTCCTCGCCTATCTCGACCCCGATCAGGCGGCCGAGGTGATCGGCTTCCTGCCCGAGCGGATGCGCAGCGAAGTGCTGATGCGCATCGCCAAGCTCGACGGCATCCAGCCGGCGGCGCTCAAGGAGCTCGACGAGATCATGGAGAAGCAGTTCGCCGGCGGCGGCAGCCGCAAGAGCGCCGGCGTCGGGGGTGTCAAGGCCGCGGCCAACATCCTCAATCTGATGGATTCGACCAGCGAGGCGGCGATCTCCGCGCGGATCAGCGAGGTCGATGCCGAGCTCTCCACCCGGATCCAGGAGCTGATGTTCGTCTTCGACGATCTCGCCAGCCTCGACGATCGCAGCATCCAGACCCTGTTGCGCGACATCCCCACCGACAAGCTGGGCCTGGCGCTCAAGGGGGCCGACGCCTCGGTGAAGGAGAAGATCACCCGCAACATGTCCAAGCGCGCCGGCGAGATGCTGATCGAGGACATGGAGGCACGGGGCCCGGCCAAGCTCTCCGATGTGGAGGCCGCGCAGAAGGAGATTCTCTCCACCGCCCGGCGTCTGGCCGAGTCCGGCCAGATCCAGCTCGGCGGTGGCGGCGACGACTATGTCTGAGACCCTGGACCGCGGCGCCGCCTGGACGCCGCCCCTGCTCGGCCGCCCGCCGCCGCCCACCGCGGCGGCGCTGGAGGCCATCGAAACCGAGGTGCGTCGCGAGGCCCAGGCGCGTGGCTACACCGAGGGCCATGCCATCGGTCTGCGCCAGGCGCGCGAGGAGATGGCGCCGCTGCTGGACCGTCTGCACGGGCTGATCGCCGCCCTTGAACAGCCGTTTGCGGTGGTCGATGCCGAGGTCGAGCGCAGCCTGCTCGATCTCGCCTGCGCGGTGGCTGCCGATCTGTTCACCGAGACCGTGGCCGAGGACCGTCAGCGGCTGCGCCCGCTGCTGGCCAGCGGGCTCGCGGCCCTCGGCGAGAGCCGCAGCGCGGTCACCCTGCAGCTGCACCCGCAGGATCTCGAGGAATTGCGCAGCTTCGTCGACGACACCCAGCTCGGCGCGCGCCTGCAGGCCGATCCCCGGCTGGCCCGCGGCGATGCCTGGGTCAACCAGGAGCCGACCCGGGTCGATCTGCGTCTGGCCACCCGGCTGGCGCGCATCCGCGCCGGTCTCGAGGGCGAGGCGGCATGATTTCGCTGCCCGCCCGACCGCCGGCGCTGCGGCAGGCCCTGGAGGCGGCCCGTGATCGTCTGGCCGGGGTGGAAAGCGTGCGCGGCGAGGGCCGGCTGACCCGGGTGGTGGGCCTGACCCTGGAGGCCGCCGGCATCCAGGCGCCGATCGGTGGACGCTGCCGCATCGAAAGCCAGCCGCACCCGATCGAGGCCGAGGTGGTCGGCTTCTCCGGCGAGCGGCTGTTCCTGATGCCCACCGGCGAGCTGTCCGGCCTGCGTCCGCAGGCCCGGGTGCTGGCGGGTCTGGGCGAGGCGCGCCTGCCCCACGGCCCGGCGCTGCTGGGCCGGGTGATCGATGGCGAGGGCCGGCCGCTCGATGGTCGCGGGGCCCTGCCGCTGCACACCCCGCCGAGCCGGGCGCCGCTCAATCCCCTGCAGCGCGCGCCGATCCGCGAGGTGCTCGACACCGGCGTGCGCGCCATCAACGGCCTGCTCACCCTCGGCCGCGGCCAGCGCGTCGGACTGTTTGCCGGCACCGGCGTGGGCAAGTCCACCCTGCTCGGCATGCTGGCGCGCTACACCCGTGCCGATGTGATCGTGGTCGGGCTGATCGGCGAGCGCGGCCGCGAGGTGCGCGACTTCATCGATCACAACCTCGGCCCCGAGGGTCTGGCCCGCGCCTGCGTGGTGGCGGCCCCGGCCGATCGCCCGCCGCTGCAGCGGCTGGCGGCGGCAAGGCTCGCCACCCGCATCGCCGAGGGCTTCCGCGACGAGGGTCGCCATGTGCTGCTGCTGCTCGATTCGCTGAGCCGCTACGCCCAGGCCGCGCGCGAGATTGGTCTGGCCATCGGCGAGCCGCCGGCCACCCGTGGCTATCCGCCCAGCGTGTTCGCCCGGCTGCCCGCCCTGGTGGAGCGCGCCGGCAATGCCGCCGAAGGAGGCGGCAGCATCACCGCGCTCTACACCGTGCTGACCGAGGGCGACGATCTGCAGGACCCGATCGCCGATGCCGCCCGCGGCATTCTCGACGGCCACATCGTGCTGTCGCGCCAGGTCGCCGAGACCGGCCTGTATCCGGCCATCGACATCGAGGCCTCGCTCTCACGCCTGGCGCACGAGCTGTCGCCGCCGGCCCAGCGCGAGCAGGCGCGGCGGCTGCGGCAGGCGGCGAGCCTGTATCAGCGCAACCGCGATCTGGTGGCGATCGGCGCCTATGTGCGCGGCAGCGACCCGCGGGTGGATGCGGCGCTCGCCGCCTGGCCGCGCATCGAGGCCTATCTGCGCCAGGAAGTCGATCAACGCATTTCCCATGACCAGGCCCTGCGCGAGCTGGCCGAGGTTCTTCCCCCTGGAGGTTCCCCCGCATGAAGCCGACCCGCCTGCTGCCCCTGCTGGACTGGAGCGAGCGCCGCATCGAGGGCGCCGGCCAGCGGCTCGGCCAGGAACAGCGCCGCGCCCAGGACCAGCAGCAGCGTCTGCAAGATCTGCAGCGCTACCGCCAGGACTACCAGCTGGCGCCGCTGCCCGCCGATCCGCGTCTGCTCGCCAACCGCGCGCTGTTTCTCGGCCGGCTGGAGCAGGCGGTGCAGGCCCAGCATCAGTTCGTCGGCCAGGCGCAGCAGCGCGCCGAGCAGGCGCGCCAGGACTATCTGCTGCGCCAGCGCGAGAGCGAGCGCCTGCAGTGGCTGCAGGCGCGTGCCCGCGGGCAGGCGCAGCGTGAGCAGGAGCACCGTCAGCAACTCGAGCTGGAGGAGCGCCACAGCCAGCGGATGGCGCCGCGGTGATCGCCTCCCTGCCAGCCGCTCCGCCTGGCGCGCTCGGAGCGCTCGCCGCCCCCGCGCTGGCGGGCCCGCCGGCAGTAGGCGGCGGGGGGGCAGGGGACTTCGCCGGCCATCTGTCCCTGGCGGCGCCGGGGGAGACCGATGCGAGCTCGTCCGCCGGCGGTCTGCCGGTCCCGGCGCCGACGGCTTCCGCAAGCCCGACCCCTGCACCGGCCGCTACACCAGCCGCTGTACCGGCCTCTTCAGCGACCGCGGTACCGACCGCCATACCGACCGCCAT
>DASUDX010000056.1:0-6441 GCA_036275365.1 Nevskiaceae bacterium | reverse complement strand
AGCGTCTTGATCCCGGCCGCATCGATCGGAGCGGCTTGGTACGCCCACAGCAAGATTGAATCGACTATTCAGGAGATCCTCATGCCAAATGGTGAGGAATGCGATGACGACGCACAACCAGCGGTTCAAGCGGACGCAGCTGCGCCGCATAGCTTAGGCGTTTGGAAACACTGATCAATTCTTGGCAGGCAGGTCGTCACCCGAGCTCTGAGAACCGGGTAGGCCCGGCGCCAGCGCCCCTGCTTCTCGCCTGACCGTCTTCGCGCGTCACCACGCTGTCACGCTCGGCGCTCAGGCTGTGCGCGTGGCATCCACACGGAGCGCGAAGACCATGGCCAAGCCCGAGACGCCGAAGCGCCGCTATCGCACGGTATGGATCTCCGATGTGCACCTGGGCACGCCAGGCTGCCAGGCCCATCACCTGGTGGATTTCCTCAAGCACACGGAGTGCGAGACGCTCTATCTGGTCGGCGACATCATCGACGGCTGGAAGCTGCGGAGCCACTGGTACTGGCCGCAGGAGCACACCAATGTGGTGCGCAAGGTGCTCACCAAGGCCAAGCGCGGCACCCAGGTCTGGTACATCACCGGCAACCACGATGAGTTCCTGCGCAAGTTCGTCGGCTTCAATCTGGAAATCGGCAACCTGCGCATCGTCAACGAGCATGTGCACCTGACCGCCGACGGCCGGCGCCTGCTGGTGCAGCACGGCGATGCCTTCGATGTGATCACCCGCTACCACCAGTGGATCGCCCATGCCGGGGATCTCGCCTACGAGGCGATGATGCGCGGCAACTACTGGTTCAACCGCGCCCGCTCGCTGCTGGGCATGCGCTACTGGTCGCTCTCCGCCTTCGCCAAGGCCAAGGTGAAGAACGCGGTGAACATCGTCAGCGAGTTCGAGAACAGCGTGGCGCGCGAGT
Organism: Nevskiaceae bacterium; assembly: GCA_036275365.1. Classification (GTDB taxonomy): domain Bacteria; phylum Pseudomonadota; class Gammaproteobacteria; order Nevskiales; family Nevskiaceae; genus DASUDX01. Next base: position 5,518 of record DASUDX010000056.1, on the reverse strand, counting down.
GCCGCCGCCGCGGGCTGGACGGGGTGATCTGCGGGCACATCCACCACGCCGAGATCCGCGACATCGAGGGCGTGCAGTACCTCAACTGCGGGGACTGGGTGGAGTCCTGCACCGCGCTCGGCGAAACCGCGGACGGGCGCATCGAGATCATCCGCTGGGTGGATCTGAGCCATGTCTCCACCTCGCCGAAGGTGGTGCCCCTGCCCTTGCCGGCCGAGCGCAAGAAGGCCGTGGCCCGGGCACGCCGCAGCGCAAGCCCCGCTAGCTGAACAGCAGCTTCGCCCCGGCAATCAGCAGCACCAGCGCCAGCGCCTGTTGCAGGCGCTGGGCCGGCAGCCGGGCGGAGACGCCCAGGCGGGTGCCGAGCAGGGCGCCGGCCAGCACGCTGGCCACCAGCCAGGGCAGTTCCGACGGCAGCTGACCGAGGCTGCGCGCATTGCCGGCCAGACCGGCCAGCGAGTTGCACAGCACGAAGGCGCCCACCGCACCCAGCGTCTGCCGCGGCAGCGCCCAGCCGCTGAGGATCAGCAGCGGGCTGAGAAAAATCCCGCCACCGGTGCCGGTGAGCCCGGAGAGCCCGCCAATCAGCGCCCCGGCCGGCAGCGCCAGCCACAGGCGCGGCGCGCCACCGGGTGCGGCCGTGGGGGTGCCGGTGGCGATCAGGCGCAGGGCGGCCAGCCAGAGCAACCCGCCGACCAGCTGGCGATAGACCACATCCGGCAGCACCCAGCCCCCGCCTAGATAGGCCGCGGGAATGGCGGTGAGGGCGAACGGCCAGAACAGACGCGGCTCGAACAGACCGGCGCGGGCATAGCGCCAGGTGACGAGGCTTGCCACCAGCACATTGAGGCTCAGGGCGGTGGGCTTCATCACCGCCGGTGCCACGCCCAGCAGGGCCATGGCCGCGAGATAGGCCGAGGCCCCCGCATGGCCCACCGAGCTGTAGAGCGCGGCGGCCAGGAGCAGCAGGGCGCAGAGCACCATCAGGGTGGAAGCCTCGAGCACGGCACCCTCCGCGTGGAAAGGCGCCGAGCTTAGCGAGCCTGCGCACCCTCTGGCTGGATCAGCGCCAGCCAGAGGGTCCCACGGCGGCCTTACGGCAGCTTGGTGATGCGATCCTGCGCGGGCGGGCTCAGGCCGGCCTCGGCATTGGCCTGCAGGTACTGCTCGAAGGCATCGGTATCCACCACGCCGCCGACCCGCTCGGTGCCCTGGGTGAAGATGGGGAAGCCATCGCCTCCATCGGCGAGGAAGGTGTTGACGGTGACCCGGTAGCTGCGCGCGAGGTCGAGCGGCTCGCCGTTGATCTCCACCGTGAGCGGGTCCACCGCATTGGCCGTTGCACAATCGGCCTGCCCGGCGGCGGCTTCCGACCAGCTGTAGCGCACCCCCGCCGAGGGCAGCAGCACACGGAAGAAGCCGTTGTTGGCCGGCGAGTTGATGCCGCAGAACTGGCGCTCGAGCACCTCGTCAATCTGCGCACCGGTGAGCGTCATAGTGAGCAGGCCGTTGCCGAAGGGCTGCACGCTGAACAGCTCTCCGTAAGTCACCACCCCATCGCCCTCGCCAGCCGAGGAGCTGGCGAAGCTGAGATCCGCGCGCACCCCACCCGGGTTCATGAAGGCGAGTTCGGCACCGGCGGCCTCGGAAGCAAAGCGCTGGGCATCGGCGATGGCATTGCCCATCACCTGCTCGAGGCTGTCATCGTTGGTGCGCAGGAACTCGGCCGTGATGCGCCCCACCGGCCGGTTGGCGATCGGCGCGGCGGCGGCGCGGTACTTCTCGATCAGCTGGGTGATGGCCCCGTCCTGGGGCACATCGCGGGTGACGATCTGGTTGTTGATCGTCATCGAGGTGATGGTGCTGGTGCGGCGGTCCACCGTCAGATCGATCTCGGTGACCACCCGGCCGAAGGAGAAGGCGCTGGTGGTGGGAATGCCATTGATCACGCAGTTGTAGGGCTGGTGGGTGTGGCCGGAGATGACCAGATCCACCGCCGGATCGAGCCGGTTGACGATGTCCACGATCGGACCGCTGACGCCCTGGCAGCCGTTGACATCGAAGGTGGCGGGGAAGCCGCCCTCGTGCACCAGCACCACGATCACATCCACATTGCGCCGGCGCAGTTCCGGAATCAGCGCATTGGCGGTATCTGCCTCGTCCCGGAACTCGAAGCCGCGGATGCCCGCGGCCGAGACGATGGTAGGGGTGGCTTCCAGGGTCATGCCGATGAAGCCCACGCGGACACCGTTGATGGTGCGGATCCCGAACGGGCGCAGCAGCGGGCGGCCGTCGCGCTCCCGCACCACATTGGCGGCGATGAAGCGGAAATCCGCCCCGTCGAAGCCATCGCCATCCTGGCAGCCGTCCACCGGGTGGCAACCGCCCTTCTGCATGCGGCGCAACTCCCCGATGCCCTCGTCGAACTCATGGTTGCCGACGGCGTTGAAGTCGAGACCGATCTGGTTCATCGCCTCGATGGTGGGCTCGTCGTGAAACAGACCGGACAGCAGCGGGCTGGCACCGATCAGATCGCCCGCCGACACCACGATGGTGCCCTCCGGGTTCTGCGCACGCAGGTTGGCGATGTGCGTCGACAGGAACTCCGCGCCACCGGCCGGCACGCTGCCCACACGGCCGGAGGAACTGGTGCTGGGAATGGCCTCGAGATTGCCGTGGAAATCGTTGATGGCCAGGATCTGGATCGGCACCTCGCGGGCCTGGGCCGACAGCGGAGCGAGACTTGCACAGCCGAGCAGCAGGCTGCTCAGCACCGCACAGGGGAATGATCGACGGGACATCAGGGTCTCCAATGACAAGGGAAGGAAACGGGTCCTTCCTGGAACCCGCCACCGGACCCTAGGCCGGCCCGGTGTCAGCCCGGTGATGAGGGGATGACGGCCGCGCGGCGCCCCATGACAGCCCTTCGACCGCTCAAGTCCGAAACGGCCAGCGCAGCTGGGCGAGATAGGCCTCGGGGGGCGAGGCTTCGTCCAGCCCCACGGCGAAGCGCGCGGGCTCGGCTGGCGGCAGATGGCGGGTGCCGAACAGGGCATCCCAGAACAGGAACACCTCGCCGTAGTTGACCTGCGCCTCGCGGTGATCGCGCCGGTGATGCCAGCGGTGCATCTCGGCCACCGCCAGCCAGCGCCGCATCGGGCCAAGGCGGTAGTCGAGGTTGGCGTGCTGGAAGGCCAGATGCACGCTCATGAAGGCCAGCCAGGCGCCAAGCGCAATCGGGGTCACGCCCAGCCCCATCAGCAGGGTCAGCCCGGGCAGGGCCAGGGCCAGGGCGGAGAGCGGATGCCGGCGTCCGCTGTTCAGGCCATAGAGCCGGCGCGGCCCGTGATGCAGGGCATGCAGGCGCCAGAGCCAGCCCTGGGTGTGGCTGAGCCGGTGCATGGCATAGAGCCCGGCATCCATGACCAGGCCAGCGAGCAGGATCTGCACCGCCATCGGCGCCTGGTCTGGCCACAGCCGCGGCAGCCCGGGCAGGGCCGCGCGCGCGCCGAAGGCCAGCGCCACCGCGGTCTGGATCAGGACCTGGCTGACCAGCAGGTGCAGCAGGTCCACCCGCGTATCACCGCCGTGGTCGGCCTGCCAGGCCGCCTCGAACGGCTGCAGCCGCTCCAGTGCCAGCACCGCGAGCAGGCCGCCCAGGCTGAGCAGCGGGAACATGGGCCAGTAGCCCACGCCGGCGCCGGCCAGCCCCAGCAGCGTCAGCAGGGTGCCGCCCGCCACCACCGGATAGGCGCCATAACGGATCGCAACACGCAGTGATCGTTTCATCGTCAAGTCTTCCGCCAGTGGCGCCCAGCTTGGCCGGGCGGCGATTGGCGGTCTTGAACGAATCAGCTGCCGGCGAGGCGGCCGAGTGCGCTGGGGGTGATGCCGAAATGGCGCCGGCAGGTGCGGGTGAAGTGCGCCGCATCGGCAAAGCCGGCGGCATGGGCGGCCGCGGTCATCGACTGGCCCTGCAGCACCGCCGTGAGCGCGCCGATCAGGCGCCGCCAGCGTCGGTAGGGCCGCAGCGGCAGGCCGGTGCTCGCCTTCACCCGGTGCAGAAAGCGCGGAGTGGACAGGCCCATGGCGCGGGCCAGCTGGTCGGCACTGGCCGGGCCGGCGAGCGCGGCTTCCAGCGGCGCCAGCCAGTGATCGGACAGCGCCTCGCCCGTGGCCGCCGACCCCAGATGGCGCAGCAGCAGCTGATCCGGATGGACCGCCTCTGGTGAACGCAGCGCTGCCTGCAAGGCGCTGACCTGCGCGGCGGAGAGAAGGCGCAGCGCCGCACCGGCGACCGGGGCCAGCTGCTGGCCCGCGCGCGACTGGCGATCCAGATACACCAGGGTGAGGCTCGCCGGGCTTGGGTGCAGGCGGTGCAGCACATCGGCGCCGATCAGCAGCCCGGGGGCCTCGCACTCGCCCTGCCCCGCCACCCAGACCCGCACTGGAGATGCCGCGAGCACCAGCTGCAGGGCGTGATGGGCATGCGGCTGGTTATCCCCGGCCTGGCCCTGGAACAAGGCCCAGCCCAGGCCCAGACGGACCTGGCCCTGCCAGGAATGGGAACTGCCGGCGCTCATCGCCGCCGGATGCTGCCAGAGCCGCGCAGCCGGCGCCGCCAATCCGGATCAGCCAGGCGTGTAGCCGGCAAGAGCCGCGGGGCCCGCCTCCGGCGCGGCGCCGAAGTCCAGCGCGATCATGGCGAGCGCGAGCGCCAGCCATAGCAGGCTGCGCCAGTTCCAGAGCCGCGTCTTCATTCCCTCCCCCTCGCATCCGGACCGGATGCCGCTTGCGCGCGCCGCTCCCCAGCGGCCGAATGGACTCCCCGGCATCACACCGGGGAGGGCAAGGGTAGATCAGCGGGCGGGAAAAGTCGTGACCGCGCGCACGGCGGCTGCGCTCAGCTCGGCATGCCCATCATCAGGGCATAGGGTCCGCCCGCCTCCAGCGCACGCTGGTAGGCCGGCCGTGCGTGGATGCGCTGCAGGAAGGCATGCAGGCGCGGACGCGAGGCATCGAGCCCGCCGCGGGCGGCGGCGGCCTCCAGCGGGAAGCTCATCTGGATGTCGGCGGCGGTGAACTGATCGCCGGCAAACCACTCGGCCTTGGCCAGCTCGGCCTCGAGGAAATCCAGATGCAGGCGGATGTTGGGCAGGATGAAGGCCTGCTTGGCCTTGCCCGAGATCGCCCGCGCCACCGGCTTGACGAAGAAGGGCATCGGCGTGGTTTCGATGCGATCGAAGATCAGCTTGAGCAGCAGCGGCGGCATCGCCGAACCCTCGGCGAAATGCAGCCAGTAGGTGTAGCGCCAGCGGTCGGGACTGTCCTCGGCGGGACGCAGGTGGCGGCCGTAGCGTTCGACCAGGTACTCGACGATGGCACCGGATTCGGCGATGCGCTGGCCACCGTCCTCGAGCACCGGCGACTTGCCCAGCGGATGCACCGCACGCAGTTCCGCCGGCGCCAGCATGGTCTTGGGATCGCGCTGGTAGCGGCGCACCTCGTAGTCGAGGCC
>DASUDX010000055.1:0-20550 GCA_036275365.1 Nevskiaceae bacterium | reverse complement strand
CGCGCGGCGGCGCCATCCTGCTGCGTGAGCCCGAGCTGCTCGAGCGCATCGTGCGCGCGGTGCGCGCGGCGGTGCCGGCCGCGGTGCCGGTGACCGCCAAGATGCGCCTGGGCTACGAACACACCGATCTCGCCCTGGACTGCGCGCGGGCGCTCGAATCCGGTGGCGCCGCCCAGCTGGTGGTGCATGCACGGACCAAGGTGCAGGGCTATCAGCCACCGGCGCACTGGGAGTGGATTGCGCGGATCCGCGAGGCGGTCGCGGTCACGGTCTATGCCAATGGCGAGATCTGGAGCGTGGCCGACTGGCAGCGCTGCCGGGCGGTGAGCGGGGCGGCGGATTTCATGCTCGGCCGGGGGCTGGTTGCCCTGCCCGATCTGGCACGCCAGGTGCGCGCCGCGGCCGCCGGGCAGACCCCGCAACCGCAATCGCGCGGCGAGCGCCTGGCCCTGGTGGAGCGCTTCTGGCAGCGCCTGCTACAGCAGACCCCGCCTGCCTACGCAGCGGGCCGGCTCAAGCAGTGGTGGGTGCTGCTGATGTGTGGCGACCGGGCGCTGGCCCCGCTGTGGAGCGAGATCAAGCGCGAGCGCGATCCGCAGGCCATCGGCGCCCGGCTCGCCGCCGCCCGCGCTCAGGCGCTGAGCGAGGAGGCCACTTCCTCCGCCACCCGCTCGCCGGATTCCAGCGCGCCCTCCACATAGCCGACCCAGGCCCGTGCGGTTTCGGTGCCGGCAAAGTGCAGGCCCGCCTGCGGCGCGCGCAGGGCCGGGCCGAGCCGGCTCAGGGTGCCGGGCGCGGGCAGGCCCACATAGCAGCCGCGGCTCCAGGGATCGCCGATCCAGTCGTGATCCTGGTAGTCGATCGGCTCGGCCGCCTGCGCGCCGAAGGCGGCGACCAGACTCTCGATCACTGCGCGGCGGCGGGCGCCGGCGTCGCCGCTCCAGCGCCAGGCCAGCGGTCCGTCGATGAAGCCCACCAGCGCGCCGTGACCGCCATCCGGGGGGCTGACATCGAACACCGGCGAGAACACCGCCTGCGGGCAGACGAACTCGCCGCTGAGCCCTTGCTCGCGCCAGAACGGCCGCTCGTAGGCAACCAGACACTTGATCACCGAGCCCATCGGCATGCGCTGGCCGAGCTGTTCGCGCTCGGCGGAAAGCCCGGGGATCTCGATGCGGCTGCTCAGCAGCGGCGCCATCGCCAGCACCACCCGCCGGGCGCGCCAGTCGCGACCGTCCGCGCCCTGCGCGATCCACGCCTCGCCCTCGCGCCGCAGCGCCCGCACCGCTGCCTCGCGCTCGATCTCCAGACCCTCGGCGAGCGTCGCCGTGAGCGCATGCAGACCACCGTCGACGGTGGCCGCCTGGGCGCCGTCGCGGGCGGCGATCAGCCGCTCGAAGCCGCCGTTACCGGCGAGGTAGTGCAGAAAGCCCAGCATCGACAGCTGGCCGGCCTCGCCACAGAACACCGCGCGCAGCGCCAGATCAAACAGGGCACGGCCGCCGGCACTGTGCAGCCAGCGGCGCTGCCACTGCTCGACGGTCAGGGCATCGAGATCTGCCGCGTGGGGCGCCTCCCAGGGGGCGGCGGCCGGCACCGCCTTCTGCAGCTGGCGCAGACGCCAGATCACCCCCTGCATCTCGATCAGCGCCAGCGGCGAGACCGGCGGAATCAGCCCGCTGTAGCGGCGCAGGCGGTGGCCCAGCTGCAGCAGCTTGTCGCCCTGGTCGTACTGCGGCAGCAGCGCCGCGCCGGCGCGCCGCGCCAGGGCCTGCAGTCGCGCATGGCCGAGGCCCACCCACTGGGCGCCGAGGTCCAGCCGGCGACCGGCGAGCGTGGCCGGACGGCTGCGCCCGCCCAGGCGATCGCGGGCCTCCAGCACCTGCACGCGCAGGCCGCGGGCCTGCAGGGCGGCGGCGGCCTGCAACCCGGCGAAGCCGGCGCCGATCACCAGCACCTCGGTCGTGCTGGCGGCCATCCTCAGCCTTGCTCGGGGGCGACCCGCTCGCGCGCCAGCACCCGGGCGCGCACGGCCTCGGGAATCGGCAGGGCCTTCTGCTCGCGGTAGTCGAACCAGACCAGGGTGGCCTGGGTCACCGCATAGAGCCGCTCGCCCCCGAACATGGCGGCCTCGGTGGTGAAGCTGCTGCGGCCCAGGCGCGCCACCCGCAGCCCGACCTCGAGCGCGGTGGGATGGTGGAGCTGGGCGAGAAAATCGCAGCGGATCGAGGCGAGGATCAGGCCGTAGTCGCGGAAGAAGGCCGGATCCCCCTGCATCAGCGAGGTCCAGTAATCGAGACGCGCCGATTCGTCGAAGGTGAAGAACCGCGTGTTGTTGACATGACCGAGCGCGTCGAGATCACCCCAGCGGGTGGGCTGGGCGGTGAAATGACTGAACAGGGCGCGGGTGGGGCGCGCAGCGGCCTCAGGCATTGGCGGCGGCCCGCCGCTTGTCCCACAGCTTGAGCTCGCGGTGGTAGCCGTAGAGATTCCACAGCAGACCGCCCAGGCAGACGAACAGATGCATGGCACAGAAGAACACCGACTGGGCCAGGAACTGGAAGGTCATCAGCCCCAGCAGCAGCAGCAGCCCGGCAATCGCCACCTGCATCAGCATCTTCAGCGAGAAGCGCGGCAGGATCGACTGGCGCGCCGCCACGCTCATCACCAGCAGACCGAGAGGAATGCCGCTGCCGGCCAGATAGCGGTAGTTCAGCGCCGGCGGCGCATGCAGATTGGCGGCGAAGAAGTTGGGGGCCCACCAGAGCAGAGCCGCGGCGGCCAGCAGCACATAGAGCAGCAGGCCGGTGTGGGCGAGGACGCGGTTCATGGAGGCGGCGCGGGCGGGCTTGGCCGGATTATAGACAGGCGTCTGGCCGCCTCACGACGGATATTTTCTCTCTGCTCCGGGCTGGCCAGCGGCCAGGCGGCGATCTCGTCGATGGCCCGCCCGCAGCCCAGGCAGACCCGCGCGGCGTCGAGCTGGCAGACCCCGATGCAGGGCGAGGCGGGTTCGGCGGCGGGCGGGGTCATCGGCATGGTCGGATTCTAGGTGGGCCGGCGCTACACTGCGGCGTCCGTGACTGTAGGGTCTACCGATGCGTGCCTGGCTTGTCCCGCTCTGCCTGCCTCTGCTCGGTGCCTGCGCCGGCCTTCCCGATCCCCAGGCCGATCGCCTGGCCTGGACCGATGGCCTGGCCCAGGAGTTCCAGCTCAGTGCGGACGACCGCCGCCGTCTCCAGTACTTCGTCTCCGACACCATCCGCCTGGTGCGCAGCGAATCGGCCGGGCAGATGGGCATCCGCGACGGCCGCCTGGTCAGCATCGGCGAGCGCGCGGTGGACGAGGTGGTGGTGGATCGCGGCACGCCCGGCGTGCTGCTGGCCAATGGGCCCGGCTGGATGGCGGTGAGCTTCGAGGAAGGCAGCTACCTCTACTTCAGCACCCAGATCAGCCGCTATGCCTGGCTCGGCGAGGCCTATGACGGCAATCGCTACTACCTGCATCTGCCCAACTGGAACGGCCGCGAGGGCACGGTGAGCCTCGCCGGCCAGACCTACACCGCGATCGGCGACAGCGGCGCGGCCCACCTGCTGGTGGATCGCGAGGCCTTCTTCGATGCCCGCTCGGCCCAGCGTGTGCAGCGCGGCCGGCTGATCGACTAGCGCCGGCCTCGCGATCCGGTCCGGCCGGGCAGCGGATGCCGCGGCCACCGGCCACCGCTGCCGGTGGCCGGTGCCGGACCCGCTTACTGGATGACGATGACCTTGAACTCGACGCGGCGGTTGGCGTTGCGGCCTTCCGGCAGCTCGTTGCTGGCCACCGGCTGGAACTCGCCATAGCCCTGGGCGGTGAGGCGGGTGCCATCAACGCCGCGGGCGATCAGGAACTGCCGCACCGACTGGGCGCGCTGCTCGGAGAGGATCAGGTTGTAGGTCTCATCGCCAATCGAATCGGTGTGACCGGCAATCTCGATCTGCACATCCGGCTGGCCGCGCAGGGCATCGGCCACCTCGGCCAGCACGCCGCGCGAATCCTCGGTGAGCTCGGCGGAGTTGTTGAGGAAGTTGACGCCACGCAGGGTCAGCTGCTGGTCCACCAGACAGCCGCGGCCATCCACCTTCATGCCCACCGCCGTGCCCGGGCAGGCATCGTCGGCATTGAGCACGCCATCGCCGTCGTCATCGGTCAGCGGCAGCGCGCAGCCGGTGGCATCCACGCGGGTGCCGGCCGGGGTGCCCGGGCAGGCGTCCACGCCATCGGCCACGCCATCGCGGTCGGAGTCGGCGGCGCAATCGCTGCGCCCGGTCACCGGGTCCACCACCGCCAGCTCGCAGTCCTGCGCCGCTTCCACTTCGGCGGCCTTGCCGAAGAAGGGGGTGAGCGGAATCTGCAGGCCGATGCGCACCTGGGTGTCGAGCAGCACATCCTCGCCGGGCACGGTCTCGTCGTTGACCTGACCCTGCAGCAGGGCCTCGGCGCGCAGCGCCCAGCCGTTGAAGCCGATCGGGAACAGCGCGCCGCCACCGCCGCTGATGCCCAGGGTGGTGTTCTTGTCGCCGCGCACATCGTCCTGCACCGCGCCACCGCCGGCCATGACGAAGGGCTGGAACTGCGGCAGGCGCGACTCCAGGCCCTCACCGGACCAGCCGAACAGGCCGAAGTCCTTGACCCAGTGCACGCTCAGCCCGGTCTGGTAGTCGCGCTGACCGTCGAGGTCGCGGTCGCGGCGCAGATCGAAGTAGCGCACTTCCAGCGCCTGATCCGGCGCGCTCAGCGGCAGGCCGAAGCCCAGGTGGAAGCCCTCGCCGGTGTCGGAATCCCGGCTGCTGTCACCGAACTCGGCGAGCAGGCCGCCCAGCGCATAGGGCATTTCATAGCCCACCGGATGGACCGCCGACGCCGGCGCCACGACAAACAGACCGGCGACGAGCGCCGCAACAGGAACTGGACGCATCTCTCTTCCCTTGTGTGTGGTTATGGGTACGGCCGTCATGGTGCCCGAGGACGATGACAGGCTCCGGAAGGCTGACTCTAGTCTCCCGCCCGGCCCAGCGGCAACGCCGGGACTGGCAGAAATGGCCTAAGCCGGGTCGGCCAGCCGCTGGGCCGCCGAGCGGATCAGGGCCGGCCCGCGGTAGATGAAGCCGGTGTAGATCTGCACCGCCTGGGCCCCGGCCGCCACCCGCGCCGCCGCCGCCTCGGCGCCGTCGATGCCGCCCACCCCGATCAGCGGATAGTGGCTGCCCAGCTCGGCGCGCAGCTGGCGCAGCACGGCCTCGGCCCGCTCGCGCAGGGGCCGGCCGGACAGCCCGCCGGCCTCGCCGGCCTGGGGATGGCCGGCGACCGCCGCCCGATCCAGGGTGGTGTTGGTGGCGATCAGCCCATCGGCCCCGTTGAGGCGGGCCACCCGGGCGATGGCGGCGATCTGCTCGCCATCCACATCCGGGGCGATCTTCACTAGCAGCGGGGCGGCGCGGCCCTGCTCGCGGGCGCAGCGGTCGCGCTCGCGGGCCACCGCGCCGAGCAGGGCCGAGAGCGCCGACTCGCTCTGCAGATCGCGCAGATTGCGGGTGTTGGGCGAGGAGATGTTGACCGTGATGTAGTCGGCCCAGCGGTGCACCGCGCCCAGCGCGCTGCAGTAATCCTCGGCCGCGCGCTCGATCGGGGTGTCGGCGTTCTTGCCGATGTTGATGCCGAGCACGCCGCGGTAGTCGCCCTGCTCGCGGGCCCGGCGCACATTGGCGACCAGAGCCTCGACGCCGAGGTTGTTGAAGCCCAGGCGGTTGATCAGCGCCTGGTGCTCGCTCAGGCGGAACATCCGCGGCCGCGGGTTGCCGGGCTGGGGGCGCGGCGTGACCGTGCCGATCTCGACGAAGCCGAAGCCGAGCCGCTCCCAGGCGGCCAGGGCGCTGCCGTTCTTGTCGAGCCCGGCGGCGAGCCCGACCCGGTTGCGCAGCATCAGGCCCAGCAGGGGCTGCGGCGCCTGCACCGGATCGCCGGCGAAGGGCAGCGTGGCCAGCCGCGGGTGCCGGCTGAACCAGCCCAGGGTCAGCTCATGGGCGTGCTCGGCATCGAGCTGGAACAGCAGGTCACGGCAGAGTCGGTACAGCATCGGGCGGGCGAGGCAGCGGGATCAGGAAACCGGGGGGGCGCTCATCGAGGCGGTCGCCGGCGGCGGACGCACGATGGGCCTGGGTGGCGGGGGCAGCGGGGTCAGCAGGCGTTCGCGGCCGATCCCCAGGCGCTGGGCCAGCTGGTCGCGGCTGATCTGGATCGGCAGCCGCAGCAGCGACAGCGCCAGATCGCGCAGCAGCAGCCGCCGCGGCGTGCCCTCGTAGATCGACCCGAAGCTGCCGGCGGCGGCGAACAGGGCACGCGAGAGGTGCAGGTAGTCGCGCCGCAGCACCAGGCCGGTGCTCTGGGTATTGCTCATCAGATGCAGCACCGCCTGGCCGCGGCGGTGCAGCCCTTCGGTGCCGCCACGCTTGAGCTCGCTGATGAAGTTGCGCCGGGTCAGCGGGGTCACCCCTTTCTTCTGCAGGGTCTCGTCGAGCGCGGCGCGGATCTCGGCGCGGCGCGCCGCATCGGCCTCCGGCTGGGTGCTCATGCGGATCAGCGAGTCGGTCAGCAGGGTGGTGTCGGCCAGCACCGCGGCGGCGAGGTAATCCCACACCGCGTTCCACTTGCCATCGAGCGAGACCACATTGCCCCAGTCGATCAGATGCAGGCGGCCGTCCGAGCCGATCATCACATTGCCCGGGTGCAGATCGCCGTGGATCTCGCGGTAGACGAACAGGTGGTGGAGCACCGTGTAGAGCAGCCGCTCGGCGATGCGGAACTGGAAGGCGCGACGCTCGCGGCGCGGCAGGCGGGCCAGCGCCCGGGTCAGGCTGGAGGCGTCGGAGAGGTACTCCATCTCCAGGATGCGCCGCGAATAGCCGTACAGGCGCGGCACCTGCCACATGCGGGTGCGCTGGGCGCGCTCGTAGAACCGCAGGTGGTTGCGCGCCTCCGATTCGAAGTCCAGTTCCTCGACGAAGCCGGCGACGAACTCGTCGACCTGCTCCTGCATGGCGCGCAGAAAGGGCGTGAGCTTGGAATGCGGCGCCCAATACTGCGAGGACATGATGGCCAGGCCCAGCACCAGCTTGCCGATGGCGAACTCGCGATCGATGTGGTGACGGCCGACCTTGATCACCACCGGGCGCAGCACTTCCAGGCCGTTCTCGATGAAGGGCTTCTTGGCGAAGTAGACGCTGCCGATGGAGCCCGACTTGACCGGCCGGCTGGCGTCGAAATCCATGTAGAGCTGGTGCGGCAGACGGCCATAGCACTCGAGGAACGCCGCCTCCACCTCCTCGGCGCTCATCGGCGGCACATCCTCGTGGAAGACCGCCAGCTCGCGGGCGATCTCTTCCGGCAGGAAGTCGGCATTGGCCGCCGCCACCTGGGCCATCTTCACGAAGAACGGCCCGAACTCGCGGACCATCTGGGCGACGATCTGGGCCTGGGCGCGGAAGTCGCGCGGATCGGTCTGGAAGAACGGCCGGATGTGGCGCAGCGCCTTGATCTGCCGGCGCACGATGGCGGTGTCCTCGCGCACGGTGCTGGCGCGGCGCATCAGCTCCTTGAGCTGCCACTCGTTGAAGCGGCGGCCGGCCTTGAGCAGGTTGATCACCTCGACGAACTGCGGCTCGTAGGTGCGCAGCACCAGACGGGCCATGTCGAGGGTCAGCTCGCCCAGGCCCTTGAGCTCGTCGCTGGCGAACAGCTCGCCGAAGAAGGTCCAGAACTCCTGGATCAGCGCCTCGGGCACCGGCACCGGGCTGCGGCTGACCACCTGCTCGACCAGGAAGCGGATCAGCTCCTCGGTGGACTGCTCGTTGGGAATCAGCTGGCGGGCCCGCAGCGCCTCGGTGAGGCGGCGGGTGCCGCGGGTCAGCGGATGGCGGTAAAGCCCTTCGAACGCGGCATCGATGACCCGCGAGAGATCCTCGCGGGTGACATCGGCCTCGGTGCCGAGCAGCTTGAGCAGCGGCAGAAAACCCTGGGTGAGCCGGTAGGTGGACACGGTGACCGCGCCCAGTTCGCGCAGCAGCCCGACCGGGCGCGGCGGGGGCGGAGGCGTCGGCGGCTCGGGCATGACCATGCCGGCGCGCTCAGGGCAGGGTCAGCCAGTGACCCAGCTTCTCGGCCTTGGCCTTGAGATAGGCCTCGTTGTGCGGATTGCGCCCGCTCTCCAGGGCGACCCGCTCGACCACCTCGATCCCGTTCTCGGTCAGCGCCCGCAGCTTGCGCGGGTTGTTGGTCATCAGGCGGATGCGCGACAGACCGAGCGCGCGCAGCATCGCCACCGCCAGCCCGAAGTCACGGGCATCGGCCGGAAAGCCCAGCTGGTGATTGGCCTCGACGGTGTCCGCCCCGCCGTCCTGCAGGGCGTAGGCGCGCAGCTTGTTGCCGAGCCCGATGCCCCGGCCTTCCTGGCGCAGGTAGAGCACGGCGCCCCGGCCGGCCTCGGCGATCGCCTGCAGGGCGGCACGCAGCTGGAAGCCGCAGTCACAACGCAGCGAGAACAGCGCATCGCCGGTCAGGCATTCGGAGTGCAGGCGGATCAGCGGCGGCGGATCAGCGCCCAGCTCGCCCAGCGCCAGCACCAGATGCTCCTTGCCGTCCTCGGCCTGAAAGAGGGTGACGCGAAACTCGGCAAACGGGGTGGGCAGGCTGGCCTCGGCCAGCTTGAGCAGGGTGTTCATCCGCGCCAGTGTAGCCCTTCGCCTGCGCGGCCATCCGCCGGTTCAGCCGCGGTGACGGACCCGTGCCGAGGCACGGGTCCGCCGGTGTGGCGCAGCGACGCTTACTTGGGCAGCAGCACCGCGTCGATGACATGAATCACGCCGTTGGACTGATTCACATCGTAGGTGACGATGTTGGCCACCCCGCCCTTCTCATCGGTCACCACCACATTGGCGGGGCCGTTGAGGCTGAGCGTGAGCGAGCCACCCGCCACCGTCTTGACCACCGCCTTGCCGCCGCCCTTGGCGATGGCGGCCTTGACCGCCGCGGCATCCAGCTTGCCGGCGACGACATGGTAGGTGAGCACGCCGGTGAGGGTGGCCTTGTTCTCCGGCTTGAGCAGGGTGTCGACGGTGCCGGCCGGCAGATTCTCGAAGGCGTCGTTGACCGGCGCGAACACCGTGAACGGCCCCGGGCCCTGCAGGGTCTCGACCAGCCCGGCGGCCTTCACCGCGGCCACCAGGGTGGTGTGCACGGGCGAGTTGGCGGCATTGGCGACGATGGTCTGGGTCGGCAGCATCGCCGCCTTGCCCACCATCGGATTGGCGCCGGGCGCGGCCATCTTCTCGTGATGGCCGGCCAGGGCCGGGGCGCTGAGCAGCAGGGCGGAGACGAGCGTCGCAGACAGGGAAAGCGTGCGCATGGGAAAGCTCCTTGGTTCAGGGGATCGACCGCCACCACTGGCGGCTACCCGGAGCTACCCCGCAGACCCGCTTCCGGTTGCAGGCGGATCAGGCGGTGTCGAAGCACCGCCGGTGACGGTTTCGTGTCAGGCGCCGACGAAGTTCTGTCCGCAGACCCGCAGCGTGCGCCCGTTGACGCCCGCCGCCAGCGGGCTGGCGAGGAAGGTCACCGCCTCGGCGATGTCGATCGGCAGCCCGCCCTGCGACAGCGCATTGAGCCGCCGCCCGACCTCGCGCGGCCCCATCGGCATCTGCGCGGTCATCTGGGTTTCGATGAAGCCCGGTGCCACCGCGTTGATCGCCCCGCCCTGGCGCGCCAGCAGCGGCGCCATCGCCTCCACATAGCCGATCACCCCGGCCTTGGTGGCGCCGTAGTTGGTCTGCCCGGCGTTGCCGGCGATGCCGCCGATTGAGGAGATGCAGACGATGCGGGCGCCCGGGTTGAGGCCCTTGCCGGCCAGCAGCTCGCGGTTGATGCGAAGGATCGCACCGAGGTTGATCTCCAGCACCTGGTCCCAGAGGTGCGGGGCCATGTTGCGCAGCATCTTGTCGCGGGTGACGCCGGCATTGTGGACCACCACATCCAGAGCGCCGATCTCCGCCAGCAGGCGCTCGCCGGCGCGCGGATCGGTGACATCCAGGGCCAGGCCCTGCCCGCCAAGACGGCTCATGGTCTCGCCGAGCGCGCCTTCTTCCTGCGGCCGGTCCATGCCGATCACCTGGGCGCCCTCGCGGGCCAGGGTCTGGGCGATCGCCGCGCCGATGCCGCGCGCCGCCCCGGTGACCAGGGCGCGGCGGCCTTCCAGCGGACGGGTCCAGCTGCCGCGGCGCTCGGCCTCGCCGAGGGTCAGCACCTGCCCGCAGACGAAGGCCGAGTGCTCGCTGAGGAAGAAGCGCAGCGCGCCGTGCAGGCCGGCGCCGGGCTCGCCCTCGAGCTCGATCAGATTGGCGGTGGAGCCCTTGGGACCCACCTCCTTGCCCAGCGAGCGCACGAAGCCGCGCAGGGCGCTGGCCGCGGCCCAGGCTTCGGGCGTGGCGCTCGTCGACGGGGCGCGGCCGATCAGCAGCACCCGGCCGTTGGGCGCCAGCTTCCCGACGCGCGGCTGGAAGAAGTCGTAGACCGCGCGCAGCGCGCCGGCATCGGCCACCCCGGTGGCATCGAACACCAGGCAATCCGGCTTGAAGCCCCCTTCCGCCGGCTCGCCCTTGAGGCCGAGCCCGGCCGCGGCGGCGGCCTGCTTGAGCGGAGCGAGGCCGGAGTGCTCCGGCACGATGTGCAGCTCGGCGCCGGCCCCGGCGAGCGCATCGAGCAGGGCACGGCTGGCGGTGGCCTCGCGATCGCCGCCGACCAGCAACCGGCGACCCGCCAGGGGCTGCTCCCCATAGCCCTCGCGCGCACGGCGCAGACGCGGCGGCTGCGGCAGCCCGAGCAGGCTGGCCAGCTGCTTGCCGAAGGCGGAGTGGGAGAACTCGAGATAACGGTCAGACATGGGTCCTGGAAGAGGGCAGCCGAAACGGCCGGCAGTATCGCCCTGCCCCTGCCTCCGCCGCAGCGACCCCGGCGACAGGCCAGCCTGTCGGCGAGGCGCGCCGCACCGTGATTGACGGCCATCGGCGCCTACCCGATAGTGCCTGCGGTTTCGAGGCCCGCCAGCCGGGTCAGAATCATTCCTACAACGAGACGACGAGGCGGAGACGTAGTCGATGGAAACCAAAACAATCGTGATCATGGCCGTGTCGCTGGCCGCCGGGGTCGGCACCTTCTTCGGCCTGAACGCGGTCGACCCCCATATCAAGGTCCGCCCGGTGCTGCCCGGCGGGCCGCCGGCCGATCAGGTGTTCGCCGCGCCGCTGGTGGAAACCCCGGCCGACACCTCGATCCTGATCGAGGACGCCGGCATTGACATGGACGCCCTCGAGCTGCAGGCCCAGGCCGCCGCCGACGCCGCCGAGGAGGGGTTGACCGAGGAGGCCAGCGACAGCGAGACGGGCGGTGCGGACGGCC
The DNA here is from genome assembly GCA_036275365.1 of Nevskiaceae bacterium. Lineage (GTDB taxonomy): Bacteria > Pseudomonadota > Gammaproteobacteria > Nevskiales > Nevskiaceae > DASUDX01. The sequence continues at coordinate 9,066 of DASUDX010000055.1, read as the reverse complement.
TCGATGCCGGCAGCACCGACGACGGTGCCGCCGTCGAGGGCGACACCGCCGGGGCGCCGGTTGCCAGCGCCGAGCCGGATCCGGTGGCCGAGGCCCTGGCCCAGAGCGAGGTCCCTCCCCCGCCGCCGGCCCCGGCGGCCGAGCCGGCCCGCCCGGCCCCCTCGACCGCGGCGAGCCGCCCGTCCTCCACCGCCAGCGCGCCCAAGACGGTGGTGAAGAAGGCCGAGCCGCGCGCCGATGCCCTCTCCAGCTGGTGGCCGCAGCCGGTCGCCGGTCGCCTGAACCTGGTCTATGCCGGGCAGGCCGCCTTCGCCCGCGCCATCGTGCTGCTGTTCGATGGCGGCTTCCAGGACGCCAGCAGCGCCGACGCCGCGGTCAAGGTGCTCGACAGCCGTGGCAAGCCGGTCAAGGGTCGCTGGGAGATCGGCAGCAATCCGCGCATGCTGGTGTTCAAGGTCAGCAACCGCGGCCGTTACACCCTGGTGGTCGGCCAGGCGCTCGCCGATGCCCGCGGCAAGGCGCTCGGCCAGGATCTGCACGGCCCCGTCTACGTGCAGTAGCGGCTGCGGCCGCCGCCGGCCAAGGCCGGCCCTTCCCCTCTCTTCTGCCTGATCCCGGAGCCTGCCCGTGAGCAACGCCCTGTTTGATCTGTCCGGCCGTGTGGCCCTCATCACCGGGGCCTCGCGCGGCATCGGCGAGGCCACCGCCCGCCTGCTCGCCGCCCACGGCGCCCATGTGGTCATCTCCAGCCGCAAGCAGGCCGATCTGGACAGCGTCGCCGCCTCGATCGTCGCCAGCGGCGGCAAGGCCACGGCGATCGCCGCCCACCAGGGTGACTCGGCGGCGCTCAAGCACCTGGTCGAGACGGTGATGGCCGGTCTCGGGCGCATCGACATCCTGGTCAACAACGCCGCCACCAATCCCTACTTCGGCCACATCGCCGATACCGACATGGGCATGGTCGACAAGACCCTGCAGGTGAACATCAAGGGCTACTTCGAGCTGGCCGCGCTGTGCGCCAAGGTGATGAAGGCCCAGGGCGGCGGGGCCATCGTCAACATCGCCAGCATCAACGGGGTCAAGCCGGGGATGTTCCAGGGCATTTACTCGATCTCCAAGGCGGCGGTGATCAACCTCACCCAGTCCTTCGCCAAGGAGTGCGCGCCCTGGAAGGTGCGCTGCAACGCCGTGCTGCCCGGGCTCACCGACACCAAGTTCGCCTCGGCGCTGACCAAGAACGAGGCGGTGCTCAAGCAGGTCCTGCCGCAGATTCCGCTGGCGCGCATGGCCCAGCCCGAGGAGATCGCCCCGGCGATCCTGTTCCTGGTCTCGCCGGCCTCCAGCTATGTCACCGGCACCACCCTGACCGTGGATGGCGGCCTGATCGGCTGCGGAGGGCTCTGAGATGCCGGTGGTCCAGGCCAACGGCCAGCGGCTGTATGTGGAGGAGCGCGGCCCGCGCAACGCGCCGGCGGTGGTGTTCTCCCACGGCCTGCTGATGGATCACCGGATGTTCGAGCCGCAGCTGCAGCGGCTGGCCTCGCGCTACCGCTGCATCGCCTGGGACGAGCGCTGCCACGGCCAGTCCGGCGGCGCGGACGCTCCCTTCAGCTACTACGACTCCGCCGCCGACCTGTTCGCCCTGCTCGACCATCTGCAGATCCAGGAAGCGGTGCTGGTGGGCATGTCGCAGGGGGGGTATCTGTCGCTGCGTGCCGCCCTGCGCCAGCCGCAGCGGGTACGCGGACTGGTGCTGCTCAACACCCAGGCGGCGCCCGAGGACCCGGAGAAGATGCCGGGCTATCAGCAGATGATGGAGGACTGGGCGCGCAACGGACTCAGCGAGAGCACCGCCGAGACCATCGCCACCATCATCCTCGGCCAGGGCTGGGAGGGCTCGGCGGCCTGGAAGGCCTACTGGCGCACCATCGGCGCCCAGGCCCTGCTGCAGGCCTTCCACACCCTCGGCCACCGTGACGATCTCAGCGAGGCGGTGCGCGCGATCCGCTGCCCGGCCCTGGCCATCCACGGCGAGCACGATCTGGCGATCAGCGTGGCGCGGGCCCAGGCCATGGCCAGCGCCATCGGCGCGCCGCTGCGGGTGATCGCCGGCGGCGGCCACGCCGTCAACCTCACCCATGCCGCCCAGGTGACGCCGCTGATCGAGGCCTTCCTCGATCAGCACGCCGGCTCCTGAGGCTCAGGGCTTGAGCGCGGCCTCGATGGCCTCGGCCAGCGCCGGGCTGTCCGGCTTGACGCTGCTGGGGAAGTGGCGCACCGCGCGGCCATCGCGGCCGACCAAGTACTTGTTGAAGTTCCAGGAGGGCGTCTGGCCGGTGGCCTTGATCAGCCCCTGGAACAGCGGATCGGCGCCGGCATCCTTGACCTGGGTCTTGCCGAACATCGGGAAGCTGACCCCGTAGTTGACCTTGCAGAACTCGGCGATCTCGGCCTCGGAGTCGAACTCCTGGCCGCCGAACTGATCGCTGGGGAAGCCGAGCACCACCAGGCCGCGCTCGCGGTACTGCCGGTAGAGCGCCTCCAGCCCCTCGTACTGCGGGGTGTAGCCGCACTGGCTGGCGGTGTTGACCACCAGCACCACCTTGCCGGCATAGGTCTCGCACAGACGCTCCTCGCCGCCGAGCAGCCGGCGCGAGCGGTGGTCGAGCAGCGACCCCTCGCAGGCAGCGGCGACCGGGCCCGCGGCGGACAGGGCGAGCAGCAGCACGGCAACACGGGTCGGCAGGGTGAACATGGACAGTCTCCGGATTCAGGGTGATCAGCGCGGCTGGCCGCGGGCGACCTGCGGCAGACTACGCGCCTTCACTCTGCCCTGCCGGGTCTGCGAGCGCGCGCATGTCCGAACCGCTGTCCAACTCCCTGCCCCTGCTGCAGCCGGCGCCGCCGTGGCGGCGGCTGGCGGCCGCGGTCTACGACGGCCTGCTGCTGATCGCCCTGTGGATGATGGCGGCCCTGCTCGATGTGCTGGTGCGCGATCTCCTCGGGCTTGCCCGCCATCCCTCGCTGTTCCAGGTCTATCTGTTCAGCGTCGGCCTGCTGTTCTTCAGCGCCTTCTGGGTGCACGGTGGCCAGACCCTGGGGCTGCGCGCCTGGCGGCTGCGGGTGCAGCGCCTGGATGGCAGCGCCCTGCGCTGGCCGGTGGCGGCGGTGCGCTATGCGGTGATGCTGCTCGGCTGGGGTCTGGCCCTGGCGCCCCTGCTGCTGCAGGCACCGCGCCTGGCCGCCCTGCCCGCCGCCGGCACGCTCAGCGCGGTGGGTCTGTCCGCCACCCTGGCCAGCCTGCTGTTGATCGCGCTCGACCCGCGGCGGCGCGCCCCCTGCGACTGGCTCAGCGGCACCGAGCTGGTGCTGCTGCCGCCGGCCAGCCGCTGAGCCGGCCGGCTGGGTCTACCAGGCCCGTTGCAGCCGCCACAGCCCGGCGGCGGTGATCAGCAGCGTCGGTGCACTGATGGCCAGGGCCGGCGGCCAGCGATAGAGGCCGGCGAGACTGGCCGCCACCTCGTTGAGCACGAAGAAGGCGAGCCCCACGCCGACCCCGATCAGCAGCCGCTGACCGTGCCCGCCGCGCTGCGGACCGAACACGAAGGGGACCGCGAACAGGGTCAGGGCCATCACCGTGAACGGCGCCACCAGCTTCTGCCACAGCCCGACCCGGCTGGCGGTCGCCTCCAGCCCGTTCTCCTCCAGATAGGCGATCAGCCGCAGCGAGCCGGCGATATCCAGGGCATCGGCACGCAGCACGAACAGGCGCAGCACCTCCGGCGAGAGCCCGCCGCGATAGTCCTCCTCCGGCAGGCGCTCCACCGTCACCTGGTCGCCTTCGAAGCGGCTGCGCTGCACGGCTTCGAACTGCCAGCGCCCCTCGCCCTGATAGCGGCCGCGTGCCACCGTCGCCGCGGCGCGCAGCGAGAGGTCATCGGCCAGGCTGTAGCGGGTGATCTCGGCCATCTCGGTTTCGCTGACCAGACGGCGGATATGGAACAGCTCGTTGCCATCGCGCAGCCAGATCGGCCGCTGCACCGCGCCAGCGCTCTGGCCGTAGCGGGCCTCGCTGCGCAGCTGCTCGGCGCGGGTCTGGGCATAGGGCACCAGGGCATCGCCCAGCGCCCAGGCCAGCACCCCGAGCCCGGCCCCGGCCAGCAGGGCGGCCGCGCCGATGCGCAGATGGGTGACCCCGGCAGCGCGCATCGCGGTCAGCTCGCCCTGGCCAGCCAGCGCCCCCAGGCCCAGCAAGGTGCCGAGCAGGGCGATGATCGGCAGCATCACCGCCAGCCCCTCGGGCACGCCCAGCAGGGTATACAGCGCCAGCTCCGCAAGCCCGAAGCCGCCGCGCCCGGTCTCGTCGAGATCGCCGACGAAGGCAACGAAGCTGTAGATCGCCACCAGCGCCAGCGCCACCAGGGCCGAGAAGCCCAGCACCTGGCGGACGATGTAGCGATCCAGCCGGCTGATCAGCGGGCGGCTCACCGGCGCCCCCAGCCCTGCTGGCGTGCCAGCAGCACCACCACCGGGATCAGGAACAGCGCATGGACCCACCACAGGCCCAGGGCGGCGGGGGCGCTGCCCTTGGCAATCCAGTTCTGGCCCACGCCGAGCAGATTCGAGTAAACGAGATAGGCAACGATGCCGAGCACCAGCTTGCTGTAGCGGCCCTGGCGGGGCCGCAGATGGGACAGCGGCACCGCCAGCAGGCCCAGCACCAGCACCGACACCGGCGCCGCCACCCGCCAGGCCCACTCGGCCTGGTCCTGCGGATCGGTGGACTGCCGCAGATCGGTGGAGGCCATCAGCTTGCGCTTGCCGGCCACATAGAGAAACGCCGGCGGAGTGATGCGGGTGGTGAGCTCCTCGAAGCGCATCAGGTCCCAGCCGGCTTCGCCGGGCACGCCCTGCAGGCGCCAGCCGCCACGCAGGGTGATCTGGCGGTCGCCGGTCCTTCCGTCGATGTCCTGGCGCGCCTCGCTGGCCAGCAGCAGGGTCTCGCTGCCGCCGCCCTCGTCGAGGTGGGCGAAGATCGTGGTCAGGGTCTGTCCGGTCGGGTCCATCTCGGCGGCATAGAAGGTGGCGCCGGCACTGCTCAGCTCCTTGAAGCGACCGGGCTCGAAGGGGGTGTACTGGATCAGGCGGCGGGCATCCTTGACGCGGAAATCCGCCTCACGACCGGCCCAGGGGCTCCACTGGAAGGCCAGCAGCGCGGTCAGGCCGGCCACCAGCAGGGTCAGCAGCAGCAGCGGGCGGAACAGCGCCCACTGGCCGACGCCGCAGCCCATCATCGCCGCCACCTCGCTGTCCTTGTAGAGGCGCCCGAGGGCCAGCATCAGGCCCAGCAGCAACGAGACCGGCACCAGGATGGTGAGGTATTGCAGGCTGGAGAGCGCCACCACCGTCATCAGCAGATCGGCCGGCACCTCGCCCTTGGCGGCCTCGCCGAGGATGCGCGCGAAGCGGGTGGCCAGCATGACGGCCAGCAGCACCACGGTGACCGCGAACCAGGCGCGGGCAGCTTCACGCAGCAGATAGCGATCGAGAACGCGGGACATCCGGCAGGCGGCTGACGCAAAGCCCGATTATGCGGCCAGCCTCAGCCGGTCGGGCGGCGGCGATCGCCGCCGCCGCCCGACCGCCCGGTTCAGCGCGGCCGCGCGTTGTCGATGGTCACCGTGTGGCGACGAATCGTCCCCAGCCGGCCGTTGACCGCCTCCACCAGTTCCAGCTCGATGGTCTCGCCGGCATCTGCCACCTCATCCTCCGCCAGCCGCAGCCGCAGCTCCGCCTCATCGTCGCCGCGGCGCAGCCGCAGCATCGGATTGAGCAGCCGGAAGTCCTCGCCTTCGGTTGCGGTGCCGCCCACCACCCGCACCAGCACACCCGCCCCGCGGTTGCCGGCCTCCTCGGACAGACGGACATCCACCCGGACCGTGCGCCCTTCGCGGCCACTGCTGCTGGCCTCTTCGAAGGTGAAGGCGGGCAGCGATTCCTCATCGAGCAGATTGATGCGATGGCGGAACGGCGTACCCAGAGTGGTGCCGGGCGGAGCGCTGGCGAAGGTCAGCGCCACGAACTCGCTGCCCTCCTCGGCCTCGTCGCCGAGCACGAAGACCTCGACGGTCTGCTCGGTCGCCCCGGCGGGGATGGTGAACCGCGGCAGCGGCTCGTAGTCCTCTCCTTCGCTCGCGGTCGAGTAAGGCTCGGCCACCAGCTGCAGCTCCAGCGGGCTGTCCAGCGGTTCGCTCAGGCTCACCACCAGCGGCACCGCGCGGCGCTCGCCGGCCGCGGCCGGCTCGAGCAGGGTCTGACCCTGGCGCTCGAATGCCAGCGTCGCAGTTGCCACCACCACCCGCACCGCCGGGGCCGGGGCTGCGGAGGCCGCACTCAGATTGCCGGCCGCATCGAAGGCCGCGCCGCTCGGCAGGCTCAGGCTGAGCGTGCCGCCGCCCTCCACCCGGGCGCGGACCAGGTAGCTGGTGCCAAGCCCCGCGACGCTGACCTCGCTGACCCTCGCGTCCCCGCCCAGCCGCAGGCTGGAGGTGGTCAGGCCCTGTACCGGCTCGCTGAACTCCAGCGCGAAGCGCACCAGCGGATCGGAGGTCGCCTCGGCCTGGCCCTCGGCCAGCCGCAGCTGCACCGTCGGCGCCAGGCGGTCCACCTCGTAGTCCTCACCGCGGAAGGCGCCGTTGCCGGCACCGCTTCCACCCAGCGGGATCCCGACGGCGCTGACGATGCTGTCGTCGTCCATCAGATCCAGCCCCAGCGATCCCTGTCCGGGCTCGCTGGCGGTCAGCACATTGAGAACATAGCGCTCGCCGGAACCGGTGAGGTTCACCACGCTGGCGCCGGTCAGCCCGGTGCTGCGCAGCTGCAGATCGCTGCGGTCAACACCGCTCACCGGCTTGCTGAACAGCACCTCGTACTGGACATAGGTGGCATTGGTCGGGCTGCGCTGCAGCCGGCGCACGCCCAGCACCCGGGGCGGCTGCCCGTCGTCCAGCGGGGCATCGCAGCGGGCAGCGCCGATCTCCAGCGAGAACGCGCGGACACTGCCGATATCGATGCCGGCCTGGTCGTCGACACGGAACAGCCAGGTGCCGTTGGGATCCTCGCCATCGAACGCGGAGAGCGGCTGATCCGGACGGAAGCGACCGGTGAACGGCGCGCTGCCGGCGGACACATCCACCGCGGCTTCATCGTCCAGCACCGTCTGGCAGAAGTTGTTGCCGCTGCCGCCGCGCCGCTCGACCAGAATCACCGAGGTACCGGCGGGAGAGATCAGGCTGAGTTCCAGATCGGCGGTGAAGGTGTGGTCAAGGCCGACGGTGGTCGATCCGACATCGGTGCTGCACAGGCTGCCGCCAATGGCGAAATCGAGATCGGTCAGGCCAGTGCTGAGGCCGCTGACCTCGACCGGGACGGTGATCGGGCTGCCGCAGCACTCGGGGATGGCCACCGGTGACCCGCTGTAGGCGAAGCTCTGCGCCGCGCCCGAGCCTCCGGTCAGGGTGCGCAGCTCGGCCTCCAGGGGCGAACGGATGCCGTTGTAGGGCAGGGTCAGGCTCAGCCGCACCGGCGCGCCACAGGGCAGGTTGACCGGCACATCGAAGACAAAAGACGCCAGCCCGACCGCGCGCGCGCCGCTGGCCAGATCGGGGTAGGCCACGGTGCCGTCCACCACCGCCACATCGCCGGCCGGACTGGTGAGCTGGGCGCTGAGTCCCTGGGCGGTGACCGCACCCAGATTCTCGATCTCGATCTGCAGCGACCAGCGCTCGCCCGGCTCGATGTCGCCATCGCCATCGCCGCGTACCGGGGTAAAGGTCTGACCGGCGAGCCGCAGCAGCGGCTGGGGGGTGGCACCGGCTGCCTCCAGCGCGGCCTCGGCCATCACGATGCCGGCTCCGGTGACCGCATCGTTGCCGGGCGCCTCGATGTCGATGGCGCTGCCGGTCAGGGCCTGGCGCACCTGGGCCGGGGTGATGTCCGGCAGCACGGACTGGATCAGGGCGGCGATGGCCGCGGCATGCGGCGCCGCCGCCGAGGTGCCGAAGAAGCGCTCGAAGCCGGGCGCGGTGGTGGCCACGCCATCGGCCGCGGTGATGTCCGGCTTGGCGCGCAGGCCCGCCTCGCAGCTGCTGGTGCGATTGCCCGGGCAGAGTTCAGCGCCGTCCGGGTCCAGCAGGATGCGGCGCGGACCGTCGGCGCTGAACAGCTCGCTCAGGCTCTCCGGACCGAACAGGCCCGGGAACGGGCCCTCCGGGCTGAGGGCGTTGAAGGGGACCGAGGCCGGGGTCGCAGCCGTGCTGAAGGCCTCCACCGCGGCGCTGTGGCCGCGGGTCGCGCCGCGGGTGGCCAGCAGCGGATCGAGCCCTCCGCGGAACTGGATCAGATTGAACATGGGCACGCTGCTGGTGCTTCCCGCCGGCAGATTGCGGACCACCACCAGCCGCTCACCGGCGAGGGCGCCGCTGACGAACTCGAAGGCGCGATCGTCGCCGTTGAGGCCGTCCTGAATGCCGTCGCTGAAATCCACCACCCGGCTGAGATCCGGGGAAAACACATACAGGCCGAAGTCGGTCGAGGCGAGACCACCGGTGAGCGTGGTGTGCTCGGCCCAGGTGAGGATGGTGACGATGCCGCCACGGGTCACGGCAATCGACTGCTGGCCATCGCCGAAGTTGTGGACCTCGTAATTGCCGCTGAGCCCGCCCAGCTGGCCATTGGGCGTGAAATCCCCCTCCCAGGTTCCGGAAGTGCCATCGGTCAGATTGCCCTCGTTGCCGGCCGAGGAGAAATACAGCACGCCGGCCGCGGTGACCTGATTCACCGCCTGGGCCACCGGCCCGTCCTGAAACGGTGACTCATCGAAGTAGATGACATCGTCGACGATCACATCGCAGCCATCCGCCGCCAGATCGAGGATGTTCTGGGCGAACTGCGCCTCGCCATTGAAGGCAGTGGCAAAGCCGAGCTCCGCCTCGGGGGCGAGGTCGTGGAGGATCTCGAGCATGGCGGTGCCCTCGTCACCCTCCCCCGCCTGGCCGGGCAGGACAT
>DASUDX010000054.1:0-40800 GCA_036275365.1 Nevskiaceae bacterium | reverse complement strand
CCGGTGGCACCGACGCCCCCCCGTGGCCCGCGAGCGCCCATCGGCCCGACGGGACCGACCGGACCCTCAATCCCTAGGTGGGCGAAGAGGCGTGCATCACCGGAGCCCGGGACGATCAAATCGAGGCGATAAGTACCGGCTGCGAGCTCTCCGGAAGGGTCGCATCGAGATGGGTATCGCTGGCACCGGTGATGGTAAGCGGCGTGCCTGCTATGAGCAGACTGGAGGGAGCAGTACCGCTAAACGCGGAACCCTCCACGCGAATCTGCCGGCTAGTAAGGTCCGCCGTCACCGCCAGCACTTCTGGCGCAGCCAATGCCTCAGGCGATGCCACCAGACCGACCAACAGCACGAGTCCATACGGGCCGCCACGCACCATGTTCTTCATCCGATAATCCCTGGTCGGCCGGAGCGTGGCCCGCGCGGACGATAGCGGCACCTCTCTTGACTGGGCAAGAGCCGGACTGAGCAACAGGCTCGCCCTACACTACTGGAGGGTCGTGTAGCGCCACCAACCTCAACCCCGATCGCTGGCGCGCAGGCGGTCGAGGCGATCCAGCAGGGCGGCGGAGTGCTGGGGGTGGACCTTGCGCACGAACAGCGCCCCGCTCTGGCGGATCGCCCGCCAGTGCGATTCGTCCAGCCACTTGCCCTGGGCACGGCTGGCCTCGCTCCAGTCGACGAGGTGCAGCGAGGGTTTGAGGCTCGCCGCCAGCGGTGAGGCGGCCAGCAGGGTCTGGAAGAAGGCCTCGTCCGGGCAGAACGAGTAGCGGAAGCGCTCGATCAGTGACTGACCCGCTTGCGTACGCAACTCGGCCAGCAGCCAGGCCACGGCGGCATCGGTCAGCGCCCACCACTGGCTGCCGTGGTGGTAGGGGAGCGGCAACGGCGGCGGGGGTGGCAGCTGCTCGCGGAAACGGCCGAGATAGCTGCGCAGCGCCTGCACCTGCTCGCTCTGGGCCGGATCCCGCGCCTGCCAGACCCAGTCATGGTCCATCAGCCACCAGCGCTGAATCCGTGCCAGCAATCGCTCCGCCGCCGGGTGGCCCGGAGGCACCGGACGCGCATCCAGAAAATTGGCATCCCCCTCCAGCTGGCGGGCCCGCATGGCGGCCGTGCCGACCGGATAGCAGGTGCCAGACAACAGCACATATCGATGAAACGACTGCTGGTAGCGCGCGTTGTTGAGCAGGATCAGGCTGGCTTCCACCATGCTGAAGCCTGCCCAGTGAACGGCGATGCGGCGCGGCGTCCAGCCCCAGCGCGGCAGCCCCTGCAGGGCGTCCTCCCAGGGCGCGGTCTCGCTCACCCGGGCATCGAGATGGATCAGGCACCGGGCCTGCGGGTCCTCGACCAGGGCCCGGATCAGGCGGGCCAGTTGCCGCGGGAACTGGTGGGCGAGGATCAGATAGACCGTTCCCCCGCCCTGGCCGGGGCGCGGCCGGGACGGCGCCGCCATCGCGCTCTGCGTCGCCACCGGCGGGACGGCGGGCTCAGCGCTTCTTGGTCGGTCGCTTCCAGCCGGCAAGGCTGGTCTGGCCGCGATGGCGGGCGATGGTGAGCTGATCCGCCGGCGCCTCGCGGGTGATCGTGCTGCCGGCGGCAATGAAGGCCCGCGCACCCACCGTCACCGGGGCGACCAGCTGGCTGTCGCTGCCGATGAAGGCGCCATCGCCAATGGTGGTGAGGTGCTTGTTGGCGCCATCGTAGTTGCAGGTGATGACGCCGGCGCTGACATTCACCTCAGCGCCGATCACCGCATCGCCGAGATAGGCCAGATGACCGGCCTTGGTGCCGGTGCCCAGCCTTGCCTGCTTGACCTCCACGAAGTTGCCGATGTGGACCTCGTCGGCCAGCTCGGTGCCGGGCCGCAGCCGCGCGAACGGGCCGACCCGCACCGCGGTGCCGGCGCGCACCCCTTCCAGCACGCTGTGGGCCAGCACCTCGCAGCGCTCGCCGAGCACCACATCGCGCAGCTGGGCGTAAGGCCCGATGCGCACCCCATCACCCAACACCACGCGGCCTTCCAGCACCACACCGACATCGATGAACACATCCTGCCCGTGGCGGAGCTCGCCGCGCAGGTCGAAGCGGGCAGGATCGGCGAGGGTCAGGCCGGCGTCGAGCAGGGTCTGCGCCTGGCGCTGCTGGTAGCGGCGCTCGGCGCGCGCCAGCTGGGCGCGGTCATTGACGCCTTCCAGATCCTGCGCCTCGGCCGCCAGCACCGCCTGCACCGCCACGCCCTCGGCCACCGCCAGACCGATGACATCGGTGAGGTAGTACTCGCCCTTGGCGTTGTCATTGCGGACCCGGGCCAGCCACTGCCGCAGCCGCCCCGCCGGGGCCGCCAGGATGCCGGTGTTGATCTCGGTCAGCGCCCGCTGCTCGGGGCTGGCGTCGTTTTCCTCGACGATGCCCACCACCTGTCCGGCGGCGTCGCGCAGGATGCGCCCATAACCGCGGGGCTGGGTCAGCCGGGCGGTCACCAGCGCCACCCCGTCGGCGGGCGTGCGCGCCAGCGCCTCGAGGGTGCGGGCGTCCACCAGCGGCACATCGCCATACAGCACCCAGACCCGGGCCTGATCGGGTATGCCCGGCAGCGCCTGGGCCACGGCGTGCGCGGTACCGAGCTGCTCCCGCTGCTCGGCAAAGGTCAGCGCAAGGCCCGCCGCATGGGCCCACTGACGAACCTGGTCAGCCCCATGGCCGACCACCACATGCGCCTGCTGCACGCCGGCGGCCTGGGCAGCGTCGATGACATGGGCCAGCATCGGCCGGCCCGCCACCTCGTGCAGCACCTTGGGGCGCTGCGACCGCATCCGCGTGCCCTTGCCCGCGGCCAGGATGACGGCGTGGATCTCGCTCACGGCTCTCTCCCCTTGCAAGGTCCGGCGCCGCAAACGAAAAGGCGGGCCGAAGCCCGCCCATTCTGCGACGACCGCCCGGTCAGTGGCTGGTCTTCTGCAGTTTCTTGACGAACTCGAGGCGGGCGGCCGCCTCGGCGAGCTCGGCCTGCGCCTTGCTCAGGTCGGTGGCGCTGGCGGCGCCCTTGAGCTTCTCTTCCGCTGCCGCCTTGGCGGCCGCGGCGGCCGCTTCATCCGCCTCTTCGCCGCGCAGGGCGGTGTCGGCGAGCACGGTCACCAGATGCGGCTGGATCTCCAGGATGCCGCCGCCGACGAAGAAGCGCAGTTCCTCCCCGGCGGGCGTCTTCACCCGCAACTCGCCGGGCTTGAGCGTGGTCAGCAGCGGGGCGTGGCGCGGCGAGATGCCGACCTCGCCCATGATCGCCGGCGCGGCCACGAAGCTCGCCTCACCGGAGTGGATGTGCCCCTCGGCGCTGACGATGTCGATGTGTAGTTGTGCCATGTAAGCCTCGCTCGGTGCGGCGTGCGGCGTGAAGCGTGAGACGGGGAAGCGGCCAGCGCCTCACCCCTCACGCCCCATGCCTCACATCAAAGCTTCTTCGCCTTCTCGACCGCCTCGTCGATGGAGCCCACCATGTAGAAGGCCTGCTCGGGCAGGGCGTCGTGCTTGCCGTCGACGATCTCGCGGAAGCCGCGGATGGTCTCCTTGAGCGAGACGTACTTGCCGGGCGAGCCGGTGAACACTTCGGCCACGTGGAAGGGCTGGGACAGGAAGCGCTGGATCTTGCGGGCGCGCGCCACCACCTTCTTGTCGTCCTCGGAGAGCTCGTCCATGCCGAGGATGGCGATGATGTCCTTCAGTTCCTTGTAGCGCTGCAGCACGCCCTGCACATCGCGGGCGGTGCTGTAGTGGTCGTTGCCGATCACATTGGGATCGAGCTGACGCGAGGTGGAGTCGAGCGGGTCGACCGCCGGGTAGATGCCCAGCGCGGCGATGTCGCGCGACAGCACCACGGTGGCATCGAGGTGGGCGAAGGTGGTCGCCGGGCTGGGGTCGGTGAGGTCATCCGCCGGCACGTAGACGGCCTGGATCGAGGTGATCGAGCCCTTCTTGGTGGAGGTGATGCGCTCCTGCAGCACGCCCATTTCCTCGGCCAGCGTCGGCTGGTAGCCCACCGCCGACGGCATACGGCCGAGCAGCGCCGAAACCTCGGTGCCGGCCAGGGTGTAGCGGTAGATGTTGTCGACGAAGAAGAGGATGTCGCGGCCCTCGTCGCGGAAGTACTCGGCCATGGTCAGACCGGTCAGCGCCACGCGCAGACGGTTGCCCGGCGGCTCGTTCATCTGGCCATAGACCATGGCCACCTTGTCGAGCACGTTGGAGTCCTTCATCTCGTGGTAGAAGTCGTTGCCCTCGCGGGTACGCTCGCCCACGCCGGCGAACACCGACAGACCCGAGTGCTCCTTGGCGATGTTGTTGATCAGCTCCATCATGTTGACGGTCTTGCCGACGCCGGCGCCGCCGAATAGGCCGACCTTGCCGCCCTTGGCGAACGGGCAGAGGAGATCGATCACCTTGATGCCGGTTTCCAGCAGCTCGGTGGAGCCTGCCTGGTCCTCGTAGGTGGGTGCGGCGCGGTGGATGGCCCAGCGCTCGTCGGCCTTGACCTCGCCGGCCTCGTCGATCGGATCGCCGAGCACATCCATGATGCGGCCCAGGGTGGCCTTGCCCACCGGCACCGAGATCGGCTTGCCGGTGTTGGTGGCCACCAGCCCGCGCTTGAGCCCTTCCGAGGAGCCGAGGGCGATGGTGCGCACCACGCCGTCACCGAGCTGCTGCTGCACTTCCAGGGTCAGGGCGGTGCCATCAACCTTGAGCGCGTCATAGATCTGCGGAATGGCATCGCGCGGGAACTCCACGTCCACGACCGCGCCGATGATTTGAACGATTTTGCCAGTGGTCATTTGATTGCTCTCAACCGGGGCCGGTAGCCCCTTCCTTTAGTTAACCGCTAATGGCCGCGGCGCCGCCGACGATTTCCGCGAGTTCCTTGGTGATGCTGGCCTGCCGGGCCTTGTTGTAGGCCAGCTGCAGGCTGGTGATGATCTTGCCGGCGTTGTCGGTGGCGGCCTTCATCGCCACCATCCGCGCGCTCTGCTCGCTGGCCACGTTCTCGATCACGCTCTGGTAGACCTGCGACTCGACATAGCGGGTCAGCACGGTATCGAGCAGCTCGGGGGCGCTGGGCTCGTAGAGATAGTCCCAGTTGTCGAGCAGGCCCTCGCTCTTCACCGGCTCCAGCGGCAGCAGCTGGGTCACCACCGGCTTCTGGGTCATGGTGTTGACGAACTGGGCGCCCACCACGAACACGCGGTCCACCTCGCCACTGCGGTAGGCGTCCACCAGCACCTTGATCGGGCCGAGCAGGGCATCGAGCTGCGGGCGGTCGCCGAGGCCCGAGGCGCTGGCCAGCACCTTGCCGCCGACCCGCTTGAAGAAGCTCAGGCCCTTGCTGCCGACCAGCACCAGATCCGCCTCGACGCCCTGATCCTTCCATTCGCGCAGCGCACGGATGGTGGTGCGGAAGGTGTTGATGTTCAGGCCGCCGCAGAGGCCACGGTCGGTGGAGACCACCAGGAAGGCCACCCGCTTGACCGGGCGCGCCACCATGAAGGGGTGCTTGAAGTCGGTCTGGGCCTGGGCCAGATGGCCGATGGTGCGGCGGATGCGCTCGGCGTAAGGCCGGGCGGCACTCATCCGCTCCTGCGCCTTGCGCATCTTCGACATCGCCACTTTTTCCATCGCCCGCGTGATCTTCTGCGTGTTCTTCACGCTCTTGATCTTGCTGCGGATTTCTTTTGCGCCGGGCATTGGGACTCAGTTTCCAGTTACCGGTTTCCAGCTCCCCGTGACCGGGCTTCCTGACCTGGAAACCGGAAACGGGGAACGGGCAACCGCTTCATCAGAATCAGATGGCGGACTGCTTGACGTAGGCGTCCATCGCGGCCTTCAGGCCGGCTTCCAGCGCATCGTTCCAGTCACCCTTCTCGTTGATCTGGTCGACCACCGTCTTGTGGCCGGCGAGCAGGAACTGGTGCAGGCCGGCTTCCCAGGCCTGGACCTTCTCGGCCGGCACCTTGTCGAGATAGCCCTTCTCCACCGCATAGAGCGAAGCCGCCATCAGCGCCACCGACAGCGGCGCGTACTGCTTCTGCTTCATCAGCTCGGTGACGCGCTGACCGCGCTCGAGCTGCTTGCGGGTGGCTTCGTCGAGGTCGGAGGCGAACTGGGCGAAGGCCGCCAGCTCGCGGTACTGGGCCAGCGCCAGACGCACACCGCCGCCGAGCTTCTTGATCACCTTGGTCTGGGCCGCGCCACCGACGCGCGACACCGAGATGCCGGCGTTCATGGCCGGGCGGATGCCGGCGTTGAACAGATCGGTCTCGAGGAAGATCTGGCCGTCGGTGATGGAGATGACATTGGTCGGCACGAAGGCGGAGACGTCACCGGCCTGGGTCTCGATGATCGGCAGCGCGGTCAGCGAGCCGGTCTTGCCCTTGACCTTGCCGCCGGTCATCTTCTCCACATACTCCTCGTTGACGCGCGCGGCGCGCTCGAGCAGGCGGGAGTGGAGATAGAACACATCGCCCGGGAAGGCTTCGCGGCCCGGCGGGCGGCGCAGCAGCAGCGACACCTGGCGGTAGGCGACGGCCTGCTTGGAGAGATCGTCGTAGATGATCAGCGCGTCCTCGCCCTTGTCACGGAAGTACTCGCCCATCGAGCAGCCGGAGTACGGGGCGATGAACTGCAGCGCGGCGGACTCGGAGGCCGAGGCGGCGACCACCGTGGTGTAGGCCATGGCGCCGTTCTCCTCCAGCTTGCGCACCACATTGGCGATCGAGCTGGCCTTCTGGCCGATCGCCACATAGATGCACTTAATGCCGGAGGACTTCTGGTTGATGATGGTGTCGATGGCGAGCGCGGTCTTGCCGGTCTGGCGGTCACCGATGATCAGCTCGCGCTGGCCACGGCCGACCGGCACCATGGCATCGACCGCCTTGTAGCCGGTCTGCACCGGCTGGCTGACCGACTGGCGGGTGATCACGCCCGGCGCCACCTTCTCGATCGGCGAATAGGCGGTGGCCTTGATCTCGCCCTTGCCGTCGATCGGCTGGCCGAGGGCATTCACCACGCGGCCGAGCAGGCCCTCGCCCACCGGCACTTCGAGGATGCGGCCGGTGGTCTTGACCGTGTCGCCTTCCTTGAGGTGCTTGTAGTCACCCAGCACCACCGCGCCCACCGAGTCCCGCTCGAGGTTGAGCGCAAGACCGAAGGTGGCGGCCCCGCTGGGGGCGGCCGGGAACTCGAGCATTTCACCCTGCAGCGCATCGGACAGACCGTGGATGCGCACGATGCCGTCCTGCAGCGACACGATGGTGCCGGTGTTGCGGGCTTCGGCGGCAGCCTCGAAGTTCTGGATGCGGGCCTTGATCAGGTCGCTGATCTCGGAAGGGTTCAGGTTCATAGTGGTTCGTCTCAAACGGGGCGCCAGGCGCTCCGGACTGTCGGGAATTAAACGGCCAGGGCGGCCTTCAGCTTGCTCAGCTCGCCACGCAGCGAGCCGTCGATGACCAGATCACCGGCGCGCACCACCGCACCGGCCAGCAGCGCCTCGTCGGTGCTCCACTGCACCTGCACCTCGCGGCCGAGCCGCTTGCCGATCGCCGCGGCCAGCGCCTGCTGCTGAGCCGCCGGCGCCGCCACCGCGGTGGTGATGGCCACATCCACCCGCGACTCGGCCTCGGCCTTGAGCCGCTCGAACTGGGCCGCGATGTCCGCGGCCAGACGCAGCCGGCCGTTGTCGGCGAGCACCCGCACCAGACCGGCGCCGGGCTTGCCGAGCCGCTCCTTGAGCAGATCGATCAGCAGCTGGGCCAGCGCCGGCCGGCTCACCGCCGGATGGCCGACCAGCGCCGCAATCGACGGCTGGGCCACGGCTTCGGCCAGCGCCGCCAGGCGCTGCGACCAGTCGCGCAGCTGGCCGGCGTCGCGGGCCAGCTCGAACACCGCCCGGGCGTAAGGACGCGCCAGCGTCTGGATATCGGCCATGGCGGCGCTCAGATGCGGGCGGCGAGGTCGTTGAGGACCTCGGCGTGCGCCTTGGCATCAACCTCGCGCTTGAGGATGCGGGCGGCACCCATCACGGCGAGATCGGCCACCTGCTTGCGCAGCGCCTCGCGGGCACTGGCCAGCTCGCGCGCCACTTCGGCATGACCGGACTCGACGATGCGGGCCTTCTGCTCCTCGGCCTGCACTTTGGCGGCATCGACCAGCTGGGTGGCCTGCTTGTTGGCGGCGGAGAGAATCTCCTGGGCCTGCTGGCGGGCCTGCTTGAGCGCCTCATCGGCGCTCTTGCTGGCTTCCTTGAGGCTGGCCTGGCCCTTCTCGGCGGCGGCGAGGCCGTCGGCGATCTTGGCGCGGCGCTCCTCGAGCGCCTTGAGGATCGGCGGCCACACGAACTTCATCGTGAACCACACGAAGATCGCGAACACGATCATCTGGCCGACGATGGAGGGAATACTCGCCTGCATGGCGGGGCTCCGTTGCCTGACGCGGGGACTGGCTTACTGCTGGACGACCGACAGCAGCGGGTTGGCAAACATCATCAGCAGGCCCATGGCCACGCCGATGATCGAGATGGCGTCAAGCAGGCCGGCGATGATGAACATCTTGGTCTGCAGCATGTTGGCCATCTCGGGCTGACGGGCAGCGCCTTCCAGGAACTTGCCGCCCAGCAGGCCGAAGCCGATGGCGGTGCCCAGCGCGGCGAGACCGAAGATCAGGCCGATGGTCAGGGCGGTGTTGGCTTGGATTGCAGCGATCAGCTCCATGGGTAACTCCGTTTTGTCGCGTAGGTGAAGGTAAGGGTGACGCTTGGATGGGTACGGCGGTGCAGCGGCACAGCGGAAAGCGGACGGGCTTCAGTGTTCCTCGTGGGCGTGGGCCATCGACAGGTAGACGATGGTCAGCGTCATGAAGATGAAGGCCTGCAGGGTGACGACGAGGATGTGGAAGATCATCCAGCCAAGGCCCGGCACGATCTGCGCCCACCAGGGCAGCAGGGCGATCAGGATGAAGATCAGCTCGCCGGCGTAGAGGTTGCCGAACAGACGCAGCGCCAGCGACAGCGGCTTGGCGAGGTACTCAACGGTGTTGAGGATGATGTTGAACGGCAGCAGCTTGGCGCCGAAGGGATGGGTCAGGAACTCCTTGGCGAAGCCGCCCGCGCCCTTGCCCTTGAAGCTGTAGACGAAGATCAGGATGAACACCGACAGCGACAGCGCGAAGGTCGCGCTCATGTCGGCCGAGGGCACCGCGCGGAAGTACTCGATGCCGAAGACATGCTTGGCGATCAGCGGCAGCAGGTCCACCGGGATCAGGTCCATGCAGTTCCACAGGAACACCCAGCAGAAGATGGTCAGCGACAGCGGCGCGATGAAGCCGCGCGGACCGTTGAAGCTGTCCTTCACCGAGTTGTCGACCCAGTCGACCAGCACTTCGACGAAGTTCTGCAGCTTGCCCGGCACGCCGGAGGTGGCGCGCACGGCGGCGATCCGGAACAGGGTCAGGAACACCAGACCCAGCACCGTGGACACCAGCAGGGTGTCGATATGCCAGGCCTCCAGGGTGATGAAGGCGGCGTCCTTGGCCGAGGACCAGTGGCCGAGGTGATGGGTGACGTATTCAGCGGGGGAGCTACCAGCCATTCCCTAGGTCTCGTTGTCAGCGTCTTTCCACAGCAGGGCAAACCAGTACAGCGACAGGGTTCCGGCGAACACCGCGATGAACGGCAGGAAACTCGTCTTGAACACCTGTACCGCGAGGCCGAACACCAGAATCGCAAGCAGCCACTTGCGCCACTGGGCCCGGTAGAAGTCCATCACCATCTGAGTCGGGTCGGTGGACCCTCGTCCGAAGGTCTTGACCCCCGTGTACCACGTCAGCAGGGCGCTGGCGCCACCCCCGGCCGCGGCCGCGAGCGCCTCCATCCAGCCGGAGAGCAGCCCGACGATCACCCCGATGAGAAGTCCTGCCAGCAGTTGATACCGCGCGATCCGTAGGGCGATCAGCATGGGCGCTCGCCTCCGAGATTTATTGTGCGCTGCATCAAGCCGAAAAAGTATACGGGGTCGGCGGCCCGGAGTTCAACCACCTCGGCGGTCATCGCCCGGTGGCCGGCGACCCGCCCCGGACTCAGCGCAGGGCCAGCAGCACCCGTTCCAGTTCGCTGGCGTTGCGGAAGCTCACGGTGAGCTTGCCGCGGCCACGGGCGTTCTGCACCAGGCTCACCGGCAGCCCCAGCCGCTGGGTCAGACGGCTCTCGATCTCGCTCGGCGGGGGCGGCGCGTCGGCCGCCCGCGGGCCCTTCTCGGCGGCCTTCACCAGGGCCTCGGTGGCGCGCACGGTGAGCTGCTGCTCCACCACCTTGCGCGCCAGCTGGGCCTGGCGCTCGCCCTGCACCGCCAGCAGCACCTTGGCATGGCCGAGGCTCAGGCGGTTCTCGCGCAGCCACTGCTGCACCTCCGGATGCAGCTCCATCACCCGCAGCAGATTGGTCACCGACACCCGCGAGCGGCCCACCGCGGTGGCGGCCTGCTCGTGGGTGAGCCCGCATTCATCGATCAGCTTCTTCAGCGCCTCGGCCTCTTCCAGGGCGTTGAGATCGGCGCGCTGGATGTTCTCCACCAGGGCCACTGCCATGGCGCCGCGCTCATCGAGCGAGCGGATCACCGCCGGCACGGTGCTCAGGCCCGCCTGCTGGGCCGCCCGCCAGCGCCGCTCACCGGCGACGATCTCGTAGCGACCCTCGCCCTGCGGACGCACCACGATCGGCTGCACCACGCCCTGGGCGGCGATGGAGGCGGCCAGCTCGGCCAGCGCCGCCTCGTCGAAGTGCCGGCGCGGCTGATGCTTGCCCGGGCTGAGCAGGCCGACTGCCAGCTCGCGCAGGTCCTCGCCCGGCTCCACCGGCGCCTGTACCGAGCCGACATTGGAGAGCAGGGCGTCGAGGCCGCGCCCCAGACCACGTTTCTTCATGACCACAGTCTGCTACCGGTTGAGGGCCGGCCCGCGGGCCGGCGCTGAAAAGGGCGCGGGAGAATCAGGACAGCCGCATCTGCCCGCCGTCGTGGCGCCGCAGCACCTCGCCGGCGAGCGCCAGATAGGCCTTGGCGCCGCTGGACTGGGCGTCGTAGAGCATCACCGGCAGGCCGTGGCTGGGTGCCTCGGCGAGGCGCACATTGCGCGGGATGATGGTGCGATAGACCTTGTCCGGGAAGTGCTGCATCAGCTGGGCCGAGACCTCGTTGGCGAGGTTGTTGCGCGGGTCGAACATGGTGCGCAGCAGGCCTTCGATCTCCAGCCGCGGATTGATCACCCGCTTGATCTTCTGCACGGTATCGACCAGCGCCGAAAGCCCTTCCAGCGCGTAGTACTCGCACTGCATGGGAATCAGCACGCCATCGCTGGCCACCAGGGCGTTGACGGTGAGCTTGGAGAGCGCCGGCGGGCAGTCGAGGATGATGTAGTCGAAATCCGCAGCCAGCTCGCCGAGGGCGGACTTCAGCGCGAAATCACCGGCGGCGACATCGCGCAGCTTGATCTCGGCCTCGGTCATGTCGCCGTTGGCGGCGAGCAGCCAGAGGTTGAGGTTCTCGAGATAGGTCAGCGCCTGGCGCGGCCCCACCTGTTCCAGCAGCACATCGCGGGCGCTGTGGGAGACGCCTTCCTTGTCCACGCCCACGCCCATGGTGGCGTTGCCCTGGGCATCGAGATCCACCAGCAGGACCCGCCGCTTGGTGGCGGCCAGCGAGGCGGCGAGGTTGATCGCGGTGGTGGTCTTGCCCACGCCTCCCTTCTGGTTGGCGACGGCGATGGTGTAGGTCATGGACGGCTCAGGGATTCGGGTTGGACGGCGCCTCGCTCAGCACCACCAGCTGGCGGGTCTCGTCGAGACCGGGGACATGCAGGGTCCGGCAGCTCACCAGTTCGATGCCGGCGGGCAGCGCCTGCCGTTCGGCCGGGGAGAGCTTACCTTTCATGGCCAACCACTGACCACCCGGGGCCAGCAGGGGGCGGCTGAGCTGGGTGAAATCCGCCAGGCTCGCGAAGGCGCGGCTGGTGATGAAGTCGAAGCGCTGCGGCGGCTGCCAGTGCTCGACCCGCGCCTCGGCCACGCTCAGCCGGGCCAGCCCCAGCTGGCGCTGCACATGCCGGAGAAAGCGCGCCTTCTTGCCGTTGGCGTCCAGCGCGGTCACCGCCAGCCCGGGGAAGGCCAGGGCCAGCGGCACCGCCGGCAGCCCGGCGCCGCTGCCCACATCGAGCAGACACCGCCCGGGCGACGACAGCGGCCCGGCCAGCAGCGGCACCAGGGCCAGGGCATCGAGCAGATGGCGGCTCACCATCTCCAGGGGATCGCGCACGGCGGTGAGGTTGTAGGCGCGGTTCCAGCGCTGCAGCTCGTCGAGATAGTGCAGCAGGGGCGCCGCCAGCTCGGCCGGCAGCCGCAGCTCGGCCAGCCCGGCGGCGAGCGCGGTCGCCGGCGTGGCGGCGCGGGCGGAGGCGGTCATCGGGCAGGGTCCTCTGGCATTCGGCAGACGCCGGCGCCAAAGTGTAAGCCGCTTGCCCCTTCCCCCCGCGCACTCCGGAGCCGCCCATGACCCCAAGGCCGACGGCTGGCCTGCCTGCTCTCGTCCCTGCCCTGCTGGGCCTGCTGCTGGTCGCCTGCCGGGCGCCCGAGGCGCCGCCGGCGGGCACCGCGCTGGCCGATCCCTTCCCCAGCCAGTACCGGGTCGCGCCCCATCCGGAGCAGCTGATCCGCGGCGCCATCGTGCTCGATGGCACCGGCCGCCGCCTGGAGGGGGTGGATCTGCGTCTGCGCGAGGGCCGCATCGCCGCGATCGGCGAGAACCTGCCGGTGGACGGCGCCGAGGTGGTGGAGGCCGCCGGCCGGTGGGTGACGCCCGGCATCATCGATGCGCACTCCCATCTCGGGGTCTATGCCACCCCGGAGGTGTGGGCCAATGCCGAGGGCAATGAGCTGACCGCACCGGTCACCGCCGAGGTCTGGGCCGAGCACGGCGTCTGGCCGCAGGACCCCGGCTTCCAGGCCGCCCGCGAGAACGGCGGCGTGACCACCCTGCTGGTGCTGCCGGGCTCGGGCAATCTGATCGGCGGGCGTGGCGTCACCCTCAAGAATGTTGCCGCCACCACCTATCAGGAGATGAAGCACCCGCAAGCGCCGCCGGTGCTGAAGATGGCCTGCGGCGAGAATCCGCGGCGGGTCTACGGCGAGGGCAAGAAGCAGGCGCCGGCCACCCGCATGGCCAATGTGGCGGGCTATCGGCAGGCCTTCATCGATGCCCAGATCTGGCGCCAGAAGCGCGACGATGCCGCGGGCGGCAAGGAGGGCGCCAAGGCGCCGGATCGCGATCTGCAGATGGAGACGCTGGCCGGCGTGCTCGATGGGCAAATCCTGGTGCAGAACCACTGCTATCGCGCCGACGAGATGGCGGTGATGCTCGATGTGGCCCGCGAGTTCGGCTTCCGCATCACCGCCTTCCACCACGCGGTGGAGGCCTACAAGCTGGGGCCGACACTGGCCCGCGAGGGAGTTTGCGCGGCGATGTGGGCGGACTGGTGGGGCTTCAAGATGGAGGCCTTCGACGGCATCCGCGAGAACATCGCCCTGGTCCACGCCGCCGATCCGGCGCGCAGCTGCGCGATCGTCCACTCCGATGACGCCTACGGCATCCAGCGCCTCAACCAGGAGGCGGCCAAGGCGATGGCCGCCGGCCAGCGCGCGGGCCTTGCCATCGCCCCCGAGGTGGCGATCCAGTGGATCACCCGCAACCCGGCCCGGGCCCTGGGCATCGAGGCCCACACCGGCACCCTGGAAGTCGGCAAGGCCGCCGATGTGGTGATCTGGGACCGCGACCCCTTCAGCGTCTACGCCCTGCCCCAGCAGGTCTACATCGATGGCAGCCGTCGCTATGACCGCCGCCAGCCCGCCGCCGAGCCGGAGAGCGACTTCCTGCTCGGCCTCACCCCTGCCGCCCTGGAGTCCGCGCCATGACGCGCCCGATTGCTCTCGTCCTGCTGCTCGCCCTGCTGGCGCCGGCGCCGCTGCACGCCCAGGCCCAGCCGGTGACGGTGATCCGCGATGCCACCGTGCTCACCCTCGGCCCGGCCGGCACGCTGGAACGGGCCAGCGTCGTGCTGCGCGGCGAGCTGATCGAGGCGGTCGGCCGCGAGCTGCCGGTGCCGGCCGGGGCCACGGTGATCGACGGGCGCGGCAAGGTGCTCACCCCGGGCCTGTTCGATCCCTACACCCAGCTGGGCCTGAAGGAGGTCGACGGGGTCAAGGAGAGCGTGGATCACGACGCCGCCACCAGCGAGATCGGGCCGGCGCTGGATGTGCTCGATGGCTTCAACCCGCGCTCCAGCCTGATTCCGGTCAACCGCATCGAGGGCATCACCCGCGCCCTGGTGGCACCGACGCTGGGCAAGGCGCGGCTGCCCCTGGCCGGGCGCGGCGCGGTGGTGGATCTGCGCGGCGCGCTGGCCCCGCGCAGCCGCTGGCTGACCCGCGGCAAGGTGGCGATGTTCGGCGTGCTCGGCGAGGCCGCGGCGGAAGCGGCTGGCGACTCGCGCCTGACCAGCCTCGCGCGCCTGCGCGAGGCGCTCAACGAGCTGCGCAGCGAGCCGGGGCCGGCGGTGGCGCGCGATGCCCTGCTCTCGGCGCTGGACCGCGAGGCGCTGCGCCCGGTGCTGGCCGGCGAGCTGCCGCTGGTGCTGACCGTGCACCGCGCCAGCGACATCGAGCGGGCGCTGGATCTGGCCGACGAGTACGGCCTGAAACTGGTGATCCATGGTGGCGCCGAGGCGCATCTGCTGGCCGGCGAACTGGCGCGCCGGCAGATTCCGGTGATCCTCGATCCCAGCCACAACCTGCCGGCCCGCTTCGAGGCGCTGGAGGCGCGCGACCGGGCGCCGCTGCTGCTGCACCAGGCCGGGGTGCTGATCGCCATCGCCCAGCTCGACGACAAGGGCACCCACAACAGCCGCAACCTGCGCTTCCTCGCCGGCAATGCGGTGGCGCGCGGGCTGCCGGCCCCGGTGGCGCTGGCGGCGATCAGCCGCAACCCGGCGATCATCTACGGCCTCGACGGCCGGCTCGGCACGGTGGAGGCCGGCAAGCTGGCCGATCTGGTGCTGTGGTCCGGCGATCCGCTGGAGACCACCACGGCCGCCGAGAAGGTGTTTATCCAGGGCACCGACATCCCGCTGGTGTCGCGCCAGACCCAGCTGCGCGACCGCTACCTGCGCCGCGGCGAGGCGCGCTAGGCGCTGGCAGCGGGGTTGGCGGTGGCAGTGGCCGCAGCCGGTGGCGGCAGCGCCGGCAGCCACAGCCGCACCGCCAGCCCGCCGCCCTCGCGGTTGGCCAGGCCCAGGCGCCCGCCGTGGGCCTCGGCAATCTCCCGGGCCAGCGCCAGACCCAGGCCGGTGCCGCCGGTCTTGGTCGAGTAGAACGGCAGCAGGGCGCTGGCCAGCACGGTCTCGGACATTCCCGGCCCGCGGTCGCGCACCTCCACCACCAGGGCCTCGCCCTCCTCGGCGAGGAACAGCGTCACCGCCTCGGGATCGCCACCTGCCTCATGGGCGTTCTTGAGCAGATTGATCAGCAGCTGCTCGATCTGCCCGGGGTCCAGCCACCAGCGGCGGCGGGGCGTGCGTCCCTCGCGGCGGAAGCGCTGCAGATGGGCGAGCCGCTCCAGCAGGCGATCCCAGTCCAGCACCTCGCGCTGCGGCCGCGGCAGCTTGGCGAAGCGGGCGTAATCCTCGAGGAAGCGCTTCAGGCGCTGGGCGCGGGATTCGATCACCTCGAAGATCTCGTCGAGCCGGTGCTGCAGCGCCGGCTCGCGCGCCACCTGGCGGCCGGAATGGGCCAGCGAGGAAATCGGCGCCAGCGAGTTGTTGAGCTCATGGCTGATCACCCGGATCAGCTTCTTCCAGCTCTCCAGCTCCTGGCGGTTGATCTCGCGGGTCAGCGGACGGGCCAGCAGCAGCACATGGTCGCGGCTGTTGAGACGGAAGCGGGTGCGCGAGACATGCAGCACCTCCGGCTCCTGGCCGGGGATGCTGATCGGAAACAGTCCATCCCGCTCGCTCCGCAGCGCCTCGCGCAGACTCTCCGGGGCCTGGTCCAGCAGGCGCTCCAGCGCATGGCCCTCCAGCGGCCGCCCCTGCTCCAGCAGGCGGCGGGCGGCGCTGTTGCCGTAGAGAATGCGGCCGCGTTCGTCGCTGAGCACCAGCGCCTGCGGCGAGGACTGGATCACCGTGTCCAGCATCAGCTCGCGCTGGTAGAGGTTCTGCCGCTCGCGCCGCAGCACCTCGCCCACCTCGTTGTAGGCGCGCGCCAGCCGGCCCAGCTCGTCGCTGCGCCGGTCCACCAGACTCAGGCTGTAGTCGCCGCTGCGCAGCCCGCTCACGGCATCGGTGAGCGCCTGCAGGAAGCGCCGCAGCGGCCGCAGGAAGCGGTGCAGCAGCCACAGGCTCAGCGGCAGACCCAGGGCGCTGGCGCAGAGCAGGGCCAGCGGCAGCTCGCCGACCAGGCGCGAGAACCCAGCCCCGAGGCCGATGCCGAGCGCCAGCACCAGGGCCACCGCGATGGCGAAGCGGCCCTCCAGGCTCATGGGCCGGCCGGCGCCCCGGGCAGCGGAATGCCGAACTTCTCCATGCGCCGGTACAGCGCCTGGCGGGACAGACCCAGATCGCGCGCGGCCAGGGCAATCACCCCGCCGGCGCGTGCCAGGGCCTCGACCACATCCTCGCGCTGCGGCTCGGGCAGGCTCGCCGCCGGCAGCGGCTCGCCGGCCCGCGGCGGGCTGCTCGGCAGGCCCAGATCGCTGGCCTGGATCACCGGCTCGGCGGCCAGCAGCTGGGCCCGCCGCACGCAGTTCTGCAGTTCGCGCACATTGCCTGGCCAGGCATGGGCGAGCAGGGCGCGTTCGGCCTCGGCGCTGAAGCGGCGACCCGGCTCGAGGAAGGCGCGCGCGGTGGGCAGGATGTCGTCCGGACGCGCCGCCAGCGCCGGCAGCTTCAGCTCGATCACATTGAGGCGGTAGTAGAGGTCCTCGCGGAAGGTGCCGGCGCTGATCGCCGCCCGCAGGTCGGCATTGGTGGCGCTGATCAGGCGCACGCGCACCTGGCGGGTCTGGGTGCTGCCGAGCCGCTCGAAGCTGCCGGTCTGCAGCACCCGCAGCAGCTTGACCTGGCCCTCCAGCGAGAGGGTGCCGATCTCGTCGAGGAACAGGGTGCCGCCATGCGCCGCCTCGAAGCGGCCGGGCCGCGCCTTGGTGGCCCCGGTGAAGGCGCCGGCCTCGGCGCCAAACAGCTCGGCGCTCATCAGCTCGGGCGGCAGGGCGCCGACATTGACCCGCACGAACGGCCCCTCGCGCACCGAGGAATTGGCCTGGATGATCTCGGCGATCTTCTCCTTGCCGGCGCCGTTGGGGCCGGTGATCAGCACCGGCACATCGGCCGGGGCCACCCGGGTGGCGAGGCTCACCAGCTCGTGCAGGGCATCGCTCTCGTAGACCATCCCGCACAGCTGGTACTGGGTATGCAGGCGCTGGCGGGCACTGCGGCGGGCGGCGTAGAGACGGCGGTTCTCGCGGGTGGCCCGCGACAGGCGGGTGAGGTTGAGCACGGTGGTGACCAGCTTCTGGTCGTCCCAGGGCTTGCCCAGGTAATCCACCGCCCCGGCGCGGACCAGCTCCACCGCGGTCTCCAGATGGGTCCAGGCGGTGAGCAGGATGATCGGCAGATCCGGATCCTGCTCGCGCAGGGCGTGGAACAGGCGCACGCCATCCTGGCCGGAGGTATCGGCGCCGAAGTTCATGTCCTGGATCACCACATCGATCTCGTGCTGCTCGAGCAGGGCCAGCGCCTGGTCATGGCCGGCGCAGCTCAGGGTCTTGATCCCCTGCAGGGAGAACAGCAGCTCCAGGGCCATGCACACGGCCTGGTTGTCATCGACGATCAGCAGAGTGGACATGCGCGCGCCCTCCCGGACGCTCAGGACCCCGGGGGCCGGCGGGTGCCCAGCAGGGCATCGGCGATCGGGTAGCTGATGTTGAAATGCCAGTGGCTCATCAGCCGCGGGTCGTGGTGCAGGGTGTGGTGGCGGCGCAGCCGCGCCAGGCCCGGCAGCCGTGCCAGCGGGTGCTGCGGTGGCAGGTGGTAGGCAAAGTGCAGCAGCTCGTAGTTGAGGAAGTAGGCGGTGCCGGTGAAGGCGAACAGCCAGGCCACATTGGCGCCGAAGAGCAGGCCCAGCAGCAGGGCCACCGGCGTGCCGAAGGCGAGCAGGAAGAAGCTCACCAGCACCGGCGGGAACAGCACCGCCTTGAAATCGCGCACCTCGTCATAGGCCATGCGCTGGTCGGTGAAGAAGCGGTGGTGCTGACGGGTATGGCGTTCGAATACCCGGCCCAGGCCGCGGCGCGGGTGGTGCATCGGGCCGCGGTGCCCGAAGTACTCCGCGAAGTTGGCGTAGAGAAAGGTCAGCGGCACGGTCAGCCATTCCAGCGGCTGCACCGCCTCCAGCTGGGTCAGGGCCAGCCCCATCAGGGCGCTGGCAAAGCTCACCGTGAAGGCGAAGTGGGCCCGGCCGGAATAGCCGGGACCGATGTGGCGGGCGCGGTACTCGGCGCGGAAACGATCGACCTCGTCCTGCATGGGCGGTCCTGGTCTGGGCGGCTGCCCAGCTTAGAGCCTGGGCGCTCGGTGGGGGCGCGCGTCCGCACCCCGCCCGGCGCAAGCCGCTCACACGCTGCGGGTGGCCAGTGCCGGCGACAGCCGCGAGGCGCGCAGGGCCGGGCCCAGGGCGGCGGCCAGCCCCAGCACGAACAGGCAGGCCACCCCGACGGCGAGGAAATCCCAGGGCAGGGCCGGCACCGAGAGCTCGCGCACCAGCAGCTGGTTGAGCAGACGCGCCGCCAGCACCCCGGCCAGCACCCCGCCGCTGGTGATCAGCAGGTTCTCGGTGAGGAAGTAGCGGAGGATGTCGGCGCGGGTGGCGCCCAGGGCGCGGCGCACGCCGATCTGCTTGCGCCGCAGGTTCACCCACAGGCTGGCCATGCCGACGATGCCGCTGGCGGTCACCAGCAGCAGGAACACCGTCACCGACACCAGCAGCCAGGCCACGCTCTTCTCGTTGCGGTAGCGCCGCTCGCGCAGCTCCTGCACCGAGTAGATGCCGGTGTTGACCCGGTCCGGCTCGTTGCGGGTGAGCACCTCGTCGATCGCCGTGCGCACCGCCGCCTCGGCGCCGGGCTCCACCCGCATCACATAGTAGTTGTAGGAATTGAGGAAGCGCTGCGGCACGATCACCGTGTAGGCATCCTCCTCCCCGGCGAGACCCCAGGGCGTGGTCAGGCGCTCGACCACGCCGACGATGCGCAGCTCGCCGGCCTGCGGTCCATTGCCGCTGTAGAACACCCGGCCCACCCAGGGGCCCTCGTCGCGGAACAGATGGCGGGCCAGGGCCGCGGTCACCAGCGCCTCGCGCGGGGGCTCGGCGGACTGCTCGGGATCGAGCTCGCGCACCTCGGCGGCTTCGAAGCGACGGCCTTCGATCAGGCGCAGGCCCAGGGTCTCCAGCAGGCCGCCGCCATCGAAGGTGTAGGAGGCATTGGTGCTCACCGCGCTCTCCTCGCGGCCGGCGCTGAAGGTCAGGCTCCAGCCGCTGCGGCCCATCGGCAGCTGGTTGGTGACGGTGACCGCGCGCACCCCGGGCAGGGCGGCGAGCCCGGCGAGATCGGCGCGGATCAGCGCGGCGAGGTCGGTGCGGGCATTGAGGATCGGCCGCGCGGTGAGCAGGCTGGCCTCGTCGGTCACCCCGCTGGGGCGTTCGGACAGCGCCAGGCGATCGCGGATCACCGACGCGGCGTTGCTGATGATGGCCAGCGTCAGCGCCACCTGGGTGGCGATCAGCAGGGCGCCGGTGCGGTTGCGCGACAGCGCCGAGAGGATGGGACGGATTTCCATGAGGGGCCTCACTGGGTCTTGAGCTGGACGGCGGGCAGCACGCGGGTGGCGCGCCAGGTGGGCAGCAGGCCGGCGAGGATGGCGGCGAGCACCGAGACCAGCACGGTGGTGACCAGCATCACCGCATCCATCTGCGCATAGGCCTCGAGATCGGGTGACTGGCTGGCCAGCAGCCGCAGCAGGCCGAACACCCCGGCGATGCCGACCACGCTGCCGGCAAGGCCCAGGGCGGCGGCCTCGGAGAGGTATTGCAGGAAGATCTGGCCGCGGGTGGCCCCCAGCGCCCGGCGCACGCCGACATCGGCGGCACGGGCGGTGAACTTGGCCAGCAGCAGACCCACCGTGTTGACCAGGCAGACGAACAGGAAGCCGAAGGCGAGCCAGAACTGCAGGCGCACATCGTCATCCACCACGCCCACCTCGACCAGCCATTCGCGCACATCGCGGGCGATGGCGCGGGCGTCGGCCCGCGGCAGCCGGCCCTGGGTCTTCTGCTCGGCGACATAGGCCTGCAGATAGGCCTCGTAGTCGGACCGCTCGCTCGCACTGCCCAGCTCCACCCAGTAGCGCAGCCACACGCACTCGGAGGCGAGCCGGCCCTGGAAGCCCGGACCGGTCTGCTGGAAGCAGCTCACCGTGCCGTCGACATCCTTCTCGATGGCAATCGCGGTGGACAGCGGAATGAACAGCTCATCCTCGCCGGCGCCGGCGCGCGAGCTGCCATCCAGCCGGTAGAACTTCGGCACCGGGGAGAAACGATCCAGCACCCCGACCACCCGGTAGCGCTGCTCGTCCACGCGCACTTCCTGGCCCACCGCCGGGCCCTCGCCGAACAGCTTGCGGGCGAGCTGGGTGCCGAGCACCGCGACCCTTGCCTCGGCGCTGTCCTCGGCGGCGCTCCAGCCCCTGCCTTCACGGAAGGGCGCGTCCATCATCGCGAAGAAGTCGGCATCGACCGCCACGCCATCGACGAAGAAGTTCTTGAGTCCATCGCGCTCCGGATAGAGGATGCCGGAGATGCCGTAGAGCCCGCTGCGGCGCTGGCCGCGGCCGTCCTCACGCAGATTGCGGACATCGGTCCAGCTCAGCAGGGTCGGCAGATTGCCGTCCTGCGGGCCACCATCGACCGGGTAGTTGTTGATCTGCGGGGTGAGCAGGCGCTCGCTCTTCTGCGGAATCGGATCGCCGGACATCACATAGAGCACGGTCAGCGTCGACATGCTGGCCGCCACCCCCACCGCCAGGGTGAGCACGATCAGCAGGGTCAGCACCGGCGCGCGCCGCAGCTGGTGGAAGCCGAGGCGGAAGTAGTAGCCGATCATGGCGGACCCCTCAGGCGGCCAGCGGCTGGCGCAGATCGGAGACCTGGCCATCCATGATGTGGATGTTGCGATGGACCCGGCGGGCCAGCTCGGCGTCGTGGGTGACCATCACGATGGTGGTGCCCTGGGCGTTGATCTCCTCGAGCATGCCCATCACCTCGCGGGCCATCAGCGAGTCGAGATTGCCGGTGGGCTCGTCGGCGAACAGGATGCGCGGACTGCCGGCCAGCGCGCGGGCAATCGCCACCCGCTGCTGCTGTCCGCCGGAGAGCTGCGAGGGCAGATGGCGCAGCCGCGAGGCCAGCCCCACCCGCTCCAGCGCGGCGAGAATGCGCCGGCGCCGCTCGCCGCCGTCCATGCCGCGGTAGCGCAGCGGCACATCGACATTGTCGTAGACATCCAGGTCCGGAATCAGATTGAAAGACTGGAAGATGAAGCCGATCTTGATGTTGCGCAGCCGCGAGCGGGCGGTATCGGAGAGCCGCGAGACATCCTCCCCATCGAGCTGGTAGCGACCGCCGTCGAAGGTTTCCAGCAGACCGGCGATGTTCAGGAAGGTGGTCTTGCCCGAGCCGCTGGGCCCGGTGACGGCGACGAACTCGCCCTCGGCCACGCGCAGGCTCAGCGAGCGCAGCGCGTAGGTCTGCACGAGATCCGTGCGGTAGATCTTCTGCACCTCATCCATCTGCAGCATGGCCACACTCCTATCCAGGACAACCCAAAGGGGAACCGCTCAATCGCGCAACACGAGGCGCTCGGCCTCGCCGAAATCCTGTTCGCCGGCGATCACCACCACCTCGCCCTCGGACAGGCCCTCGAGAATCTCCACCCGGTCGACGGCGATGGCGCCCAGCCGTACCGGCACCCGGGTCAGGACGCCGTCCACCAGCTTCCACACCTCGCGGCCGCCGCCGCTCTCCACGAAGCTGCCGCGCGGCAGCTGCAGGGCGCTGGCCCGGCGCTGCAGGATCAGGCGCACGCTCAGGCGCTGGTTCTGGCGCAACTCGGCCGGGGGCGCGCCGTCGAAGGCCACCCGGCCGGTCACCTGGTTGTTGGCCACCTCCGGCGAGATCGCGGTGAGGCGGGCCGGCCGCGCGGTGCCGCCGAGATCGATCTCGGCCGGCAGGTTCAGGGCGAGGGTGTCGACCAGGGTCTCGGGAATCTGGATCTCCACCTCCAGCGCCGAGAGATCGACCACCGTCAGCAGCGGCGCATCGGCCGCCACCCGCGCCTTCTGCACCACCGCCAGCGCCCCGACCAGGCCTGCCACCGGCGAGCGGATCTCCAGCGCCGCCACGCGACGCCCCAGTTCCTCCACCAGCACCTGCTGGCGCTGCACATCCAGCTCGCGGGTCTGCAGCTCGAAGCGGCTGGCGTCCACCGCCAGGCTCACCTCGCGCTCGGCATGGGCCCGGCGCACCCGCGCATTGGCCAGGGCATCGGCGGCGCGATCGACCTCGCGGCGGGCATAGACGCCCATGCGGTGCGCCTCTTCGGCGCGGCGCAGCTCGCGCTCGGCGGCCTCGAGTTCCACCTGGGCGAGGTCCAGCGCCTGCCGGCGCGCGGCCTCGGTGGTGCGGGCCTCGATGCGGGCGCGGCCGAGACTGGCCTGCAGGCTGGCGAGCTGTGCGGTCTCGCGCGAGTGCTCGCTGGCGAGCTCGGGGCTGTCCAGCCGCGCCAGCACCGCGCCAGCGGCCACCTGCTGGCCCGCCTGCACCGCCAGGGTCACGGTGCCGGCGGCCGGGGCGTAGAGCGTCGGGCTCACCGCCGCCACCACCCGGCCGGTCACCGAGAGATCGGCGACGAACGGACCCCGGCTGACCGTGGCCAGGCGCAGCTGCTCGCGGTCCACCCCCGGCGTGGCGGCGCGGGCGGCCAGCCAGATCAGCAGGGCGAGGGCGGCCAGGGCCAGCCCCAGCCCGAGCAGACGCCGGCGCGGCGGCGGGGCAAGGCGGACATCCTGGTTGGCGGGCTCGGCGATCATGGGGTGGTCAGCGGCAGGTCCCGAGACCTCCAGCAAACCCCGTGCTGGATCGTGCCAGCCGCACAACTCCCTGATCAGACGAGCTTTTCGTCTGGACGCCGGGGTCGCGGCCGGTGTCCGCCCGCGGCTGCGGACACCGGGCGGACAGCCGCGGCTGTCCGCCGCCCAGCGGCGCGGTGCGCGCCTAGCGCTTGCTCAGCGAGCCCAGCAGGCCACGCAGCAGCTGGCGGCCGACCTCGCGGCCGACGCTGGAGGCGATGCTGCGCCCGGCGCTCTTGACCACCGCCTCCATCACCGAGTCGCCGCGCCGGGCCGGTGCCCGCGCCGGCGCTGAGGCGGGCGCGCGGCGGGACGGCGGCCGCCCCCAGGTCTCCTGCACCTGCTGCTGCCAGTCATCGGCCGCCGCTGCCCCGCCCGCCGGCGCGGCCGGGGCGGCATCGGCCTGGGCACGGGCCTGCAGCTTCTCGTAGGCGGATTCCCGATCCACCAGAGCCTCGTAGCGGCCGGCCAGCGGGCTGCGCTGGATCAGCTGGGCGCGCTCGGCGGCGGTCAGCGGGCCGATCCGCGAGGCCGGTGGACGGATCAGGGTTTTCTGCACGATGCCGGGGATGCCCTTGTCCTCCAGCACCGAGACCAGGGCCTCGCCCACGCCCAGCTCGGTGATCGCGGCCTCCACATCGAGGCGCGGATTGCTGCGGAAGGTCTCCGCCGCGGCGCGCACCGCCTTCTGGTCGCGCGGGGTGAAGGCGCGCAGGGCGTGCTGCACGCGGTTGCCGAGCTGGCCCAGCACCGCCTCGGGCAGATCGAGCGGATTCTGGGTGACGAAGTAGATGCCCACGCCCTTGGAGCGGATCAGCCGCACCACCTGCTCGACCTTCTCCACCAGGGCCTTGGGCGCGTCCTTGAACAGCAGATGGGCCTCATCGAAGAAGAACACCAGCTTCGGGCGATCGAGATCGCCGGCCTCCGGCAGTTCCTCGAACAGCTCGGCCAGCAGCCACAGCAGCAGAGTGGCGTAGAGCCGCGGCTTCTGGAACAGCACATCGGCCGCCAGCACATTGACGATGCCGCGCCCGGAGAGGTCCTGGCGCATCAGATCGGTGAGCGCCAGCGCCGGCTCGCCAAAGAAGCTGGCGGCGCCTTCGGATTCCAGCGCCAGCAGGCCGCGCTGGATCGCCGCCACGCTCGCGGGCGAGACCAGCCCGTACTGGGCCCCGTAGTCGCGGGCATGCTCGCCCACATGCTGGAGCAGGGCGCGCAGGTCCTTGAGATCAATCAGCAGCAGGCCCTGGTCATCGGCGATCTTGAAGGCGAGGGTCAGCACCGCTTCCTGCACCTCGGAGAGATCCAGCAGGCGGGCGAGCAGCAGCGGGCCCATGTCGGAGACGGTGCCGCGCAGCGGATGTCCGGACTGGCCGAACACATCCCAGAACACCGTGGGGGTCGCCTGCACGCGGAAGTCGGGGACCCCGACCTGGGCGGCGCGCTCCAGCAGCCGGGGCTTGGGCTCGCCAGCGGCACCGATGCCGGAGAGATCGCCCTTCACATCGGCGGCGAACACCGGCACCCCCAGTTCGGAGAAGCCCTCGGCCAGCACCTGCAGGGTCACCGTCTTGCCGGTGCCGGTGGCGCCGGCCACCAGGCCGTGGCGGTTGGCATAGCGGGCCAGCAGGCGCTGGGCGGTCTCGCCCTGGCCGATCAGCAGGGAGGCATCCATCAGAGCAATCCGGGTCGCGGAAGAGGGGCCTGATCTTGGTCCGGCCCAGCGCGCGCCGGCAAGCCGCCCGACCGGCTAGAGCGTGACCACCCGGGTGGCGTTGCGGCCGCTGCGCTTGGCCTCGTAGAGCGCCTCGTCGGCGCGGGCCAGCAGGGCGTTGTCGCCGAGCAGCAGATCTTCCTTGCTGGTGGCCACCGCGCCGCCGACCGAGACGGTGACGATGCCGCTGGGGCTGCCGGCATGCGGAATGGCCAGGCGCTCGACCGCGCGGCGGATCTGGTTGGCCACCGCCACCGCGCCGTCGAGATCGGTTTCCGGCAGCACCAGCACCAGCTCCTCGCCACCGTAGCGCGCCACCAGATCCGAGGCCCGCCGGGTCTGCGGGGCCAGCGCCCGCGACAGCTCGATCAGGCACTGATCGCCGGCGACATGGCCGTACTGGTCGTTGTAGCGCTTGAAATGATCGACATCGAGGATCAGCACCGACAGCGGCAGCAGGCGCCGGTAGGCGCGGCTCCACTCGCGCTTGAGCACCTCGTCGAAGTAGCGGCGGTTGTAGAGCCCGGTGAGATGGTCGCGCAGGCTCAGCAGCCGCAGCGCCAGGTTCTCCTCAAGCAGATTGCGCAGATCCACCAGAGCGGTGCGCTGGTCGGCGCTGAGCTGGCGCGGGTTGTGGTCGATGGCGCACAGCGCGCCCACCGGCGAGCCATCCGGCGCGCGCACCGCGATGCCGGCGTAATAGCGCAGCCCGGGCTCGCCGATCACCATCGGGTTGCTCTGGAAGCGCGGATCGGCGAGCAAGTCCGGCACCTCCTGCAGACCCTCGCCGAGGATGGTGTAGGCGCAGAAGGCGGTGTCGCGCGGTGCCTCGAGCAGATCGGTGCCGGTGGCGGCGCGGAAGTGCAGGCACTGGCCATGCACCACGGTGAAGGCGGTGATGGGCGTACCGAGCACATTCCGGGCCAGCCGCACCACCCGGTCAAAGCCGAGATCGGTGTGGCGATCGAGCAGCTGCAGCTCTTCGATCGCGCGCACCCGCGCCAGCTCCTCCGGATGCGGAGGCGGCGGACTGAGCAGCGCGAGCGGCGTGTTGTGCATGGCAGCATTAGACGCAAGTGCACACCGCAACGGGCCCTGCCGGTGTGTTTTCTCTAGGGCGCTGTGGATGAGACGCGGCTCAGCCCGGATTCAGGCAGGCTGGGCAGCCTGCCCCCTCATCCCTGACTGGAGTGTTGCCATGACCCGTTCCTCTCTGCTGGCGGTTCTGCTCTCTTGCGGCTTGCTGAGCGCCTGTGGCAGCGAAGGCAATCCCTTCGGCGAGGGCAAGAACGGCCTGCAGGATGCGCTGAACCTGCGCGACAACGAAAAGCTCAAGGACGCCGCCGAGGATGCCGCCGATGCCCTGGAAGCCGCCGCCGAGGGGGTGAAGGAGGCGGTGGAGGACGCAACCGGCGACGGCGACTGAACCGACGGCGGAATCGGGTCTCGGCCCGGGCTATAGTCCCGCCACAGGCCCTCGTCCGAAGGGCTGGAGGAGAACCCGATGCGCCCTGACCCCCGCCGGTGGGCGGTTGCCGCCCTGTCCCTGACGCTTGCCGCCTGCGGCAGCTCGCAGCCCCCGGGCAGCAGTCCGGGCGCCGGGGTGACCATCACCCGCACCACCTATGGCATTCCCCACATCCGCTCGGAGACCTTCGGCGGGCTGGGGCTGGGCTATGGCTATGCCTTCGCCGAGGACAACCTCTGCGTGCTGCAGGAGGATCTGGTCACCATCCGCGGTGAGCGCGCGCGCTACTTCGGCCGTGACGGCAGCTACCGGATCGTGCCCAACGGCAATGTCTCGGACAATGTCAGCAGCGATTTCTTCTGGAAGAGCCAGGCCACCGATGCAGTGGTCGCCCGCACCCGGGCGGCCACCCGCGCCGATCTGCGCGAGGTCAGCGCCGGCTTCGTGCGCGGCTACAACCGCTACATCCGCGAGCTCAAGGCCGGCGAGCACCCGGGCCGCCATGCCGCCTGCCGCGATGCCGACTGGCTGTTCGAGATCGAGGAGGCGGACATGTACCGCCGCTACTTCCGCCTCGGCGTGCTGGCCAGCTCCTCGGTGTTCGTCAGCGAGATCGCCAATGCCCAGCCGCCGGTCACCTCGGCCCGCCGCGGCGACGGCAAGGCCGCGGCCACGCCCGCCCTGAGCCCGGCCGAGGCCCTGCGCCTGGATCCGGGGCCGCTGGCCTTCTTCGACCACACCAGCCGCCGCTTCGGCAGCAATATGTATGCGCTGGGGGCCGAGAGCACCCAGGACGGCTCCAGCATGGTGTTCGGCAATCCGCACTTTCCCTGGACCGGGCCGGAGCGGCTGTATCTGAGCCATCTCACCGTGCCGGGCCAGCTCGACATCATGGGCGTGTCGCTGTTCGGCGTACCCGCCGTGCTGATCGGCTTCAACAACCAGGTGGCCTGGAGTCATACCGTCTCCACCGCCTACCGCTTCACCTTCTACGAGCTGACGCTGAACCCGGCCAACCCCACGCAGTACTTCTACGACGGGGCTCTGCGCGATCTGGAGGCGAGCACCCTCACCATCGCGGTGAAGGAAGCGGACGGCAGCCTCAGCGAGGAGAGCCGCACGCTCTACCGCTCGCACTACGGACCGATGCTGGTGCTGGAAGTCAGCGGGGTGCCGGTGCTGGGCTGGAACAACGCCAAGGCCTATGCCCTGCGCGATGCCAATGCCGAGAACGATCGTCTGATCAACCAGTTCGCCGCCTGGAACCAGGCGGCCTCGCTCGATGAGTTCATCGATCTGCACGGCAGCGTGCTCGGGGTGCCGTGGGTGAACACCGTCGCCAGCGGCCCGGGGGGCCGCGCCTACTACGGCGATGTCACCGTGGTGCCGCACGTCACCGACGAACAGGTGCAGACCTGTTCGGCCCAGCCGATCGCCACCGCCATCGGCGCCCTGGTGCCGGGCCTGCCGGTGCTGGATGGATCGCGCTCGGCCTGCGAATGGGGCAGCGACCCCGATGCGCCGGTGCCCGGCATCTTCGGTCGCTCCAATCTGCCGACCCTGGAGCGCGACGACTGGGTGCACAACTGCAATGACAGCTACTGGCTGACCAATCCGGCGGCACCGATCACCGGCTTCGACCGCATCATCGGCGACGAGGAAACCGAGCGCAGCCTGCGCACCCGCCAGGCCATCGTGCAGTACCAGGAGCGCATGGCCGGCAGCGATGGGCTGGGCGCGCCCGGCTTCACCCTGCCCCTGCTGCAGGAGGTGACGCTCTCCAGCGCCCTGCACAGCGAGCGGCTGGCCCGCGCCAGCCTGCTGGCCGAGCTCTGCCCGGGAGCCAGCGGGGCGGCCGCCGAGGCCTGTGCCGCGCTCAGCGCCTGGGACGGCCGCGCCAATCTGGATTCACGCGGCGCCCACCTCTGGCGCGAGTTCTTCCTGCAGCTCTCCGGCGGCGCCGACCGGGGCGGCGATTACTGGTCGACGCCCTTCTCGGCAGCCGATCCGGTCAACACGCCGCGTGATTTCAACGCCGCGGCCCAGGGCGTGCAGGAGGCCTTCGATACCGCGGTGGCCAATGTCAGCGCCAGTGGCTTTGCCTTCGACGCGCCGCTGGGCGAGGTGCAGCGGCCCTTCGCCATCGAGGAGGCGATCCCGATCTTCGGCGGGCAGTTCTACGAGGGGGCCTTCACCATCGCCGACACCCTGCCGCTCAACGAGCAGGGGCTGCGGGTGGACTATGGCAACAGCTACATCCACACCGTGACCTGGGAGAACGGCCAGGTGCGCTCCGAGGGCTTCCTCACCTACTCGCAGTCCACCGATCCGGCCAATCCCCACTTCGCCGACTTCACCCGCGCCTACTCGGCCAAGCAGTGGCATCGCTTCCCGTTCAGCCCGGCGGAAATCGCCGCGCAGAAGATCAGCGAGAAAACCCTGAGCGAGTAAGGCGCGATGGTCTGCCGGCAGCCCGGGGCGCCAGCGGCGCTCCTGGGCTGACCGGAGCGGGACGGCAGCCCAGGGCGTGCGTCCAAAACGTTGGGCAGTGGCCGGGGGCAACCCGCAGCGGGTGCTCGTGCCTGGGCTTAGACCCGGACGATGTCTCAGGCCCTCAGGCCTCGCATCGGCTGGCGCAGGGCTGGCGCTCGACCTGTACGGTTACATGGTGCACCCGGTGCTGCTCGCCCAGCCAGCGGGCGATCCGCGCCGGGGCCTGATCGGGATCGAGCTCGGCCGGGTCGACCACCGCGTGCAGGGTCATCAGGATCTGCCCGGGCACCAGCTCCCAGGCGTGCAGGTGGTGCACCTCGCGCAGGCCCGGCACTGCCGCCGGCAGCTGCTGGCGCAGGGCGGTGAGATCCAGCCCGCGCGGGGTGCCTTCGAGCAGCACATGGGCACAGTCACGGGCCAGCCGCAGGCCGTGGCGGGCGATCAGGCCGGCCACCACCACCGAGAGCAGCGGATCGGCCACGGTGTAGCCGGTGAACAGGATCAGCAGGGCGGCAGCGATGGCCGCCACCGAGCCGAGCAGATCGCCGATCACATGGGCGATCGCGCCCTGGGTGTTGAGATCGTGATGATGGCCGCCGTGAAGAATCCGCAGGCACAGCAGGTTCACCAGCAGCCCGAGACTGGCCACCACTAGCATAGGCAGGGCCAGCACCGGCGCGGGCTCCAGCAGGCGCAGCAGCGCCTCCACCGCAATCCAGCCGGCCAGCCCGATCAGCGCCAGGGCATTGACGAAGGCCGCCAGCACGCGGGCCCGGGCATAGCCGAACGAGCGCTGGGCGTCAGCCGGGCGCCGCGCGGCCGAGACGGCAAACAGGGCCAGCGCCAGGGAGGCGGCATCGGTGGCCATGTGGCCGGCATCGGCGATCAGGGCCAGCGAGCCGCTGTAGACGCCGGCGGCCAGCTCCACCGCCATGAAGCCGACGGTGAGCCCGAGCGCCAGGCGCAGACGCGAGCCATCGGCCGCCGGCTCCTGATGCGCGGCGGTCTCGTCCGGATCGGCGCCGCCGTCCCCGGCCGCCGCGGCAGCGGACCGCTGCCCATGACCCGGGCCGTGGTCGTGGTGGTGGCCGTGGCGGTGGGCCGGACCCGGCGCGCAGGCGCCAGCGGCCGGGTGGCGGGAGCCCGCTGTGTCCTCGCCGGCGGGCGCGGCTGACGGCGCCTTGCTCACCTCACTCAGCCACCGGCCAGGCGCACCACGGTGCGGCCCTGCACGGTGCCGTCGATCAGCTCCTCGCAGATGCCCGGCACCTCGTCGAGACCGACCACCCGGGTGGCGATCAGCTTGTCCAG
Source organism: Nevskiaceae bacterium (assembly GCA_036275365.1). Lineage (GTDB taxonomy): Bacteria > Pseudomonadota > Gammaproteobacteria > Nevskiales > Nevskiaceae > DASUDX01. The sequence continues at coordinate 10,492 of DASUDX010000054.1, read as the reverse complement.
CCCGCGCGGCTTCCAGTCATGCGCGAGCTTCTGCCACAGCTCCAGGCGCCAGCTGCGCGGGCACTCCACCGAATGGATGCCGAGCAGGCTCACCCCGCGCAGGATGAAGGGCATGACCGTGGTGCTCAGCTCATGGGACTGGGCCAGGCCGATGCTGGCGATGTTGCCCCAGGGCCGGGTGGTGCGGGTGAGCCAGGCCAGGGTCTCGCCGCCGATGTTGTCCACCGCCCCGCCCCACAGCGCGGTTTCCAGCGGCTTCTTGCCCATCTCCAGGGTCTGCCGGCTGATCACCTCGTTGGCACCGAGCTGCTGCAGATAGTCGCTGGCCCAGGACTTCTTGCCGGTGATGGCGGTCACCGAGAAGCCGGCGCGCTTGAACAGGCCGATGGCGATCGACCCGACCCCGCCGGTGGGGCCGGTCACCGCGATCGGTCCCAGCTCCGGGGTCTGGTGGTTCTCCAGCATGCGCCGCAGCGCCAGCGCCGCGGTAAAGCCTGCCGTGCCGATGGCCGCCGCCTCGAACAGGGTCAGCCCGGTGGGCAGCGCCACCACCGCCTCGGCCGGCACCCGGGCGTACTCGGCCAGCCCGCCGTCGAGCAGCTCGCCGATGTTGCAGCCGGTGACCAGCACCGCCTGACCCGGCACATAGCGGGCATCGCTGCTGGACTCGACGACGCCGGAGAGATCGATGCCGGCCACCCGCGGGTAGCCCTTCATGATCCGGCCCTTGCCGGTGACCGCCAGCGCGTCCTTGTAGTTGATGCCCGAGTAGGCCACGCGGATCACCACCTCGCCGGGGCTCAGATCGTCGAGGCTGATGTCCTCGATCTGGGCGCGGGTGGCCTTCTCGACCTGATGAACCCGCAGGGCGCGGAAGCGGGAGGGGACCGGCATGGGCAGCTCCGTTGCAAGACCGAAAAAGGCGATCCACCGGACTCTACCCGATGCCCGCGGGCGATGAGGCAGCGCTGCGACCGCGCCCCCGCCAGGCGGCGCCTGCGCCACACTGCGCGCCGGATTTCCGGATACCGCCGATGAGCCAGTACACCCGCAACCCGCCGCTGGACCCCGATCAGCTGCTGCCCGACCCGATGGCGCAGCTGGCGCGCTGGATCGACGACGCCCGCGCCGCCGGCATGATCGAGCCCGGCGCCATGGCCCTGGCCACGGCGAGCGCGGACGGGGCGCCCTCCGCCCGCATGGTGCTGTTCAAGGGCTTCTCCGAGGGCTGCCCGCGCTTCTTCACCCACTACGGCAGCCGCAAGGGTCTGGAGCTGCGCGACAACCCGCGCGCCGCCCTGCTGTTCTGGTGGGACCAGCTGGAGCGCCAGCTGCGCCTCGAAGGGCGCATCGAGCGGCTCAGCCGCGAGGAATCGGAGGCCTACTTCCACTCGCGGCCGCGGCTCTCGCAGATCGGCGCCGCCACCTCCCGGCAGTCGCAGGTGGTGGCCAGCCGGGCCGAGCTCGACCAGCGCCTGGCCGACAACGAGGCGCGCTATGCCGACGGCTCCGCCATCCCGCTGCCGGAGGACTGGGGCGGCTTCCGCCTGCGCCCGGAGCAGGTGGAATGCTGGCAGGGCCGCGGCGGGCGTCTGCACGACCGCCTGCGCTACCGCCGCGACGGCGCCGGCTGGGTGATCGAGCGCCTGGAACCCTGAGGCGGATTCCGGGCTCGCCTCAGGCGACGCTGGCGATGTCCACCACGCGCTTGGGGGCGGTCGCCACCCAGGTGCGGAAGTCCTCGGCCGGCAGCGCCCGCGAGAACAGGAAGCCCTGCTGCTGGGTGCAGCCCAGCTCGCACAGCCGCAGCATCTGGGCGATGGTCTCGACGCCTTCGGCCACCACATCGAGCTTGAGGGCGCGGGCCATCGCCAGGGTCGCCACCACGATCGCCTCGGCCTCCGGGGTCTCGCAGAGCTGGGCGACGAAGGTGCGATCGATCTTGATCTTCTGCACCGGCAGGCGCTGCACATAGGCCAGCGAGGAATAGCCGGTCCCGAAGTCATCGATGCTCAGATTCACCCCGAGCTGGTGCAGCTCGTGCAGCACCCGGGTGGTGGCCTCGGCGTGCTCCATGGCGGTGCTCTCGGTGATCTCCAGCTCGAGCTGGCCCGGCTTGAGCCCGGCGCGCTGCAGGGTGCGCCGCACCCGGGTCACCAGGTCATTGCTGCGCAGCTCGCGCACCGAGAGGTTCACGCAGACGCGGATCTGCGGATGCTGCTCGGCCAGCCGCTGCAGATCGGCGCAGCCGCGTTCCAGACAGCGACCGCCGAGCTGGTCGATGGAGCCGGACTCCTCGGCGGCGAGCACGAACTCGCCCGGCATCACCAGGCCACGCTCCGGGTGGCGCCAGCGCAGCAGCGCCTCGGCACCGATCACCGTGCCCTTCATCACATCGAGCACCGGCTGGTAGAAGGGCTCGAACTCATCGGCGGCGAGCCCACGCCGGATGTCGCTGGCCAGCCGCACGCGGTTGCGGATGTCGGCGGTCAGGGTGGGCGTGGCGAACTGCACGCGGTTGCGCCCGTAGCGCTTGGCCAGATACATCGCCGCATCGGCACTGCTGACCAGCTCGTCGACATCGGCGACATCGCGGGGGAACAGGGCGATGCCAATGCTCGCGCTCATCGACAGGCTGTGGCCCTCCAGGTCCACCGGCAGGCTCATGCCCTCGAGGATGCGCTGGGCCAGCTGCTCGACCCGCCCCTGTTCGCCGCCGTCGGCCGCCAGATCGGTGAGCAGGATGGCGAACTCATCGCCGCTGTAGCGCACGATCAGGCTCTGCGGGGGCGCCAGCTGGCGCAGCCGATAGGCCGCCTCGCGCAGGTAGCGGTCGCCGCGCGAATGTCCCAGCGAGTCGTTGATCGACTTGAAGTGATCGAGATCAAGAAACATCAGCGCCAGGCTGCGGCCGCTGATGCGGTGATCGCTCAGGCGCTCGGTCAGCGCCCGCTCCAGCCGCGCGCGGTTGGGCAGGTCGGTGAGGCTGTCGGTGTAGGCGAGGTAATGCAGGGTGGCGGACTGGGCGCGGAACTGGCGCAGGGCGGTGACCATCTCGCCGAACTCGTCGACCGCACCGGCATTGCCGGGCAGGCTGCCCTGGGCCGGATCGTGCAGCTGGCGCAGGGCGGTGCCGATGCCATCCAGCGGCCGCACCACCTGCCGCAGGATCAGCCACAGCAGCAGCAGGCCGCCGACCAGAATCGAGCCGCCGATCAGGGCGGTCTGGCCCAGGGCGTGCTCGGCGCGCAGGCGCTGGGCGTTGCGCAGCGCGGTCTGGGTGCCCTGCTCGCGGGCCTGGGCCTGGTCCAGCCGCTGCTGCAACTCGGCCACCAGCGCGCGCCCGTCGATGATCTGCTGGCGATAGCCGGCGGGATCACCGGCCTGCAGCCGCAGCTCGGCCTCGGCGATCGCCGACTGGTAGCGACGGGTCAGGGCCATCAGCTGGGCCATCGGCTCGGGGTCGAGCGGGGTGGCGCGCTCCAGCGCCAGGGTCACCCGCTCGAGGGCCAGCTCGGCGGACCGCCGGCCGGTCTCGCGCTCGTCCTCGATCATCGCCGAGGACAGCAGATACCAGTTCCAGTAGCGGTACTGGGTGAAGGCGGATTGCAGCTCCTGCAGCACCTCCAGGCGCTGGGCCTGGACATTCTCGGCGGCGATCAGCTTCTGCTCGGCCGAGACGAAGCGGTAGAGCTCGAAAGCCATCAGGCCGAGCAGGGCAAACAGGCCAAACACAAAGATCCGCAGCCGGGTGCGAACTGACACCTGGTTCAGGATCGGGAGGCGTCCAAGGAACATCGACCGGGAGGGCGGGGCAGGCGCGGCAGGCGGGGGATTCGCCAAGGATGGGGGGACGGAGGGGTCAAAAGCCATAGTCAGATCGCATCCATCCGGAACGGCCGGAGGGCAAGGGAGCGCAGTCTGGATCGCTCAGCGGCGGTGGAGGGGGAGCGCGCACGGGAGCACCGATGGGCGTGGGCGCCGCCGCGATCAGCGGTACTTGTTAGAGTGCCGCGCATCACAAACCGGAGCCGCGCCTTGACCATGTCCCAGCCCTTCGACTTCCGCGGCCGTCATGTCTTCGTCGCCGGTGGCACCAGCGGCATCAATCTGGGCGTGGCCCAGGCCTTCGCCCGCCAGGGCGCCAAGGTCTGCGTGCAGTCGCGCTCGGCGGACAAGGTGGACGCCGCGGTGCAGAGCCTGCGGGCGCTGGGCGCCGAGGCCCAGGGCTTCGCCGCCGATGTGCGCGATTACGCGGCCACCGAGGCCGCGCTCAAGCAGGCGCATGGCGCCTTCGGTGCGATCGATGTTCTGGTGTCGGGCGCCGCCGGCAACTTCCCGGCGCCGGCCCTGGGCATGAGCGCCAACGGCTTCAAGGCGGTGGTGGAGATCGATCTGCTCGGCACCTACCATGTGCTGCGCGCGGCCTTTCCCTTCCTCACCAAGCCGGGCGCCAGCATCATCAACATCTCCGCCCCGCAGGCCTTCCTGCCCATGGAGTTCCAGATGCATGTCTGCGCCGCCAAGGCCGGGGTGGACATGGTGACCCGCGTCGCCGCCCTCGAATGGGGGCCGGTGGGCGTGCGGGTGAACTCGGTGGTGCCCGGTCCGATCGACCACACCGAGGGCATGCGCCGGCTGGCGCCGACCGAGGCTGCCCGCAAGCTGGCGGTGGAGTCGGTGCCGCTGGGCTGCATGGGCAGTGTCGACATGATTGCCGATGCCTGCCTGTTCCTGTCGAGCCCGATGGCAAGCTACATCACCGGCATCGTCATGCCGGTCGATGGCGGCTGGAGCCTGGGCGGCGCCGCCAGCCTCGGCAAGGGGCTGACCAAGGTGCTCGGCGGCGGCTGAGCCGCCTCAGAGCGCCTGCTCGTCGGCGCGCTCCGGCTCGCCGAGCACGGCATCGGTCATCCAGCAGTCGACGAAGGGCGGCTCGGTCTGGCGGCTGAGCAGGAACACATACTGGAAGCTCAGCCCGTTGCGGGCCTGCAGTCTGACCGGCACCAGCGCCTGCTCCCCTTCGATGAGGATGCCGCCCAGCTCGGCCTGACGGTGGCCGAGCAGTTCCGGATAGCCCTCGCGCAGCATGGCGACGAAGCGCGGCAGCGGCCCGGTCTGCGCCTGGTTGCCCGGCGAGGCCAGCGTGAAGGCCTGCTCGAAACCGGCGGCATCGGCCTGCTGCAGGCCCTGCAGCTGGAGTTGCACCACCTCGCCGGGATCGCGCTCGGGTCTCGGTGGTTCCAGCGCCGCGGCGGGGGCGGTGACCAGGATCAGCAACAGCAGGCCGTCACGCAGCTGCATCGAACACCCCTTCCGGCGGGATTTCAGCGCCGGTTCATGGCCAGTTTGGCTACCATCCGAGCGCCGCTCAACCCCTGCCGAGAGCCTGTGCATGCAAGACCGACTTTCCACCCGCGTGCTGCTGGCCGGCCTGATCGCCGCCCTGGTGGTCGCCGCCTGCGGCACCTCGCCACTGGGCCGGCGCCAGCTCAAGCTGGTCTCCGACGAACAGGTCACCCAGATGGGCGTGGCCACCTACCGCGAGCTGCAGAAGAAGGAGCCCGCCACCCGCGACAGCCGCCAGTCCGGCTATGTGCAGTGCGTGGCCAACCTGATCACCCGCGAAGTGCCGGGGATGAACTGGAATGTGCCGATCCCGTCCAGCTGGGAGGTCACCACCTTCCAGAGCGATGATGTCAACGCCTTCGCCCTGCCCGGCGGCAAGATCGGCGTCTACACCGGCCTGCTGAAGATCGCCGAGAACCAGGACCAGCTCGCCGCCGTGGTCGGCCACGAGGTGGCGCATGTGCTGGCCGGGCACTCCAACGAGCGGGTCTCCTCCAGCATGGCCGGCGAGCTCGGCACCATGGCCGCCTCGGCGGTCACCGGCATCAGCCCCGAGGTGCTGGGGCTGGCCACCCAGACCCTGCTGCTGCTGCCCTACTCGCGCGCGCATGAAACCGAGGCCGATCTGCTGGGCCTCGACCTGATGGCCAAGGCCGGGTTCGATCCGCGTCAGTCCATCAACCTCTGGCAGAACATGGGCCGGGCCAGCGGCGGCCAGAAGCCGCCGGAGATGCTCTCCACCCACCCCTCGGACCAGACCCGCATCGGCAACCTCAGCGGCCGGCTCAGCGTGGCGCTGCCGCTCTACGAGCAGGCCAAGGCCCAGGGCAAGCGGCCGCGCTGCGGCTGAGCCGCCTCCGCGGCTGCGCCGCGGTTACCGGGAGAGGCCGCCCGGGTTGATGCCGGGGCTGCACTAGGCCCCGACCGCGCCGAGATAGTGGCAGGCGGCGTGAGCCCCGCTGGCCACCCGCTTGAGGTGCGGCACCGAGCGGTTGCAGGGGTGATCGGCCATCGGACAGCGGCTGACGAACACGCAGCCCGGCGGGGGCTGCGCCGGGCTCGCCGGTTCCCCGGGCAGCAAGGCGGGCGGCTGCTCCGGATCGAAGCCGGGGATCGCCGCCATCAGCGCCCGCGTGTACGGGTGCATGGGCTGGCGGAACAGCACCTCGGTCTCGGCCTGCTCCATCACCTTGCCCAGATACATCACCATCACCCGGTGGCTGAGGTGTCGCACCACCGAGAGATCGTGGGCGATGAACAGCAGGGCGAGATCGAGCTCGCGCTGCAGATCGGCGAGCAGATTGAGGATCTGCGCCTGCACCGAGACATCGAGCGCGGACACCGGCTCGTCGCAGACCAGCAGGCGCGGCTGCACGATCAGGGCGCGGGCAATGCCCACGCGCTGGCACTGGCCGCCGGAGAACTCGTGGGGGTAGCGGTCCGCCAGCATTGCCGAGAGGCCGACCTTGTCCAGCCACTGGCGCACCCGCGCCTCGCGCTCGGCTTTGCCGATCTCCGGGTAGAGCGCGCGCAGGGGCTCGCCAATCGATTCACCGATGGTCATGCGCGGATCGAGGCTGGCCAGCGGATCCTGGAAGATCATCTGGATCTGCCGGCGCAGGGGGCGGAAGGCCTTCTCGTCGAGCCGGGAGAGATCGCGACCTTCGAACTCGATGGCGCCCGAGGTCACCGGCTGCAGGCCCACCAGCGCGCGGGCCAGGGTCGACTTGCCGCACCCCGACTCGCCGACGATGCCCAGGGTTTCGCCGGGCCGGAGGTTGAAATCGATGCCGTCAACGGCCTTGACCGAGACCGGGCGGCGCCACCAGGCGAGATCGCGGCGTTCGAAATGGATGCGCAGGCGGCGCACCACCAGCAGGGGGCTGCGGTCCGCAACCGCGGCAGAGGGGGCCAGGGCCCCGGCGGGAGAGTCACTCATCCCGCCCAGTGTGCCAGCCCGCGCGCCCCGGCCCCAGCCCCCGGTTCGGGGGTACCGGGGCGGGTCCGCCTTCAGTGCAGGGTCGGTACCGTCTGCCGCAGGGCGGACTGCACATCAATGCGCCCACTGCGTTCCAGATCCTCGCGGGTCACCACCCGGCCGGCGCCGGCCAGGCACTGGTCGTCGCGGCGCTTGAGACGGCTGCCGGTCTGGGTCAGGCAGTTCGACAGCGGTGCCGGGCGGGCCTCGGCGGGGGCCTCGGCCGCGGCGGGGGCCGGGTCGGCCGGCGCGGCGGTGTCCTCGGCGAAGGCCGGCAGTGCGGCGCTCAGCAACAGGCCGAGGATCAGGGCGCGGGGCAGCGGGGAACGGTCCGTCATGGTCATCTCCATTCAGCAGGGCCGGGGTCACCGGCCGGGTTTCACTCGAGCAGGCTGCGCAGCATCCAGGCGGTCTTTTCGTGGAGCTGCAGGCGCTGGGTCAGCAAATCGGCGGTGGGTTCGTCGTGAGCGGCGTCCGCCAGCGGGAAAATCGAGCGCGCGGTGCGCACCACGGTCTCGTGGTCGGCGCAGAGCTGGCGCACCATCTCCAGCGCCTCGGGCACGCCGCTGGTCTCCTTGACCGCCGAGAGCGCCGCGTACTGCGCATAGGTCCCCGGCGCCGGGAAGCCCAGGGCGCGGATGCGCTCGGCCACCAGATCGACCGCGAGCGCGGCCTCGGTGTACTGGGTCTCGAACATCAGGTGCAGGGTGTTGAACATCGGACCCGTCACATTCCAGTGGAAGTTGTGGGTCTTCAGGTACAGGGTGTATTCGTCGGCCAGCAGGCGGGCAAGACCATCGGCAATCTGCCTGCGATGGGCCTTGTCGATGCCGATGTCCACTTTCGGCGAGGGCGGGGTCTTGCGCTTCTTGCTCATGCGATCTCCGGTTGATCAGGCTCCGAAGTCTACGGAGTCTATCCGCCGCCAGATGGCTGCCCGCTGAACCGGAGCGCGACGGCGCTGAGTCAGCCGGGCCGGCGTCTCAGCTGCCGATCAGCTTCTGCTTGCGGTAGTAGCTGAAGATGTCGTTGAGGTTGCGCCGTGGCGTCCAGCCGAAGGTTCGCCGGAACAGGCCGCCGTCCAGAATCACCGGGTACTTGAAGTAGTTGATCAGGTACGGCGGGAAGAACGCGTTCCAGTTCAGCAGATTGCTGACCAGCTTGGGCACCGCGGGCGGAATCGACGGCACCGGCAGGCGCCGGCAGCCGCACTGGGTCACCGCCTCCTGGTAAGCCACATAGTCATCCGGCGCGACATTGTAGATGCCGGGCTTGTTCTGCTCGAAGGCGACCACCAGGGCATCGGCCATGTCGTCCACATGCAGGAACTGCATCAGCGGCGAGAAGCCCAGCAGCACCGGTGCCACCGGGCGCGAGAGCAGGATGGACATGCTGTTGCGCACCTCCGGACCGAGCACATTGCAGGGCCGCAGAATGGTGATGTTGAGCTCCGGGTGCTTCCAGAGATGGATGGTGGCGAGGCTTTCGAGCTCGACCGAATCGACCAGGTCCTGGGTCACCTCGCTGGCCTTGAGCGGATGATCCTCATCCAGCAGTGCCGGGTTGTAGGGACTCGCACCGTAGACGAAGTAGGTGGAGTGGATCAGCACCTGCCCCACCCCGTACTTGCGGCAGAGCTCGAGCAGCTTCTTGGCACCGAGCACATTGGCGTTGTAGCGCCGCATGCGGTCGTGCTCGTGGGGAAAGATGCGGCCGATGTGCAGCACCGCATCGATGCGATGCTGGCGGAAGATGTCCTCGAAGCCGCGCTTGCCCATGTCCACGCGGTAGGAGGGGATATCGGCGTCGGTTTCCACCTGGCGGCGGAAGTCGACCGCGATCACGTTGTAGCGGCCGTAGAGCCGGGTGATCACCCGCTTGGCGAGGCTGCCGGCAGCGCCAGTGACCAGCACGGTCTTGCGATCGGACGCCGGCTTGCGCGCGGCCGGCTTGCGAGGAGTGGCCATGGCTGTCAGTAGACGCTCGTGCGTTGGGCAAGACCCTGTTCGATCAGACCGCGGATGGCGGTCTTGACCTCCTCGACCTGGGTGGTGACCGCCGCCTCGTCATCCACCGCACCCTCGAAGACCATCGGGGCGCCGAAATGCAGCGAAACTCGCGCCGGCAATGGCAGCGGCGGCGCCAGCGGCACATAGGGCACATTGAGCAGGCGCGCCAGCGGGGCGATGTTGGCGAGCGAGGGCATGGTTTCCTCGCAGCCCACCACACCCACCGGGATGATCGGTGTGCGGTGGCGCAGGGCCAGATGCATGAAGCCATTGCCGAAGCGCTGCAGCTGGTAACGCAGCTTCCAGGGCTTGCCCGAGCCGCGCACGCCCTCGGGGAAGACGATGATCGCCTCGTCGGCCTCCAGCATGCGGGCGCAGTTGACCGGATCGCCGATCACGCCGCCGATCCCGTTGAGCACATTGCCCAGCCAGGGCACGGTGGGAAAGAAGCGCTCGATCATCGCCCGCGCCGCCCGCGGCCCGTGCGGGCTGGTGGCGAGCGCGCAGCCGATCAGCACGCCATCCATCGGCAGCTGGCCGGAGTGGTTGGCGATGATCAGCACCCGGCCCTGCGCCGGCACCTGCTCCAGGCCATGGGCCTGGACGCGGAAGTAGTGGTCGTACAGCCATTTGGCGAGGCCCAGACCGACCTTGAAGGCGCTCTCGTGATAGCCCCAGGCGTCATAGCCGAAGCTGCCGACCGGCTTGGGGATGCGCGCCACCATCGCCTCGATCTCCGGCGTGACCACGCGCTGGTATAGCGCCTCCTGAAGCGCCGACGGCATCGCCGTCACCGACCGCCACGAACGTTTCACGCCAAGCCTCTCCTCAGGGCCCGGCGCTGCAAGCCGGCACCCGGCTACCGGGACCGATAGGAATACTGGTACGCGTAATTGTAGGAGTAGCCGTAGCTAGCCGCGCCGCCCAGGCCGACCTGGTTGAACACTGCCCCCTTCACCGCGATCCCGCTGGCATCGAGCCGCTTCACCGCGTCGGCGATCATCCGCATCGGATGCTCACCGGCCTTCAACAGCATCAGAGTGGTGCCGGCGTACTTACCGATGATCGCGGCGTCGGCCACCGCGAGCACTGGTGGGGTGTCGACAATGACATAGTCAAAGGCCGACGACGCAGTATCCAGGAACTGCTTGAGCCG
>DASUDX010000053.1:0-9180 GCA_036275365.1 Nevskiaceae bacterium | reverse complement strand
ATGGTCTGCAGATCGGTCTCGCGCTTGAGGCGCACGAAATCGATGGTGGGCAGGACATCGGTCTTTTCCACACCGATGCCATGGCCACTGATCAGGCCATACATGCCCCAGAACATCCCCATCGACAGGACAAAGGAGGCGCCGATGGCGGCAAGCATGCGGCCGCCGCTGTTCTGTCCGGTGGCCAGCGGCCCGTGGTTGTGACTGCTCGAGGACATGGGCCTACCCTGCCGGAGCCAGCGCGGCGATCGACACCTCGTCGATGCCACCGAGCTTGACCTGGTCCATCACCTGGGTCAGCGCGCCGGTCTCGGACTCGACATCGGCGATGATCACCACCGTGTCGTCCGGGCGCTCGGCATGCAGCCGCTCGATGGCCGGCCGCACCTCGCGCAGATCGACGCGGCGCTTGTCCATCCAGATGTCGCCGTTGGGACGGATGGCAATCAGGATGTTGCCGGTCTCCTTCGACTCCGCGGTCTCGGCCTCGGGACGGGTGACGGTGGTCCCCGCCTCCTTCACGAAGGAGGTGGTGATGATGAAGAAGATCAGCAGGTTGAGCACGAAGTCGAGCATCGGCGCGAGGTCGATGCCGGTTTCCTCGGCTTCCGCATTGTGATGCTGGGACTGCACGGCCTAGCCTCCGGTATTGGTGGCGGCGATCGAGACGTTCTGCACGCCTCCCTGCCGGACCTGATCGATGACCTGCACCAGGGTGCCGCTCTTGGCCGCCTTGTCCGCGATCACCACCACGGCGTCATCCGGCTTCTGCGCATGCAGACGCTCGATGTTGGCCCGCACCGCACGCAGATCGACGATGCGGCGATCGATCAGGATGCTGCCATCGGCGAGGATGGCGATCAGGATGTTGCCGGCCTCCTTCTTCTCCGCCGTGGCGGAGTTGGGACGGCTTACCGTGATGCCGATCTCCTTGACGAAGACCGCAGTGATGATGAAGAAGATCAGCAGGTTGAGGACGAAGTCCAGCATCGGCGCGAGGTCGATGCCGGTCTCTCCGGCCTCGTAGTGCTTCATCGATTGACGGCGCAGGCGCATGGTCAGTAGACGAACTTGTCGGCGAGTCGTTCCGCCTCGAGACGTGCACGACCCTGGAAGTAGTACACGGGGTAGAGGCCGGTGACGCTGACCGCGAGCCCGGTGAGGGTGCAGATCATCGCCTCGGACACGCCATTGGCCATCGAGCGGGCGTCCGCCGAACCGCGGGCGGCCATCGCGTCGAACACGCTGAGCATGCCGGCGACGGTGCCGAGCAGACCCAGCAGCGGACACAGCGGCACCATCATGCGCAGCACCTGCATGTTGGCCGCCATGCCGAGCTTGAGCTGGGAAATCATGGCGCGGCGCACCTGGTGGGAGGTCCAGGTGTGGCGGTCAGGCCGGGCATACCAGGCCTCGAGCAGGGCCGAGGCCTGCCGCGGCAGGACCCGGTTGTAGTACCACCAGCGCTCGACCACCAGGGTCCACATCACCAGGCAGGACAGGAAGATGTAGTCCACCACCGGGCCGCCCAGCTCGCGCATGCGATGCAGGGCGACCACCGGCGCCAGCAGCCAATCAAGCACGGCGCTTGCCCTCGAGCGTCTCGGCCAGCAGGCCGGTGCTCTGCTCGTCGAGGATCTGCACGATCGAGCGCGAGATCGAGCTCAGCCAGGCGTTGATGAACAGGATCGGCACCGCGATGCCGAGACCGAGCACGGTGGCGATCATCGCCTGCGAGATGCCGTTGGCCATCAGCTTGGGATCGGAAGAGCCGGACTCCACGATGCTCTGGAAGGTGATGATCATGCCGATCACGGTGCCGACCAGACCGAGCAGCGGACCGGCCGCCACCACCAGGCGCAGGAAGGCCTGGAAACGCTCGAGCTTCGGCACTTCGCGCAGCACCGCCTCGGAGATGCGCAGTTCCACCACCTCGGCATCCTCTTCGAGCGCCTTGGCGTCGCCCTTGAAGGTCGACAGCACACGACCCAGCGGGTTGTCGCTGTTGGGGGTGTCGAGCTGGGCCAGCTGGCGACGCACCCGGGCACGCACGGCGATCAGGTAGGCGGCCTGGTAGATCGCCAGCACCGCACCGATGAAGCCGACGATGATGATCACGATGCCGACGGCCTCGCCCTCGGCGATGCGCTCCACCCAGCCCGGACGCTGGGCGTAGATGGTGAGCAGCACGCCGCGGGTGGGATCGAGCACTGACTTCACATAGCCGCTGCTGGTGCTCTCGAGCGCCTTGGCGGCCTCGTTGAACTCGCCGCCGGGCTGACGCGCCATCACCGCCAGCTTCTGTTCGCTGGGCAGATAGGCGAGGTAGCGGCCATCGCTGACCGCGCCGAAGGCGCCGACCCGCACCACCGAGGCCTGGGCGGCCTCACCGCTCGGCTCCACCAGCTGGGTGTTGAAGCGCACCACATTGCCGGTCTCGGTCATCTCGCGCTGGATTTCAAACCAGAACCGCTCGAGCTGGTCGATCGAGGGCAGCGAGCGCGTCTGCGAGAGCTCGACGATGAACGCCTCGCGCTCCGGATACTGGGTGCTGATCAGCGAGTTGCGGACGATCGAGGAGAAGTCGTTGGCCACCTGACGGACCACGCCGAACATCTCGCCGAGGCTGCCGGCGCGGGCGTCGAGCTGAGCCTGCAGCTCGGTGAGCCTCTTCTCGTTGGCATCGAAGGCGGCGGAGAGGGCCGCCGAGCGCCGCTGCTGCTCGGCCAGCTCGGCACGGGCCTGGTTGAGCAGCTCGGCCTGCTTGTTGCGCTCGCGCAGGAACTCCTGCTCGCGCGCCTGGTTGGCCTGGGCCTCACGGGCGCGGGCGGTGCGGGTCTGCTCGAGCAGCTGGTCGAGATTGCCGGCGGGGGCCTGGGCCTGCAGCGGGGCAGTGGCCAGAACCGCCAGCAGCAGGCCGGCGGTACGGAGGACGGGGCGCAGCATTACTGGATCTCCTTCGGGGCGGGGACCGGAACCGTGAGGAAGTCCGGGGCAGCCTGCTTCTTGGCAACCTTGAGGCCTTCGGTGATCGCGTCACCGTAGCTGTTGTCGACAACCCAGGCCTTCTGGGACACATCCCAGTAGCCGGTCTCGAGACCATCGAGGGTCTGGTAGAGCAGCGCGACGCGGCCGGCGCGCAGGAACTCGACGGTCTTCTCGCCCACCTTGCCCTGGTAGGCCTCGATGGTGCGGCCGTACTCCATCTCGACCTGGTAGGCCTCGACGATGCGGCGATACTTCTCGGAGAGCGAGACGTCGGCGCGGGTCATCATGTCCTTGAGCTGGACGATGCGGTTGTTGCGCTCCTCGGGGAGGAAGGGCACATCCAGCTTCACGAACTGCTCGAGGGTGTCGAGCATGCGCGTCATCATCGGTAGCACCTCGCGCGAGGTGGTCTCGATCTCCTGGATCTGCTGCGTCATCGACGTCAGCTCGTCGTTCTGCGACTTCACCTGCAGGGCGAGCTGCTCGTTGTAGGTCTTCAGGCTCTGCGCCTCGGCGATCAGCTGCCGGTACTCGGCGACGATCCCGGTGGTCTCCTCGTCGAGCTTGGTCACGCGCTGCTGCGACTGCTGAGCCGCCTGCTCGGCGCGGGTCTGCTCGGCAACCGATTCGGCCACCTTGTTGCTCTGTGCCTGGGCCAGACCGGCGGTAACGCCGAGGCTGACCGCGAGCGCGCCCAGCAGCCCGGCGCGAAGACGGATGGAAGTGAAGGACATGTCGACGTGGATCCTAGGAACGGGGACGCCCGGCGCTCCGGCAAGGCCGGAGGGGGAAGAAGAAGCTTATCACCGAGCGCCCGCCGACAACCCCCCAGGGCGCCGAGGAATTCCCTCTTGCCAGCACGCTCGGCGCTGTGGCAACTGCCGTCGGTCAGGCACTGCGCGGGGACGCTGGCTCCTCGCGGAACCAGGCGTTGAAGGCGACCGTGATGCGCTCACCCTCGCCCTGGTAGGGCAGGACCTGGTGCAGCAGCCAGGACGGAAACAGCAGCAGCTGGCCGGGCTGCAGGCGGAACTGCCGGGGCGCCAGGGTGAAGGGCCGGCGCAGCGAGAAGGTGGCGAGATCCACATACATGCCGGCGCCCGGATTGGGATGGGGAAAGCTCAGCACCCCGCTGTCGGCCCGGCCGCTGTGGTCCACGCCGGGATCCACGCAATAGACCCCGGACCAGGACGCCATCGCGTGGTTGTGCAGGCCGAAGTAGCCGCCCTTGCGGGTGATGTGGAACCAGGCGTCGGCGTGGCCGCGCAGCCGCGCCATGCGCGCCGGCTCATAGCCATTGAGTTCGGCCACCACCCGGAACAGGCTCGACCAGCAGAACTCGCGCAGCTCGCGCACACAGGGGTCCGGCCACTTGAACAGATCGAAGCGGCTCTCGAACAGGCCGGCGTCGATGCGCATCAGCGGCTGTGGGTTGGCGTGGCCGCTGTCCTCACGGGCGAGAAACAGGCTACGCAGGTCGCGGTTCAGCGTCTCCGGGGCCGGGTGGGTGACCAGCGTCATTGGCACCGCGAACTGGGCGGTGGTCTCGAAGCTTGGCGCCGTCACAGCAGCCCTCCGGCCCGGGCGGCCTCGATGAACGGGGCGAGCTGCGTCTCATAGGGCCGCCAGCGCTCGAGCGCATGCCGGTAGAGCGGCTGGCGCACCTGCCAGCGGCTGGGGGTGAGCACCTCGCGACGGCTCTCGTGGAAGCGCAGGCAGGCCTCGTCCCAGGGCAGATCGAGGAAGGCGACCAGCTCGCGCACGCGCGACTCCGGCTCTTCGATCAGGGCGGCGTACTCGATCCGGTGGATGGCGGCACCGAAGAGTTGCAGCCAGTGCGCCATCAGCCGGCGGTGCTGCAGCTGATAGGCCGCCAGATCCTCGAGATCGGTGGCATGCCGCTGCGAATGCGCGAAGTTTTCCGAATAGATCGACAGCGCCACATCGCGCGGGTCGCGTTCGCACCAGACGATGCGGGCCGCTGGAAACAGCAGGCGAATCAGCCCCACATGCATGAAGTTCAGCGGCGCCTTGTCGACCCAGCGCTGCGCCTGCTGGCCCGGCTGGATCTCGGCCAGGCGCGCCAGATAGCCCTCGGCCAGGGCCTGCACCTGGGCAGGCTGGAGCCGGGTCGCCGCCTCCGGCCATTCGAGCGGACCCTCGCTGGCGCGGATGCGGGTGGGAATGCGGGCGATGTCCGGCAGCTCGCCGAATCCGGCCACCTGCGGATGCGCCGCCAGAATCTGCTCCACCAGCGAGGTGCCGCTGCGCGGCAGGCCGATGACGAACACCGGGCGGGGATCGGGCACGCCCCAGCCGGTCCGCTGGGCGAAGAAGGTCTGATCGAACACCTGCCGGGTCCGCTCCACCCGTTGCTGCTGATGCGCCCGGTCGAACGGCCCGGTGCTGCGCCGGCGTGCCGCATTGGCCTGGCTCCAGCAGGCAAAGGCCGCCGCGGGCTGCTGGCGTCGGTCATAGACGCGGCCGAGCCCGTAGCCGAGCACGGCGCGGTCATCGTCGGCCAGCTGGGCGCTGTCGAGCAGGCGCTGGGCCTGCTCCACCAGCGCCTCCTCGGCCTGGGCCGCGAGCAGACCGAGCAGGCCGCCCAGGGCCACCGGCCAGCCGGGACGCAGCCGCAGGGCCTGCCGATAGGCCTGCACCGCCTCGTCGCGCTCGCCGAAGTCCTCGGCGGACTGGGCCAGACCCGCCCACAGCTCCGGCGCCGCCGGCTGGCGCTGCACGGCGGTCTGGAAGGTCTGGCGAGCCGCTGCCGGCTGCTGGCGCAGGGTCTGTGACTGGGCCAGGGCCAGATAGTGCTCGGCCTGCTCGGGCTGCAGCTCGATCAGGCGCTGCCAGCTGGTCTCGGCGAGGGCGGCGTCGCCCAGCGCGACCGCCAGATGCGCCTGCAGCTGCAGGGCCTCCACTCGGTCCGGCTGCAGTGCCAGGGCCGCGGCCACCGCCTGCGCCGCCTCCGCCCGCAGGCCGTAGCTGGCATAGGCCCGCGCGATCATCAGCCGGCCATCCGCACTCTGGCTATCCGCCAGCGCGCCCCCGAGCACCGCGCGGACCGTGGCCGGCTGCTTGAGCTGGGCATAGGCCCCGGCCAGCGCCACCCGGTGCTGCATCTGCTGAGGCTCCGCCTCCATCGCCCGTTCGAGGTGGCGCACCACCTGGGGCCAGTTGCCAACCCGGCGGGCCAGCTCGGCCAGGCCACACCAGGCCAGCGCGCGCCCGGGCGCCTCGCGGCTGGCCGCCTCCAGCTCGCGGGCCGCTTCGATCACCTGGTCGCGGTCCATCAGGTCCCGGGCCCGGGCCATGCGCCGCTCGTATGCCTCGTTCATCGCTTGCATCAGGACGCTCGCTCCACTTCCAGAGTCCAGGCCAGAGCCTCGCCTCGTTCTTCCAGTTCGCCGCACCGTCGGTGATGACTCACCCCCTGTGCGGCCAGTTGTTCGATCCACGCCTGCAGTCCGGCCCCGTCCAGGGCATGCCGGTCCAGCTCCTCGAGCCGCAGGCGGGCATCGAGCAGCGATTGTCGCAGCTGGGCCAGGCCCGCCTCGACCGCCGGGCCCGCGCCAGCACGGGCCTGCTGCAGCAGCCGTCCCAGCGCGTCGTTGGTCTCCCACAGGCAGTCGCCGTGCGGGCCGGCTGCGCGCTGTTCGAGCTGCCGCTGAAGCGCGTGGTACCGCTGGCGGGCCTGTTCCGCGTGCGGATCGCCGCGCAGCCCGGCCAGCCCCTGCGGGGTTGCGGCGCGAGCCAGGTACGGGACCAGCCCGGCAGCGGCATCGAGAAGCCCATCGGCCTCCAGCACCCAGTCATGGTGTGCCCGTTCGTGGCGCGCCACCCGCACCAGCAGGCCATCGGCGCGATGGAGCACCAGCGCCAGCCGGCCACCGGGTGCCAGCACCCGCGCGACCTCCACCACGGCAGCCGATCGCTCGGCGTACTCGATGGCGAACTGGGAGATCACCGCACCGAAGGCGGCGTCGCGAAAGGGCAGCTGCTCGAGCCGTGCACCGGCAACGAAACAGAGCGGCGCCACATCCGCCGCCCGCGGCTGGGACAGATCACTGGCGACGATCCACGGCGCTGACGGCTGCTGGCTGAGCCAGCGGGCCACTGCGCCGGTGCCGGCGCCGACCTCCAGCAGCGGGCCAGCCCCTTTCAGCGAGTCGAGGCTGCGCCGCCAGAAGGCGGCGAAGGCGGGCCCCAGACCCTCAGCGGCGTCGCCGGTGCGGGCCGCCACTCGACCGCCGGCCCGCCAGTAGCGGGACCAGGCCTCGGCACGGGCTCGATCGGAAGGCACTTGGGAATTCACGGTGCTCACAAAAAAAGAAGGGCCCACGAGGGGCCCTTCTTCATCCCGCAGCAACCTCAGAAGCGCTGGGTGTACCGGACATACGGCATGGTGCCGTACTGGTCATACAGGCTGAAGTTGTACGGACGGCCGGCATCCGGCGACAGCGGGGGTTCGCGACCAAAGATGTTGTTCGCGCCCACGGTCAGGGTGCCGTTCCACTTGGCATCGTAGTTCAGCTGCAGATCGTGGGTGGTGTAGCTCGCGATCTTGCCGCGACGCACACCGGCCACCACGGTCTGGGCCTGGCTGTCGATGTAGTTCACGTTGTAGCCGACGCGGAAGTCCGAGATCGAGTACTGGTTCTGCAGACCCCAGCGCATCTCGGGCTCACCCGGATCGCCGGCGAGGTTGCGGCCGCCGTCGAACGAGTAGTCGGTGATCATCGTGCCCTGCAGGCGGGAGTCGATCTTGCCGTAGGCACCCAGGTTGAAGCGGGTGTTCACGTTGATATCGAAGCCCGAGGTCTCCAGCGTGCCTTCGTTGGCGAAGCCGGCGATCACATTGAGGATGCGACCGTTGTTCGGGTCGCGCGTCACGCCCAGACCCGCCGGGATCGGATCGCCCGCGCCGAGGCGGGCGATGATCTCACCCGGATCGATGAAGGAGATCAGGTTGTCGATCTCGATGCTGTAGTAGTCGATGCTGAAGTCCAGGAAGCTGTACGGCTGGACCACCACACCGAACGAGTACTGATCCGACTGCTCGGAGGCCAGCTCCGAGTTGGAGACGATGACCGTCTGCACCTGCGACTCGAGGATCTGGTTGCTGCCCGGAGCGGTGAAGCAGGTGCCGTTGCGGAAGTCGCCACCGGCGAAGGTGCAGGTCGGGCCGTCGTTGTTGATCGGCTCGGCCGAGAACGCCGGCTTCTGGGTCAGCACCGACAGGATCGGCGCACGGAAGCCCTGACCGAAGGCGGCACGCAGGGTGACCTGGTCGATCGGCTGGTAGCGCAGGCTGATGGCCGGCGAGGTGTCGTTGCCGTAGTCGGAGTAATCGTCGTAGCGGGCCGACAGCGTCGCCTCGAGGTTGCTCAGCAGCGGCAGACCCAGCTCGGCGTAGTAGGCACGGGCATTGCGGTCGCCACCGGCGGAGTTGCCGGCGGTGCCACCGATCTGGCCGGCTTCCTGCTGAGCGTCGTACAGATCCGCGTAATCCTCGGTGCGGTACTCGAAGCCAACCACGATCTGCGAGGTGCCGCCCGCCATCTGGAACAGATCCATGCGGCCGCTGGCAAAGGCCTCTTCGCTGGCGTAGAGCGCTTCGCGGCCGGTGTTGGCGCGGAAGCTGTTCACCACATCCGGATCGGCGTCGTAGGGGTTGCGGAAGTCATACAGACCCGCGGCAATCGCCTGGGCAGCGACCGGAATCGACAGGTAGTTGCGGCCGACTTCGTTGTACTTGTACTCGCTATAGCGGGCGCCGGCCTCCACATCGACCGGGCCGATCTTGCCGCTCACCGCACCGTGCAGGTCGTAGATGTTGGCGTCGGTGGTGGTGTCGCGCGGCCCCAGACCGACGAAGCGGTGGTAGAGGTAGAAGTCCTCGCCCACATCGTTGAAGGGGTTGGTTTCGTCGACGAAGATCAGGAAGTCATTCAGCGCCGGTGCGTAGCGACCGAAGGATTCGGCGCGGGTGATGGTGCCGGTGGTGTTGAATTCCCAGTTGTCGTTGATCTCGTAACGGCCCTTGACGAACAGGCCCTTGTTGGAGACCTCGGCCTCGTTGGCGGCAATCTGGCTGAAGTCGTAGCCGCAGCGGCCGTTGGCGAGCACGCGGAACAGCGGGTCGTTGCCGTCCTGGTTACAGCCATTGGGGATGGCCGCGCCACCCGG
>DASUDX010000052.1:0-34183 GCA_036275365.1 Nevskiaceae bacterium | reverse complement strand
GGGTCGAGAATGTCCCCAAGCCGGTGCTGCGCAAGGTGGCCGAGCGCTGCACCTGGACCGATTCCGGCAGCTATCTCGACCACTTCGATCAGCTCGCCCTCGGCCCCAATCTGGTCACCATGATTCCCCACTCGATGTTGCGGGTGGAGGTGATGGGCCTGCAGGCCTCGGTCAGCCGCGAGCCCACGGCGGCCGAGCTCGACCGCATGGGTGATCTGGTCGAGAAGGGGATGCGCGAGGGCTATGTGGGCTTCTCCACCGATGCCCTGCCCTTCCACTTCCTGGCCAACCAGCCCAACACCCACAAGCAGATTCCCACCCAGTTCGCCCCCTTCCGCGAGCTCAAGGCGCTGACCGCCATCGTGCGTCGCTGGGGCCGGGTCTGGCAGGCCACGCCGCCCAAGGACGACAAGCTGGCGGTGTTCCGCAACTTCCTGCTCACCTCCGGCCGCCTCTACGGGCGCCAGCTCAAGGTCACGGCAGTGGCGGCCATCGATGTCGCCACCAATGCCTCGATCGTCAAGCTCGGTCGCCTGCTCTCGCGCATCCTCAACTCGCGGCTGCTCAAGGGCCATTTCCGCCTCCAGGCCCTGGCCGCGCCGTTCAAGGTGTGGAGCGACGGCGTGGTGACGCCGATCGCCGAGGAAATCCCCGAGCTGCGCCGCCTCAACGAGTGCGATCTCGAGGATCGCGAGGCGCGTGCCCGGATCATGCACGACCCGGCCTGGGTCGCCGACTTCCGCCGCATGTGGTACCGCGGCAAGCGCGGCTTCACCCTGGCCAATCTGATGCGTCGCCTGCGTCGCGAGGACAATGTGCTGTCGCGCCGGCTTGATGACATGACCATCGACACCTGCCCGCAGGCGGAGTGGAACGGCCAGCGCATGGACACGATCTACCACCGCCTGCTGCGCTGGCAGGCCAGCGGCGAGGGCGCCGGCTCAGCGGCGGAGGCGGAAGCCTTCGCCGGGTTCCCGCGGCCCTGTGACGACGCCGACTTCTTCCTCCACCTGCTGCGGCGCTTCGATACCGATCTGCGCTGGTTCACGGTCACCGCCAACCGCGACCCGGCGGTGGTGAAGTCACTGCTGTTCGATCCGCTGCTGCTACCCGGCTTCAACGACAGCGGCGCCCATCTCACCAACATGGCGTTCTACGACGGCAATCTGCGCATGCTCAAGATTGCCCAGGCCGACGGGCTGGAAAAGGTGGCGCTGGCCGTGCACCGGCTGACCCGCGAGCCCGCCGAGTTCTTCGGCCTCAATGTGGGCACGGTGGAAGTGGGTGCCCAGGCGGATCTGGCCGTGGTCGATCCGCTGGCCCTGCAGACCTGGGATCCGGAGGCCACCATCGAGTACCGCTACCGCGAGTGCTTCGAGCACCACCAGCTGGTCAACCGTCCGCAGGGCGTGGTCAGCCAGGTGCTGATCAACGGCCGGCTGGCCTGGCAGGACGGCCACTATGTGCCGGCCTTTGGCCGCGAGCGCTTCGGCCGCCTGCTGCGCCACCGCGAACACCCGGCGGAGCAGCTGCGCGCGGCGGCCTGAGGTCTCAGCCGGCGAGATGCCGGCGCAGGAAGTCGATCTGGTCGCTCACCACGGTGTCGAACAGCGGCGGCAGATACGGATCGAAGTGCCCGCAGGCGTAGTGGCGGATCTCGGCGCGCGGTGCGCGCCGGGCCGCCGCCAGGGCCAGACCGGGTGGGGTGAGATCGTCCTGATCCGCGATGGCATAGAGGATGGGGCAGCGGATGCGCCCGGCCGCCAGCCCCGGCCGGTACAGACCCACCCGCAGGGCGATGCGGGCGCACACCTCGTTGCGCCAGCTGCCGCCGGCCACCGCCAGACGGGCAAAGCCCGGTGCGGATTGCGGGGTGGTCATGATCGCCAGGCTGCCGGGCGCACCGGCCGCCGCCACCCGGTAGGGCTGGCCGCTCAGGCGCTGCTGCAGCTCATCGCGCAGGCCGGCGGCGGTCAGGCGCAGCACCGTGCTCAGACCCAGATGCGGGAGGTTGAGCAGGCCGTCGGCAAACGGCACCTGGGCGATGGCGGCGGCGATCCCGCTGTCCTCGGCGGCCAGGGCCTGCACATGGCCGCCCGAGAACGAGCTGCCAAAAAGCGCGAGCCGGCTGGCATCGAGTTCCGGACGGGCGCGCGCCCAGGCCAGCACGGCGCGGTAGTCCTGATGCTGGCGCTCGATGTCCAGCCACTGGCGCGGCTCGCCGCTGCTGGCGCCAAAGCCGCGGTAGTCGAACAGCAGCACGGCGAAGCCGGCCTGCTGGAAGCGGTCCGCATAGGCATCCAGCCGCTGCTCGCGGGTGGCCGAGAAGCCATGGGCCATGACCACGCAGGGGGCCGCCGGACCCGCCGGGGCGCGGTAGTACCAGGTGGCGAGACGCTCGCCGTGGCTGTCGATCAGAACATCGTCACGCATGCGGAGGCTCCGGTGGGAGCCCGCAGTGTAGGACCAGTCAGTCCACCCGCGGCGGCGGGCGCAGCCCCAGCTGGGCGCCGAGCGCCGCATCCACCCAGCGATCCGGCAGCAGCTTGGGAATGGTCCAGTTCATCAGCCGGCCGGGCACCACCGCGTAGCGGCTGCGCGGGCGCGGGGTGGTCAGCGCGGTGCCGATCACCTCGGCGATCCGGGCGGGCGGAAAGCCGCGCCGGCCCTGGGCGATGAACAGCTCGCGGAAGCGACGCAGCGCCGGGGCGATCGGCAGATGGGCGTACGGGGCGATCTCGGCCTCCTCGGCCTTGTCCCAGATCGGCGTCGCCACATGGCCGGGCGCCACCATCACCACATCGATGCCGTAGATCCGCAGCTCCCGCCGCAGGGAGTGCGACAGACCCTCAAGCCCGAACTTGGAGGCCACATAAGGACCGAGGAAGGGCGCGCCGATCTGGCCGCCGACCGAGCTGAGCATGACGATGCGTCCGGGTGGCCCCTGGCGCTCGGGGGCGGTGCCGAGCAGCGGCAGGAAGGCCTGGGTGACGGCCAGCACGCCGATCAGATTGACCTCCAGCTGGTGGCGCATCTGGGCCAGCGGCACATCGCTGAGCGGGCCGGCCACGGCGATGCCGGCGTTGTTGACCAGCCCGGCCAGGCGCCGGCCCTTGAGATGGCTGGCAACCTCGGCCGCGGCCGCACGCACGGCGGCCTCGTCGGTCACATCGAAGACCAGCGGGTGAAAGTCCGCGCCCCAGCTGCCGCGCAGGCGCTCGCCGTCAGCGGCCTTGCGCACACTGCCGAACACCTCGAAGCCCTGGGCCAGCAGATGGGCGACGGTGGCGGCTCCAATGCCGGTGGACACACCGGTGACGACGGCAACAGGCTTCATGCAGGGCTCCCGAAGGCGGGTCGGTGGCCATTGGCCTCACCCGGTGGAATGCGGAACCAGGCGGCGTACAGCGCTGGCAGGAACAGCAGGGTCAGCGCGGTGGCGGCGATCAGTCCGCCCATGATCACCACCGCCTGCGGGCCGAAGAAGACGCTGCGTGAGAGCGGGAACATCGCCAGCACCGCGGCCAGCGCCGTCAGCACGATCGGGCGGAAGCGCCGCACGGTGGCCTCCACCACCGCCTCGAACGGGCTGTGGCCCTGGGCGCGGTCCTGTTCGATCTGGTCGATCAGGATCACGCTGTTGCGCATGATCATGCCGAACAGGGCGATGGTGCCGAGCATGGCGACGAAGCCGAACGGCTTGCCCCACAGCAGCAGGAAGGTCGGCACTCCGATCAGCCCCAGCGGCGCGGTCAGCACCACCATCACCACCAGCGAGAAGCGCTTGAGCTGCAGCATCAGGATGGTCAGCACCACCAGGATGAACAGCGGCATGCCGGCGTTGACGCTGTTCTGGCCCTTGGCGGCGTCCTCGATGGTGCCGCCGACCTCGATGCGGTAGCCGCGCGGCAGGCTGGCTTCGATCTGGCGGACCTCGGGGATCAGCATCGCCATCACCTGCGGCGGCTGGATATCGGCGTAGACATCGCCGCGCACGGTGATTGTCGGCACCCGGTTGCGCCGCCACAGAATGCCTGGCTCGTAGGTGGCCTCGAAGCTCGCCAGCTGCCCGAGCGTGATGTTGCCGCCGCTCTGGCTGGGGATCGCCAGCGAGGGCAGCAGCTCGAGCAGACGACGCTCATGCTCGGGCCCGCGCAGCTGCACCGCGATCAGCTTGTTGTCCTCCCGCAGCTGGGTCAGGGTCGCGCCATTGATGGCGCTCTCCAGGGTCTCGGCCACCGCCTCGCTGCTGACCCCCAGCGCCCGCAGGCGATCCTGGTCGAGGCTGACCTGGATGATCTTGGACTGCTCAGCGGTATCCAGATGCACGCCCTCGGCATAGGGGTTGGCCCGCATCAGGGTGGCGATCTGCTCGGCGATGCCCTCGGCCACGCGGCGCTCCGGCCCGGTGACGCGGAACTGCAGCACATAGCCCACCGGCGGTCCGTTCTCCAGGCGGTTGACCCGCCAGCGGACATCGGAGAACTCGCGCGGCAGCAGCGCCAGCAGCTCGGCCCGGATGCGCTCGCGATCCTCCAGGCTGGCCGTATTGAGAACGAACTGGGCGAAGCTCGCCGCCGGCAGCTGCTGGTCGAGGGGGAGGACGAAGCGCGGCGCGCCGGTGCCGATGTAGGTGCTGTAGCTGAGCAGCCCCTCGCGGCCCTTGAGCACCTGCTCCAGACGCTGGGCCACCGCCTCGGTGGCGTGCACCGAAGCACCTTCCGGCAGCTTGAGATCCACCATCAGCTCGAGACGGGTGGACGCCGGGAAGAACTGCTGGGGCACCTTGCTGAACAGCACCAGGCTGCCGACGAACAGCACCGCGGTCGCACCCAGGGTGATCCAGCGGCGGTTCACGCACCACACCACCAGCTGGCGGAAGCGGCTGTAGAACGGCGTGTGGTAGACCGCATGCGCGTCATGGACGACGCCATCCTTGCTCAGTCCCTTTTCCGGCAGCAGCTTGTAGCCGAGCAGGGGCACGAAGATCACCGCCGCCACCCAGGACAGCAGCAGCGACAGGCTCACCACCTGGAAGATCGAGCGGGTGTACTCGCCGGTGGCCGAGGCGGCGGTGGCGATCGGCAGAAAGCCGGCCGCGGTCACCAGGGTTCCGGAGAGCATCGGAAACGCCGTGCTGGAGTAGGCGAAGGCCGCGGCCTTGATGCGGTCGTAGCCCTGTTCGAGCTTCACCGCCATCATCTCCACCGCGATGATGGCATCGTCCACCAGCAGGCCCAGGGCGAGGATCAGCGAGCCCAGCGAGATCTTGTGCAGGTCGATGCCGAGCAGCTTCATGCTGGCGAAGGTCATCGCCAGCACCAGGGGAATCGACAGCGCCACCACCAGACCGGTGCGCACGCCGAGGCTGAGGAAACATACGCCGAGCACGATGATCACCGCCTCGGCCAGCACCCGTACGAACTCGTTGATCGACCGCTTGACCGCCGCCGGCTGGTCGTTCATCCGCGACAGGCTCATGCCCAGCGGCAGGTCCTCGCCGATGGCGTTGAACTCGGCATCCAGGGCGCGTCCGAGACGCACGATATCGCCGCCCTTGTCCATCGACACCGCGATGCCGAGCGCCGGTGCGCCGTTGAAGCGCACCCGCGGTCCCGGTGGCTCCTGGTAGCCGCGGGTGACCGTCGCCACATCGCCGACGCGCACGGTCTGGCCGCGGAAATGCAGGGGCAGCTGGCGCAGCGCCTCCACCGAATCGAGCTCGCCGCTGACGCGGACATGGATCTTGTCCTGGGCGGTGTCGAAATGCCCGGAGGGCACCACGCTGTTCTGCTCGACGATGGCGCCGATGATCAGCTCGCTGGGGATGCCGAGCTGGGCACGCTTGGAGTTCTCGATCTCGATGTAGACCCGCTCCTCCTGGACCCCGATCAGCTCGACCTTGGCCACATCGCGCACCCGCAGCAGGCGGTCGCGGATGCGGTCGGCGTACTCCTTGAGCTCCTCGTAGCTGAAACCCTCGCCCTGCAGGGCGTAGATGTTGCCGAAGGTGTCGCCGAACTCGTCGTTGAAGAACGGTCCCTGCACGCCGGGCGGCAGCAGATGGGCGTTGTCATTGACCTTCTTGCGTACCTGGTAGAAGGCGTCGACGATCACCGGGCGCTTCAGCTCCTCGCGGAACAGCACGAAGATCTGCGACTCGCCCGGCCGCGAATAGGAGCGCATGAAGTCCAGCGACTCGAGCTCCTGCAGCTTTTCCTCGATGCGGTCGGTGACCAGACGGTCGACCTGATCCGCAGTGGCACCGGGCCAGAAGGTGCGCACCACCATCACCCGGAAGGTGAACGGCGGGTCCTCGCTCTGGCCCAGCTGGCCATAGCTCCACACGCCGATGATCCCGAGCAGGACCATGAAATAAACCACCACGGCGCGGTTCGACAGCGCCCACTCGCTGAGATTGAATCGCATGGCCGGCGGCTCCGCTCAGAGGGCGGCCGGTGCGCTGCGCTCCACCGGCTGCACCGGCAGGCCCGGCTGCAGCAGATGGACCCCGACGCTCACCAGCCGGTCATCGGGTTTGAGCGGGGCCTGCACGATCACGCTGTCATGCAGGTACTGCAGCGGCCGGACCGCCACCGGTTCGACGGTTGCCGGCGAGCCGGCGCGCACCACCCAGACCACCGCCTGGCCCTCGCCCTGGTCGCCCACGGCCGTGGCCGGCAGGCGGAAGGTATCGGCGCTGCGATCGCTGCCGATCAGGACGGTGGCGGTCACCCCGAGTTGCACCGAGGCGTCCGGCTCGAGCAGGGTGAAGCGGGCTTCGTGGGTGCGGGTGGTGGGGCTGGCCTGCGGGCTCAGCTCGCGCAGCCTGGCCGGATACTGGCGTTCGCCCTGCGACCAGATCCGTACCGCGACGGCCGGGGCCTTGCGCACCGCCTCGAGGCGTCCTTCCGGCACCGCGATCACCACCTCGCGCTCACCCTCGGCGGCGAAACCGAACACCGGCGTGCCGGCGGCGACCACCGTGCCGACCTCGGCGTAGACGCGGGTGATCACGCCGGCGCGGTCGGCGCTCAGGCGGGTGTAGCGGGAGCTGTTCTCGCTCAGGCGCAGGCTGGCCTGGGCCTGCTCGAGCTGGGCCTGGCTCAGCGCCACCCGGTTGGTCTGGGCATCGAGCACCGACTGGCTGACATAGCCGCGGGCGAGCAGATCGCGATAGCGCTGCTCCTCGGAGCGGGCGAGCTTGAGATCGGCCTCGGCGGCCGCCACCGCGGCGCGCGCGGCTTCCAGATTGAGCTGGGCGTCCTGCGGATCGAGGGTGGCCAGCACCTGCCCGGCCTCGACCCGGCTGCCGGCCTCGACCCGGCGTTCGGCGATCTTGCCGGGCACGCGGAAGGAAAGATCGGCCTCGACGCGGGCGCGCACCACGCCCGGATAGGCCTCGCCGCCGCCATCGGCCAGCGCGGTGGGGGCTTCCACCAGCACCGGTCGCGGCGCCTTCACCGGCTCGGCCGCACCATTGCAGGCACCGAGCAGCAGCAGGGCCAGCAGGGGCAGGGAGCGGGCGGTCGGCGGGGCGACTTGCAGCGCCAGGGTCGGACGACCAAGGATGCGGTTCATGCGGATCGACTCCCGTCCCTATTCATAAACTGAACCGTACAGTACAGTAATTGACATGACGATGTCGCGCCCCTCGCCGCCCGCGCCGACGGACGGCCGATCCGACGGCCGATCCGCCGGAGAAGCCGCGGCGCCAGCGCGCAGCCGGCGCCCGCGGACGGTGGCACGCGGCCGCCCCAAGGATCTCGACAAGCGCAGCGCCGTGCTGCAGGCGGCCAAGGGCCTGTTCGCCCGCGGCGGTCTGGCCGGCACCAGCATGGAGGCGATCGCCCGCGCCGCCGGCGTCTCCAAGCTCACCCTCTACAGCCACTTCGCCAACAAGGACGAGCTGTTCCGCCAGTGCGTCACCGCCAAGTGCGAGGAACACACGCCGGTGGATCTGTTCGATCTGCGTCCGGGGCGTCCGCTGCGCCAGCGCCTGGAGGCCATTGCCGAAGCCTTTCTCGGCCTGGTGACCAGCCCCGAGGCGGTGGATCTGTACCGCTTGATGGTCGCCGATGGCGGCAGCTCCAAGCTGAGCCGCCTGTTCTGGGAGGCTGGGCCGGCGCGCAGCAAGCGCCAGCTCGCCGAGCTGCTGGCCGCGGCCGCGGCCGCCGGCGAGCTGGAGATTGACGACGCGGACAGCGCCGCCGCCCAGTTCTTCAGCCTGGTCAAGGGCGAGCTGCACATGAAGCTGATGGTCGGCGTGCTGCAGCAGGCCAGCCCGGAGATGCGCCGCCAGCAGGCGCTGCTGGCCACCGACTGGTTCCTGCGCGCCTGCCAGCCGCGGCGACGGCGCTAGGACGGCTCGCCGCTGGCAGCTGCCGGGACCGGCGCCGGTTCGGCAGGGCGCGGCTCGCGGATCACCGCGGTGAAGGCCAGCTTGTCCTGGATGGCCTGGCGGTTGTGATCGCGGAAGGCCTGCAGAAAGCCGAGCAGGCCGGTGGCGAAGCCCGCCGCATAGCCGCCGTAGCGCTCGAAGGCGCGCCAGTAGCCGAGCCGTTCGCCGCCCAGGTGCACCACCCGCAGCCCGAGCAGGCGCTTGCCCGGCGTCTGGCCGCGCCACCAGACGGTGAAGCAGGTGAAGTAGAGCGCCGCCCAGCCGAGGCTCAGGCCAATCTCATCGGCCAGCAGCCGCAGGGTGGCGAGCAGGCTGAAGCGGCCCTGGTCATCGATCAGGCCCGGAGCCTCGTCCGGCGCTGCCGGGTCCGCGGGGGTGCTGGCGGTGGCCGCCGGCCGCGCCGTGGTGGCCGGGCGGGCCGAATCGGACAGGGGACGCGCCGCCAGCACGCGTGCGCTCAGCGCCGCGCGCTCGGCCGGGTCGCTGGCGGCGTCGCTGACCAGTTCCTCGAGCATCTGGCGCTGCTCGGCAGTGGCCGGTCCGGCCTCGACCAGCGGCGCCAACACCGCCTCCAGCCTCTCGCGGCGGCAGTCGGCGGTCTCGCAGGCCATCAGCTGGGCCACCGCCACGCCCACGGTGAGGCGCTGGGCGGTGTCGAGTCCGCTCAGGGCATCGGGTGCCGCGGTCGCCGCCGCCTCCGGCGGGTCCTCAAAAGCCCAGCGGAGAAGCGGGTCAAGCACCGCCACCGCCAGCAGGAAGGCCAGCAGCGCCCAGCCGAGCTGGAGCGTGCGCCGGCGCAGGGCCTGGCCGTTGCGGCCGATCCAGGCCCCGGCGCCGCTCCAGACCAGGGCCGCCAGCGCCAGTCCCAGCAGCACCCCGCGGCTCTGCGAGAGCGCGGCGATCAGCAGCCCGTCCAGCGCCGCGGCGGCCAGGCGCTGCCAGGGCGAGGCCAGCGGCAGGCCGAGCAGGCCCGGCGCCACCCGGAAGGCCTCGGGCGTCACCACCGCGCCCGCCCGCGAGCGGCTCATCCGCGCAGCATCTCGCGGGCGGCGTTGAGGCCGCAGGCGCCCATCACCCCGCCGCCCGGATGGGCGGCCGCCCCGCACAGGAACAGGCCGGGCAGCGGCGTGGCGTAATCGCCCCAGCCGGGCACCGGGCGGAAGGCGAAGAGCTGGTGCAGCGGCATGGCGCCCTGGAAGATGTTGCCGCCGGTGAGAGCGAACCGGCGCTCCAGATCGAGCGGGCTGAGCACCTCGCGATGCAGCACGCTGGCAGCGAAGCCCGGCGCATAGCGCTCGACTTCGGCGATCACCTGATCGGCATAGGGCTCGCGCAGCGCCTCCCAATCCAGGCCCGGTGCCAGCCGGTAGGGGGCGTACTGCACGAACAGCTGCACGATGTGGTGGCCGTCCGGGGCCAGGGTGCGGTCGACGCTGCTCGGAATCACCATCTCGATCACCGGCTGGCGGCTTGGCCGGCCCTGGCGCGCCTCCTCATAGGCGCGCTCGATCTGCTCGGAGAGGCTGTTGAGGTGGATGGTGCCGTGGTGATGCGGCGCTGGCGCCGTCCCCTCATGCGGCCGGGCACGGAAGCAAGGCAGCCGGTCCACCGCGAGATTGATCTTCAGACTGGCGCTGGCGTAGTCGATGCGCGCCACCGCGGCGCGGAAGCCGGCGGGCAGCGCGGACTCGCCGAGCAGGCGGCGGAAGGTGATCTCGGCCGTGGCATTGCTGGCGATCTGGCGGGCGCGCAGATGGCGGCCGTCGGCCAGCCGCACGCCGGCCGCGCGGCCGCCCTCGACCTCGATCGCCACCACCTCGGCCCCGGTGTAGAGGGTGACGCCCGCCTCCCGGCAGGCGCTGGCCATGGCCTGGGTCAGCGCCCCCATGCCGCCCTCGACATAGCCCCAGACCCCGCGGGCGCCCCCGGCCATGCCCATCACATGGTGCAGGAGCACATAGGCGCTGCCCGGCGCCGAGGGCGGCGCGAAGCTGCCGATGATGGCGTCGGTGGCCAGGGTGCCCTTGAGCTCGGGCGATTCGAACCAGCGATCGAGAATGGGGGTGGCGGCACCGGTGAGCAGCTCCACCGCCTCCGGCAGATCCTCGGCGAGATCCTTGAAGGCGCGGTAGAGCGAGTGGCCGCGACCGAGATTGCGCAGCCAGGCGCGCCAGCCGCGGCGGCGCCAGCTCGCCGGCAGTGGCAGCAGCTCCGGTGGGGTCTGCATCAGCGCCGGTTCCAGCCGTTCGGCCACCCGGGTCAGCAAGGCCTCGTAGCGCGGATAGGCCTCGGCGTCGCGGGCGGAGAAGCGGGCGATCTCGCGCATCGACAGCCCGGGCTCCGGACCCATCAGCAGGCTGCGGCCGTCCTCGAAGGGCGTGAACGAGCTCGGGCTGCGCGGCAGCACCCGGTAGCCATGGCGGGCCAGCGCCATGTCCTGCTCGATCTCCGGCAGCAGCAGGCTCACCACATAGCTGGCGGTGGAGGCGCGGTAACCGGGGGCGATCTCGCCGGTCACGCAGGCACCGCCCAGCACCGGCAGCCGCTCCAGCACCGCCACCCGCCGCCCGCCGCGGGCGAGACGGTGGGCGCAGACCAGGCCGTTGTGGCCGCCGCCGATGATCAGGGCGTCGAAGTCGTTCATTCGAACCGGGCGCCCTGCTCGCGCAGAAAGGCCTCCTGGCTTTCCAGCAGGCCGCTGCAGCGGCGCAGGCTCAGCCCCTGCACCTGGGCGGCCAGCCGCTTGCCGCTGCTGAAGTCACGGAAGAAGCGGGTGGCCGAGAGAAAGGCGCCATCGGCACGGGCGCCGCGCAGGTCGGCACCGGCGAGGCTGGCGCCTTCCAGATCGGCGCCGCTGAGATCGGCCTCGCGCAGATCGGCCCCTTCCAGATTGCTCAGCGAGAAATTGCTCTCACGCAGATCGCAGCCGGCGAGCCGGGCCTGGCGCAGCGACGAATACTTCAGCTGCAGGCCGCGCAGGTCGCGGCTGGCCGGCTGCCAGCCACCGAGCCGGGCCTTGAGCAGCACCTGGCCGCGGAAGGGGGCGAGATCGGTCGCCGCTCGCAAGGCCGCCACCACGGCGGCGTCCGCCACCCGCGATTCGTCGAAGCGCTGCTCGGCCTCCGGGCGCGCCTCGTTGTGATAGGCGGACTCGCGCTCCCAGTAGCCCAGCTGGTCCTCGGCCAGCAGCTCGATGCGCTCGAGCCATTTCAGCGATTTGTAGAAGTAGCGGCTGGGAGTGACGGTGCGCAGCGGCCCGCCGTGCTCACGGCTGAGCGGCTGCCCGTCGATGGCCGCGACCAGCCAGCAATCCTCCAGCGCCAGGGCCAGCGGCAGGCTGGTGTCGTGGGCGCGCGGGCTGCCGGCGATGAACCGCACATAGCGGGCAGCGGGCAGCGGCACCGCCTCGGCCAGCAGCTCGGCGAGCGGCAGCCCGGTGAGGGTCATGGCCGGACGGGTCCAGCCGGTGACGCAATGGATGTCGCAGCGGCGCTCGCGCTGGAGCCGCGGAGCGAGCTGGGCAAAGGGCAGCCGCAGGGGCCGTGCCACCGCCCCCTCCACCTGCAGGCAGAGGGTCTCGGCGCGGTAGTCGGCGCGCGGCGCGGTTTCACCGACCACGGGGAACTTGCCGGTCACCACCTGGCCCGGTGGCAGCGGAGCGGAAGCAGCGGTCTCGGACATGGGGTCAGTGTGCCGTATCGACCGGCCCGCGCGCCCTACACTGGCGGCATGTCCACGGTTGCGATTCTGCAGATCCGCGTCGGCGGCCTGACGCCGATGCCGGCCACCGGCAAGCCCACCGGGATGTTCAAGACCGGCGTCGACGGACGGGTGCAGTTCGGCCTGCGCGGCATCGTCGGCGATGCGGTGGCGGAAAAACGCATCCACGGCGGCCCCGAGAAGGCGGTGCACCAGTTCCCCGTCGAGCACTACGCCCGCTGGGCGGCGGCCTTTCCGGAGGCGGCGGCGGCCTTGCTGCCGGGCAGCGTGGGCGAGAACCTGGTCAGCCAGGGCGCCACCGAGGACACGGTCTGCATCGGCGATGTCTACGCCTTTGGCAGCGCGCGCCTGCAGGTGGCCCAGCCGCGCAGCCCCTGCGTGAAGCTGGAGCAGCGCTTCGACGCCGAAGGCCTCGCCGCCTGGGCCGATCGCCAGGGCTGTGTCGGCTGGTATCTGCGGGTGCTCGAAGCCGGTACCGCCGCCGCCGGCGAGCCCTTCACCCTGGTGGCGCGCAACCCGGATCCGATTGCGCTGGCCGAGGTCTGGCGGCTGCGCCACACCCTGCGCCCGCCGCTGGCCGCCCTGCAGCGGCTGATCGACAGCCCCGGCCTGTCGCCGCAGCTGCTGCCCAAGCTCTGCCAGCGCCGCGACTGGCTGCTCGCCCAGTCGCGCTGAGTCAGCCCAGCAGCATCAGCCCGGCCAGGGCAATCAGCAGCAGACCCATGCCGCGGTCCAGCCAGTGCGCCTGGGCCAGCAGCCGGCGGCGGACCGCCGGGTGCCCGAGGCTCAGCGCCACCAGGCTGAACCAGGCCGCGGTGCTGAGCACGATCCAGGCCGCCACCGCCAGCTTCAGCCCCAGCGAGGTCGGGCGGGTCAGCAGCACGCTGCAGAGGGCGACGAAGTACAGCATGGCCTTGGGGTTGAGCAGATTGGTGGCCACCCCTACCGCATAGGCGCGACCGGCCGGCCGGGGCTGCGGCAGCGGCAGGGGCGCACCGGCGCTCGCCGGGGCGCTGTTCAGGGCCGACAGACCCATCCACAGCAGAAAGCCGGCGCCGGCCCAGCGCAGCCCTTCCAGCAGCAGCGGCTGGCGGCCGAGCAGCTCGCCCAGGCCGAACAGGGCCCAGCCCACATGCACGACGATGCCGCTGGCGATGCCCAGCGCCGTGAGCAGGCCGGCGCCACGGCCGTGGGCCAGGGTCTGACGGCTGACCATGGCGAAGTCCGGGCCCGGGCTCATCACCGCCAGCAGATGGGACAGGGCGATCGCCCCGAACAGGGCCAGCTCGGTCATACGCTGCGCGCGCCTGGCCAGGGGCCGTCCGGCGGTCCGGGGTCGGCAATCTCGCGGGTCTCGCTGCGATAAAGCTCGAGACCGCGGGCCTGGTAGTTGGCCAGCGCGGCCGGGCCGTCCAGCGAGCAGGTGTGCACCCACACCCGCTGCGGCTGCTGGGCCCAGGCGGCGATCAGGCCCTGATCCAGCAACCAGCCGCCCAGCCCGCGGCCGATGAAGGCCGGCAGCAGGCCGAAGTAGGCGATCTCCACCTGGGTCTCGCCGGGGGCCCCGCCCTCCAGCGGCTGGCGGGCGAGCTCGACATAGCCAGCCGGCGTGCCCGCCACATAGGCGACCCAGGTCTGGATGGCCGGATCGGCCAGATAGGCCTGCCAGCGCGCCTCGCTCCAGCCCAGACGGTCGCGCCAGTACCAGTCACCGCCGACCGCCGTGTAGAGGAAGCGGCTGAATGCCGGGCTCGGCGGCTCGGCGCGCATCAGCAGGGGCAGCGGCTGCGGAAGGCGGGCCGGGCGACGGGCGCCGGGGTGGCGCTGCTCGAGATACCAGGTGGTGACCGAACGGGGGGCGCTCACGGGGTGGGCGGTCGGGCGGGCGGGCCGCCACTATAGGCGGGCCGCCCGCCCGGTCGTCGTCTCAGTCCTGTCTAATTTTTCTACGGGCGGTCCAATCGTCGCCGGTGGCAGGGCCTCGTATCCAAGGCCGACGCCGGAGACCACCCGCCCGATGACCGCCGATGGCCTGCCCCCGACACCTGCCGACCCGGTGCTGCGCAGCGCCCTGCTCGACGCCTGCCGGCTGCGCGGGGTGAATCGCTCGATCTGCCCGTCCGAGGTGGCCCGGGCGCTGGCCGAGGACTGGCGCGGCCTGATGCCCGCCGTCCGCCGGGCCGCCGCCGAGCTGATCGCGGAGGGCCGGATCGAGGCCACCCAGGGCGGCCAGCCGGTGGATCTGCGCAGTGCCCGCGGACCGATCCGGCTCAGGCTGCGTAGGTCTGCTCCAGATAGCCCATGATGGCGGCGGACTCGAACAGGGCCGTACCGGTGTTGGGATCGACTAGATAAGGCACCTGAAGGCGACCGGTGGCCGCCATCAGCGCCTGGCGGTTGCGGGTCTTGATCGGCGCCTCGGGGAACCATTTCCGGCGCACCGCCGGCGGACCGATCTCCTGCGGCGTGCTCTTGCCGAAGCTGCGCAGCCGGTAGGGCAGTTCCAGCTCGCAGAGCACCTCGCGCACCAGCCGCGAGTAGGGGCTGGACTCGAAGCTGTACAGCTCCAGCGGCTGCGCCGGCGCGCGCGAGGGCCGCACATGCCCGCCGCGCGGTCGCGGCAGCGCTGCGCTGAGGCTGGCCAGCATCGACCCGCTGAGCGCGGTGGCCCGGCGCCAGCCGCGCACCGGTCGCAGCAGGCGGCCCTCATAGGTCCGGGCGAGGTAGTCGATGATCTCGGCCGACTCGTAGAGCTGGGTGCCGGTGTTGGGGTCGACCAGGAAGGGGAACTGGGCACGGCCACCGAGATGCTCGGCCTCCGGCCGGAAGCGGCGGCCGCCCGGTGGACAGGGCAGGATCAGCGCATCGAGATCGAGCTCGGTGAGCACCTCGCGCACCAGCCGGCAGTAGGGGCAGGCCTCGAACTCGTAGAGGCGCAGCCACTGCTCGGGCTGGCGGCGGGCCGGGCGGTAGGCCAGGCTGCCGCGCCAGCCGGCGAGGGTGCTGGCGAGAATCGAGCGGGCGACGGCAAGACCATGGGACACGGCGCACTCCAGGCGATCGGGCCGGCGAGTATTCCACGCGGGTCCGGCCGGGGCTTAAACCCGCTGAGCGTCTGGACCATCTGATCGGTGATGATCTCGCTCACGCTCACGCAGTCCGTTGCCGACAGGGGAGTCACTGGCTTGAGCCCACCTGCCATCGAACCCCGCATGGCCGCGGTTTCCCCGCCCAGCCCGGCCGATGCCGACCTCGCGCTGGTGCGGGCGGCTGCCGCCGGCGAGCTGGGCGCCTTCGAAACCCTGTACCGGCGTCATGTCGATCGCATCTACGGCCTCTGCCTGCGGCTGGTGCAGGGCGATGTGGCGCGCGCCGAACAGGCTACCCAGGATGCCTTCGTGCGCGCCTGGGAGAAGCTCGCCAGCTTCCGCGGCGAGTCGCTGTTCTCCACCTGGCTGCACCGGCTCACCGTCAATGTGGTGCTCGGCGAGTACCGCCTGCTGCGGCGCTGGACCACCTTCGAGGACGCCACCGGGGTCGAGGAGGATGTCGACAGCCATCTGCCGGACCCGGCCAGCGAGCACCCGCAGGCGCGGGTCGGTGACCGCCTCGATCTTGAACGGGCGCTGGCCAAACTGCCGCCGGGCGCGCGCACCGTGCTCATGCTGCACGATGTCGAGGGCTACCAGCACGATGAGATCGCGGCGCTGACCGGAATTGCCGTCGGCACCTCCAAGGCCCAGCTGCATCGGGCCCGCAAGCTGATGAAGGAGTGGTTGCAATGAACACGCACAAGCCCCGCGAGCAGGACCCGGGCGAGCTCCCGCCAGCCCCGCGCGGCCTGGCCGATCTGGCCCGCCCGCAGGCGCCCGGCCGGGATCTGTGGCCGGGCATCGAAGCCCGCCTGCGCGCCGGCAGTGCCACCCGTCCGCGCCGGGTCGGCCCGGCCTGGATGCCCTGGGCCGCCGCGGCGAGCCTCGCCCTGGCGATCGGCGGCGGCGTGCTGATGGAGACCCAGAACCAGCAGACCCGCAGCCGCACCGGGGCGCCCCTCCCGGCGGTGGCGAGCCTGGGCCCGGCGCTGCCGGCCTGGCAGCCCTCGGCGGCCGGCAATCTGCAGAAGGTCTCGCTGCGCCGGCCGGAGAACCGCGCGCTGGTGAAGGCCAACCTGAAGATGGTCAACAGCGCCCAGAGCGAGCTGCAGCGCGCCCTCCAGGCCGATCCGGAATCGGCCTATCTCAAGCGTCTGCTGCAGACCACCGAACACCAGAGCCAGGACCTCAACCACCTGCTCGACCAGGCCGATTGATCGCCAAGCGCCTGTGCTGACCGTATCCGGGCGCCCCCGCCCCTGCCCTGTCCGGGCAGCTGACTGGAGATGGATGTGAACCCTTTGCTCAAGACCTTCGCCTTTGCCGCCCTCGCCGGGCTCGGCAGCGCCCATGCCGGTACGCCGATCCAGGAGGAGCGCAGCCTCAACGGCGACGCCAAGGTCTATGTTGCCAACAGCACCGGCTCGATCACCGTGCGCGGCTGGGATCGTCGCCTGCTCAAGCTCAGCGGCGAGCTCGGCGCCGGCGGACCGAAGCTGGAGATCAGCGGGGATGCGGCGGATCTGCGCATCGAGGTCCGCGCGCCCAAGGACAGCCACCGCTACGAGGGCACCGACCTGATCCTCAGCCTGCCCAGCGGGGTGCGGCTGGAGGTGGTGGGGGTGAGCAGCGATGTCGATGTGCAGGGCCTCAGCGGAGCCCTGCAGGCCCACTCGGTGAGCGGTGATGTGCGGCTGGATGTCAGCGCCAGCGAGGTGAAGGCGCGCACCGTCAGCGGTGACCTGCGCCTGCGCGGTCCGGTGCGGCGCTGCCATCTCAACTCGGTGAGCGGGGATCTGCACGCCGAAGGTCCGAGCGACCAGCTCACCCTCGAAACCGTCTCCGGCAATGTGGTGCTGCAGGGCGGGCCGTTCCGCACCCTGGCCGCCAAGTCGATCTCCGGCGACATGAATCTGCAGGTCTCGCTGGAGCCCGAGGCGGTGGTCGAGGGCGAGACGCTGTCCGGGCAGATCCAGGCCCGCCTGCAGGGCAGCCCGTCGGCCGAGGTCAGCCTGCGCTCGTTCAGCGGCCATGTGCACAGCGAGCTGGCCGGCACCCGGCCGGTGGTGAGCCGCGAGGACCGACTGGAGTTCACGCTCGGCCAGGGCCGCGGACGGATCGATCTGTCCAGCTTCAGCGGCGACATCGAGCTGCTCAAGTAGCCGCGCGGATGCGCTGAGGCGGCGCCTGCACAGGGGCCGCGCCGGGCGCCGTCGCCGGCCCGGCTGGGGGCATTCGCTACACTCCGGCTCCCGCGCAGGAAGCCCGAGACGGAATGTCCCAGTTCGAAGATGGTCTGCTGTTGCTGTTGGCGCTGTTTCTGGTGGCTTTGAACGGGTTCTTCGTCGGCGCCGAGTTCGGGCTGGTGAAGCTGCGCATGAGCCGGGCCGAGGAGATGAAGGACGCCCACGGCCTGCCCGGCCGCGTGATGTACCGGGTGCGCACCCATCTGGATGCCTATCTCTCGGCCTGCCAGCTCGGCATCACCCTCTCCAGCCTGGGCCTCGGCTGGATTGGCGAACCCGCCTTCGCCCGCCTGCTCGAGCCGGTGTTCCTGGGCCTGGGCATCGACAGCCCGGAGCTGCGCCACACCATCGCCTTCATCATCGCCTTCGGGCTGATCTCCTACCTGCACATCGTGCTCGGTGAGCTGGCGCCGAAATCGCTGGCGCTGCGCAAGCCCGAGCAGATGTCGCTGTGGACGGCCCTGCCCCTGTACCTGTTCTACTGGCTCATGTACCCCTTCATCTGGGGCCTCAATGCCAGCGCCAACTGGGTGCTGCGGCGCGCCGGCTTCGGGGAGCCCGGCGGCCACCACGAGGAGTACAACCTCAGCCTGTCGGAGCTGCAGACCATCCTCCATGTCTCCCACGCCCGCAGCGAGGACCACGACGAGGACTCGGAGCTCAAGGCCTGGCTCAACCACACCCTGGAGCTGGCCGATCTGGAGGTGAGCGATCTGATGCGCCCGCTGCAGGATCTCGCGGTCATCCACAGCGATGACGAGCCGGCCGCGGTGCGCCGGCTGATCCAGAAGTACGGCTACAGCCGCTATCCCTACCGGGCCACCGAGGACGAGGCCATCCTCGGCATCCTCCATGTCAAGGAGCTGCTGCTGGAACCGCCGGGCGAGGACTATCACCTGCGGCTGCGCGCCCAGCTGCGTGAACCGCTCTATGTCGCCGAGTCGCTCGCTGCCGACAGCCTGCTCGGCCAGTTCCGCAGCGGCCGCCCGCACCTGGCCCTGGTCCACGACGATGAAGGCCAGCTGTCCGGCTTCATCACCATGGAGGATGTGCTGGAAGCGGTGTTCGGCGAGATCACCGACGAACACGAGCAGGGCCGCATCCGCTCCGGTGCCCGCCGGCTGGTGCGCCTGCCCGACGGCAGCCTGCTGGTCAGCGGCGATTTCCCGCTGTTCCGGCTGGCCCGCGAGCTGGGCCTGCGCATCCCCGAGGACGAGGACAGCTCCAGCGTCGGCGGCATGGTCATGCAGCGTCTGGACCGCATCCCGCAGGAAGGCGACCGGGTCCGCTTCACCGGTTTCAGTGCCCAGGTCCGGCGCACCGAGGGCCCGCGGGTGAAGCTGGTCAAGATCAGCCGCGAGGATCGCAGCGCGCCGGCCTGACCGGTTCCCGGCTACTCCGGCAGCGGCTGGCGCTGGATGGTCTGGGTGGGATCACGCTGCAGGCGGCGGGCGAAACGGGTGCTGGCGGCCACCACCACGCCCTGCTCCAGCGCCGGCCACAGCTGATTGCCGGCTTCCATCAGCCGCTGCGGCGCGCCCCAGACCCCACGGCGATCCTGCCGGCGGCTGACCAGCCGCCAGCGCCAGTCGGCGCTCGCCCCGTCGGCCCACACCGCCTGCACCCCGCCCCGCGCGGCCGGCGCCAGGCGCACCTGCACCGCCATCGCCTCCGGGGTCTGGCTGAGCGGCTCGGGCGCGCTCCACACGCCCTCCGGCGAGCGGCTGGCGCTGGCGATCTCCAGATTCACCCCGGCGGCCTGCAGCGGACGCCGGTCCCAGGCCAGCACCAGGCGGCCATCGGCGGCGAAGGCGAGGCTCGGGTGCTGGTCGGACCGATCGGCGCTGCCCACGGTTTCGATCGCCCCCCAACTGCCGTCCGCCGCGCGCAGCACCAGCTGGATCTGCCAGTCATCCGGATCGCTGCCCTCGCCGTCCGGAAAGCGGCCGGTCCAGAGCGGATCGACATCCTCGCGGTTGTCCTGCCAGGCCAGGGCCAGGCGGCCATCGGCGGCCAGCGCCAGACTCGGCCCTACCGAGGCCGGATAGCGGGCGCTGCGGGTGTCGAAGGGCAGCGGGGTCATCACCGTCTTGCCCGGGCGGCTGAGGTTGCGCGGCTCGCCGGCCACCCCCTCGCGCACCCAGATGTCGAAGGGCTGGTCGGCCTGGATTTCCTGCCAGGCAAACACCGGCATGCCAGCGGCATCGATCAGCACATCGGGCCGCTCGGCGCGACCGGCGAGCGCGCGGATGGTCTGGATCTCGCCCCAGCTGCGGCCCTCGTCCAGCGACTGCCGGGCGAGGATGGCCGGGCGCCGCGGCTGCTGGCCGGCGCGCTCGTCCTGCCAGACCACCCACACCGTGTTGCCGCGCGCCGCCACCCGCGGGAAGCGGGCGCTGGCGCTGTCGCCGCTGAGCACCTGCTCGGGACCGCGGCGGCCATCCTCGAACTGGCGGCGATAGACGATGCGCGTCGCCCCCGGCTCGTGCCGCTCGGCGACCATCTGCCAGGCCCGGCGCGACCGGGCGATATCCGGGAAGCCGAGAAACTCGCCACGCCGGCCCAGCACCCGCTCGCTGCCCCCCTCGCGGGCGCCGAGATCCACCGGCAGCGGCGTCTCCGGCTGCGCCTCGGCCAGGCGCGGGCCGTAGAAGATCGGCGCGGTGATCGCCCGCAGCTGGTCCGGCAGCTCGGTCGGCGCCGGGATCAGCGAGAGCGGCACATCGTTGGTGTTCAGCCCGGCGGGCAGACCCAGCCCGCGTGCCTCGGCCCGGATCCAGCCCGGGTTCTGGTCCATCGGCAGGCTGAAGGTGTAGCTCTGCTCGTCGAGCAGCGGGGTGACCTCCTGCCAGGGGCCGGCAGCACGCCCCGGGGCGCGGTACAGCCGCACGCTCGTGCCCACCCCCTGGCGCACGGTCAGGCGCAGCCGCGCCACCGTGCCCGGGGCCACCACCCGCTCGTCACCGATGCCGGTCTCGAACTCGCCATCGCCGTCGACATCGGCACGCAGCTCGAGAATCGGCGCCGTGAGATCGGCCCGGATCCGGGTGCGGGCCGCCTGCAGCCCCTGGAGGATGGCGCGCTCGCTGCGGTTGACCGCCTGCACCTCGGTGCGCGGGCTGCCCGGCCCGGCGATCGCCCACAGCTCGCGGAAATGGTTGTCGGAAGCGCCATTGATGCCGAAGCGCCAGCCGGCGTTCCAGCGGTTCTCGGCGTAGTCGATCTCGGTCTCCACATCGCTGGCGCGGTTCCACACCTCCACCGAATCCACGCCCTGGGCACTGGCGCGCAGATTGGGGCTGCCGTCCTCGTTGACCTCGCCATCGTCCGGATGGGCGGTGATCCACACCGCGCCCTGGCTCTTCGCCATCCAGATCGACTGCTGCAGGTTCAGATACTCCGCGGTGTCAGCCCGGTTGCTGCCCTGCACCACCGTGTCCACCGCCCCGTGCACCGTGGCATGCGGGCTGCCGTTGGCCTCCTCGCCGGGGATCAGGATCAGGTCCGGGCTCTGCCAGTCCGGGCTGTAGTGCTGGCTGTAGGTGCGGTGATCGGTGAGCGGCAGGAAGTCGAGCTGCTGCAGCACGGCGATGCCGATCTGGTCCTGGATGCCGACATTGCCGGGCAGACGGTCATCGCTGCCCTGGCGCGGGGCGCTGCCGTCGGAGGAGTGATCGCTGTGCACATGCAGATCCCCGCTCAGCCACAGACTGGCCTCCTGGGCGGCGGCGGGCAGCGAGAGCAGGGACAGGAGCAGCAGCAGGCGGGTACGGGGGGTCATGGGCATCTCCGGCAGACCGGCAGCTTAGGCCGCCCCGGTGACGCTGCGTTGACGCCGCCGAGGCCTGCCCGACGAGGGCCTCAGGCGCGCCCGTCAATGGCAGCGGCAGGCCCGCTCGCTAGACTGAGTCATCCTCATTTCCCGTTGTCCTGGAGCTCAGTCATGAAGACCCTCGGCCGCAAGGTCGCCATCGTCGGTGGCGCGCGCATTCCCTTTGCCCGTTCCAACACCGCCTACGCGACGGCCTCCAACAAGACCATGCTCACCGCCGCCCTGCGCGGGGTGGTCGACCGCTTCCAGCTGCATGGCGAGGCCGTGGGCGAGGTGGCGGCTGGCGCGGTGCTCAAGCACTCGCGCGATTTCAATCTCTGCCGCGAGTCGGTGCTGTCCAGCGGCCTGTCCGCCGCCACCCCTGCCTATGACCTGCAGATGGCCTGCGGCACCGGCCTGCAGGCAGCGATCAACATCGCCAACAAGATCGCGCTCGGGCAGATCGAGTCCGGCATCGCCGGCGGCGTCGACACCACCTCCGATGCGCCGATCGAAGTCGGTGACAAGCTGCGCCAGCTGCTGCTGGAGCTCAACCGCGCCAAGACCGGCGCCCAGCGCCTGCAGGCGGCGCTCAAGTTCCGGCCCTCCTGGCTCGCCCCCAACATCCCCAGCAATGGCGAGCCGCGCACCCGCCTGAGCATGGGGCAGCACTGCGAGCTGATGGCCAAGGAGTGGAAGATCAGCCGCGAGGAGCAGGACCAGCTTGCCTTCGAGTCGCACATGAAGGCGGCAGCGGCCTACGAGAGCGGCTTCTACGCCGATCTGATCGTGCCGTTCAACGGTCTGTCGCGCGACAATAACCTGCGCGCCGATACCAGCCTCGACAAGCTCGCCACCCTCAAGCCGGTGTTCGATCGCAAGGCCGGCACCCTCACCGCCGCCAACTCCACCCCGCTCACCGATGGCGCCTCGGCGGTGCTGCTGGCCAGCGAGGACTGGTGCAAGGCCCGCGGCATCAAGCCCAGCGCCTGGCTGGTGACCGGTGAGACCGCGGCGGTGGATTTCGCACCGGTCGCGCCCGGCAAGGAAGGTCTGCTGATGGCGCCGGCCTATGCGGTGCCGCGCATGCTCGGCCGCCTCGGCCTCAAGCTGCAGGACTTCGATTTCTACGAGATCCACGAGGCCTTCGCCGCCCAGGTGCTGTGCACCCTCAAGGCCTGGGAGGATCCGGGCTTCTGCAAGAACCGCCTCGGCCTCGACCGCCCGCTGGGCGCCATCGACCGCAGCCGGATGAACCTCAAGGGCGGCAGCGTCGCCCTGGGCCACCCCTTTGCGGCGACCGGCGGGCGCATCCTCGCCACGCTGGCCAAGATCGTCGAGGAGAACGGCGGTGGCCGCGGCCTGATCTCGGTCTGCGCCGCCGGCGGCCTCGGCGTCACCGCGGTGGTAGAGGGGTGAGACGCGGAGAGCGTGCAAACGTCCGGTGGACGTTTGCATCCGCGTCGAACGCCCGGGCGCGGGCGACCGGGCCGGGGTGAGATCGAGGCCTCACCGAACGCCCACCGGGTCTCCCGGTGGGCCGGGATGTCTGAAAGGACTCGTGCATCCGCGTCGAACGCCCGGGCACTGGCGACCGGGCCGGGGTGAGATCGAGGCGCCACCGAACGCCCACCGGGTCTCCCGGTGGGCCGGGATGTCCAAAAGGACTCGTGCATCCGCGTCGAACGCCCGGGCGCTGGCGACCGGGCCGGGGTGAGATCGAGGCCTCACCGGACGCCCACCGAGTCTCCCAGTCGGCTGGGCTTACTGGCAGCAAGCGCGGCCGCGCCTGAGCCCTAGCGCCGCGGGTCAGTCTCCGCCGCGCCGGCGCCCTGGGGCCGCGGCAGACGCAGCAGGAAACGGCTGCCCGGTCCTTCGGCAGCCAGGACCTCCAGGGTGCCGCCGTGGCGCTCGGCGATCTTCCGGCAGATCGACAGACCAAGACCGGTCCCCTCGTAGCGCTCGTCCCCGTGCAGACGCTGGAACAGCGCGAAGATGCGCTGGTGATCGGCCACCGGGATGCCGATGCCGTTGTCCGCCACGCTGATCCAGCTGCTCTGATCCTGCTCGCCGCCGCTGATGCGGACTTCCGGCACCTGCCCGGCGGGCTGGAACTTGAGTGCGTTCTCGATCAGGTTCTGCAGCAGCAGGTGCAGCAGCACCGGGTCGCCCCACAGCGCCGGCAGGGCCGCGCGCTGGATCTGCGCGCGGCTGGCCTCGACGGGGGTGCGCAGGCTGTCGAGCACGGCATCCACCAGCGCTGTGCCGTCCACCCAGGTGCTGCGCAGGGGCAGCCGCGAAGTGCGGGCGTACTCAAGCAGGGCCTCGATCATCGAGTACATGCGGCGAACCCCGGCGTCGATGAAGCCGAGGAACTCGGCAGCCTCGCCATCCAGCCGCTGCGCATGCCGACGCATCAGCAGCTGGGCAAAGCTCGCCACCGTGCGCAGCGGGGCCTTGAGATCATGCGAGGCCACATAGGCGAACTGTTCGAGCTCGGCATTGACCTTGCTCAGGGCCGCAGCCTGCTCGCGCAGGGTGGCCTCGATGCGCTCGCGCTCGATGATCTCGCGCTCGAGTTCCAGGTTGCGCTGGAACAGCTCCAGGCTTTTTTCCTCGAGCAGGCGCTCGGCGGCCTGGCGCGCGGCCTTCTGCCGCGCCAGCTCGCGGGTGAGCAGATCGAGGGCGTCGCCGCTCACGGGGCCGGCGGGCCGCGGTCCTGGGTCAGGGTGAAGCGGGCATGGCGGCCTGCCTCGCCGTCGAGGCGCTCGACCTCCAGGCGCAGCGGCTCGCCATAGTGGCGCAAGGTGGCCTTGATCAGACCGAGGGCCACATCGGCCAGCCCGCGCGGCGAGCGGTACTCCATCACCAGACGGTGCGGCTCCACCACCGGGTAGTCGAAGTGGGGCAGCTCGGCCTGCGGGTAGAGCTTGCGCACCTCCAGATGGATGTAGCTTTCGATCCGCGCCAGGAAGGCCAGCGCCGAGCCGGCCACCTCGAAGAACGCCTCGTACTCGCGGACGAAGTACTCCAGCAGGTACTCGCCATAGGCTTCGAGCAGCGCGGCCCGTGGCAATCCGGATTCCTCGGCCAGCAGCGTCACCAGCCGGTCCAGTTCCTGGCTCGGATAGTTGCCGACATTGGTATAGGCCCCGCCGTGGGCGAAGGCCGCCCGCGTCAGCACCCGGTCCTTCATGGCCAGGCCCATGCGGGCCTCGACCATGTCCATCAGCTCGGTAAAGATCACGCCTCTCATGACACAAGCCTCGCTCAGGGCCCGGCCGCCGTCCAGTCGGCCCGTCCCGAGGTGGGATTTGTCTGACGGCTGGGTGGCGCCCGCCTTGTTTACGATCCGGCCATGACGACCAGCGCCCCGAACGACCCCGCCCTGCCGACCCGGATCGGTGCCTTCCGCCTGATCGAGGTGCTCGGCGAGGGCGCCATGGGTCGGGTCTATCTCGCCGAACAGGACCAGCCGCGCCGGCAGGTGGCGCTCAAGCTGCTGCGCAGCCTCGCCTCGGGCGAGGCGATGGCGCGCTTCCGCCGCGAGGTGGAAGCCCTGGCCGAGCTCGAGCATCCGGGCATCGCCCGGGTCTATGCCGCCGGGACCGCCGAGCTCGCCAGCGGCGCGCAGCCCTGGCTGGCGATGGAAGTGGTACGGGGACTGGACCTGCGCCGCCATGTGACCGAGCAGGGGCTGGATCTGGCCGCCCGCGTCGCCCTGCTGGCCCAGGTCTGCCATGCGGTGCACCACGCCCATACCCGCGGGGTGATCCATCGGGATCTGAAGCCGGCCAATGTCCTGGTCGACGACAGCGGACGGGTTCGCGTGCTGGATTTCGGCATCGCCCGGCTGGCCGGTGCCGACGAGCAGACCCGGATGACCGCCGAGGGACAGGTGCTGGGCACCCTGCCCTACATGAGCGAGGAACAGCTCACCGGCGAG
Source organism: Nevskiaceae bacterium (assembly GCA_036275365.1). Classification (GTDB taxonomy): domain Bacteria; phylum Pseudomonadota; class Gammaproteobacteria; order Nevskiales; family Nevskiaceae; genus DASUDX01. The sequence continues at coordinate 8,967 of DASUDX010000052.1, read as the reverse complement.
GCCTCGCTGGATCTGCGCGCCGATGTCTATGCCCTGGGGGTGATCGCCTACGAGCTGCTGGCCGGCGAGCTGCCGTATCCGCGGCTGCCGCAGGCCACGCTGCTGGGCGCCATCGAGCAGCGTCGGCGCCATCCTCCCCGGGCGCTGGGCGAGGTCCATCCGCCGGCGCGGGGCGATCTCAACACCATCGTGATGAAGGCGATGGCGGCCGAGCGCTCGCAGCGCTACGCCTCGGCGCTGGATCTGGCCCGCGACCTGGAACGCTTCCTCGCCCGCCAGCCGATCGAAGCCCGTCCGCCCACCGCCAGCTATGTGCTGAGCTGCTTCGTGCGCCGCCACCGCGGGCTTGCCACCTCGGCCCTGCTGGCGCTGGTGGCCATCCTCGGTGCAGGCCTGGTGGCGCTGCGCTTTGGTCTGGCGGAGGCCGAAGCCAAGCGCCAGGCCCTGGCCCGGCTGGAGGAGCGTGAGTCGGTCTACCGCTTCGTCACCGAGCTGCTTACCGCGGCCAATCCGGAGCGGGCGCAGGGCGAGGCGCTGACGGTGCGCGAGATCCTCGATGGCGCGGTCAGCAGTCTGGAGGACAACGCCGGCCTTGCGCCGCGCACCCGGGCCGTGCTGTCGCGGCTGCTCGGACGCAGTTACAGCGCGCTCGGGGTGGATGCCCAGGCCCTGCCGCTGCTGGAGGCCGCCCGCGACCTGATCCCGGCCGGGAGTGCGGAACGCGACGAGATCGACCTCGACATCGCCCAGTTCCTGCTCAAGACCAGCCAGCCAGAAGCTGCGCTGGCGCGTCTGGCGCCGCTCAGCGCCCGGCTCGAGCAGCTCGACCCGGTGCTGCGGGCTGGCGTTGCCCAGGTCGAGGGCGAGGCGCGCTCGGATCTCGGCGAGGTGGCGGCGGGTGCCGAGCGGCTCGCGCAGGGACTGGAGCGCGCGCGCCGCGAGCTCGGCCCGCGCCATCCGGAAACCCTGCAGCTGCTCTACGCCGCCGCCATCGGTGAGTTCCAGCGCAGCGAGCTGCAGCGCTCGCGCGAGCTGACCGAGGAGCTGCTGGCCGCCTACGAGACCAGCCTGGGTCCGCGCCATCCGCGCACCCTGTTCGCCCGCGACCATCTGGGCATCGTGTTCACCCAGCTCGGCGACCATGCCCGCGCCGAGGCGCTGCTCCGCCAGGCCCTGGCCGATTCCGAGCAGGTGTTCGGACGCCAGCATCCCTCCACCCTCACCACCGAGCTGAACCTGGTCAACCTGCTCTCCGGAATGGGCCAGACCGCGGAAGCGCTGCCACGCGCGCGGCAGGTCTACGAAGGCTTCCGCAGCCGGCGCGGACCGGAGAACTTCAAGACCCTCTCGGCGCAGACCGCCCTCGCCTACGCGCTGGAGGATCAGGGTCTGCTCGATGAGGCCGAGGCCCATCTGCGCGATCTGGTGACGGCCGCGGAGCGGCGCGGACCGGCGAGCCCCGATGCCCTGCCGGCGCGCAACAACCTCGCCATGCTGCTGGTCAAGCGCGGCGACCTGCGCGCGGCGCGCGGCGAGTTCGCCACCGTCCACCAGCGCGCCCGCGAGCTGCTCGGTGCCGACCACCTGTTCACCGCGGTGTTCGCCAGCAACTACGGGGACTGTCTGACCCGCCTGGGCGAGCCGGCCTCCGCCCTGCCCCTGCTGGAGGAGGCGCGCCGCACCCTGGAAGCCCGGCTGGGCGCGGATCACGCCCGCAGCCGCACCGTGCGGGAACGCCTCGCCGCCACCCTGCGCGCGCTGGGGCGCGAGGCCGAGGCGGCGGCGCTGGCGCCGGCCTGAGCCCGGCCGCGGCTCAGGGCGTGGCCGGCAGGTAGGCGTAGCTGGCGGCGAAGCCGAGCGGCAGGCCCAGGCCCCACCAGCCGAGCAGGAAGAGCGTCCACACGGTCAGGAAGCTCAGCGAGTACGGCAGCATCAGCGCCACCAGGGTGCCGATGCCGGCACTGCGCACATAGCGCTGGCAGAACACCACGATCAGCGGGAAGTAGGGCATCAGCGGGGTGATGATATTGGTGCTGGAATCCCCTACCCGGTAGGCCGCCTGGGTGAGATCCGGCGACAGGCCGAGCTGCATCAGCAGCGGCACCAGGATCGGGGCCAGCAGCGCCCACTTGGCCGAGGACGAGCCGACGAAGAGGTTGATGAAGGCGGTGATCAGAATGGCGCCGATGATGGTGATCTGCGCCGGTACCGCGGCGGCCTGCAGCGCGGCGGCGCCTTCCAGCGCGATCCAGGCGCCGAGGTTGGACTGGTTGAAGGCATAGATGAACTGGGCGGCGAAGAAGGCCATGACGATGTAGTAGCCCATGCCGGACATCGCCTTGCTCATGCCCTGGATCAGATCGCGGCTGGATTTCACCGTGCCAGCGGCGATCCCGTAGACCGCGCCGGGAATCAGGAACAGCACGAAGATCAGCGCGACGATCGACTGCATCAGCGGCGCGTTGCCGGCGGTGATCAGGCCCTCGGGATTGCGCCAGGGCGAGCTCGCCGGCCACACCCACAGCACCAGCAGGCCGATCGCCACGCCCATCGCCAGCAGCGCCTTGCGCAGGGCGCTGCGCTCGCTGGCCGAGAGTCCCTCCATGCTCGGCTGGTTGTCGAGATTGCCGTCCAGCGCCACCCCGCGCAGACGCGGCTCGATCACCCGGTCGGTGAGGAACCAGCCGAGACCGATCACCAGCAGGGCCGAGGCCGAGGTGAAGAAGTAGTTGTTGAGGGGGTTGAGCACCACGCTGGGATCGATGATCTGCGCCGAGGCCTGGCTGATGCCCTGCAGCAGGGGATCCAGGCTGGAGGGCACGAAGGTCGCCGAGAAGCCACCGGATACCCCGGCGAAGGCCGCCGCGATCCCGGCCAGCGGGTGGCGTCCCGCCGCATGAAAGATCACCGCGCCCAGCGGGATCACCAGCACATAGCCGGCATCCACCGCCACATGGCTGAGGATGGCCACCGCGATCAGCATCGGCGTCAGCAGGCTGCGCCGGGTCACGCTCATCAGCGAGCGCAGGCCAGCGTTGATGAAGCCGGTGTGCTCGGCGACGCCAATGCCCAGCATGGCCACCAGCACCACGCCCAGCGGGTGGAAGGTGACGAAGATGGTCACCATCTTCGAGAAGAACTCGGTGAGCGCGGCGCCGGCCAGCAGGTTGCGGATCTCCAGCGGTGCCTGGGTCCGCGGGTCGATCACCTCGAAGCTCAGGCCCGACAGCGCCCAGGACAGCGCCCAGACCGTCAGCAGCAGGATCAGGAACAGCAGGGCCGGATCCGGGAGGCTGTTGCCGATGCGCTCGACGGCATCCAGGGTGCGTTGCAGGCGGGAGGAAGACGGGCTCATGAGTGGAGGGCGAACGATCCAGACCGGACCATGGCCACTCGGCCCGGCACTGTCAACGAGGGCTGCGCCGCGAGGCGCTCCTCAGGCCGGGCCGCGCACGATGCCCGCCAGACCTTCCTCGCGGGTCACCCGGCCCTGATAGCCCAGCGCACGGCGGGCCTTGGCATCGTTGACGGTGACGGTCTGTCCGCCGAGGGCGATCACCAGCCGTGACAGCGGCGGCCGGCCGCGCAGCGGCAGGTGATCCCACAGCCATTCGCAGAGCTGGGCGAAGCGCCAGGCGGTGGCGCGCGATACGGAGCGGTCCGGTGCGGTCACCCCCTGGGTGGCGAGCAGGGCGGTGAAGAAGGCGCGGAACTCGACCGGATCGCCATCGCTGAGGAAGTAGGCCTCGCCGCGCTGACCGCGTTCGGCAGCCTTGAGCAGCCCTTCCACCAGATTGTCGATGTGGGTGGTGCTGGTCAGATAGGCGCCCTGCTCGACCCAGGCGAAGCGGCCCTCGCGCACGCCCTGCACCAGCTTGGGCAGCACGCTGCTGTCATCGCGTCCCCAGACCAGCCGCGGCCGCACGATCAGCGCGTCGAGCCCGCCCGCCACCGCCGCCAGCACCCGCCGTTCGGCCTCGCCCTTGGTCCGGGCATAGCGCGGCAGCGGGCGCGCCGGCAGCGGGCGGCGCTCGTCGAGATCGGCCATCGGCCCGCCATCGGCATAGACCGCTTCGGTGGACACATGCACCAGCCGCAGCCCGGGCGCGCCGGCGGCTGCGTCGAGCAGGGCCTGGGTGCCCTCGACATTGATCTGCCAGTAGCGCGCGGGGTCGCCCCACTCGTCGACCTCCGCGGCGCAGTGGAAGACCCAGCCGCAGCCGCTCAGGCCGCGGCGCAGGGCGGCGCGGTCGAGCAGATCGCCGGGCACCGGCTCGGCCCCGGCGGCGCGCACCGCGGCCTCGGCGCGCGGCGAGCGGGCCAGCGCCCGCACCGGGTGGCCGTCGCGACGCAGGGCCTGGATCAGATGACGACCGACGAAACCGGAACCACCGGTGACGAAGCAGAGGGGCATGGGCGGGGAAAGACGGGAGCGGAGCCTGACTGTAAATCCCCATGTGGCGGCGGAACACACCGGGCATACTCCGGCCAACCGCATGACTTCAAATCAAAGGGAATCCATGAGTCTGGCCCAGGCCCTGCTGCGCACCAAAGCCATCGATACCGATCTGACCCGCGACCGCGGACTCAAGCGGGTGCTCGGCGCCTGGGATCTGACCCTGCTCGGGGTGGGCGCCATCATCGGCGCCGGCATCTTCGTGCTCACCGGCATCACCGCCGCCACCATGACCGGGCCGGCCATCGTGCTGAGCTTCGTGGTGGCCGGCTTTGCCTGCGCCTGCGCGGCGCTGTCCTATGCCGAGATGGCGGCGAGCATCGGCGGCTGCGGTTCGGCCTACGGCTATGGCTATGCCAGCCTCGGCGAGTTCCCGGCCTGGATCATCGGCTGGATGCTGATCTGCGAGTACGGGGTGGCGATTCCGGCGGTGTCCGCCGGCTGGTCGGGCTATGCGGTGAACGGGCTGGCCGCCATCGGCGTCGAGCTGCCGGCCGCGCTGACCGCCGCGCCTGCCGCGGGCGGACTGATCAATCTGCCGGCCTTCCTGGTGGTGCTGGTGCTGGGCGGCCTGCTGGCGGTGGGGGCCAAGGTCTCCAGCCAGTTCAACGCCATCATGGTCGCGGTCAAGGTCGCCGCCATCGCCATCTTCATCGGCGTGGCCTTCTTCCATGTCGAGTTCTCCAACTGGACGCCGTTCATCCCGGAGGCGATCACCCGCGAGGACGGCAGCAACGCCTTCGGCGTGGCCGGCATCTTCACCGGCGCGGCAACCATCTTCTTCGCCTATCTCGGCTTCGATGCGGTCTCCACCGCCGCCGAGGAGACCCGCAACCCGGCGCGCGATCTGCCGATCGGCATTCTCGGTTCGCTGTTCGCCTGCACCGCGCTCTACATCCTGGTGTCCGGCCTGCTCACCGGCATCGTCCCCTACACCGAGCTCAATGTCGCCTCGCCGGTGGCGCACGCCCTGCTCAAGATCGGCGTGGAATGGGCCGCCGGCCTGATCTCGATCGGCGCCATCGCGGGCCTGACCACGGTGATGCTGGTGATGTATTTCGGGCTCACCCGCATCCTCTTCGCGATGGCCCAGGACGGGCTGCTGCCCGGCTTCTTCGGCTATGTGAACCCCAAGACCGGCACGCCGCTGGGTTCGATCGTGGTGGCCGGCCTGATCATGCTGGTGTTCGCCGGGTTCGTGCCGCTCGGCCGGCTGGCCGAGATCGCCAACATCGGCACCCTCGGCGCCTTCGTGGTGGTCTGCTTCGGCGTGGTGGTGCTGCGCCAGACCCGGCCCGATCTGCCGCGCCCGTTCAAGACGCCGTTGTCGCCGCTGATCCCGGTGCTGGGCGTGCTTTCCTGCGGCTTCCTGATGAGCCAGCTCTCCGGCCACACCTGGACCGCCTTCCTCGGCTGGATGGGCATCGGCATCGCCCTCTACTTCCTCTACGGCCAGCGCCACAGCCGACTCTCCGCCGCCTGATCCCGCGCCGGGAGCGCTCGCCATGGAGGGGTTCTTCGCCACCCTGGACGCCATCAACGGCGTCATGCTGGGCGTGCCGGTGCTGCTCACCCTGCTCGCGGTGGGCGTGCTGTTCACCCTGTGGAGCGCGTTTGGCCAGTACCGCTCGCTGACCCATGGCGTGGCCCTGGTGGCCGGCCGGGTTCCGGGCGTCAGCGGTCAGGGCGAGGGCGTGCTCAGCCACTTCCAGGCGCTCTCGGCGGCACTCTCGGCCACCGTCGGCCTCGGCAACATCGGCGGGGTGGCGATTGCCGTGTCCCTGGGCGGCCCCGGGGCGGTGTTCTGGATGTGGATGGTGGGCTTCGCCGGCATGGCGCTGAAGTCCACCGAGGTGACCCTGTCCCTGCTCTACCGCGACACCTCGGACCCGGACAACCCGCGCGGCGGCACCATGTGGGTGGCCAAGCAGGGCCTGGGCCGTCTGCTCGGCTCCACCACCCTGGGGGCGCTGATCGGCGCGCTGTTCGCCATCCCGCTGATCGTCTTCGGCATCACCGGCGGCAACATGTTCCAGGCCTGGAATGTGGCCGAGACCACCCGCAGCTACTTCGGCATCGAGCCCTGGATCAGCGGGCTGATCCTGGCCGTGCTGGTGGCCGCGGTGATCCTCGGCGGCATCCGTCGCATCGGCCGCATCGCCGGGGTCCTCACCCCCTTCATGTGCCTGCTCTATGTCGCCGGCGGCGTCTATGTGCTGGTGGTCAACGCCGAACAGCTGCCCGGCGTGCTGCGGCTGATCTTCGCCTCCGCCTTCGACAGCGCCCAGGCCAGCGGCGCCTTCACCGGCGCGGCGGCCGGCACCGCCTTCATCTACGGCATGCGCCGCGCCCTGTTCTCCTCCGAGGCGGGTCTGGGCTCGGCGCCGATCGCCCATGCCGCCGTGCGCACCCCGGAGCCGGTCACCGAGGGCGTGGTGGCAGGGCTGGAGCCGTTCATCGATACCCTGATCGTCTGCACCATCACCGCCCTGGTGATTCTGGTCAGCGGGGTGTGGAACCGCGGGCCGGTGGCCGCGTGGTCGGAAACCCCGCCGATGGTGCTGCTGGAAGGCGAGCGCTGGCAGCCTGCCGCCAGCGATCTGCCCACCGGCGGCGAGAAGGTGTTCCGCCCGGGTGATCCGGTGTTCGTGGTGGTGGAGGTCGATGGGGCCCGCCAGCGGCTGTATGGCGAGGTGGCGGTGCTCGACGCCGGCATCGGCCTGCAGTGGCGGCCGCTGTCCAGCGTGACCACCCCGGTGCTGGCGGAGAACGGGCTGTTCGCCGACTACCCGGCCTCGACGCTCACCGCGCGCGCCTTCGATACCGCCCACGAGGGCCTCGGGCGCTGGATGGTCACCATCACCATCTGGCTGTTCGCGCTGTCCACCCTGATCACCTGGAGCTACTACGGCGAGCAGGGCATGGTCTATCTGTTCGGCGCCCGCTCGGTGACGCCCTACCGGGTGGTCTGGTGCGGGCTGATCGTGGTCACCTGCCTCGGCTTCATCCGCACCGATGCCGAGATCGACACCCTCTCCACCGTGGCCCTGGGCTTCATGCTGGCGGTCAACCTGCCGGTGATGCTCCTGCTCGGGCCGCAGGCGATGCGCGCCTGGCACGATTACTTCCGCCGCCGCGCCCTGGCGCGACAGGCTGGATAGTCACGCGACAGCCCTGCGCCGCCGGGCCGCCGCAGGCGAGAATCGCGCATGGCCTACCAACCCGTTTCCCGCGAGCTCGCCCATACCCAGCCCTCCCGCACGGGGGTGCTGCTGATCCACCTGGGCACGCCCTCCGCCCCGGAGCCTGGCGCCATCCGCCGCTACCTTCGGCCGTTCCTCTCCGACCCGCGGGTGGTCGAGGTGCCGCGGCCGATCTGGTGGCTGATTCTGAATCTGTTCATCCTGCCGCTGCGGCCGCGCAAGCTGGTGCATCCCTACCAGAGCGTGTGGAGCGCCGAGGGCTCGCCGCTGCTGGCCATCGGCCGCCGCCAGCGCGCTGGCCTGGCCGAGCGGCTGGGCCTGCCGGTGGCCCTCGCCATGACCTATGGCGAGCCCTCGCTGGCCCAGGCCCTGGATGAGCTGGAGGCGCAGAATGTGCGTCGCCTGCTGGTCTGGCCGCTCTACCCGCAGTACTCGGCCACCACCACCGCGGCGGCCTACGATGGTCTTTTCCGAGAGCTGATGCGCCGGCGCTGGGTGCCGGAGATCCGCACCCTCGGCCAGTACCACGACGACCCCGGCTACATCGAGGCGCTGGCCGCGAGCGTGCGCGCCCACTGGGCGCGCGAGGGGCGCGGCGGGCATCTGCTGATCTCCTTCCACTCGATCCCGCGCCGCTATCTGGAACAGGGCGACCCCTACCACTGCCAGTGCCAGAAGACCGCGCGGCTGCTGGCGGCGGCGCTGGGGCTGGGCGAGCGCGACTGGACGATCAGCTTCCAGAGCCGGCTGGGCAACCAGCCCTGGCTGATGCCCTACACCGACCAGGTGGTGCCCCAGCTGGCCCGCGAGGGCATCACCAGGCTCGATGTGATCTGCCCGGGCTTCTCGGCCGACTGCCTGGAAACCCTGGAGGAGGTCAGCCTGCGCTACGGCGAGGACTTCCGCGCCGCGGGCGGCCAGGCGCTGCGCTACATCCCGGCGCTCAACGACAGCCCCGACCATCTGGAGGCGCTCAGCCGCCTCGCCCGCCTGGCGCTGCAGGGCCTTGCCAGCGAGAGCAGCGCCCCCGAGCCGGAACGGATTGCGGCGGTCGAGCCGCGGCTCGGCTGCCCGGTGCGTCACCCGCGCTGAGCCGGCTCACCCGCACCCGGCCCTGAGGGAAAACCCGGTAGCGGTGTAGACTGCGGCGCCTTTTCGCCACCGCGTTTTCCGTGATGACCGACCCCCGCCCCCGCGCGCTCAACCGCCGCAGCCAGACCATCACCGCGGGCGTGGCCCGCAGCCCCAACCGCGCCATGCTGCGGGCCGTCGGCTTCACCGATGCCGACTTTGGCAAGCCCATCGTCG
>DASUDX010000051.1:0-13296 GCA_036275365.1 Nevskiaceae bacterium | reverse complement strand
AGGGGCAGGGTCAGATCGTCCGGCAGGTACATCGTCTTCAGATCGATCACCGTCAGCGCCACCAGCACCCAGGTCAGCAGCAGCGCCGCGGCGAGGGCGGGGCCACTGCCCAGCACCCACCAGCAGGCCAGCGAGAGCAGGCCGGTGGCCAGTTCCACCAGCGGGTACTGGACCGAGATCGGCGCGGCACAGGCGGCACAGCGGCCGCGCAGCCAGAGCCAGCCCAGCACCGGCAGGTTGTGCCAGGGCTTGATCGGCGTCTGGCAGGCCGGGCAGTGCGAGCCCGGGCGCAGCAGCGAGATCGGCCCCGCCGGGGGCACCAGGGGCGGGGCGCCGAACTGCTCGTGGCAGGCCAGACGGAACTCATGCTCCATGCGCAGGGGCAGCCGCCAGGCCACCACATTGAGAAAGCTGCCGATGCATAGGCCCAGCAACAGCACCACGGTGCCCATCAGCCAGGGCAGGGTTTGCAGGAGGTCGATCATCTGTCACCAAATGAAGGACCCCGTACCGGCCGCACCGATACGGGGCCTGGAAAGCCGTCGAAGCCGCGATCTGATCCGTCGCCGGGCGACCGATCAGATCGCCTGGCCCAGCTTGAAGATCGGCAGATACATGGCCACCACCAGGCCGCCGACCAGCACGCCGAGAATGGCCATGATCATCGGCTCGAGCAGGCTGGAGAGCGAGTCGACCAGGTTGTCGACCTCGGCCTCGTAGAAGTCGGCCACCTTGGCGCACATGGCGTCGAGGGCGCCGGCTTCCTCGCCGATGGCCACCATCTGCACCGCCATCGCCGGGAACAGATTGGTCTGCTGCATCGACAGCTGCAGCTGCTGGCCGGTGGAGACCTGATCCTTGATGCCCATGATCGCCTCCTCGAAGATGATGTTGCCGGCGGCGCGCGCCACCGAGTCGAGGGCATCGACCAGCGGCACACCGGCGGCGAACATGGTCGAGAGGGTGCGGGCGAAGCGGGCCACCGCCGACTTGTAGAGGATGTCGCCGACCACCGGGATCTTCAGCGAGATGCGGTCGAGGAAGCGCCGGAAGGCGGCGCTGCGCTTCTTGACGAAGACGAAGGAGAAGCCGGCGCCGCCGAAGATCATCAGCATCAGCCACCACTTGGCCTGGACGAACTTCGACAGGCCCACCACGAACTTGGTGAAGGCCGGCAGATCGGCGCCGAAGCCCTGGAACAGGCTCTCGAACTGCGGCACCACGAAGTACAGCAGGATGCCGGTGACGATGATCGCGATCACCATCACCGCGGTCGGGTAGGTCAGCGCCTTCTTGACCTTCTTCTTGATCGCCTCGGTCTTTTCCTTGTAGGTGGCGATCTTGTCGAGCAGGGTTTCCAGCGCACCCGCGCGCTCACCGGCATCGACCAGGTTGACGAACAGATCGTCGAAGTAGAGCGGATACTTGGCCAGCGACTCGGCGAACGAGGAGCCGCCCTCGATATTGGCCTTGATGCCCATGATCAGCTCGCCCATCGAGGGGTTCTCGTGGCCGCGGCCGACGATCTCGAGCGCCTGCACCAGCGGCACCCCGGCCGACATCATGGTCGCCATCTGCCGCGAGAAGATGGCGATGTCCTGGCTGGTGATCGCCTTCTTGCCGCTGCCGAGCTTGAGCTGCTTGCGCACGCGGATCGGGTTGATCCCCTGCTTGCGCAGCTGGGACTTCACCATGTTCTCGTTGGGTCCGAGCGAGATGCCCTTGACCCGCTGTCCCTTGCGGTCGGTCCCCTCCCACTGGAAGGAGTGTTCCTTCACCGCTGCTGCCTGCGCCATGTGCGTCTCCAGCCCTCGTGCTGCGTTACTCGCCCATCGTGGTGCGGTTGGCCTCGAGCAGGTCGATGACCCCGTCGCGAACCTTCTTCAGCGCCGACTGGCGCAGATTCTTGATGCCTTCCTTCTGCGCCTGGTCGGCGATGTCCATGGCGTTGCCACCTTCCATCAGGATACGGCCCATCGCCTCGGAGAAGGGCATCACCTGGTAGATGCCGGTGCGGCCTTTGTAACCGCGGTCACACTGGTCGCAGCCCACCGCCTCGTAGAGGGTGAAGCCCGGCGCGTCCACCTCCTCCGGGGTGAAGCCCTCCTTGATCAGCTCCTGGCGCGGAATGCTGGCCGGCCGCTTGCAGCTCTTGCACAGCTTGCGGGCCAGCCGCTGGGCGATGATCAGGTTGAGCGTCGAGGCGAGGTTGTAGGCCGGCACGCCCATGTTCATCAGGCGCACCAGGGTCTGCGGCGCATCGTTGGTGTGCAGGGTCGACAGCACCAGGTGACCGGTCTGGGCGGCCTTGATGGCGATCTCGGCGGTTTCCAGATCGCGGATCTCACCGACCAGGATCACATCCGGGTCCTGGCGCAGGAAGGCCTTGAGCGCGGCGGCAAAGGTCAGACCCACCTTGGGATTGACATTGACCTGGTTGACGCCGGGCAGATTGATTTCCGCCGGGTCCTCGGCGGTGGAGATATTGATGTCCTCGGTGTTGAGGATGTTGACGCCGGTGTAGAGCGAGACGGTCTTGCCGGAGCCGGTAGGGCCGGTCACCAGAATCATCCCCTGCGGCCGCTCCAGCGCCTTGAGATAGGCCGCCTTCTGCTCGGCCTCGTAGCCGAGGGCATCGATGCCCAGCTGGGCCTGCGAAGGGTCGAGGATACGCGCGCAGATCTTCTCGCCCCACAGGGTGGGACAGGTGTTGACGCGGAAGTCGATCGCCTTGGTCTTGGACAGGTAGAGCTTGATGCGCCCGTCCTGCGGCACCCGCCGCTCGGCGAGATCCATCCGGCTCATCACCTTGACGCGGGCGGTGATGCGGCCGGCCATCTGCAGCGGCGGCGTGGCCACGATGCGCAGCTCGCCATCCTTGCGGTAGCGGATGCGGAAGCTCTTCTCGTAAGGCTCGAAGTGGATGTCGGAGGCGCCGTTGTTGATGGCGTCCACCATGATCTTGTTGACATAGCGCACGATCGGCGCGTCGTCGGCGTCGTTCTTGGCAACATCCGGCCCCTCGTCCTCGGAGCCGTCGGTGATCTCGAGATTCTCGAGATCGGCATCGCCGAAATCGACCGCCGCCGATTCCTGGGCCTGGGCCGCGGTTTCGATCGCCTTGGCGAGCTTGTCCTCCTCGACCAGGATCGCCTCGGTGACATTGCCGGTGGCGAACTTGAACTCGTCCAGCGCCTGCAGATTGGTCGGGTCCGACACCGCGACATAGAGCTTCTTGCCGCGCTTGAACAGCGGCAGCGCATGGCATTTGCGCAGCAGCTTCTCGTTGACTTCCTTGCTGATCGCCGGGTCCAGCTCCAGGCAGGAGAGATCCACCAGCGGCACGCCGAACTCGATGCTGGCGCTCTCGGCCAGCCGTCCCGGCGCCACCTGCTTGTTGTCCACCAGCAGGGTGACCAGCGGAGTGCCGGACTTCAGCGCCTTGGCCTGCGCCTCGCGCGCCTGCTCCTCGCTGAGCAGGCCATCGGCCACCAGGCGGCGGGCAAGCCCACCGAGGAACCCGGTTCCGCCACCGGAGCCGGTCGGAGAGGTCTGCGGACTGAGCGCCATCGGAGTCTCCGCGCCTTAGAGTTCGAGCGGCTTGTTGGCCTTGCGCCGGGCGTCGGCCGCTTCCACCACCCCGCGCCGCACCAGATCCTTGAGGTTCTGCTCGAGGGTCTGCATGCCTTCCTTCTGACCGGTCTGGATCGAGGAATACATCTGCGCCACCTTGTTCTCGCGGATCAGGTTCCGGATCGCCGGGGTGCCCAGCATGATCTCGTGGGCGGCCACCCGCCCGCCGCCCTTCTTCTTCATCAGCGTCTGCGAGATCACCGCGCGCAGGCCCTCGGAGAGCATGGCGCGCACCATCTCCTTCTCGGCCGCGGGGAAGACATCGACGATGCGGTCGATGGTCTTGGCCGCCGAGCTCGTATGCAGCGTGCCCATGACCAGATGGCCGGTCTCGGCGGCCGACAGCGCCAGCCGGATGGTCTCCAGATCGCGCATCTCGCCGACCAGGATGGTGTCCGGGTCCTCGCGCAGCGCCGAGCGCAGCGCCTCGTTGAAGCCGAGCGTGTCGCGATGCACCTCGCGCTGGTTGATCATGCACTTCTTCGGCTGGTGCACGAACTCGATCGGGTCCTCGATGGTGAGGATGTGCCCGTACTCGGTCTCGTTCTTGTGGTTGAGCATCGCCGCCAGGGTGGTGGACTTGCCCGAGCCGGTGGGACCGGTGACCAGAATCAGTCCACGCGGGGTGTCGGCCAGCTCCTTGAAGATGGCCGGGCACTTGAGATCCTCCAGCGACATGATCTTGCTGGGGATGGTGCGGAACACCGCGCCGGCGCCGCGCGACTGGGTGAAGGCATTGACGCGGAAGCGCGCCACGCCGGGAATCTCGAACGAGAAGTCGGTCTCCAGGAACTCGTCCCAGGCCTTGCGCTGCTTGTCGTTCATGATGTCGTAAACCATGTCATGAACCTGCTTGTGCTCCAGCGGCGGCAGGTTGATGCGCTTGACATCGCCATCGACGCGGATCATCGGCTCGACCCCCGCCGACAGGTGCAGGTCGGAAGCGCCGTTCTTGACGCTGAAGGTGAGCAGCTGCGCGATATCCATGAGTCCCCGGCCTCTGCGGGCCCGCTTGTGTTTGCAGGGTTTCGCCCCCTGGCCGGACACTATCAGGAATCCCCCAGCACCGAGCAAGCCGTTGATTGCCCCCAGCCAAGCCGTCGATCCCGCCGTCGATCCGGTCCTGCTCGGCGAGCGCCGCCAGGCGGTGCTGGCGCGCATCGCCCGAGCCGCCGCCGGCGCCCAGCGGAGCGCGGCGGCGGTGCAGCTGCTGGCGGTCTCCAAGACCCAGCCGGCGGCGGCCCTGCGGGCGCTGCACGCGGCCGGGCAGCGCGCCTTCGGCGAGAACTATCTGCAGGAGGCGCGCGCCAAACAGCAGCAGCTCGCCGAGCTCGATCTGGAATGGCATTTCATCGGCCCGGTGCAGAGCAACAAGACCCGCGAGCTGGCCGAGCATTTCGACTGGGTGCACGGCGTGGACCGGCTGCGGATTGCCGAGCGCCTGTCGGCCCAGCGGCCGCCGGCGCGGCCGCCGCTGCAGGTCTGCGTCCAGGTCAATGTCAGCGCCGAGGCGAGCAAGGCGGGCTGTGCGCCCGACCAGACGCTGGCCCTGTGCCAGCAGGTCGCCGCCCTGCCCGGCCTGCGCCTGCGCGGCCTGATGGCCATCCCCGAGCCCCATCCGGCCGACCCGCGCGCGCCGTTCCGCCAGCTGCGCGAGCTGGCCGAGAGGATCCGCGCCCAGGGGCTGCCGCTGGATACCCTGTCGATGGGCATGTCCGAGGACCTCGACGCGGCGATTGCCGAGGGCGCCACGCTGGTGCGGGTCGGCACCGCCCTGTTCGGCCCGCGACCGGTGCGGGCGGACGGCTGACCCCTATCGAGACGGGCGAGCGCCGGGCGAGAATGGCGGGATGGACACCACCACCGCCAAGAAAGTCGCCGCCGAAGCCGCCCTCGCCTACCTCGTGCCGGGCCAGGTGCTGGGCGTGGGCACCGGCTCCACCGTCAACTTCTTCATCGAGGCCCTGGAGCCTCACCGTGCCGAGATTCCCGGCGCGGTCTCCTCCTCCGAGGCGAGCACGGCGCGGCTGAAGTCGCTCGGCATCCCGGTGCTGGATCTGAACCAGACCGGACCGATCTCGCTCTATGTCGACGGTGCCGACGAGGCCAACCCGCGGCTGGAGCTGATCAAGGGCGGCGGCGCGGCGCTGACCCGCGAAAAGATCGTCGCGGCCGCGGCCAGCACCTTCGTCTGCATCGCCGATGCCTCCAAGCAGGTGCCGGTGCTGGGGCGCTTTCCGCTACCGGTGGAGGTGATTCCGATGGCCCGCGCCCATGTGGCGCGCTGTCTGAGCGCGCTCGGCGGTGAGCCGCGGCTGCGCGAGAATGTGGTGACCGACAACGGCAACGCGATCCTGGATGTGCACGGGCTGCGCATCGAGGATCCGCGGGCGCTGGAAGCCCGCATCAGCCTGATTCCCGGCGTGGTCACGGTGGGGCTGTTCGCCCACCGCCCGGCCGATGTGCTGATCCTCGGCCACGCCGATGGCCGGGTGGAGACCCGGCGAGCGGCCGCCTGAGCGGCCGCTGCTGACGGGTCTCAGCGACGGCCGCCGCGGCCGCGGCTGTCCTGCGGCTTTTCCTCGTTGACCCGCAGCGGGTTGCCGCGCAGATCCTTGCCGTTGAGCGCCGCGATCGCGGCGCGGGCTTCATGGCCTTCCATCTCGACGAAGCCAAAGCCGCGGCACTTGCCGCTGAACACATCCATCATCAGCTTGATCGAGCGCACCTTGCCGTGCGCCGAGAACAGCTCGGTGATTTCCTTTTCGGTGGCATCGACCGGCAGGTTACCGGCATAGATTCGCTTCACGTTTCTGCTCCTGGCTGTTGTGGCTTGCGAGCACCGCCGCGGGCGGCGATGCCGGACCGGACGGTTGGTCCGGTCCTTCGGAGACCCCGCGGACACGGGGCTCCGCACGATCGACGCGGATCAGTGCACCTTGCGCGACTTGCCGGCGCGGCGCTCGGCATCCCGCTGCGGGCGCACGCCGCCATCGCCGGACCAGCGGCGCGGCCCGCGTCCCGGCGGCTGCGGACGACCGCCGCGCGGCGGCTGGCGCGGGCGCTCCTCCTCCGGCTCGGCCGGCAGGCTGGACTTGCTGCCGAGCTCGAAGCCCTTGACCTGGAAGCTGGGCAGCTCGCGCCGCAGCAGCTTCTCGATGGCCTTGAGCTCGGCCTTCTCGTCGGCGGAGACCAGGGCCAGCGCCTCGCCCTTGACCCCGGCGCGGCCGGTGCGGCCGATGCGGTGCACATAGTCCTCCGGCACATTCGGCAGCTCGAAGTTCACCACATGCGGCAGTTCCTCGATGTCGAGGCCGCGGGCGGCGATATCGGTGGCCACCAGGCAGCGGATGCTGCCGGCCTTGAACTCGGCCAGCGCCTTGGTGCGCGCGTTCTGGCTCTTGTTGCCGTGCAGGGCGGCGGTGCTGATGTTCCACTTGATCAGCTTCTCGGCCAGCCGGTTGGCGCCGTGCTTGGTGCGGCAGAACACCAGGGTCTGGCGCCAGTTGCCGCCGGAGATCAGATAGGCGAGCAGCTCGGCCTTGCGCGACTTGTCCACCAGCACGACCTTCTGGTCCACCGTCTCGGCCGCCGCGTTGCGCGGCGCGATGTCGATGGTCTCGGGATCGTGCAGAAAGCCCTGGGCGAGCTTGCGAATGTCATCGGAGAAGGTGGCCGAGAACATCAGGTTCTGGCGCTTCTTCGGCAGCGCGGCCAGCACCCGCTTGATGTCATGGATGAAGCCCATGTCGAGCATGCGGTCGGCCTCGTCGAGCACCAGCACCTCGATCTTCGAGAGGTTGACGGTCTTCTGCTGCAGGTGATCGAGCAGGCGGCCGGGCGTGGCCACCACGATGTCGACCCCGCGCCGCAGCAGGTCGATCTGCGGGTTGATGCCGACGCCGCCAAAGATCACCGCGCTCTTGATCGCCGGCAGATCCTTGCCGTAGGTGCGGACCGAGTCCTGCACCTGGGCCGCCAGCTCGCGGGTCGGTACCAGCACCAGCACCCGCGGGGCATTGCTGGCGGCCGGGGCCTGGGCCAGCCGCTGCAGCAGCGGCAGGGTGAAGGCGGCGGTCTTGCCGGTGCCGGTCTGGGCGGCGGCGAGCAGATCGCGGCCGCTCAGAATGGCCGGCACCGCGCGCGCCTGGATCGGGGTGGGGGTGGTGTAGCCCTCGCGGGCAATCGCCGAAAGCAGGCCGGGCAGCAGGCCCATTTCCTGGAAAGACATGAACGACAAACTCCTGAAACGCGCCTGCATGCGCCGCCGCGGTCGCGGGGCGAGGCCGGTTCAGGCACCGAGAAAGGACATCGGAAGAACGCGCATCGCGTGACACCGAGAGCGTCGCGGTTGCTGATGCCAACCGGTGGGCATCCCGCGAAACGGCGCGCAGTATAGGGGCTGTCCGCCGCCAAATCGAATCCGGGGCTGATCGGCGGCCCGGCGCGCACCGCTGCCGGCGGAACGCCTCGCTATGATCCGGGTCCGATTTTCTCCCTTCCCTGACTCCCTGGAGCCTCTCCATGCGTCGTGCCGGCCGATTCTTCCAGACCCTGTCCCTGCTCAGCGCCCTGCTGCTCGCCGCCCCGGCCGGCGCGGTGGATCTCAAGGCCGCCGCCGAGGTCAAGCTGGCCAGTGGCCCGGCGCCCAGCGCGGCACCGGCCGGGGCGCGCGTCTACTTCATCGAGCCGGCTGACGGGGCGACCCTGAGCAGCCCGTTCAAGGTGGTGTTCGGCCTCACCGGCATGGGCGTGGCCCCGGCCGGGGTGCAGAACGACAAGACCGGCCATCACCATCTGCTGATCAACCAGCCGCCGGTCGATCTCGGCCAGCCCCTGCCGATGACCGAGCAGGTGCTGCACTTCGGCGGCGGGCAGACCGAGACCACCGTGACCCTGCCGCCGGGCCGTCACACCCTGCAGCTGGTCCTCGGCGACTGGAAGCACCAGCCGCATGCCGCGCCGGTGGCCTCGCCGCTGATCACGGTGACGGTGCGCTGAGGCGATCCCACCCTTCTGGTGGGGCACTGCCGGGCGCCGGGCGCAGAGACTGTTCACGCCGGGACGCAGCCGGCGTTCCTGATGGATCAAGACAACCGGGCAGGAGACCCGAAACATGGACATACGCAACACGGTGTGGCTGGTCAGCGGCGGGGCCTCGGGCCTGGGCGAGGCCACGGTGCGGCACGCGGTGGCCCTGGGCGGCCGGGCGGTGATCGCCGATCTCAATGAAAGCGCCGGCCAGGCCCTGGCGGCGGCACTCGGGGAGTCTGCCCGCTTCATCCGCTGCGATGTCTGCGACGAGGCCCAGGTGCAGGCCGCCGTGGCGCTGGCGCAGAGCGCCTTCGGCGGACTGCAGGTGGCCGTCAACTGCGCCGGCATCAGCAACCCGGAGAAGGTGATCGGCAAGGAGGGGCCGCACCGGCTGGCGAGCTTCAGCCGCATCGTGCAGGTCAATCTGGTGGGCAGCTTCAATCTGTTGCGCCTGGCCGCGAGCGCGATGGCGACCCAGACCCCTAACGACGGCGGCGAGCGCGGAGTGGTGATCAACACCGCCAGCATCGCCGCCTATGACGGCCAGATCGGCCAGTGCGGCTATGCCGCCTCCAAGGCCGGGGTGGTGGGGCTGACCCTGCCGGCAGCCCGCGAGCTGGCGCGCTACGGGGTGCGGGTGGTGACCATTGCCCCGGGGCTGTTCGAGACGCCGATGATGGCGAGCCTGCCCAAGGAGGCCCAGGACTCGCTCGGCCGCTCGGTGCCCTTCCCGCCGCGGCTGGGCCGGCCCGAGGAGTACGCCCGGCTGACCCAGGCGATCGTCGAGAACGCCATGTTCAACGGCGAGACCATCCGTCTCGACGGCGCGCTGCGGATGGCGCCCAAGTAGCCGTCTCCGGGCGGGCGCGGCTCAGCCGCGTCCGCCGTCGTGGAAGTCCAGGGCGGCGCGGGCGAAGGCCGCCGGCTGCTCCCAGTGCATGAAGTGGCCGGCCGCCAGCCGCTGCTGGGACAGCCCCGCGGGGAAGTACGCCGCCTGCCCCTCGAAGATCTCCGGACCGATGCAGCCATCCTGCTCGCCGATGATCTGCAGGGTGGGCACCGGAACCGGCGCCAGCACCTGGGCGCGGGCCCGGCGGGACAGGATCTGCCCGGGCAGGGCGCGGTAGTAGGCCAGTGCCGCCCGCAGGTGATCGGGCTGCGAGAAGCTGGCCAGCAGCGGCGCGAGATCGGCCTCGCTGGGTCTCCAGCCCGGCGACCAGTCGCGGATCAGCCGGCGCAGCCAGGCATAGTCCTGGGCCGGAAGGGTCCGCTCGGCCCAGCCCGGCCACTGGAAGCGGAACATGTAGTGCGAGCGGCGCAGCTGGGCCAGCCGCGGCCGGAACAGGAAGTGGCCGACATGGGGCACCGCCGCCGTCACCAGCCGGCGGATCCGCTGCGGCGCCTGCACCGCCGCGGTATAGGCGATCGCCGCGCCCCAGTCATGGCCGATCAGGCCGGCCTGCGGCATCTGGAAGTGATCCATCCAGGCCAGCACATCGCCGGCCAGGGCCGGCAGCCGGTAATCGCCGTCCGGCGCCAGTCCGGTCGGCGCATAGCCGCGCAGGAACGGCGCCAGGATCCGGTACCCGCGCCGGGCCGCCTGCTCCACCAGCGGCTCGAAACCCTGCGGGGTGTCCGGAAAACCGTGCAGGGCGATCAGCCAGGGCGCGGTGTCGCCGGCGCGGGTATCGAGCAGGGCGGCGACCTTGAGGCCGGCGGCGGTGTAGTGGTGCAGGTTCATGGCGGATCGCGGGCGGGACGGTCCCGATTCTAGGCGGCGGGCGTACCCGGGTCTGGAGCCCGCCGCCACGAGCGGCTAGGCTCGGCGGGGTTCTTCCGTCCGGTGCCGAGTGCCGATGACCCCGACCTGGCTGGCGCTGCTCTGCGGGCTGCTGGCCCTGCTCAGCCTGCTGCTCGGCCTGCTCTGCTGGCGGCTGTGGCGCCGCGCCGCCGGCCCGGTGCCCGCGCTGCCCGCGCAGACCGAGGCCAGTGCCCGCCGCGAGGCGGCCGAGGCCGAGCGCCAGCGGATCTTCCAGGACCTGCATGACGATGTCGGCGCCAAGCTGCTGACGCTGATCCACCGCCTGGAGGACCCGCTGCAGGCGGATCTCGCCCGCGCCGTGCTGCAGGATCTGCGCGATGTGGTCTCGCGCACCCGCGATGTCAGCGGCAGCCTGCTGGAGGTGCTGGCCCAGATCCGCGACGAGACCGAGCAGCGGCTCGATCTGGCCCGGGTGGCGCTGGACTGGCAGCAGCCGCGCGAGCTGCCCGATCCCCCGCTGGACCAGGCCCAGGCCCTGCATCTGTTCCGCATCCTGCGCGAGGCGGTCAGCAATGCCCTGCGCCATGCCCAGCCCCAGCATCTGCGCATTCGCGCGCGGGTGGTCGCCGGGGAGCTGATGCTGGATGTCACCGATGACGGCCCCGGCGTCGAGGGTCTGCGCAGCGGCCAGGGCACCCGCGGCATGCAGGCGCGCGCCGAGCAGCTGCATGGCAGCATCGCCTGGGACCCGGGCACCACCGGCGGCACCAAGGTGGTGCTGCGCTTCCCCCTGCCCGCGAGCACGCGGTGAGAGCGGCGGTGAGCCTGCTGTTGCTGCTGCTCGCCCCTGCCCTGCGCGGCGAGGACTGCGGCGCCTGGGCCGGGGCCGACCCCAGCCCGTGGCGGCCGCATCCGCGCTCGGCACAGGCGCAGATCCAGACCCTGCAGGGCGATCCCGCCGAGCCCGGTCTGTTCCGCTACCGGCTGCGGCTGGCGCCGGGCGCGCGCTTGCCCGCCCACCGTCACGATGCCCCCCTCAGCGCCACCCTGCTCTGCGGGCAGCTGCTGCTGTGGCGGGACGGACGGGCACTGGCCGAGGTCTGGCACCCCGGCGGCTTCGTCCGCATCGGCGCCGACGAGGTGCATGCCGAGGGCGCCGACCGCGACACGCTGATCGAGGTCAGCGGGGTGGGCCCGCTGCGCACCCTGGCCCCGCCCTGAGCCAGGCCGGCCCGCCCGCGTCATCAACGGGTCACGGCCGCGCTGCAGGATGTTTCCTACACCTGACCGCGCCGACTGCCATGACCCTGCCCACCGCCGACTGTTCCCGCCGCCAGCTGCTGCGCGGTCTCTTCCTCGGCCTGGGGGCGCTCGGCAGCGGCGCCGCCTCGGCGCGCTGGCGCCCGGCCAGCACCGGGGCCAGCAGCACGGTGCCGGAACTGACCCTGCCGCTGGGTCCGCTGTCGCAGATCGGCCCGGTGGTGGCACAGCCGCTGACCAGCGGGGCCCTGCCCGGGGTGGATGACCAGGTGTTCGCCCCCGAGGGTTTCCAGGTGCGCTGCGTGGCGCGCGCCGGCCTGAATCCGCTCAGCGGCCAGCCGGATCCCACCGGCTACCAGTGGCATATCGATCCGGATGGCGGTGCGGTCTACCCGGCGCCGGACGGCGGCTGGGTCTATGTCTCCAACAGCGAGGACACCCCGGGGGGCGTGGGGGCGCTGCGCTTCGACGCCGCCGGCACCCTGGTGGCGGCGTATCCCATCCTCAGCGGCACGCGCAACAACTGCGCCGGCGGCGCCACCCCCTGGGGCACCTGGCTCTCCTGCGAGGAAACCAGCAACGGCGAGGTCTGGGAGTGCGATCCCTTCGGCGGCCCGGAGACCGCGGTGAAGAAGCCGGCGCTCGGCGCCTTCCCCCATGAGGCGGCGGCGATCGACCCGGTCCACCAGGTCTGCTATCTGACCGAGGACGGCGGCAGCCAGCGCTTCTGGCGCTTCGTCTCGGCTGCCGATGATCTCAGCACCCAGCCCGACGGCAGCGTGCGGATGGGCCTGTCCAGCGGGCGGCTGCAGGTGCTCAACATCGAGGGCTTTGCCGACGGCGGCTACCCGGATGCGGCGGCGGTGCGCGGCCTGTGCCGGGCCAGCTGGGTCGATGTGCCGGCGCTGCCGGCGATCCCCGGCCTGCCGCAGCAGCCGCCGACCAGCACGCGCCTGGGCACCCAGTTCCTCGGCGGCGAAGGCATCTGGTACCACGAGGTGCCGGAGGCGCTGCGCCAGGTGCCGGCCCTGGGCAGCCTGCCGACCCGCGGGGTGATCTTCTTCACCACCAAGGGCGACAACCGGGTCTGGGCCTACGACATCGAGAACCAGCTGATCGAGCTGATCTTCGATAACGACAATCTGCAGATCGATATCGGCTTTGATGATGTCGACAATCTGGTGGTGAGCCCGTTTGGCGATGTGCTGGTGGCCGAGGACGGCAACCGCATGCGGCTCTATGTGATCGTGCCCAACCAGCCGGCGCGGCTGCTGATGCAGATCACCCGCGGCGGCTCGGAGATCTGCGGACCGGCCTTCACGCCGGATGGTTCGCGGCTCTACTTCAGCAGCCAGCGGGGCCCCAGCGGCGCCGACGGCAGCCTCGCCCAGGGCGCCACCTACGAGCTGACCATTCCGCCGCGCTTCCGCCGTCCGATCGGGGTGCTCGATCGCTTCCCGGCGCCGCTGCGCTTCGAGTCCGTGCTGGAGGCGCCGCTGGCGACCTGGGTGGTGTCCGAGACGGTGCGCCTGCGCGGCTTCAGCGGCGAGCTGCCGCTGAGCCTGAGCGGCGGCGAGTACCGCCTCAACGGCGGCGACTGGCGCAGC
>DASUDX010000050.1:0-6100 GCA_036275365.1 Nevskiaceae bacterium | reverse complement strand
GGATCGCCCACCGCGACCTCGTCGCGCAGCCGGTTGCGCGCCTGATAGTTGCGGATGCCCTCCCAGCCGCAGCGCCCCTCGCGTTGTAGGTCGGCGATGCTGTAGGTTTCCGGTTCGGTCTTGAACAGCCAGTGCTGCATCGGTTCAGCTCCGTGCGGGAGTATCGCCAAAGATCGCGTCGAGGTGCTCGGCGGGCAGCGGCCGGCTGACCAGCGACACCCCCCAGGT
This sequence comes from Nevskiaceae bacterium, assembly GCA_036275365.1. GTDB lineage: Bacteria > Pseudomonadota > Gammaproteobacteria > Nevskiales > Nevskiaceae > DASUDX01. Next base: position 5,872 of record DASUDX010000050.1, on the reverse strand, counting down.
CACCGCCAGACACAGCACTTCGGCGATGGTGGTACAGGCGAACGGATTGCCGGCCTGGCCGGCCAGCCAGAACAGTGCCCGTTCCACCAGACCGCCAGCGGCGGCGCCATCGGGCAGCCAGCCGTTCTGCAAGGCGATGAAGCCGAGCGCACCGGCGGCGAAACCCCAGAGCGCGCCGCTCGCGGTGACGCCGCGCCAGAACACGCCGAGGATGACCGGACCCACCAGCGCCGCCATCAGGCCGCCGAGGCCGGCCCAGACCATCAGCGCGATGTTGGCGCCGATGGATTCCCAGGCCAGCCAGGCCGCGGCCGCCATCACCACGGCCACGCCCCAGCGGCTGATGCGCAGCACATTGTGGTCGATCTGCGCGGCGCTGGCGTGGGAGTGCAGCAGCGGGGCCAGCGAGCGCCGGTAGATATCGTTGGCGAACACCTGGGACGTGGAGATCACCAGGCCGTCGGCGGTGGACATGATCGCGGCCAGGATGCCGGCGCCGAACAGCGCCGCGAGCCAGGGCGGGAACACCTCGATCAGCATCACCGGGATGGCCTGGTTGGGATCGCCGCCCGGGCCAAGCAACTGGTCGCCGAGCAGCGCCCGCGCCAGGATGCCGCCGAACACCATGGCCCCGAGGAGCACGCCGAACGCCAGGCACAGGACCAGAAAGCGGCCATGGCTGCGGCCTTCTCGCAGCGCCCAGATCTTGTTGCCGATATGGGGCAGCAGACCCAGCGTCAGGTGGGCGAGGAAGATGGCGCTGTAATCCCACCAGGAATCGAAGATCCCGGTATCGGGGTGGAAGGCGCCGAGCAGCCGCGGGTCCTGGCTGCGCAGCCGCTCCAACATCGCCGCGAACCCGCCATCGAGGCCGGCGCCGAGACAGAACAGCGCGACGATCACCGCCGCCAGTCCCAGCATCATCAGGCCCTGGACGCCGTCGGTGAGGATGTCGGCGTGCGCCCCGCCCAGCACCACGTAGATCAGCAGCACAGCCACCGTCACCGCGAGCGCGGCGGCGGGCTCGAGCCCCAGCAGCTGCTGGAACATCACCAGGCCGGCCAGCAGCTGCGCCGCCAGATAGAACAGCAGCACGATGGAAAACAGCGCCACCACCACCCGCAACACTTCCGAGCGGTAGCGGTCGCCGATGAATTCCGGAATCGAGCGATTGCCGAAGCGGTTGCCGGCCCGCCGCACCTGGCGAAAGCACAGCCAGACCCCGAGATACACCGCAAAGGGGTACAGCAGCGCATAGCTCAAGGCCGGGAAACCGTAGAGATAGCCAAGACCCGGAATGCCCAGGAAGGTGGCGCCGGAGGCCGTGGTGGCGGTCATCGCCAGCGCCAGAAAGCCCACGCCATAGCCGCCGCGGGCGGTGGAGAAGTCGTCGCTGCTCGCGACCTTGCGCATGCCCAGATATCCGAGCCCGAGCATCAACCCGATATACAGGACCAGAAAGATCCAGGACCAGACCAGCAGTGAATTCATACGCTCTCCTCGACCGCGCCGGCATTGCGCCACAAATTGTGCCGCACCTCCAGCGCCGCACGTCTCGCGGCGTGCCACCGGCCGGTGCGCCGCGCCGGGGTATCATGGCGCCCCCTCGCCGTCAGATCAGACCCTTGTCCGCCGACGCCCCCGGCACTGCCGAACCCACGCCCCGCTACCACGCCACATTACCGGCGGCCCCGCTGTGGCGGCGCCTCGCGGCGCTGGTCTACGACGGTTTGCTGCTGCTCGCCCTGGCCTTTGCCTACGCGGCCCTGATCCTCGCGGTGGAAGTCCAGCTGTTCGGCGCCAGCGAGGCACCGGTGCGGCACTGGAGCGGCATCGCGGGGTTGTGGGCGGCGCTGTTCGATCTTGGGCTATGGGCCTGGCTGTCGCTCTACTACCTGTGGTGCTGGCGGCGCTCCGGCCAGACGCTCGGCATGAAGACCTGGCGGCTGCGCCTGCAACAGCCGGACGGCAGCCCGCCGACCCCGCGCCAGGCCTGGCTGCGCTGCCTGCTGGCGCCACTCGCGCTGGCCTCGGTGATCGGCTACCTGTGGTGCCTGTGGAGCCGCACCGGCGACTGCCTGCACGACCGCTGGACCGGCACCCGGGTGGTGGTGCTGCCGCGCCAGCGTTGACCGCCTTCGTCACGCCGCCCGGCGCAGCAGGATCAGGCCCACCAGCAGACAGATCAGCACCGGGGCCGCCACCGCCCAGAAGGGTGAAAAGCCGAACACCAGGCTGGAGGGTCCGAGGAGCTTCAGGCTCATCTGGAACACCACCCCGACCAGCACCCCGGAAAACACCCGGAAGCCGGTGGTGGACTCGCGCAGCGGACCGAACACGAAGGACACCGCGATGAGCAGCAGGCTGAAGATCACCGCCGGTTGCAACACCTTGTTCCAGAACGCCAGCCAATAGTCTCCGGCGCGCAACCCCTGGCTCTCCAGATAGGCGGCGTAGCCGCGCAATTCATGGACCGGCAGGGCTTCGGGGGGCATCAGGGTCAGCGTCACCAGCTCGGGGGCGAGCCCGGTATCCCAGCGCCGACTCTGGAAATTGTCGGTGGTGATCGCGTCGTCGCCGAGCCGGGTGACGACGCCATCCTCCTCGACCCAGTGATCGCCCTCGAACCGGGCCCGCGCCGCAAAGCTGGCCTCGCGCAACCGGCGCTGGTCGTCGAAGCGATAGCGGGCCACCCCGGCCAATCGCCCACCGGGATAGACGGCGTTGAAGTGCATGTATTCATCGCCCTCGCGGTTCCACACCCCGCTGCGCGCGGAGAAGGTCTCCTGCTCGCCGCGCAGCGCCATGCGCCGGCTCTCCGCCCATTGGCCGGCCGGCGGCACCACGAATTCGCCGAGCAGGGCGCCGAACAGGATCACCAGCAGCACCGGCCGCGCGGCGAAACCGGCGATGCGCAGCAGGGATACGCCCGCGGCACGCATCACCACCAGTTCGCTGTTGCCGGCCAGCGTGCCCAGGCCGAGCATGGCGCCGATCAGCACGGCGAAGGGCAGGCTTTCGTAGGCGCGCTCCGGCAGGGTCGCGGCGATGTAGAGCAGCAGCTCGGCAAAATCGTAGTCGTTGCGCAGGTCGCCGAGACCGTCGGCGAGGGCGCCGATCACGTTGAGGGCGAGGATCACCAGCAGCACCAGCAGGATCGCACCCAGCACGATCCGCCCGGTATAGCGCGACAGTTGCCGCATCAGGCGCTCATCCGCAGCTGGCGGGGACGCCAGTCGGTCCACCACAGCAGGAGACCGCCAGCCAGTGCCAGAAACAGCAGATGGACGCCCCACAGGCCGGGCAGGGGCGCCAGGTCGCCATCCTCGATGGCGCCGCGCGCGGCGTTGAGGCTGATCAGATAGAGGACATAGAGCACCATCGCCGGCAGGAGGTGCGCAAAGCGGCCCTCCCGCGGGCTGGTCCGGGCGAGCGGCAGCGCCAGCAGGGTGACGATGGGCACCAGCAGCACCGTGGAATAGCGCCATTGCAGCGCGGCGATGTGCTCCGGATCGGAGGATGCACGCAGCACCCTCGTGGGCAGGGATTCCGACCAGCCCGGCCGGTCGCGGCGCGCGGGCTCCGGCAGCCGCTGGCCGTATTCGGCGAACGCGGTGATCTCGAAGTCGGCCCGGCCGGGCACGCCCTGGTAGCGATGGCCGTCGCGCAACACCAGATAGACCGCCTTGCCCTGTTCGGAGCGCTGCGGCGCGCCCTCGGCGGCGACCACGATGGTCATGCGCGGTTCGCCCTGGCTGTCGGCCCCGGACTCCACCAGGAACACGTCCTTCATCAGGCCTTCGGGATTCAGTTCGCCGGCGTAGCTGACGCCGCGGCCGCCGCGCAGCGGATAGAAGCGGCCGGCATCCATCAGATCGAATTCGCCGCGGTTCTTCTGGGCATCGACCACGGCTTCGGCGCGCGCCATACCCTTGGGCGCCAGCCACAGGCTGAGCCCGGCGACGCACCCGCCGATCAGCGCCGCGACCGCGAGCGTGTACAGGGTGATGCGCGCGCGGCTCACGCCGCAGGCGTGCAGCACCGTCATTTCGTTGTCCTGATACAGGCGCCCGTAGGCGAGCAGCACGCCCAGGAAGAACGCCAGCGGCAGGATCAGCTCGAGGAAGCCGGGCATCCGGTAGCCCATGATGGCGAACACCACGTCGGGGTCGATCTTGCCCTCGGCGGCGTCGGCCAGGTACTGCACGAAGCGTCCGCTCATCACCACGGCGAGCAGCACGATGGCAACCGCCGCGGTGGTGGCGAGCAGATCCCGCGCGAGGTAGCGAAAGATGATCACGGCGTTTCCGGCTCGGTTGGTGGCCGCTGGGGCTTGGCTTACACTGGCCGCCGGATTATCCGGTATTCATCCGTCCTTGTCTCTGGAGCGCCCGTGCCAGACCACGACCTGAAATTCAGCGCCAGCGCCAGCGCGCCTGCCGCCTGCAAGACCGACTGCCTGATCCTTCCCATAGCCTCCGGCAAGCCGCTGGCCGGCGCCGCCGCGGCCCTGGATGCCGCCACCGGCGGGAGCATCCGGAAATTACTGAAAAGTGGCGACTTCACCGGCAAGGCCGGCGCCACGCTGTTGTTGCACGATCCCCAGGGCCTCGCCGCCAGCCGCCTGCTGCTGGTGGGCGCGGGCAGCGAACCCCTGGGCCCCCAGGAGCGCGCCAACCTGCTCGCCACCGCGGCGCGCGCCACCCTCGCCACCCCCGCAAAGACCGCGGCGCTGGTTGCCGATGAACTCTTCGCGCCGGCTCCGGAGGCGGGCGCCCGGCTGGCGGCGCGCCTCTTCGCCACCGCCGGCTACCGGTACCGCGCCGCCGACAACGGCAACACCCACCAATTGCGCCAGCTCAACCTGCTGGTGGAGCGCGCCCAGGTCAACGCCTGCGCAAAAGGCCTCGAACTCGGCCGCATCCTCGGCGCGGCCATGAACAGCGCCCGGCGGCTCGGCGACCTGCCGGGCAACGTCTGCACGCCGAGCCATCTCGCCGACCACGCCCGCGCGCTGGCCAAAAAGCATCCCGAACTCAAGGTCCAGGTGCTCGGCGAACCGCGCCTCAAGCAACTGAAGATGGGCGCGCTGCTGTCGGTGACCGCCGGCACCGAGCAGCCGGCCTGCCTGATCGCCCTCGAATATCGCGGCGGCGCGGCGCGCCAGGCGCCGGTGGTGCTGGTGGGCAAGGGCGTGACCTTCGATTCCGGCGGCATCAGCCTCAAGCCCGGCGCCAAGATGGATGAAATGAAGTACGACATGTGCGGAGCCGCCAGCGTCCTCGGTGTCATGGAAGCGGTGGCCGCAGCGCAACTGCCGATCGCGGTGGTGGGCCTGATCCCGGCGGTCGAGAACCTGCCCAGCGGCAAGGCCACCAAGCCCGGCGACGTGGTCACCTCGATGTCCGGCAAGACCATCGAGATCCTCAACACCGATGCCGAGGGCCGGCTGATCCTGTGCGATGCCCTGACCTATGCGGCGCGCTACAAGCCCGCGGTGGTGATCGACATCGCCACCCTCACCGGCGCCTGCGTGGTGGCCTTGGGCAAGCAGGCCAGCGGCCTGTTCAGCAACGACGACGCGCTCGCCGAGGCGCTGCTCGCTGCCGGCACCCAGGCCGCAGACCGCGCCTGGCGGCTGCCGCTGTGGCAGGAGTACGACGAGCAGCTCAAGAGCAATTTCGCCGATATGGCCAATGTCGGCGGCCCCGAGGCCGGCAGCGTCACCGCCGCCTGCTTCCTCGCGCGCTTCACCAAGGATTACACCTGGGCGCACCTCGACATCGCCGGCACCGCCTGGAATTCGAGCCCCAAGGGCGCCACCGGCCGCCCGGTGCCGCTGTTGATGGAATACCTGCTCGGCCGGCTCGGC
>DASUDX010000049.1:0-21662 GCA_036275365.1 Nevskiaceae bacterium | reverse complement strand
TGAGCCGCGCTGACCGGCTGTTCCAGCTGCATCGCCTGCTCGCCGGGCGACGCACCGCCCTGCCCCTGCAGCGGATCCAGGAGGAGCTGGGCTGCTCGCGTGCCACCGCGGTGCGGCTGATCACCCAGCTGCGCGATCAGCTCGGCGCCCCCCTGCATTACGACCGCGAGCAGGGCGGCTATCGCTATGAGGGCGAGGCCCTGCATGAGCTGCCCGGGCTCTGGCTCAGCGCCGAGGAAGTCGCCGCCCTGCTCACCCTCGATGCGCTGGCCCAGCGCGAACCCAGCGGCCTGCTGGCGCGCGGACTGGCGCCCTTCCGCCAGCGGCTCGAACAGCTGCTGCCGGTCGCCGCGGGCAGCGACTGGCGCCAACGCCTGCGGGTGATCGCCAGTCAGGGCCGCGATCCGGGCCCGGGCTTCGGTCCAGTGTGCGAGGCGCTGGTGGCACGCCAGCGCCTGCGCGTGCGCTATCGCGGCCGTGGCCGCGGCGAGACCGATCCCGCCCCGCGCGAGCTCTCCCCGCAGCGGCTGACTCTCTACCGTGACCGCTGGTATCTCGATGCCTGGTGTCATCAGCGCGAGGGGCTGCGCACCTTCGCGGTGGAGCGGCTGAGCGCCATCGACCGGCTGGAGACCGCTGCGCTCGACCTGCCCCAGGCCCGCCTCGACCCGGAACTGGGGGCCAGCTACGGGATCTTTGCCGGCGCGCCGGTTGCCTGGGCGGAGCTGGAGTTCAGCGCCCGCGCCGCCGAGTGGCTGGCCGAGGAGAACTGGCATCCGCAGCAGCAGGACCAGCGCCTGGCCGATGGCCGGCTGCGCCGGCGCCTGCCCTACTCGCGTGAGGAGGAGCTGCTGATGGATCTGCTGCGCCAGGTGCCCGAGGTGCAGGTGCTGGCCCCGGCCTCGCTGCGCGACGCCCTGCGCGAGCGATTGCAGGCGGGGTTGGTCCGCCTCCAGGGTTCTGGCTGCCTCTAACCCGGCGGGCGCTCAGGAGGCAGGCCGGGTTGCCGTCGGGGACGGGCAGCCGAGCGGACCCGCGCCGAGGACCTCGCCCCCCAGGCCCAGCGCGCAGAGCGTGGTGATCTCCGTCGGAGGCAGTGGAAACCACGCTGGGTTGCGGCGGTAGAGCAGCAGCAGACGCTGCCGCAGGGTGGGCGGGAGCGCGCCGCCGCGGTCCGCCGCGGTCACCATCTGCAGACATCGGCCGAGCTCCTTTCGCCCCCCCTGCAGATCCGAGTGGCGTTCGAGAAGATCGAGCGTCGTCTCCAGGGCGGCCTGCATCAGGGCTGGCGCACGAGAATCCCCGGTCTTCCAGAAGAAGCCCGCATGCGTGCGTATCGCGCCGGCCAGATGCAGCTGCCAGACCGCGTTGGCGGGGTCGTGCTGGTGCGCAGCCCGCAGCCGGCTCACCGCCTCTTCAATAGCCGCCAGCGCCTCCCCACCCCCCGCATAGGGGTCGGCGCCGGCCAGAGCGAAATGCTGCAGCTCCTTGGCGAGCTCGGTCTGCCAGATCCAGTTGTCCGGGGAGCGCTGGGCCAGCGCCCGCATGATGCGAACGATCTCGCGCCGGATCTCGCGGGTCTCATCCCGGCGCTGGAGATTCTCCAGCGCCGCCGCCTGCCAGCCCAGGATCTGGCGCAGCAGCGACAGGCGCTCCTCGCGGTCCGGATCGTCCTCCAGCAGGCCCCGCAGCTCAGCCTCGGTCTTCTGGAGCAGCGGCAAGGCCTGCTCCGGCTCGCCGAGCTGGTTCAGCAGCACGGCAATATTGGTCTGGGCGGCTGCCTGCTCCATGCGGTTCTCGGCGCTGGGCACCAGGCGGGCCACCCGCGACGCCGCCTCCGCATACTCCTGAAGATAGGGCAGCGCCTGCTCTGGACGACCCCTCTTGAAGTCGGCCTCCCCCCGCCAGAAGGCGATCTGGCCCAGCTGGAACAGTCGCTCTGCATCGTCCGGCCGATCCTGCACCCGCTTGCGGGCATCGCCGAGGGCCTGATCCAGAACACGGCGCGCCCCCTCCAGATCGCCGCTGGCGATGCGCACCTCGCCAATCTGCCAGCTCGACTTCATCCGGGCGACCAGCTCCTCCTCGGTGAGCTCGCGGGCCGGCATCGATCCAAAGTACTGCACGGCCTGGTCGCCAACATCGCCGAGAATGTCGAGTTTGCCCAGGGGCAGCAGCTTCTCGCGAAGATCACCGAGCATGTAGCCGATCAGCTGCTCGGCCTGATCCCGGCGCAGCTCTGCGGAGCGTCGCGCCTCCACCGCCAGCACCGCGAGTCCGGTGGTCACGGCGGCAACCGCCACCGCCAGCCCGGCCACCAGGGTCGTGCGCGCCTGGCGGGCGGCGAGGTCGCGCTGCTTCAGGTCATCGAAGCGCAGGCCGAGGATGCCGGCGATGATCTTGAGCTTGGCGTCGGTCCTGCCATCCTTGCCCGGACGCAGATCAGCGGCAACGAACTCATCCTCCTGCCGGGTCGTCGGTCCATCCGGCCCGATGCGCTGATGCAGGGCCGGCGGAAAGCACTCGCGGTCGGCATCGCCGGGCTCACCGTCGACGATCACCAGAAAGATGCGGTGGGCCCGGCCCATCTGCTTGAACTGCCGGATCTCCTCATTGACCCAGCGCGAGCGGGCCGCGGCCGGTGAACACAGCACCACCAGGCTCTCCGACGCGGCCATGGCGTCGATCAGCGCCTGGGCCAGATGCGGGGAGGTGGACAGCTCGTCACGGTCACGGAAAACCGGATACAGCCGTGGCGGAAGACCGGCGGCGGTCTCGCGCACACGAGCTGGCAGGCGATAGCGCTCCAGCGCGCGGTGCAGCCAGCGCGCCCAGGCCTCGTCGGCATGGGCGTAGCTGAGGAAAGCCCAGTAGCGAGTCGGTGTCGCCATCGCGTCGCCCGTCTCTGGTGGCGCGGCCATCCGCGGCCGCGACTAGTTCAACCGGATGATGTCCGGCCCCGACGGATCCTGACCCAGAATCGGATCGACCGTGAAACAGTCCCCGCTGCCCTTGTTCTTCAGGCGGAGGGTGTAGACATAGCCCGTTTGGGTCGTCGCCGAGACCAGCGGCACCTGGCTGATGTCGGTGACCGTTGCCACGAAGGCGTCGCCGTCGATCTCCACGCTCAGGCCGGGCGGAGACACGCCAGCCGCGTACCCATTGAACTGGAAGTCGGTGATCTTGTAGCCATCGCTGCAGACCACCGTCAAGGTATCGCCGTTGTGGGCGAGCCCGGCCTTGTCCTCATCCTGGTAGACCCCGTTGGCCGCGGGGTTTTCAGGATCGAGCTGGAGGACGATCTGGGTCGAGCCCTTGCTCTTGAGCTTGAACCAGCTGACGGTATCGGGCATGACCACGCTCCGTTGAAAGTGAGGCTGCCACGCCGTTCCTGGCCCGGCTTGTGTCTGCAGAGTGCCATGTCGGGATCGCCATGAGCAGCCGACGGTGCCACCGCCCGGCCCGCGAGTTCGGCGTTTCTCTCATTAGCCTGCGATGACTGGCCTTCCTCACCAGAAAAAGCCTGGTGGAGCCCGGAACGCGGCCACGGTCCGCTACCGGCTCAGGAATTGAGCCAGCGGCCTGCGATAACAGGGCTCCCCACCGGAGTCCCCCATGACCGCCAATCCTGTTCATCCCGCCGCTGCCCTGCCCTCGCCCCTCCCCCTGCTGCGCGCGCTCGAGCGCATCCGCCAGCGGTGGCGGGCCCAGCCGGAGATCGGGGTGGCACTGGTGGCTGTGCTGGGGCTCGCCGCCTGCCTCGCCCATCCGCTGATCGCCGCCACCCTGCTCGGACTGGCGATGCTGGCGGTGATGCTCTACAACCTCGGGCTGGTGCTGAACCTGATCGCCCTGCGCTGGCTGGGGCCCTGGCTGCGCCGCCTCGAGGTTCCCGTGCTGACCGATGCCCGATGCTGACCCGATGACTGCCGATCCCCTTCTGCTGGTGCTGGCGCTGGCTCTCGCCGCGGTGCTGGCCGTGCTGCTGTGGCGGGCGCGCCGGCAGCTCGCGGCGCAGCAGGCGGCACTGGCGGCCGCCCAGGCCACCCGCGAGCAGGCCGAGCGCGAGGCCCTGCTGCAGGGCGCCGAGGCCGCGCAATGGGCGCAGCGCCAGCGCGAGACCCTGGCCGAGCTCACCGCCCTGCGTGCCCAGGCCCAACACCAGGGGCAAACCCAGGCCGAGGAGAATGCCCGCCTGCTCGAGCGGGTGGCCCAGCAGCAGCGGGCCTTCGAGGCCCAGCAGAGCCTGCTGGAACAGGCGCGCACCCAGCTCGCCGATGCCTTCAAGGGGCTCTCGGCCGAGGCGCTCAAGGCCAACAGCGAAAGCTTCCTGACCCTGGCGCGCGAGTCGCTGCTGCGTTTCCAGCAGGGCGCCCAGCAGGATCTCGGCGAGCGGCACAAGGCGATCGAGGCGCTGACCCGGCCGATCCAGGAACGGCTGGCCCAGTTCGACGGCAAGCTTGGCGAGCTGGAGCGGGCCCGGGTCGGGGCCTATGAGGCGCTCAGCCAGCAGGTGCGCGGGCTGGTGGAGTCGGACCTGCCACGCCTGCACGCCGAGACGGCGAGCCTGGTCAAGGCGCTGCGCCAGCCCAGCGCCCGTGGCCGCTGGGGCGAGGTGCAGCTCAAGCGGGTGGTGGAGATGGCCGGCATGCTGGAGCACTGCGACTTCGACGAGCAGGTCAGCCAGGACGGCGACGAGGGACGCCAGCGCCCGGATCTGGTGGTGCGCCTGCCCGGCGGCCGGCAGATCGTGGTGGATGCCAAGGCACCGCTCGATGCCTACCTCGGTGCGGTGGAAGCCCGCGACGAGACGGCGCGCGAGGCCCTGCTGCAGCGTCACGCCCAGCAGGTGCGCGCCCATATCAGCCAGCTCTCGCGCAAGGCCTATTTCGAACAGTTCGATCCCAGCCCGGAGTTCGTGGTGCTGTTCGTTCCGGGCGAGGCCTTCTTCTCCGCCGCGCTGGCCCAGGATCCGGAGCTGATCGAGTTCGGCGCCGAGAGCCGGGTCATTCCGGCCAGCCCGACCACCTTGATCGCCCTGCTCAAGGCCGTCGCCTACGGCTGGCGCCAGGAAGCGCTGGCGCGCAACGCCCAGGCGATCTCGGCGCTCGGCCGCGAGCTGCACGAGCGCCTGCGCAAGCTGGCCGAGCACTGGAACAAGGTCGGCCGCGGGCTGGATGCCGCGGTGAAGTCGTACAACGAGGCCACCGGCTCGCTGGAGTCGCGGGTGCTGGTGAGCGCGCGACGCTTCCAGGATCTGCGCGCCGCCAGCGGCGAGGAGCTGGCCAGTGCCGAGCCGGTGGAGCGTCTGGCCAAGCAGTGGCGGCTGGACCCGGCGGCAGAAGCCCTGCCGGAGCCGGCCGCGGAACCGACGGCCCGCGGCGAGGTTCCATGAAGGGTGTTTTTCCATCTTCCGGGAGCCCCCGATGATTCCGCGACGCCGACAGCTGCTGCAGACCACCGTGGGTCTGCTCGCCACCGGGTTGCTTCCCGCCGCCTGGGGCGCGTTGCGCCTGCCCACCGCGCGGCAGACCGCCGGGCCCTTCTACCCGGACCCGCTGCCCGCCGAGACCGATGCCGATCTGATGCAGCGCGCCGGCCTGCCCGCCGCCGAGGGCGAGGCGGTGGCGCTGAGCGGACAGGTGCTGGAGGTGAGCGGTCGCCCGCTCGCCGGGGCGCGCATCGAGCTCTGGCAGTGCGATGCGCGGGGCCGCTATCACCACCCGCTGGATGCGGCCGCGGGCGAGCGGGACGGGCGCTTCCAGGGCTATGGGCAGACCGTCTGCGATGAGCAGGGTCGCTATGCCTTTCGTGCGCTCAAGCCGGTGCCCTACCCCGGCCGCACCCCGCATATCCACCTGCAGGTGCAGACCGCCGAGGGCCTGCGCCTGACCACCCAGCTCTATGTGGCCGGCGACCCGCAGAACGCGCTCGATGGCCTGTTCCGCCGGCTCAGTGCCGAGCAGGCGCGAACCGTGCAGGCGGAGTTCCTGGCCCAGGCCGAGCCCGCCACGCCCTGGGCGGCCCGGTTCGATCTGGTGCTGCCGCGCTGAACAGGGCAGACCCGCCGCTCAGGCGCGGTGGTAGGGATGATGGGCGCCCAGGCTCCAGGCGCGGTAGAGCTGTTCGGCCAGCAGCACCCGCACCAGCGGATGCGGCAGGGTCAGGCGCGACAGCGACCACTGCGCCTCGGCCTGGGCCAGCACCTCGGGGGCATGGCCATCGGGCCCGCCGACCAGCCAGGCGAGATCGCGGCCGTCCTGCTTCCAGCGCTCCAGCCGCTGGGCCAGCTCGGCGCTGCTCCAGGCGCTGCCGCGCTCATCGAGCACGATGCGGCGAGCGCTGCCGGCCGCCTTGAGCAGGCGCTCGCCCTCGGCCTGCTTGAGGCGGGGGATATCCGCGTTCTTGCCACGCGGTTCCAGCGGCAGTTCGACCACCTCGAGCTTGAGCTCGCGCGGCAGGCGGCCGGCGTAGTCCGCCACCGCCGTCTCCACCCACTCCGGCATGCGGGTGCCGATGGCGATCAGGCGCACCCGCATCGGCTCAGCCCGCGGGGGTGGCCAGATCCCAGAGCTTCTCCAGCTGGTAGAAGGCGCGGGCCTGGGCCTGCATCACATGCACCACCGCCCCGCCGAGATTCACCAGCACCCATTCGCCCTCGCCCAGCCCCTCTACCCCGAGCGGGCGCAGGCCGGCTTCGCGGGCCTTGTCGAGCACGCTGTTGGCGATGGCCTTGACATGACGGTTGGAGGTGCCGGTGCAGATCACCATCAGATCGGTGATGGTGGTGAGGCTGCGCACATCCAGCACCTTGATGTCCTGGGCCTTGAGATCCTCCAGCGCGGCGCGGGCGATGCGCTCCAGACGCGGATCGATGCCGCTGTCGGCGCTCTTGCGGGCCGCGCTGCCGGGTGCGCGGGTGGCGCCTTTGCGCGCCACCGCCTTCTGCGAGACCGCCTTCTTGGCGGCCGGCTTCTTAGCGGCCGGCTTGGCCGCCGGCTTGCTGCCCCCGGCCTTCTTCACCGGGCTCTTTTTGGCGGCTGCCGGCTTGGCCGGGGCCTTTTTCGCGGCGGCTTTCTTCGGCGTGGCGGCGGCCTTGCGCGGGGTGGCCTTGGCGGCGGAGTCAGTCTTGGATGGGGTCTTCTTCATGGCTCAGGTGCGCGAGATCTTCGGCGGTGAAGGAATGGATGACGGCCTCGGGAACCAGGCCGCGCAGGCTGCGCCCGGCCTTGATCAGACCGCGCACCCGGGAAGAGGAGATGGCCAGCGGCGGGATGCCCAGGCTGATCCAGCGGCCGGCCGGCACCGCCAGCAGCGCGGCGCCGTCGCTGGCGCGGCGGCCGCGCAGCCGGGCCTGCAGCGCCGGTGCCGGTGCCGGGGGTTCGAATGGGCGTTCGACAAAGACCAGATGGGCGAGATCCAGCAGCTCGCTCCAGCGATGCCAGGTGTGCAGCTGGTTGGCGGCATCGTCGCCCAGCAGCAGCAGCAGCGGCCGCCGCGGATGCTCGGCGCGCACGCTGGCCAGGGTGTCGATGGTGTACGAGGGGCCCTCGCGACGCAGCTCGCGGTCATCGGCCTGCAGCCCCGGCTCGCCGGCGATGGCCAGACGCAGCCAGTGCAGCCGCCGCTCGGCGCTCACCTGCGGCGCACCCCGGTGGGGCGGCCGGGCGCTGGGAATCAGATGCACCGCCTCCAGCCGCAGCCGCTCGCGCAGCTCGATGGCGAGCCGCAGATGACCGTGATGGATCGGTGCGAAGGTTCCGCCGAACAGACCGAGGGCAGGCAGAAGACCATCTGATGCAGGCGGTTCCCAGGAGCCCGTGGCGCTCACCGACATCCCTCACGGACCGGCCCGGCCGGCTGCGCCCGCCGTCGCTTCGCAGGCGATGACGCCTCGATCCTCACGCCGTGCGCCTCACGCCCTCAGCGCACATGCCCGTCCCCGAGTACCACCCACTTGAGCGAGGTCAGGCCCTCCAGCCCGACCGGGCCGCGGGCATGGAATTTGTCGGTGCTGATGCCGATCTCCGCCCCCAGGCCGTACTCGTAGCCGTCGGCGAAGCGGGTGCTGGCATTGACCATCACGCTGGAGGAATCGACCTCGCGCAGGAAGCGCCGCGCGCGGGTGTAGTTCTCGGTGATGATGGCATCGGTATGCGCCGAGCCGTAGCGGCTGATGTGGTCGATGGCCGCATCCAGGCCATCGACCACGCGGATCGACAGGATCGCGGCCAGATACTCGGTCTGCCAGTCCTCCTCGGTGGCGGGCTTGGCCTCGCGCAGGATGCGGCGGGTGCGCTCGCAGCCGCGCAGCTCGACGCCGGCATCGCGGTAGTTCTGGCCCAGCACCGGCAGCACCCGCTCGGCAATCGCCGCATCCACCAGCAGGGTTTCCATGGTGTTGCAGGTACCCAGGCGCTGGGTCTTGGCATTCATCGCCACCGCCACCGCCTTGTCCAGATCCGCCTCGCCGTCGATGTAGACATGGCAGATGCCGTCGAGGTGCTTGATCACCGGCACCCGTGCGTTCTTGGAGACCGCCTCCACCAGGCCCTTGCCACCGCGGGGAATCACCACATCGACATACTGCGGCATGGCCACCAGCTCGCCCACCGTGCGGCGGTCGGTGATGTCGAGCACCTGCACCGCCTCTTCCGGCAGTCCGGCTGCGGTGAGCGCGCGGCGGATGCAGGCGGCGATGGCGAGATTGGACTGCAGGGCCTCGGAGCCGCCGCGCAGGATGGCGGCATTGCCGGACTTCAGGCACAGGGCCGCGGCGTCCGCGGTCACATTGGGACGGCTCTCGTAGATGATGCCCACCACCCCCAGCGGCACCCGCATGTGGCCGACCTGGATACCGGAGGGGCGCAGCTTGAGATGACTCATCTCGCCGACGGGATCAGGGAGCGCGGCGATCTGCTGGACGCCATCGGCCATCGCCTCGATGCGGGCCTCGTTGAGCTCCAGCCGGTCCATCAGGGCGGCATCGAGCCTGGCCGAGCGGCCCGCGCGCAGATCTTCCGCATTGGCCTTGAGCAGCGCCTTGCGCTCCTCCATCAGCCCCTGGGCCAGCGCAAACAGGGCGGCGTTCTTGGTGCCGGTATCGGCGCGCGCCACCGCGCGGGCCGCCACGCGGGCCCGCTCGCCCTTGTCACGCATGTAGCGGACGATCTCGGCGGCAGGGGGAGCAGCAGGGGAGGCAGCGGGGGGGCTCATGGCAGGCTCGTTGGCGCCTCAGCGGGATCCGCTGGCGGCCTGGGCCAAGGATAACAACTCCTCCCAGGCCTGCTCCCGCCCCAGCGTCGACTTGCCCAGGCCATCCACCCGCTGCAGCTGGCGCAGCCAGCCATACAGCTGGGGCAGACGGGCGCGGGGCAGCGCACGCCGGTACGGGGCCTGCCGCGGACCGAACAGCCGCGCCTGGGTGAGCGCCGCCTCCACATCACCGGTCTGCTGGTAGAGCTGCTGCAGGCTGATCCACTGCCGCAGCGCGTAGGCCAGCGGCGGTACCAGCTCGGGCGGCTCGACACCCTCCTGGCGCAGACCGCTGAGGCTGCGCAGGGCCCCGCGCGTATCGCCGCGCAGAACCCGTTCGACCAGATCAAAGGCCTCGAAGCGGGCACTGTCCGCCACCGCCTGCTCCACCTGTTCCAGGGTCAGCCGTGCGCCCGGATGCAGCAGGGCGAGCTTCTCCACCTCCTGAGCGGCCGCCAGCAGATTGCCCTCGGTGCGGTGCACCAGCTGGTCGAGCGCCTCGTCCTCGATGGTCAGACCGGCGCGCTGCAGGCGCTGGCGCAGCCAGCCCGGCAGCTCGGCCACCACGACCGGCTCGGCATAGACCGAGACCCCGGCCGCCTCCAGCGCGGCAAACCAGCCGCCGCTGCGCTGCTTCCAGTCGAGCGCCCCGCCGATCACCAGCAGCACCACATCGGGCGCCAGATCCGCCGCCACCTGCTTGAGCACCGGGGTGCCTTCCACGCCGGGCATGCCACTGCCCAGGCGCAGCTCGATCAGCCGCTGTTCGGCGAACAGCGAGCGGGTGTTGCAGGCCTCCACCAGCGCCTGCCAGTCGAAGCCGCGCTCGGCATCGAGGATCTGACGCTCGGCGTAGCCGCGCCGTCTTGCCGCGGCGCGGATGGCATCCTGCGCCTCCTGCACCAGCAGCGGCTCGTCGCCGGCCAGCGCGTAGAGGGCGGCCAGGGTCTTGTCCAGATGCGCGGGCAGGTCCGCGGGTCGAAGCTTCATGACCGGCATTGTGCCCGCGGCGCCGCTCACGCCGCAGCGGGCAGCCAGGCAGGCCTGGCCGCCCGCCGGGGACTCAGAACGCGTACTTGACGTTCATCTCGACGAAGTCGCGATCGCCCAGCAGGTTCTGGTCATCGGCCCCGGAGTAGCGGGTGAAGCCGACATCGCCGGAGAGCGCGTTCAGATAAGTCCAGCCCAGCGAGACCGAGGTCAGACGGCGACCTTCGACGAAGTTGCCGATCGGCGTCGGGGTAACGCCGTTGACGTCGTAGTCGTGACGCAGGGTCGGACGGAAGCCGATCGCCCCGATCACATTGTTGTACTCCAGGCGCGCGATCAGCTTCACACCCCAGGACTCGGCCGTCGCATAGGAGTTGTCGTTCACCGGCAGCATGCCGCCGTTCTCGCCACGGCCGAAGTAGAAGGCCTGGCGGATCGGGCCATCGCTGGGATCGAAGCCCGGCGTGTAGGTCGCCGGCGCGTCATAGCGCAGCTCGGACTCCGGCGGCAGCTCGTGGATGTAATCCCAGGCGGCTTCCAGCAGCAGGATGGTCTGGTCGGCACGGGTGAAGTCGTTGGGGCCGATCACCTTGGTGAAGGTCACATCCACCTGGCTGACATCGTGACGGCGCCAGCCGGTGATCACCGAGCCGGCCGGCAGGCAGCCGAGCTGGAGGTTGGAACAGCCGGCCTGCTCGGTGAGCTGGCTGGGCACGCCCAGACCGGTCAGCAGCAGTTCCACATCATCGATCTGCAGCGGCTGGTCCACCTTGAGCGCGTATTCGGCCTGCACCGCGACATCGAACGGCAGGGTGGTGTTGAAGCTGAAGCCGTAGAGCTGGATGTCCTCCGGATACTCGAGGAAATAGGTGGCGCCGAACGGCACGCCCGGGGCATTGGCCACCGTGCCGGAGATCAGCGGCAGCCGCGAGTGGAAGTTGGCGGCGTAGAAGGCGACATCGAGATTGTTCAGCGAGGGCAGGAAGATCCGCAGGGCACCGCCGAACTGGCCGCTGTCGGAAGGATCGCGGGTGGCGCCACGCGGCAGGCTGGAGCCGATGTTGTTCTCGGCCGGCACCCCGAATCCGATGTTGGCGCGGGTGCCGCCGACGCCGGCGAAGTCATTGGTGGCCCAGTAGCTGCCGGGCACATCCGGACGGGTCCGCACCCAGTCGATCTGGTAGAAGGCCTCGGCGCTGACATTCTCGATCACATCGATCGACGCCCAGGCCATGCCAGCCGGCAGGATCACTTCCTCGATCTCCACACCGGGCACGCGCAGGGCGTGGGCGTTGAGGGCGAGGATGCTGTTCAGGCCGTTCGGCACCAGGGTGGATTCGCCCCAGTTGAGCGCCTGCTTGCCGAGCTTGAAGGTCAGCGTGCGGCTGCCGACCGGCACATTGCCGTAGACATAGGCGTCGAGCAGCTCGGCGGCGCGACCGATCTCGTCCTGCACCGCCTTGTTCTTGAAGGCGAGCTCGGAGGCTGGCGCCTCCTTGCCGGGACGACCGTAGTTGGCCGGGTTGAAGAAGCCCTTGTCCTCCAGCGTGGTGTTGAACAGCCCGGTGCCGCGGATGAAGGCACCGAACTCCCCGCGGCTGATCGACAGATCGGTGGTGAACTTGGCGGCGCTGCTCACCACATCGTGCTTGTCGTAGAGGATGTTGCCGTCGTCGCCATTGGTGGAATAGGCATCGCCGCCGTTGCTGATGCCGACCAGTGCGGGGTCGCGGTTTTCCATGCGCAGGGCCGCACCGATCGACAGCTTGGTGTCGATCTGCACATTGAAGCCCTGGGTTTCAAAGCTGATCGCCTGGGCCAGCGGGCTGGCGAAACTGCTGGCCAGGGCAAGGGCGAGCGCGCTGCGGCGCCAGGCGGACGGATGCAGAGTGGTCATGGGGCGGTCCTCGATGGCGGAAGGGGCGTGCGGACGGAGGGCGCGGCTCATGAGCAGCTCCCGCCGATCGCCAGACACAGGCCGTTGCTGGCCAGGAACTGCACCATCTGCTGCTGCATCTCGGTGAATACATCGGCATCCGCAGTCGGCTGCAGGATCGAGCCGTGGTCGCCGCCGCTGAACTGCACCAGGTTCAGCCGGGCCGGCTCGCCCAGCAGTACCGTGGGACTGGCCAGCGGGGGATCCAGCGGACCCTGCACCGCCAGACCCATCACCTGGGTCAGCGGCTCGGTGCCGCCGAGGAAGCTCGCCACGGTGACGCGGTCCAGGGTGGCGCTGGCGGCACCGGCCGGCGTGCTGTTGGGCACCACCAGGTCACCGATCACCTCCAGGAAGTGGATGGGATGGCGCTGCGCGGCCGCCGCCCCGTAGTTGAGCGGATCGGTGGCATCCACCGCGGTCTGGGCAAAGCGCAGGAAGGTCTCGTAGGTGTCAGTGCCCTCGCGCACACCGGCGGCACCGAGGCCCGCGGCGATGCGCGGACCGAAGCTCTTCGAGGCATCCAGCAGCTTGGCGATGCCGCCACCGGCCATCGCCAGGGTGGCCGCGCCGACCCGATCGTTGACGCCGAGGAACACGGTGCCGACGATGCCGCCCAGGGAGTGCCCGAGGTAGCGCTGGGTGGCGCCGTCGAGGCGGTTGGACTCCGGCTGCCCATTGGGGGCCAGCAGCACCGCCGAGCCGAGCGAGGCACTCAGGCTGCTGAGATCAGCCACCGCCTGGCGCAGGTTGTCGCGGCTGGTGAGCAGGGAGCTGAGGTTGATGAAGTGGGTGCCGGAGGCATCCGGCTGGCCATCCGGACCCGGGGCGCCGCTGCTGTTGCTCACATAGTCCACATCGAAGGTGCGCTCGGCGACACCGGGAATGCGCAGGCCGGCCGTGGCCTCGCCCGGCAGGATGCCGTGCAGCGGCAGATCGATGGCAATCACCGCGAAACCGGCGGCGGCCAGGCGCGGGGCAACCGCCAGCATGTCGCTGCGGTTGCGGGTGATGCCGTGCTGGAAGATCACCACCGGCCAGCCGTTGGCCGGCTGGGTGCGGCCGCTGTTGGCATTGGGCAGGGTCAGCAGCACCGGCACGGTCACGCTCGACTGCGCCACCGGAACCGGGAAGCAGGCGGTGGTGGAGACGCTGGGCGACAAGCCCAGATCGCTGCGGGTGAAGGCCCCGCAGTTGACGCCGTTGAAGGTCTTGCTGGTGTCCGGCTGGCTGCCGTCGGCGCGCCAGACGCTGCTCAGCGGCGCGGTCGGATTCTCCGCGCTCGGCACGGTCAGGTAGTAGGGCAGCGAGACGGTACCGGCGTACACATTGGCGATCGGCGGGAAGGCCGGATTGAGCTGGCTGATGTTGAGCCCGGTGTTGCGCAGCCCCAGCGGGCGGGCGCTGGCCGCGGCGGACAGCCGGCTCAGGGTGTTGTCGATCGACTGGGTGGTGAAGGTCCAGGCCAGCACCACATCGCGCTCGGCGATGCCCAGCGGGGCCAGGCCCTCCACCAGCGGACGCACCTGCTGGGTGCGGATGGCCTCCAGCGTCGCCTTGCGGGTGCTGTCCAGGGTGTTGAGGATGGGCACATCGGTCTGCTGGCTGATCGGGGTGGCCGACCGCACGGCGCGGAACAGCTCGCTGGGGGTGGCGGTGACGCCATCCACGCTCTTCACCGCCGTGGTCAGCACCACCGCGTAACGGGTGGCCGGCGCCAGCGGCCGCAGCGGCTCGATCAGCACCCGCGAACGCAGCGCGCTGATCGGCACCTCGGGCCCGCCGGGAATCACCGGGGTGGTCGCCGCCGAGGGCTGGAAGCGGTAGTCGACGCCCGGCGTCAGCGGCTGGCCGGTGGCGAGGTTGAGCACCAGCACGCCGCGGCCCAGCGTGGAGAAGTCCACCGTGCCGAGCAGGTCGGTGAAGATCGAGGCGGTGGTGGAGAAGCCGTCCAGCGCATTGACCGAACCGATCAGCGCGCGCTGGCCGGCATTGGCCGGCGTGTCCGGCGGCAGCGGCAGATTGAGGGTGGGATCGGTCGCGCCGCTGTAGAGAATGTCGTTGGGGAAGGGGATCACCGCCGAGGCGGCAACCGGATCGAACAGCGAGGTCGCCCCCTGTGCCAGCGGCGTACCGCCCTCCTCGGATCCTCCGCCTCCACAGGCGGACAGGCTCAGCGCCAACAGCGCCGCAGCGGCGTGACGAATCTGCATCGTTGATCTCCTACTCGCACGAGCCCGCAGGCTCCAGGCAGGCTGTTCGCCTCGATACCCGAGGGCGGAGCCTGTTTATTCCCCGACCGTACCGTGCCCGGCCGGGTGTTGTAACGACGCTAACGATGCGCCTTCGAACCGCCTCGCGACAAGCGAGAAAAAGTCCTACAGGCGTGTGCGCCAGACCGCCCGTCGCATCAAGCCTGATGCGGGTTTCATGTGCAGCGCAGCACGAGGACTCAGACCGCCGCCAGGGCCGCCGCGGCCACCGCCGCCAGGGCCTCGCTGCGCGGCACCAGCAGATCCAGCGGCAGGCGCCGGCGCAGCAGATCGTCGACCGTCAGTGCCATCTCGTCCCGCGCCGCCAGCCACAGCTCGGCCTCGATGAACGGCGCCTCGGCATGCAGCCGGCGCGCCTGCCCGGGCTGCTCGCGGATCCGCTCGGCCACGGCCTGGGTGCGGGTGCCCTGGCGCAGGGCCACGGTCGGGGCGGCCGCCGCATCCACGCCCAGATTGACCAGCTGTTGGCTGGCCTGCGCCAGCCAGCGCTCGAAGTCGGCCGCCGGTGGCGCACCGGGCAGCGGGTGGCGATCGGTGCTGGAAGGGGTGGGCTCGCGCCCGAGCAGGGCCTCGGCGGCATCGATCACCTCGATGGCATCGACCCGCGCGGTGGTGTACTTGCCGCCCAGCGGCATCAGCAGCCCGGGTAGCGGCGAGAGCACCTCGAACTCGCGGCTCACCGCCGACAGCGAGCCGGCCTCCTCGGCCTGCAGCGTGCGGGCGCCGACGAACCGCCCGAGCACCTGCGCCGGCGTCCAGCCCAGCCCGGGCAGGGCGTGGTTCACCGCCTCCAGCAGATAGCGGATGTCGCCCTCGGTGACGCGCAGATCGGACGGATCCTCGATCAGCGATTCGGTGGTGCCGAGCAGGGTCTTGCCGTACCAGGGAATGACGAAGTAGACGCGGCCATCCTGCGGCGCGGTCAGCAGAAAGGCCTTGTCGCAGCCGGCGATGGCGGGCATCAGCAGGTGCACGCCCTTGACCCGCTTGACCGCCGGCGCCGCCGTGCCGAGCAGGCCCGGGGCCCAGGGCCCGGCCGCGTTGATCACCACTCCGGCGTGCAGGGGCGGCAGGGTCTCGCCCTCGCGGCTGCGCAGGGCGGCGCCGCAGACGCGGCCCTGTTCGCGCCGCAACTCGCTGGCGCTCACCCCATTGGCACAGACCACCCCCGCCGCCTGGGCGGCGGCCACCACCGCCAGGGTCATGCGGGCATCGTCTTCCTGGCAGTCGCCATAGCTGAGCCCGCCGGTGAGCCCCTCGGCCCGCAGGGCGGGAAACTCGGCCAGCAACGCGCGCCGCGTATGCGCGCCGTGCCGGTCCACCGGCTGTCCGAACCCGGCCAGCAGATCGTAGAGGGCCAGCCCGGCGCGCATCTTCAGCCGGCCGACGCGATCGCCGGTCCACACCGGCACCACGAAACGCAGCGGCCGCACCAGATGCGGCGCGATGCGGGTGAGCACCTTGCGCTCGGCCAGCGCATGGCGCACCAGGCCGAACTCGAAGTGCTCCAGATAGCGCAGCCCGCCGTGGATCAGCTTGCTCGAGGCACTGGAGGTCCCGCTGCCCCAGTCATCGCGCTCGACCAGGGCCACGCGCAGCCCGCGCAGGGCCGCGTCATAGGCACACCAGGCGCCGTAGATGCCCCCGCCGATCACCAGCAGATCGAAGCGGCCGCTGCGCAGGCCGTCCAGATCGCGCCGCAGGGGAAACGCGCTGCTCAAGCCCGCCGGCGCCACGGGGTGGGGAGCAGCGCCGGGGTCTGCCGCGCATAGCGCTCATAGTCCGCCCCCAGATGCCGGCGCAGATCAGCCTCCTCGTAGCGCAGGGCGATCAGCACATAGACGGTCATGCCAAGGGCGAACAGCAGGCGGTCGGTGCTCATCTGCGGCGTCAGCCAGAAGCCGGCCAGAAAGCCGGTCATCATCGGATGGCGCACCTGGCGGTACAGCCAGGGCAGCGAGAAGGCCGGTTCCGTGAGGCCCTCGCCGCGATAGCGCGCCCAGGCCTGGCGCAGGCCGAACAGCCGCGCATGGTCGAACGAAAAGGTGGCGAGCACCGCCAGCCCCCAGCCCAGCAGCCCGAGCACGCGCAGCCCGTGCGCAACGACGCCGTCCACCTGCCAGAGCTGACCGGGCAGATCCTGCCAGCCCAGCATCATCCCCCCCAGCGCGAGGCTGGAGGCGAGCACATAGTGGCTGCGCTCGGCGGTACCCGGGAGACGCGCCAGCAGCGCGCGCTTGAAGCCGTCGCGGGCCATCACGCTGTGCTGCAGACCAAACAGCAGCAGCAGCCCCAGGTTGACCCCCAGCGCCAGCGGCCAGGGCCCTGCTGACGCGCCTGGCGTCTCGATCGCCAGCGTCCACACGAACAGCCCTCCCGCACTCACCAGGAAGGCGAGATAGGCGAGCAGCGCGTAGACCAGTGATCCCATGGGCGGAGCATAGCCGCGCCGGACTCCGGCCGGGGCCAGGATCGGGGCCTGGAGCGCGGCCTGGACGGGGTCAGGATCTGCGCCCGGCCCCGCCCCCGGCTCAGCCCTCTCCGGACTGCGCCAGCAGCCTGGCGTTGCCCCCCACCGCCGCGGTGTTGACGGTGAGCGTGCGCTCGGTGACGAACCGCAGCAGGTAATGAGGGCCGCCGGCCTTAGGGCCGGTGCCCGAGAGGCCCTCGCCGCCGAACGGCTGGGTACCCACCACCGCGCCGGTGATGCCGCGGTTGATGTAGGCGTTGCCGGCCCGCACCCGTGCCTGCACGCGGCGCCAGGTGGTCTCGATCCGCGAGTGCACGCCCAGCGTCAACCCATAGCCGGTGGCATTCAGCGCATCAAGCTGGGTCTCCAGCGTCTCGGCGCGATAGCGCAGCAGGTGCAGGCAGGGGCCGAACACTTCCTCGGGCAGCTCGGCGAGGCTGCCGATACGGAACAGGGCGGGCGCGAAATAGCTGCCATGGGCGCAGTCCGCCGGCAGCGCCAGCTGGTGCACCAGGGCCCCGGCCGCCTGCAGGCGCTCGCGGTGGGCCTGCAGACGCGCCAGCGCCTCGGTGTCGATCACCGGGCCGATGTCGGTGGCAATCCGCCCGGGATGACCGAGGCTGAGCTCGTTCATCGCCCCCACCAGCAGCTGCTCGACCCGCTCGGCGATCTCCTCCTGCACCATCAGCACGCGCAGCGCCGAGCAGCGCTGCCCGGCCGAATAGAAGGCCGACTGCAGGGCGTCCTTGACCACCTGCTCGGGCAGGGCCGAGGAATCCACCACCATCGCGTTCTGGCCGCCGGTCTCGGCGATCAGGGTGGCGATCGGACCGCGCCGCGCCGCCAGCGCCCGGTTGATCGCCTGGGCGACCTCGACGCTGCCGGTGAAGGCGACGCCGGCCAGGGCCTCGGAGCGGGTCAGGGCTGCGCCCAGCCGGCCATCGCCCAGCACCAGCTGCAGCACCTCGCGCGGAATCCCCACCGCATGCAGCAGGGCCACCGCACGCACGGCGATCGCCGGGGTCTGCTCCGCCGGCTTGGCCACCACCGTGTTGCCGCTGACCAGGGCCGCGGCGATCTGGCCGAGGAAGATGGCCAGCGGGAAATTCCACGGCGCGATGCAGACGAACACGCCGCGGCCGTGCAGCTGCAGCTCATTGTGCTCGCCGGTGGGCCCGGGCAGGGCCTCGGGCGCGCCCATCAGCCGCCGCGCCTGGGCGGCGTAGTAGCGCAGGAAGTCCACCGCCTCGCGCACCTCGGCCACGCTGTCGGGCAGGGTCTTGCCGGCCTCCTGCACCAGCAGGTCGTAGCAGGCCAGGCGATCCGCCTCGAGGCGGTCCGCCGCCTGTTCCAGCAGGGCGGCGCGACGCGCCACCGGCACCGCGTTCCAGGCCGGCTGGGCCGCGCGGGCGGCGGCCAGCACGGCCTCGGCGCTCGCTGCCGCCAGCGGGGTCCACTGACCCAGCAGCAGACGGCGATCGGCCGGGCTGTCCAGCACCTGCGCCGCGTCCTCGCTGGCCTCGACCCCCGGCGCGAGCAGGGAGTGCAGGTCCAGCCGGCCGGCGGCCTGGCGGGCGCTCTGCAGGCCCTCGGCCAGCGCGCGCAGCTCGGCCTCATCGGCCAGATTGAAGCCGCGCGAGTTGACCCGGTCCGGGTAGAGCGCCTCGGGGGCCGGCAGCTGCGGGTTGATCTTGATCACCGCGCCGCGCGCGGCCGCCACCGGATCGGCCACCAGCTGCTCGGCGGGTACCTGCTCGTCGAAGATGCGGTTGACGAAGCTGGTATTGGCGCCGTTCTCCAGCAGCCGCCGCACCAGATAGGGCAGCAGGTCCTCGTGACTGCCCACCGGTGAATAGACCCGGCAGGGCACCGGCAGATCCTCGCGCACCACCTGATAGAGCGCCTCGCCCATGCCATGCAGGCGCTGGAACTCGTAGCCCTGGGCATCTCCGGCATAGGCGCGGACCATCGCCACCGTGTGCGCGTTGTGGGTGGCCAGCATCGGATAGAACACCTCGCGCGCGGCCAGCAGGCGGCGGGCACCGGCGAGATAGGCCACATCCGTATTGGCCTTGCGGGTGAACACGGGATAGCCGGGCAGGCCCTGCTCCTGGCTGCGCTTGACCTCGGTATCCCAGTAGGCGCCCTTGACCAGACGCACCGCCAGCCGCCGGCCCACCCGGCGCGCCAGCGGTTCCAGCCAGTCGATCACCGCCAGCGCGCGCTTCTGGAAGGCCTGCACCGCCAGTCCAAAGCCCTCCCAGCCGGACAGCGAGGGGTGGCGGAAGGTCTGCTCGACCAGATCCAGCGAAAGCTCCAGACGGTCGGCTTCCTCGGCATCGACGGTCAGGCCGATGTTGACCCGGCGCGCCGCCTGGGCGAGCGCCAGCAGCCGCGGCCCGACCTCGTCGAGCACCCGCGCGCGGCGCGACAGCTCGTAGCGCGGATGCAGGGCCGAGAGCTTCACCGAGATGCCCGGGCGGGTGTGCACCGGATCATCGGCACGGCCGCTGGCACCGATGGCCTCGATCGCCTCGCGATAGGCGCCGAAGTAGCGCTCGGCGTCCTGGGCGGTCAGCGCGGCCTCGCCGAGCATGTCGTAGGAATGCAGATAGGGACGCTGCTCGCGCGACTGCGCGTGCTTGAGCGCCTCGCCGATGCTGCGACCCATGACGAACTGATGCCCCATCAGCTTCATCGCCTGGCGGATGGCGAGGCGGATCACCGGCTCGCTGGACTTGCCGATCAGGCGGTTGATCGCGCCGCGGAAGTTGCCGGCGGTGTCCGGCGAGAGCTTGACCAGACGGCCGGTCAGCATCAGTCCCCAGGTGGAGGCGTTGACGAACAGCGAGTCGCTGGCGCCGAGATGGCGCTCCCAGTCGGCCTGGGCGAGCTTGTCGGCGATCAGCTTCTCGGCGGTGTCGTCATCGGGAATCCGCAGCAGCGCCTCGGCCAGGCACATCAGCAGCACCCCCTCCTCGCTGGAGAGGTCGTACTGGTGCATGAAGGCATCGAGCGGCGACTGCTCGGTGCGCAGGCGGCGCACCCGCCGCACCCAGTCGGCCGCCTGGGCCTGCACCGCCGCCGCCGCCGTCTCCGGCAGCTCCGCCGCGCCGCACAGGCGACCGACCAGGGCCGCCTCATCGGCGAACCAGTCGCGCCCAATGGCCTGGCGCAGCGGCTCCCGTTCCGGGGGCGGTGCGGACCAGACGGCGGGGGCGGAAGGGGCAGCGGTCATGAGCAGGCTCGGCGGCGGCGATGGCCCATTGTAGGAAGCCACCCCGTCATCGGCCTGAGATGACGCCCGGAGGGGGTGCCACCTAGAATCCCGCACTTGCTGCTGTGCAGCATTCGAGATCTCCATGAACATCACCATCTTCGGCTCCGGCTATGTGGGCCTGGTCACCGCCGCCTGTTTCGCCGATGCCGGCAACGACGTGCTCTGCGTCGATGTCGATGCCGCCAAGGTCGAGCGGCTGCGGCGCGGCGAATGCCCGATCTATGAGCCGGGCCTGGAGGAGATGCTCCAGCGCAATGTGCGCGAAGGCCGCATGCGCTTCACCACCGAGGCGGCCGAGGGCGTGGCCCATGGCCTCTACCAGTTCATCGCGGTCGGCACGCCGCCCAACGAGGATGGCTCGGCGGACATGCAGTATGTGCTGGCGGTGGCCCGCGCCATCGGCCAGCACATGGGCGAGTACCGGGTGGTGATCAGCAAGTCGACGGTGCCGGTGGGTACCGCGGACCAGGTCCGCGCCAGCATCGAGGCGGCGCTCGGCGAACGCGGCGCGCAGGTGGCGTTCGATGTGGTGTCCAACCCGGAGTTCCTCAAGGAAGGCGCCGCGGTGGCTGATTTCAACAAGCCGGATCGCATCGTGGTCGGGGTCTCGTCCGAGCGCGCCGCCGAGCTGATGCACGCCCTGTATGCCCCGTTCAACCGCAATCACGACCGCATGATCGTGATGGATGTGCGCTCCTCCGAGCTGACCAAGTACGCCGCCAACGCCATGCTGGCGACCAAGATCAGCTTCATGAACGAGATGGCCAATCTGGCCGAGAAGCTGGGTGCGGATATCGAGAAGGTGCGGGTGGGCATCGGCTCGGATCCGCGCATCGGCTTCCACTTCATCTATCCGGGCTGCGGCTATGGCGGCTCCTGCTTCCCCAAGGACGTCAAGGCGCTCGTGCGCACCGCGAAGGAAGTCGGCGCCGCGCTGCGCGTGCTCGATGCGGTCGAGGAGGCGAACGAGGCGCAGAAGCAGCGGCTGTACGAGAAGCTCAAGGGCTGCCTGGGCAGCGTGAAGGGCAAGCGCGTCGCGCTCTGGGGGCTGGCGTTCAAGCCGCAGACGGACGACATGCGCGAGGCGCCGTCGATCCCGCTGTGCGAGGCGCTGGTCGCGGCGGGCGCGGAGGTCGTGGCCTACGATCCCGAGGCGCGGCACACGGCGCGCGAGGTGCTCGGCGACGCGATCGTGTACGCGGAGGACCCGTATCGGGGCCTCGAGGGCGCGGACGCGCTGTGCCTCGTGACGGAGTGGAAGGAGTTCACGGCGCCCGACTGGGAGCGGGTGTGGGCGCTCATGCGGGACCACTTCGTGTACGACGGGCGCAACCTCTGGGAGCCGCGCGAGGTCGGGGCGCAGGGGTTCAAGTACCGCGGGATCGGGCGGCGCTGAGGCCCTTCGAGGGCGGCCACGGAGGGCCGCCCCTACGGTTGGACAGAGGCCACGGAGGGCCG
>DASUDX010000048.1:0-3464 GCA_036275365.1 Nevskiaceae bacterium | reverse complement strand
ACCGGATGGGCTCGCGGTGCAGAGCCTGCAGCAGCAGGGCTGGGGGGCGGCGGTGAGCCGCAGTCCCACCGGGGTGGATGTGCTGCCCTTCGGCACCCTCGCCGAGGCCGACCGCCGCGCGCTGGAGCAGAGCATCGTCGTGGACCCGCAGTGGCTGCGCCGCGGGCTCGACAGCCTCACCCTCGCGCCCGGCTGCCTGACCCTGATCGATGTGCCGCCCGGTGCCTCGGTCTATCTCGAGCAGGCGCTCAGCACCGCGGATCTCGTGCTCTCGGTGCTGCTGCCGGATGCCGCCTCCTTCGTCACCGTCGCGGCAATGGAGCGCTGGCTGGAGGAATACGCGCGTCCCCGTCCGGGCTTCATCCACGCCTGGTATCTGGTCAACCGCATGAATGCCGCGCGCACCCTCTGCCGGGATGTGATGGCGGCGCTCACCAGCCAGCTCGGCGGCCGCCTGGTCCCCCGCCAGATTCATTTCGATGCGGCGGTGGAAGAGGCGCTGGCCTCCCAGCTGCCGGTCACCCGCTACGCCCCGGACTCGCTGGCGGCACGCGATTTCCATGCCCTGGCCGACTGGCTGGTGGCGCTGCTGCGCAACCGCGCCGGAGGGCTGGCATGAGCACGCCCGGAGACTTCGACCACCGGGTGGGCTCGCGCCTGGGCGACTGGATCCAGAACAGTGCCGACGAGCCGCTGTGGGCGCGGCCCGAGGTGCGCTGGATGGTGCTGCTGCTGTGCGTGCTGCCGGCCATCGCGGTGGTGACCACGCCGCTGCCGCTCAGCTGGCAGGCCTTCTTCGCCCTCGGCACCTTCCTGCTGGCGGTGTGGTTCAACCGCATCGAGGGCCGGCTGATCTCGCTGATGATGATGGCGCTGTCGGTCATGGTCAGTGCCCGCTACGCCTACTGGCGGGTCACCGAGACGGTCAACTTCGGCAATCCGGAGTGGCCGGATCTGTTCTTCGCCATCGGCCTGCTGCTGGCCGAGGCCTACGCCATGCTGGTGCTGCTGCTCGGTTACTTCCAGGTGCTGTGGCCGCTGCAGCGCAAGCCGGCCGCCATGCCCCGCGACCCCAGCCGCTGGCCGACGGTGGACATCTACATTCCCACCTACAACGAGCCGCTCAAGGTGGTGCGTCCCACCATCCTCGCCGCCCTGGAGATGGACTGGCCGCGCGATCGCTTCAATGTCTATGTGCTCGACGACGGCCGCCGTGGCGAGTTCAAGGCCTTCTGCGAGGAGGTCGGCGCGACCCACCTCACCCGCAACGATTCCAAGCATGCCAAGGCCGGCAACCTCAACCGGGCGATGGAGAAGACCCGTGGCGAGTTCGTCGCCATCTTCGATTGCGACCATGTGCCGACGCGCTCCTTCCTGCAGATCTCGCTGGGGCATTTCCTGCGCGACGAGCGCCTGGGCATGCTGCAGACGCCCCATCACTTCTTCTCGCCGGACCCGTTCGAGCGCAACCTCGGCACCTTCCGCCAGGTGCCCAACGAAGGCGAGCTGTTCTACGGCCTGCTGCAGGACGGCAATGACTTCTGGAACGCCACCTTCTTCTGCGGCTCCTGTGCGGTGCTGCGCCGCACCGCCCTGGACGAGGTGGGGGGCATCGCGGTGGAGACGGTCACCGAGGACGCCCACACCTCGCTGAAGATGCACCGGCGCGGCTGGAACACCGCCTACATCAATCTCCCGCAGGCGGCGGGCCTGGCCACCGAATCGCTGTCGGCCCATGTCGGCCAGCGCATCCGCTGGGCGCGCGGCATGGCGCAGATCTTCCGCATCGACAACCCCTTCTTCGGCAAGGGCCTCAAGTTCGGGCAGCGGCTGTGCTACGCCAACGCCATGCTGCACTTCTTCTACGGGCTACCGCGGGTGGTCTTCCTCACCGCGCCGCTCAGCTTCCTGTTCTTCGAGGCGCATGTGATCGAGGCCGGCGCGCTGACCATCCTCGCCTACGCGCTGCCGCACATCGCCCACTCCAATCTGACCAACTCGCGCCTGCAGGGGCAGTACCGGCACTCGTTCTGGGCCGAGGTCTACGAGTCGGTGCTGGCCACCTACATCCTGATGCCGACCACGCTCGCGCTGATCAACCCCAAGCTCGGCACCTTCAATGTGACCGCCAAGGGCGGACTGGTGCAGCAGGAGTACTTCGACCGGGACATCGCCAAGCCCTATCTGATCCTGCTGGTGCTCAACCTCGCGGGTGTGGCCATCGCGGTGCCGCGACTGCTGGTCTGGAACACCCATGAGATCGATACCGTCCTGCTCAATGTGATGTGGACGATCTACAACCTGGTGATCATCGGCGCGGCCCTGTCGGTGGCCTGGGAGTCCCGGCAGATCCGCCGCAGCATCCGCGTCAACACGGCGATCCGCGCGCGGGTGCGCACACCGGACGGCCGCGAGATCGACGCCCGCACCCTCGACATCTCCGAAGGCGGCACCGGCCTGACCCTCGAGGAGCCGCTGGATCTGGCGCTCGGCAGCCGGGTGGAAGTGGCCCTGGCACCGGATTACCGGGTGGTGTGGACCGGCGCCACCGTCACCCGCTCGGCCGGCGAGATTCTCGCCATGCAGTTCGAGCCGCTGAGCCTCGAGCAGGAGAAGCAGCTGGTCTACGCCATCTTCGGGCGCGCCGACGCCTGGGTGAGCTGGTCGGACCGCCGCCAGCGCGACGACATGGGCGCCTCCTTCCGGCAGATTCTCGATTTCGGGCTCAGTGGCATTTTTCGGATCGTCGGCGTCACGACCGACTCGGTGGTGCGGGATTTCAAGAGCGTGGTGAACAAGGCAATGAACCAGATCAAGTCCAAGCAGGGGCAGACCGCGGCGCTGCTGAGTGCCGTCCTCATCGGCCTGCTGGCCTTCTCCGCCACCCCGGTGCGGGCCCAGGAGAGCGCCGCCGTCACCCCCGAGAGCGCCCCGGTGCCGCTGGTGGATCCGGCGGCCGCCACCAGCGCGGGCTCGCGCACGCTCACCCTCGAGCAGCTCGGCATCGAGCGGCCGATCCGCCTGCGCGGCGTGCAGGGCGAGGTGGCGATTCCGGTCGCGGTGCGCGATGACGAGCTGGTCACCCGGGCGCGCCTGAACCTGCGCTACGCCCACTCCCCGGCGCTGATCTACAACCTCTCGCACCTCAACATCCTGCTCAACAACGAGCTGGCCGGCACCATCAAGTTCTCCGACCTCACCGCCCAGGGCGCCGAGGCGGTGGTGGATCTCGATCCGCGTCTGTTCGTCGAGTACAACCAGCTCGGGCTGCAGGCGGTGATGTCCTACACCATGGACTGCGAGAACCCAGTGCACAGCTCGCTGTGGACCATCGTCAGCAATCTCTCGACGCTGGAACTGGACACCCGGCCGATCGATCTCGCCAACGATCTCAACCTGCTGCCCAAGCCGTTCTTCGATGAGCGCGATTCGCGCCGGCTGACGCTGCCCTTCGTCTTCGCCGG
>DASUDX010000047.1:0-99412 GCA_036275365.1 Nevskiaceae bacterium | reverse complement strand
CCCGTGGTTGCGGCCTATTCCGGCACCTTCGATCCGGTGACCCTGGGGCACAACGACATCATTCATCGCGCGGCCCCCGCCTCTGTATCCGCGGCGGATCGTGGACGCCTGACTGAGCGGAGGCAGGCATGACGACCCCCGTGGTTGCGGCCTATTCCGGCACCTTCGATCCGGTGACCCTGGGGCACAACGACATCATTCATCGCGCGGCCCGAATGTTCCCCCGGCTGATCGTGGCGGTGGGGTCCAATGTGGCCAAGAACCCCAAGTTCACCCTGGAGGAGCGCTGCGCGCTGATCCGCGAGGTGGCCTCGGACCTGCCCAATGTCACCGTCACCGGCTTTTCCGGGCTGGTGGTGGATTTCGCCCGCGAGCATGGCGTGACCGTGCTGGTGCGCGGCGTGCGTACCGTGGTGGATGTGGACTACGAGAAGCAGATGGCGGTGATGAACCGCGATCTCTACCCCCAGCTCGACACCGTGATGCTGGCGCCCAGCCCCGAGTTCGCCCATCTCTCCTCCAGCCTGGTGCGCGAGCTGGCCGGGCTCGGCGCGCCGGTGGAGAAGCTGGTGCCGGCGCCGGTGATCGCGCCGCTGCTGGCGCGCTTCGGCCGCCGCGAGCGCGGCTGAAGCAGACGAGCATCGAGCGCCATGGCCCTGAAGATCACCGAGGCCTGCATCAATTGCGATGTCTGCGAGCCGGTCTGCCCCAACACGGCGATCTACCAGGGCCCGCAGATCTACGAGATCGATCCGGCCCGCTGCACCGAGTGCGTGGGTCATTTCGAGCAGCCGCAGTGCGTGGCGGTATGCCCGGTGGCCTGCATTCCCAAGGACCCGGCCTGGGTCGAGAGCGAGGCGGAGCTGCGCGCCAAGTACCGCCGCCTGGTCGGCCTGGAGCGCGCCGCATGAGGCGCTGGCTGCTCCTGTGGCTGCTGACTCCGGTGCTGGCCCTGGCGGGCCCGGCCCGGCCGGGCGCCATCGCCTGCGCCACCGCCCATCCGCTGGCCACCGAGGCCTGCCTGGAGCTGCTCCGCGCCGGTGGCAATGCGGTGGATGCGGCGGTGGCGGCCAGTGCCGCGATCGCGGTGGTGGAACCCACCGGCTCGGGCATCGGCGGCGGCGGCTTCTGGCTGCTGCGCCGCGCCGAGGATGGACAGGAGCGGTTTGTCGATGGCCGCGAGACCGCCCCGCTCGCCGCCCACGCCCGCATGTATCTCGATGCCGAGGGCCGGGCGGTGGCCAAGGCCTCGCGCGATGGCGCGCTGGCGGCGGCGATCCCCGGCGAGCCCGCCGCGCTCGATCATCTGGCGCGCCGCTATGGGCGGCTGGGTCTGGCGCGCGCCCTGCAGCCGGCCATCCGCTATGCCCGCGAGGGCTTTGCCTGCGATGACAAGCTGGCCGAGGCCTTTGCCCGCCACTGGCCGCGCCTGAACCCGGCGGCACGGGCGGTGTTTGCGGTGGAGGGGCGCGCCCCGCGCACCGGCGAGCGTCTCGTCCAGACCGATCTCGCCCGCACCCTGGAGCGCCTCGCCGCCGAGGGGGCCGCCGGCTTCTATCAAGGCCCCACCGCCGAGGCCCTGCTGCGGGCGGTGAGCGCCGGGGGCGGGGTGTGGAGCGCCGAGGACCTGCGCCGCTACCGGGTGGTGGAGCGCGAGCCCCTGGTGTTCCATTTCCGCGAGCACCGCATCGTCAGCGCACCGCCCCCGTCGGCGGGCGGCATCACCCTGGCGCAGACCCTCGGCCAGCTGGAGCTGATGGGCGTCACCGGCTTCGGCGCAGTGGAGAGCCGCCACCGGGTGATCGAGGCGCTGCGCCGCGCCTACCGGGATCGCGCGCGGTGGCTGGGGGATCCGGACTTCGTGCGGATCCCGCAGGCGGCGCTCACCGGGCGCGACTATCTGCGCGAGCTGAGCGCCAGCATCCGCGCCGACGCCGCCACCCGCAGCGAATCCCTGCCGCCGGCTGCGCCCTGGCGCGAGGGCAGCGATACCACCCATCTCTCGGTGCTGGACGCCGAGGGCGGCCGGGTGGCCGCCACCCTGTCGATCAATCTGCCGTTCGGCTCCGGCTTTCTGGCCGAGGGCACCGGCGTGCTGCTCAACGACGAGATGGACGATTTCGCCGCCAGCACCGAGGCCAGCAATGCCTACGGCCTGATCGGCTCGCAGGCCAATCTGATCGCAGCCGGCAAGCGTCCGCTGAGTTCGATGACCCCGACCTTCGTCGAGGGGCCGCGCGGGCTGCTGGTGATCGGCACGCCCGGTGGCAGCCGCATCATCACCATGGTCCTGCTCGGCCTGCTGCACTGGATCGAGGGCGCCAGCGTGGCCGAGGTGGTGGCCCTGCCGCGCTATCACCACCAGTATCTGCCCGATGGCGTGCAGTACGAGCCGGCCGCGTTTGACGACGCCACCCGCGAGCGGCTCACCGCGCTGGGCCATCGCCTGCAGGCGGTGCCGGATGGCTACGGCAATCTGCAGGCCCTGCACTGGGATCCGCAGCGCGGGGTGGTGGAGGCGGCCTCCGACCCGCGCGGGGTCGGCGCGGCCCGGGTGGAGCGGCTCGCCCCGCGCTGAACCGCCTCGCCGGCAGGGGCGCTCGCGCTACCATGGCGCGTCACCGATCCTCCCGTGGAAGTAGCGATGCTCGATGCCCTGTCCGAATGGCTGAAGCTCGGCGGTCCCACCCTGCTGATCCTGCTGCTGCTGTCGCTGGCGGCGGTGACCATCACCGTGATCAAGCTCTGGGAGTTCCAGGAGCTGCGCCTGGGCCGGCGCGACTTCGTCAACAAGGTGGTCGAGGCCTGGCAGGCCGGCCATGCCGATCTCGCCGCCGCCGCCACCGGCGGCTCACCCTCGCCGCTGGCCGATGTGATGCGCCATGCGATCAAGCTGCTGGCCGACCCCAATCTGCGCGAGGCGCATGCGCGGGAGCTGATCGAGCGCCATGCCGCCGACTGGCTGGAATCGCTGCGCCGGCTGCTGCGGCCGCTGGAGGTGATCTCGCAGCTGGCGCCGCTGCTCGGCCTGCTCGGCACGGTGCTGGGCATGATCGAGGCCTTCCGCCAGCTGCAGGCGGCCGGTGACCGGGTCAGCCCCTCGCTGCTCTCCGGCGGTCTCTGGGAGGCCCTGCTGACCACCGCCGCGGGTCTGGCGGTGGCGATCGTGGCGCTGGCCGCCTTCCACTACCTGGAGCGCCAGGTGGAGCGGCTGCAGCACGACATGGAATCGGCGCTGACCCGCCTGCTGACCCGGCCGCTGATCCCGGCGCCGGCCACCCCCTCGCGCAGCCACTACGGCAACGCGCTGGTGGTCGAGCTGCCCTGATCCCCGGCATGAAGCTGCCCCGGCCCGCGCGGCGCCGACCGTCGATCCTGCTGACCTCGCTGGTCGATGTGCTGTTCGTGCTGCTGTTCTTCTTCATGCTGGTCTCCGGCGGCGTGGGCTGGAACACCGTCGGCCTCGATCTCTCCGGCCGGCTGCCGGAAACCGTGCAGGGTCCGCTGCAGTCGATCGAGCTGCGCCGCGATGGCCGTCAGCTGCTCAACGGCGAGGCGCTCAGCGAGGCGGAGATCCGCCGCCGTCTGGCCGAGCCGGGCACCCGCGCGGTGCTGGTGGCCGAGCCCGGGGTGTCCCTGCAGGCCCTGCTCGATGTGTTCGACCGCTACCGTCGCGACGGGGCCCTGCTCACCCTGGGCCGCAGCACCGCGGGCGGCTGAGCGATGCGGCTGAAGACCTCCGGGCGCACCCGCAACACGGCACTGGACATGGTGCCGATGGTCAACTTCGCCTTTCTGCTGCTGATCTTCTTTCTGATGATCGGGGTGCGCGCCGGCCGCGACACCCTGGTCAATCCACCGGCCTCGACGCCGCGGGTGAACTGGCAGCAGGAGCGCGAGGCGCTGACCCTGCTGGCCGACGGCCGTCTGTACTGGCGCGACCAGCCCCTGCAGGCGGCGCAGCTGCCGGGCCTGGTCAGCCAGTGGGGACGCGAGTATCCGGGCGAGCCGCTGCCGCTGGCCGCCGACGCCGCTGCCGACGCCAACCAGGTGGTGGCGGTGCTGGAGGGTCTGCGAGCCGCCGGCCTCGGCCAGATCCGCCTGATCACCGTCAACCGGCGCTGAGGCCGCCATGGCGGCGGTGCCCGGGTCCTCCGGAGTGCGCGCCAGCCTCTCGCTGTATCTGGCCCTGGTGCTGCACGCCCTGCTGCTGCTGAGCCTGTGGCTGGCCGGTCTGGAGCGGCCACCCACCAGCGAGCCGACCGCTGCCGGCGAGGCGGCGCGCGCGGAGCAGACCCCCCAGCTCCACTACGATGGTGCGCTCGGCCCGCTGCTGGCGGCACCCGCAGCGCCGCGGCAGGCCTCGCCGGCGGCCGGGGCGCGCCCGGTGGACCGCAGCGCCGCGCTGACCGGCCCGGGGCTCGATCGTGGCCGCCGCCGGTCCTCGGCCGATCCCTACTTCGACCGCCTGCGCCGCCACCTCGGTGGTTTCCGCCAGCCGCCGCCGGCCGATGCCCAGCCCGGCCTCACCGCCCGGGTGGCGTTCCGCATCGAGCCGTCGGGGGCGGTCAGTGCGCTGCAGCTGGTGCAGGCCTCCGGCGATCCCCGCCTGGATGCCGCGGCGCTCGATCTGATCCGCGCCGCTGCCCCGCTGCCGGCGCCCGGCGAGGCGCGCCGGCTGCAGCTGCCGCTGAGCTGGCGGACGGTGGACTGAGCGCGGTCTCAGTCCTCGAGAAGGCGCGCGCGCTGGGCGGCGTCCAGCGCCCGCCACTGGCCGGGGGCGAGCCCCAGCGACGCCAGCCACAGCCCGCCGATCGCCTCGCGATGCAGGGCCACCACCCGGTGGCCGAGCGCCCCCATCATCCGCTTGACCTGGTGGTAGCGTCCCTCGGTCAGGGTTAGGCGCAGCTCGCGCGCGGCCAGCGGCTCCAGCCCGGCCGGCGCCAGCGGGTGATCCGGCTCGCCCCGCAGCTGCAGGCCGGCGGCCACCGCCGCCGCCTCGTCGCCGCGCAGCGGATCGGCCAGCTGCACCCGGTAGACCTTGGGCCGGTGCTGGCGCGGATGGGTGAGCCGCTGCACCAGGGCCCCGTCATCGGTCAGAAGCAGCAGACCGCTGGTGTCGAGATCGAGCCGGCCGACCAGGGCCATCGGCGGCCGCCGCAGGCGCCAGCGCGGCGGCAGCAGCTGGAACACGCTGCGGTGCAGCGCCGCCGCCGAGCACTCGTAGCCCGGCGGCTTGTGGAGGGCGACCAGGGCGCCGGGCAGCAGATCGAGCGGCTCGCCGGCCACCCGGAGCGCGGCGGGCCTCTCCAGCGCTGCGTCCGCGCTGAGCGCGACGCCGTCGAGCCGCACCGCGCCGCTGGCGATCAGCGCCTCGACCTCGCGGCGGCTGCCGTAGCCGAGGTCCTGCAGCAGCCGGCGCAGCTCGCGGGCCGCCACGGTCAGCGGCGCGGCCGCCGGGCCCGCAGCACCCGGTACTGAGCGGTCTCGGCAAGGCTGTCCAGCTCGCCGAAGCAGGCCTTCAGCGTCTCCGCATAGGGCAGGTGGCGGTTGGCCACCAGCCAGAAGCTGCCCTGCGGATGCAGGGCCGCCGCCGCCGCGCGCAGGAAGGCGAGGCCCAGCCCCAGATCCTCGCGACCATCGACATGGAAGGGCGGGTTGCTGAGGATCAGGTCGTAGCCACGCGCGGCGTCGCGCGGGCCCAGCCCGCCGCGCAGGTCCTGCCAGTAGAGCTGCAGCTGGTGCCCACCGGCCGCCACCGCCGGGGCCAGGCGGCGCGCCGCCAGGGCCAGGGCGCGCGCCTCCAGCTCGTAGAGATCGAGCTGCAGCGGGGCGCGGGCGCGGGCCAGCACGGCGGCGGCGAGCGCGCCGGTGCCGGCGCCCAGATCCGCCACCCGGCCGCCGGCGAGGCGGTCCGGCAGCTGCTCGATCAGCAGCGCACTGCCGGCATCGAGACGGCCGTGGGCGAACACCCCGGCCTCGCTCCAGTCGCCGTCGGCATCGGCCCGCGGGGCGGCCTGGGCCTGCCACTCGCGGGCCTGCGCGAGGCCCTCGTCGGCGCGGCCGCGGACCGCACGCAGCACCCGGCAGTGATGCTTGCTGGCGACTTCCAGGGTCGGGCTGAGGCAGGCCAGATCGCGCTCGAGGCTGCGCGCGCCCTGGTCGTTGCGCAGGGCGGTGCGCAGCTCGCCGCCGCCGGCCAGCGCCAGCCAGGCCCGGGCCAGGGCGCCGCGGCTCGCCTCACGCCCGCGCGGGGGCAGCAGCAGCACCAGGTGCGGCTGGGCCTCCGGCGGTTCTTCCAGCACCGCCTCGGCGCTGACCGCCCCGCCCGGCTGCCAGCCGCGGACCCCGGCGCTGAGCTGCCAGTCCGGTTCGCTGGCCAGCGTCGCGGCCCATCCGGCCTGGGTCTGCAGCGCCTGCCAGGCGCCCTCGGCAGGGTCCCAGCCCTGGCGGCGGAGCAGGGGGGCGAGCCCGGCACGGGCGCCGACGAAGCGCACCGCGGCCGGCCCGGCGGGTCGCCGGGGCGGCTGCTGTTCAAGCTGCCAGGCCAGCGCGGCGAGAGCGCTGTCCACCGCGCTCAGTCCTCGGTGAGGCGGCGCTGGGCCTCGCGGTAGCGCTCGCTGGTGCGGGCGACGATCTCGTCCGGCAGCCAGGGGCCCGGGGCGGTCTTGTTCCAGGGCTGGGTCTCCAGCCAGTCGCGCACGATCTGCTTGTCGAAGCTCGGCGGGCTGCTGCCCGGCTGCCAGCGGCTGGCTTCCCAGAAGCGCGAGGAGTCCGGCGTGAGCACCTCGTCGATCAGATGGACCTGGCCCTGCTCATCCAGTCCGAACTCGAACTTGGTATCGGCGATCAGCAGACCGCGGCTGGCGGCGTGGACCGCGGCCGCGCGGTAGAGGCGGAGGGTGAGCTCGCGCAGCTGGGTGGCCAGCGGCGCCCCCAGCCGCGCCACCACCTGGTCGAAGCCGATGTTCTCGTCGTGCTGGCCGACCGGGGCCTTGTCGGCCGGGGTGAAGATCGGCTCGGGCAGGCGATCGGCCAGGCGCAGGCCGGCCGGCAGGGCGATGCCGCAGATCGCGCCGTCGCGCTGGTAGTCCTTCCAGCCGCTGCCGATCAGATAGCCGCGCGCCACGCACTCCACCGGAAGGGCGCGCAGGCGGCGCACGATCACCGCCCGCCCGGCGAGCGGAGCGCGCTCGGCCGGGGTCAGCCAGTCCTCCAGACGCATGCGGTCGTCCAGCTGGTTGGGCACCTGGTCGGCGAAGCGGCGCATCCAGAAGTCGGTCACCGCGGTGAGCACCGCGCCCTTGCCGGGGATCGGCCGCGGCAGGATGACATCGAAGGCCGAGAGGCGATCGGTGGTGACGATCAGCAGATGGTCGTGGCCCACCGCGTAGATGTCGCGCACCTTGCCGCGATGCACCCGCGGCAGGCTGTGGATCTCGGAATCGAACAGCGGGGGAGCCGCGACGGCGCTGGCGGGATTCAAGAGGCTTCTCGGCAGGTCCCGGATCGACCCCGGGACGGGTTTACTTGCGGCGACGGTCCGGGACCACGCGCCGGTTCTCACCGTCCGGCGGACCGGCGTCGTCCTGGCGGCGGTCTCCGCGCTCCAGCTCGCGCCGGTCGATGCGGCGCCGCAGCTGGCCCGGATCCTCGGGGCTGGCGGGCGGCCGCGGTGCAATCAGCTGGGTCCACACCAGGTAGCCGACCAGCAGCAGGCCGATGCCGTAGACCGCCACTTCCAGCAGCCACATCGTCGTCCGCTCCCTGAGTCGACGCGCCGATTATGCCCGCGCCCCGCTCAGGGCGTCTGCCAGCGCAGGCTGAGGAGGACGCCGCGCGCCTCGCCATCGATGCCCGAGCCGTGTTCGCGGTAGGCGGCATCGAGCAGATTGCGGCCCTCCAGCTGCAGCAGCAGGCCGGGCTGAGGCGTCCAGCCCAGGCGGGTGTTCAGAGTCACCCAGCCGGCAGTGCCGCGCGGATCGATGCGGATGTCGCTGAGGTCGTCGTCATCGAGCCGGTCCTGGCGCGCCGCGAACTGCAGAAACCCTTCGAGATAGCCGTCGCTGCGCGGCCGCCACAGCCCGCCGAGCTGGCCATTCAGCGGCGGGATGCGGTTGGCCGGGGTGCGCGCCGCGCCGGCGCGCGATTCCTGGCCATAGGTCCAGTTCAGGCTGGCATAGCCTTCCCAGCGCGCGTCCAGCCAGCGCAGCGTGCTCTCCACCCCCTGCAGCCGCAGCTCGCTGAGATTCTCCGAGCGCACCTCCAGGCAGCCGCTGGCGCTGCTGCAGCCGAACTGGCCTTCCGGCACGGTGTTGCCGGTGGGTTCGCGCGGCTCGATCTTGTCCTCGTAGCGGCTGGCCCAGGCCATCAGCTCGGCGCGCCACTGGCGGCTGCGCAGCTTCAGGCCGCTCTCCAGGCTCAGCAGGGTTTCCGGGCGCAGCCCCGGGTTGGGCACATTGACCTGCTCGGGCGCGCTGTTCGGACGCCGGCCCAGGGTGCCGAGATCGAACAGATTGGGGGCGCGGAAGCCGCGGCCGAGATTGCTCACCCAGTTCAGCCGCGGAGTGAGCCGGAAGGCGGTGCCGATCTGGCCGGTCAGCGCCTCGTCGCGGATCCGCGCGGCGGCGCTCACCGGGGTGGCTGGCAGCTCGGTCTCGATATGGCTGTAGCGCAGGCCGGTGTCGACCAGCCAGCGCGGCTGCGGCCGCCACTCGGCGAACAGGTACAGACCGCGGCTGTCTTCCAGCGCGCCGTCCGGAAACAGGCTGATGTCGGCGCTGGTCTCGCCGTTGGCGAGGCTGGTGCGGGTCTTGCGGCTGGCGATGCGGTCCCGGTACCACTCGCCGCCATAGCGCAGCGACAGCGGCCCCCAGTCGCTCTCGGCCTGCAGGGTCAGGCCATCGAGGGTGCTGCGATTGAACTCGTTCTCCACCCGGCTGCTGTTGGGCTGGCGGAAGCGGTCGTCGTCGATCACCTGGCGGGCGAGGTGGATCTCCAGCCCCTCGACCACCCCGCCGAGCACGCCGCGGTAGCGGTAGCGGGCGTGGAGGAAATCGCGCGAGTTGGGGCGGAAGAAGGCCTGCAGGCTGCTGGGCTCTCCGCCCGGTCCGCCGGTGACCTCGAAGGTGCGCGGCAGGCTCGGCACCTCGAAGTGCTGGACCGCCAGCATCGCCTCGTGCGCGCCGGGCTCCCACAGCAGCTTGGCGTCGGCGGCGCGGGAGAAGTAGGCGCTGGGCTGGACCCGTCCCTGGTCGGCGGTCTTGCGGTGGCCGTAATCGGCATAGCTGATGCCGCCGGCCAGCGACAGCCCCTCGCGGCCGATCGCCCCGCTGATCCGGCCGAGCTGCCCCTGGCTGGCACTGCCGTACTGGGTCAGCAGGCCGGCGCGGGTCTGCCAGTCGGCGCCGCCGAAGCGCTCCTCCGGGGTGAACACCTGCAGCACGCCGCCCATGGCATCGGAGCCGTAGAGCGTCCCGGCCGGACCTCGCAGCAGCTCGATGCGCGACAGCGCATAGGGATCGATCAGGGCGATGTACTGGCTCGGCGAGTTGCGGAAGAAGGCATTGTTCAGGCGCATGCCGTCCACCAGGTGCAGCACTTCCGAGCCCTTCAGGCCGCGCACGATGACGATGCCCTGGCCCGGTCCGGAGGACTGGGTGAACACGCCGGGCTCGCCGCGCAGCAGATCGCTCATCACCCCCGGCGCCTGCCGCTCGATCTGCTCGCGACCGACCACGGTGACCCCCTGCGGTGCTTCGAAGACGGTCTCGCGGATGCGTCCGGCGGTGACCTGCACCGGGTCCAGGCTGACCGGGGCGTCTTCGGCGGCGAGGGCAAGCGGCAGCAGCAGGAGGAGCAGGGACCAGCGCGACATGACCGGGGGTTCAGTTTCCAGCGGGCGGGCGATTGTGCCTGCAGCAGCCAGCGTCGCGCGCTAGGCTGCGCGTCCCGAAAATCCTCAGGAGCGGCGAGTGAAAGTCCTCGTGATTGGCAGCGGTGGACGCGAGCACGCGATTGCCTGGACGCTGGCGAAGTCGCCGCGCGTCAGCGAGGTGCTGGTGGCCCCGGGCAATGCCGGTACCGCCCGCGAGCCGCGCTGCCGCAATGTCGCGGTGGCCGCCGAGGATGTCGATGCCCTGCTCGCCCTGGCCCGCGCCGAGGGCGTGGGCTTCACCGTGGTCGGCCCGGAGGCGCCGTTGTCGCTGGGTGTGGTCGATCGCTTCCAGGCGGCTGGCCTGCGCATCTTCGGACCGAGCCGGGCCGCGGCCCGGCTGGAGGCGAGCAAGGCCTTCACCAAGGACTTCCTCGCCCGCCACCGGATCCCCACCGCGGGCTACGAGGTCTTTACCGAGGTCGCCCCGGCGCTGGCCTACCTCGCCGCGCGCGGGGCGCCGA
This sequence comes from Nevskiaceae bacterium, assembly GCA_036275365.1. Taxonomy (GTDB): domain Bacteria; phylum Pseudomonadota; class Gammaproteobacteria; order Nevskiales; family Nevskiaceae; genus DASUDX01. The sequence continues at coordinate 89,014 of DASUDX010000047.1, read as the reverse complement.
TCGTGGTCAAGGCCGATGGCCTGGCCGCCGGCAAGGGGGTGGTGGTGGCCCAGACCACCGGCGAGGCCCAGGCCGCGGTACGCGACATGCTCGCCGGCAACACCCTGGGCAGCGCCGGCTCGCGGGTGGTGATCGAGGACTTCCTCGCCGGCGAGGAGGCGAGCTTTATCGTGGTGGCCGCCGGCACCCGCTACGAGGTGCTGCCCTCCAGCCAGGACCACAAGCGCATCTTCGACGGCGACCAGGGCCCCAACACCGGCGGCATGGGCGCCTACTCGCCGGCGCCGGTGGTCACCGCCGAGGTGCAGGCGCGGGTCTGCCGCGAGGTGATCGAACCGACCCTGGCCGGCATGCAGGCCGAGGGCGCCCCCTTCACCGGCTTCCTCTACGCCGGGCTGATGATCGATCCGGCCGGTGGCATCAAGGTGCTGGAGTTCAACACCCGGCTCGGCGATCCGGAGACCCAGCCGCTGCTGTTCCGTCTGGAATCGGACCTGCTCGATCTGCTCGAGGACGCGGTGGACGGTCGGCTGGGCAGCCGCGCGCCGCGCTGGTCGGCCGAGCCGGCGCTGGGCGTGGTGCTCGCCGCCGAGGGCTACCCGGGCACGCCGCGCAAGGGCGATGCGATCGCCGGGCTGGACCGCCCGCTCGAAGGGGCCAAGGTCTTTCACGCCGGTACCGTCGAGCGCGACGGCCAGGTGCTCACCAGCGGTGGCCGCGTGCTCTGTGTGGTGGCCCGCGGGGCCAGCCTCGCCCTGGCCCGGGAACGGGCCTACGCGGCCTGTGGCGAGCTGTGCTTCACCGGCCTGCAGTACCGCCGGGATATCGGCTGGCGGGCGATGGCGCGCAAGGCCTAGACCGCCGGCCTCAACCAGCAGCAGCCGTCCGCATCGGCAGTGGCGGGCTCCGACCGCCCGAGGCACGGCCGCGACGGGTCTGGCCATCGGCTATCCGCATCGGCGCTCGGCGCCTGGCGAGCAGATCCCGGACATGCCGGAGCGCCGGGGGTGAGGGGCATCGGCGGCAGTCGCCGCATCCGGATGAGGGGAGCCGGCAGGGGGCCGGCGATCCGCCTGGCCCCGCCACCGGCTGCCACCGGCTCTGTCGCCGGCGGCGTCAGTTGCGCTTCATCGAATCGAAGAAGGCCTCGTTGGTCTTGGTCGCCTTCATGCGGTCGAGCAGCAGCTCCATCGCGGCGAGCTCGTCCATCGAGTGCAGCAGCTTGCGCAGGATCCAGATCTTGGTGAGGTCCTTGTCGGCCACCATCAGCTCTTCCTTGCGGGTACCCGAGCGGTTGATGTTGATGGCCGGGAACACCCGCTTCTCGGCTATGCGGCGCTCCAGGTGCAGCTCCATGTTGCCGGTGCCCTTGAACTCCTCGTAGATCACCTCGTCCATCTTGGAGCCGGTGTCGATCAGGGCGGTGGCGATGATGGTGAGGCTGCCGCCCTCCTCGATGTTGCGGGCGGCACCGAAGAAGCGCTTGGGCTTCTGCAGGGCGTTGGCGTCCACACCGCCGGACAGCACCTTGCCGGAGCTGGGGGCCACGGTGTTGAAGGCGCGCGCCAGACGGGTGATGGAGTCGAGCAGGATCACCACATCCCGCTTGTGCTCGACCAGGCGCTTGGCCTTCTCGATCACCATGTCCGCCACCTGCACATGGCGGGTGGCCGGCTCATCGAAGGTGGAGGCCACCACCTCGCCGCGCACGGTGCGCTGCATGTCGGTGACTTCCTCGGGACGCTCGTCGATCAGCAGCACGATCAGATAGACATCCGGATAGTTGGCGGCGATCGACTGCGCCACGTTCTGCATCAGGATGGTCTTGCCGGCCTTGGGCGGGGAGACGATCAGGCCGCGCTGGCCCTTGCCGATCGGGGCAACGAGATCGATCACCCGCGCGGTGATGTCCTCGGTGGTGCCGTTGCCGCGCTCCATCTTGAACTGCTGGTCGGCGAACAGCGGCGTGAGGTTCTCGAAGTTGACCTTCTTCTTGCTCACCTCCGGCGGCTCGAAGTTGATGGTGTCGACCTTGAGCAGGGCGAAGTAGCGTTCGTTCTCCTTGGGGCTGCGCACGCGTCCGGAGATGCTGTCGCCGGTACGCAGGGCGAAGCGGCGGATCTGGCTCGGCGAGATGTAGACATCATCCGGCCCGGCCAGATAGCTGGAATCGGCCCCACGCAGGAAGCCGTAGCCCTCGTTCATGATCTCGAGCACGCCATCGGTTTCGATGGCATCGCCGCGACGGGCGGCGGCGCGCAGCAGGGAGACGATCAGATCCTGCTTCTTGGCGCGCGCGATGTTGTCCATCGGCAGGCCCTGGGCCTCGGCCATCTCCAGCAGCTCGGCGGCGGTCTTGCGCTTGAGGTCGGGGATGCGGACGGTGAAGCCGGAGGGCGGGGGCGGCGGCTGGAACGGCGGCGCCGGGCGGTTCTGCCCCTGCTGGGGATGGCCGCCCTGACGGCGGTCGTTGGGGTGCGGGCCGCGACGACCCTGCTGCTGCGGATGACCCCCGGGCGGCGGGGCGCCGGCCTCGGCGCCCTGGCCATCACCACCGGCCTCGCTGCCGTTGTCGCCGCTGCCCATCAGCTCCTCGGCGCTGTCGCCGTTGACCGGCAGCAGCTGCGGGGCTTCCTCCACCACCGCCACCGGCTCGGCGGCAACGCCGCCATTGAGCGCGGCCCGCTCGGCTGCCAGCACCGCCGCGTACTCGGCCTCGTCATCGAAGGGCTGCAGATCGACCGGAGGCCGCTCCCGTCCCGGCGTGAAGTAATTGCCGATGTTGTCCGGGTTGCTGCCGCCATTCTGATTGCGGCCTTGCTTGTTGCCCCCGTTCGGGTGGCGGCGACGGTGCTTCATTGGGGAGTGGGAACTCTCAGGCGACGGTGGTGAGGTGCGGCGAGACGAAGGCGCTGAGCTGCGCCTTGTGGACAGCGCCCACCTGGGTGGCCACGACCTGACCGTTCTTGAACAGGATCATGGTGGGGATGCCGCGGATGCCGAACTTCGGCGGCGTGGCCGGGTTCTCGTCCACATTGAGCTTGAGGATCTTGAGCTTGCCCTGGGTCTCGGCGGCGACCTGGTCGAGGATCGGCGCGATCATCCGGCAGGGTCCGCACCATTCGGCCCAGAAGTCGACCAGCACCGGCTGGGAGGACTGGAGCACGTCCTTTTCGAAGGACGCATCGGTAACCGCTGCAATCAGATTGCTCATGGAGGCACTCGGCTGGGGAGAAGATCGAAACAGGGGAGGAAAGCAGGCAGGGCAGCGGCGCGGTGGAGATGCAGTCACCGGCGCCTGGGGCTGTGCGCCCGCGCTGCACGGCGCGCCGGCCGCGGCCGGTTGCTAGAATCGGGAATGTGCTGAGGGGAATGCGACGCTTGAGGCCTGTCTGTGGCAGCAGTGCGACAGTGCCAGCGTTCGTCTTGTGACCCGTGGATGGCCGCTATTTGAGCGGATTCGCCTGAGCCTTGCAAGCCGACCCGCCGCCACGGCGGGTCCACCACCGTTCTCGCATGCGACCCGATCATCTCTCTGACATCGCTTTTGCTTCTCTGCCCCTGCACCCGAGCCTGCAGCGGGGCCTTGCCGATCTCGGCTATACCCACTGCACCCCGATTCAGGCGCTGACCCTGCCACGCGCGCTGGCCGGCGAGGACCTCGCCGGCCAGGCCCAGACCGGCACCGGCAAATCCGCGGCCTTCCTGCTGGCCAGCATGCATCACCTGCTGACCCGGCCCCGCGCCGAGGGCGCCGATCCCAACCAGCCTCGCGCCTTCATGCTGGCGCCGACCCGCGAGCTGGCGGTGCAGATCTTCAATGACGCCGAGGGCCTCGGCCGCCACACCGGGCTGCGCCTGGCCGTCTGCTTCGGCGGTACCGGCTACGAGAGCCAGCGGCAGACCCTGGAGGCCGGGGTCGACATTCTGATCGGCACCCCCGGGCGGCTGATCGACTACTTCAAGCAGGGCACCTACACCCTCAAGCAGATCGAAGTGGTGGTGCTCGACGAGGCCGATCGCATGTTCGATCTCGGCTTCATCGCCGACATCCGCTACCTGCTGCGGCGCATGCCGGCGCCCGCCGCACGGCGCAACTACCTGTTCAGCGCCACGCTCAGCCAGCGGGTGCTGGAGCTCGCCTACGAGCACATGAACAGCCCGACCAAGATCGAGGTCGAGCCCGAGCAGGTGACCGCCGAGCGGGTGCGCCAGGCGCTGATCCATGTGGCCAACGACGACAAGCTCCGGACCCTGGTGAGCCTGCTGCGGCATCACGATCCCCTGCGCACGCTGGTGTTCGTCAACACCAAGCGCGGCGCCGAGGAAGTCGAGAACGCCCTGCGCCTAAACGGCTTCGAGGCCAGCACCCTGTCCGGCGATGTGCCGCAGAACAAGCGGCTGCGCCTGCTCGATGAGTTCAAGGACGGCAAGCTGCCGATTCTGGTGGCCACCGATGTGGCGGCGCGCGGCCTGCACATCCCGGCGGTGTCGCATGTCATCAACTACGACCTGCCGCAGGACGCCGAGGACTATGTCCACCGCATCGGCCGCACCGCGCGCGCCGGCACCAGTGGGGATGCCATCTCGCTCTGCTGCGAGACCTATGTCTATTCGCTGCCGGACATCGAGCGCTACATCGGCAACCGCATCCCGGTGGAGAACGCCCCGCCGCTGCCCGAGGACTACCAGGCGCCGCCGCGCAGCAGCAGCCGCCACCGCAGCGGACCGCCGCGCGGGGGCAGTGGCGGTCGTCGCGGCCCCGGTGGCGGTGGCGGGGGCGGCCGGCGCCGGCGGTGAGCCAGTCCGCGGCCGGGTGGGTGCCCGACTGGGCGGTGCCCGCCGGGGTGCGGGCGATCCAGACCGAGCGCGGCGAGGCGGGCGCCAGCCAGCCTCCGTTTGATGCCTTCAACCTCGCCGATCATGTCGGCGATGCGCCAGCGGCGGTGGCCGCCAACCGGGCCGCGCTGCGCGCCTCGCTGGCCCTGCCCGCCGAGCCCGGCTGGCTGCGCCAGGTGCACGGCGCGCGGGTGGTGGCCCTGCCCGCCGGTGCTGGGGCCGAGGCCGATGCCGCCTGGACCGATCGGCCCGGCGTGGTCTGCGCGGTGCTCACTGCGGATTGCCTGCCGGTGCTGATGACCGACGACGACGGGACGGTGGTGGCGGCCGCCCATGCCGGCTGGCGCGGTCTTGCCGCCGGGGTGCTGGAGGCCACCGTCGCCGCCCTGCCGGTGCCGCCGGCGCGCCTGCGCGCCTGGCTGGGCCCGGCGATCGGCCCCACCGCCTTCGAGGTCGGCCCCGAGGTGCGCGCCGCCTTTCTGCAGGAGGACCGCGGAGACGCCACCGCCTTCCGTGCCGGCCGTGGGGATCGCTGGTGGGCCGATCTGCCGGTGCTGGCCCGCCGCCGTCTGCAGCGCTGCGGGGTGGGCCGCATCGATGGCGGCACCTGGTGCACGGTCAGCGAGCCGGAGCGCTGGTACTCGCATCGCCGCGACGGCCGCAGCGGGCGCATGGCGAGCCTGATCTGGCGACTCTGAGCCGGTCCGTGCCCCGGATCGCGGCGAATGTTCTTGCGCCCTCGCGGGGCGCCTGATAAAAATCCTGCGGATTCAAAGACGCCCGATTCGGGCGCCATTCACAGAAGAGTCGGCTCGAAACGCCGCGGGTCCGGAGGGGATGGGGAGACCAAGGTTTCCTTTCTTTTCCGGGGTTCGCCCGGTGCCAGGGCAGGGACCCGTACGGAGGAAGGAATGAACCATCTGCTCACCCGGCATTTCCGGCGCACCGCGATTGCCGTCGCCGCCAGTCTGCTGGCCGCGCCCGCCGCCCAGGCGCTCGATTTCGAACTGGCCGGCACCCCGGTCAAGCTTGATACCCTGATTACCGTCGGCGGCCTGATGCGCATGCAGGACCGCGACAGCTCCCTGGTGGGCAAGTCCAACCTGACGCCCGGGCTGTGCGTCAGCCGCGTCAACGCGGAGCTGCAGCCAAACAAGGAAGACAACGAGTTCGCTGGCGACACCTGCACCACCAGCAACGGCACGATGGTCAACACGCCGTCGGCGGCCAATCTGCGGTTCGTCCAGGCGCCGGGCTCCTACAGCCCGAACGGCGACAACGGCAACCTCAACTTCGATCGGCACGACATCGTCAGTGCCACGGCGAAGATGAACCTGGATCTCAGCTTCTCCCTGGCTGATTTCGACTTCTTCGTGCGCGGGCTCTACTTCTTCGACGCCCAGTACGACGACCTGATCGAGTTGCACCCGGACCCGACCCTGATCGCCGCCCGCACCGCGTATCCGGATGTGGCCAAGGACGTCAATGCCAGCGATGCCCAGGTGCTGGACTACTTCGTCAGCCGGGCTTTCACCATTGCTGATCGCAACGCCAATCTGAGAATCGGCCGCCAGGTGCTGAACTGGGGCGAGAGCTCCTTCCTGGCGCTGAACAGCTTCAACGTCATCGCGCCGCCCAACCAGGCCCTGCTGCGGGTGCCGGGCTTCGACATCAAGGAGCTGTTCCAGCCGGTGGGCATGGTGTTCGGCTCGCTGGATCTGTTCGAAGGCGTCAGCCTCGAGGCCTTCTACAACTACGAGTGGAAGCCGATCGAGGTCGATCCGGTCGGGTCCTTCTTCTCGGTCAGCGACACCCTCGGTGCCGGGGGTCAGTACGCCCTGCTGTCGTTCGGCAAGGCGCCGGAGGACCCCGGCGTCCCCACCGACGAGCCCGATCGCTTCCCGGCCGGCTTCGAGGGCCTGTACTCGCCCCGCCAGAACGATAACGATCCGATCCAGACCATTGGATCCACCGCCAGCCGTACGCTCTATCGTGACTATGCGGAGGAGAACCGGCGCCGCCCGGACGATGGTGGGCAGTACGGTGCCGCGCTCAAGCTCTTCCTCGAGAACTTCAACAACGGAACCGAGCTCGCGTTCTACTTCGCCAACTACCACTCGCGGGTGCCCAGCGTCAGTTTCTTTGCGGCCCAGAACACTTGTATCCCGGCGCCCAACGCCAACCCGCTGATCAATCTCGCCAACATCGCCCAGGCCTGCGAGCTCACCCCGCGCGCTGACAGCCCGGGTGATTTCGACGCCGGCATCGAGCCGCTGCCGCTGGACACGCCGCGCCTGTTCGTGGAGTACCCGGAGGACATCCGGATGTACGGCCTATCCTTCAACACCACCATCGGCGATCTCGCCTGGTCGGGCGAGTACGTGTTCCGCGACAACCTGCCGATCCAGATCCACACCACCGATCTGACTTTTGCGGCCCTGCAGCCCGGCTTCCCGGTCGGGGACTACAACATTGCGGCGGCGGTGCTCCCGGGCCGTCGCTCGGCGGTGCCGGATTTCGTCAGCGTCTACCGTAACGATCCGATCGATGCCGGTCAGTACATCCAGGGCTTCGAGCAGATGAAGGTGGGCCAGGTCGGCACCACCTTCCTGCAGCTGATTGGCGGCGACAACTGGGTAGATGCCTCGCAGATCACCCTGCTGCTGGAAATGGGCCTGACCCATGTGGTCGACATGCCCGGTCTGGATGAGCTGCAGTTCCAGGGTGCCGGTACCGATACCCACATCTCCGGCGGTGCCGACGGCACGGTCGGCATCGAACCGGGCAACCCCAACCCCGGCGATGCCGCCACCAACTCACGGGCCCCAGGCCTGCGCCAGAACCCCACCGCCCATCCGGATCTCGATGGCTTCGGCAGCGACCTCTCCTACGGCTATCGCTTCGTGGCGCTGACCCGTTATGACAGCGTGATTGGCGCGCTCAACCTCGAGTTGCTCAACGGCTTCTTCCACGATGTGGAGGGCACCGCGCCCGGTCTGGGCCAGAACTTCGTCCAGGGCCGCAAGCAGATCCTGGCTGGCGTGCGCTGGGACTACCTCTCCACCATCGTCGGCGAGCTGCGCTACACCTGGTTCACCGGCGGCGCCAACCGCGATCCGCAGCGTGACCGCGACAACCTGCTGCTGTTCATCGGCTATCAGTTCTGAGCGGACGCCCGGTCCGGCCTCGCGCCGGACCGGGGCTTGGGCCATACTCGGTTCACAACACACGACGGCCGCCCGAGCGGTCCTGCTGAGGAGCTAGCTGCATGCGTGACTTCCCGTTCCCGCTGCGCACCCGGTTGTCCGCGGCCCTGTGTGCCTGCACCCTCGCCATCGGCCTGCCGGTGCTCGCGCAGGACGAGACCGAACCGATGGAAGCGGCGAGCACGCCGATCGAAACCACCGGTGATCCGCTCAAGCCGCGCGCCTCCGAGATGATGCCGCGCACCGCGAAATCGCTGCTGCTGGATGTGGTCAACACCGGCGCCCGGGTGGTGGCCGTGGGCGATCGCGGCTCCATCGTGGTCTCCAGCAACGGCGTGGACTGGGCCCAGGTCGAGGTGCCGGTCCGGGCCACCCTGACCGGGGTGAGCTTCGCCGACGAGAACAATGGCTGGGCGGTCGGCCATGACGCGACCATTCTCAACACCCGCGATGGCGGTCGCACCTGGCAGATGCAGAACTTCGAGCCGGAGCTGGAGAAGCCCTTCCTCGATGTGATGTTCCTCGACGCCAGCACCGGCTATGCCCTGGGCGCCTATGGCCTGTTCTATAAGACCACCGATGGTGGCGCGACTTGGGCGCAGGACGAGAACGCCCTGCCGATCACCGAGAACGAAGGCCACCTCAACGCCATCGTCCAGCTTGGCGACGGCAGCCTGTTTGTCGCCGGTGAGGCCGGCCTGCTGGCGGCGACCCGCCCGGATGGCAGCTGGGAAGTGCTGCCCAGCCCCTACGAGGGCTCGCTGTTCAGCGCCCTGCCGATTGGCGAGAAGGGCGCCCTGATCACCGGGCTGCGCGGCAACGCCTTCCGCAGCGAGGATGTGCGCAGCGGGCAGTGGACGCCGGTGGAGACCAGCACCCTGCAGTCGCTGATGAAGTCCACCGAGCTGCGCGACGGCCGTATCGCCATGGTCGGCGTCAATGGCGTGGTGCTGATCATGGACGACGCCGGCTCCATCAGCCGGGTCAATGTCCGCCAGGACACCGGTATGACCAGCTCGGGCTCCTTCTCCGGGGTCATCAACTGGAACGGCGGGATTCTGGCGGTCGGCGAGAGCGGGGCGATGACCATCGCCGTGCGCTGAGCGCGTCGCGCGGTCCTTCCAGGCCCGCTTCGGCGGGCCTTTTCGTGGCGCCGGCTCAGTCCTCGACCGCGCCGGGCTGGCGATGGGCGGCACAGCTGACCTGGATCACGGTGCCGCGATCGAGATCGAGCGCGCTCAGGTTCCCTCCCCAGACGCAGCCGGTGTCCAGCCCGTGCACGCGGGCCTGGTCCCAGCGCACCTGACCCAGCGTGGACCAGTGGCCGAAGATGATCTCGGTGTCGGCGCTCTTGCGGCCGGGTGCCTCGAACCAGGGCAGCAGCCCTTCGGGCTGCCGTCCCGGCGGACCCTTGTGGCGGAGGTCGATGCGACCATCGGCATGCACATAGCGCAGCCGGGTCAGGCAGTTGACGATGAAGCGCAGGCGCGCCTGGCCACGCAGCGCCGGGCTCCAGAGCAGCGGATCGTTGCCGTACATGCGGCTGAGGAAGCCCTCGCGGCCGGGCCCGCGGAGCGCCGCACTGGCCTCCTCGGCCAGCGCCAGGGTGTCGTCGACCGTCCACTGCGGCGGCAGGCCGGCGTGGATCACCAGCCAGCCGCGGGCGGGGTCACGCCAGGCCAGCGGTTGCCGCGCCAGCCAGTCGATCAGCTCGGGGCCGTCCTCGGCCTGCAGCAGGGGGTCGAGGGTGTCACGCGGGCCGCTGCGCCCGCCCTGGGCCACCGCCAGCAGGTGCAGATCGTGATTGCCCAGAACCGAGATCGCCGCGCGGCCCAGCCCCCGTACGAAGCGCAGCGTCTCCAGCGACTGCGGACCGCGGTTGACCAGGTCGCCTGCCAGGATCAGCCGGTCCCGCGCCGGGTCGAAGGCGACCTGGGCGAGCAGGGCCCGGAGCTCGTCCAGACAGCCCTGGACATCGCCGACCACATAGTCGGTCATCGGGTCGGGGGGCGGGAACAGTTCATGCCTTCGACTGTAGCCGATGAGCGGTAGCGAATCGGGTATCAGGCCGCTTTGACGGCGTCCGCCGGCGGACGCCATAGTGCCCCGCGAACCGCTCCTCCCCTGGAGCGGCCCGGACCCATGGAGTGCAGGACATGATGAAGCGGCTCAAGACGCTCCCGCGTCGCCAGGAAGGTGCCAGTGCGGTGGAGTACGGACTGATCGTGGGGCTGATCGCCGTGGCGCTGATTGCCGTGCTGACCCTGGTCAGCGGCGATTCCGATGAGGAGGGCCTGCGCGGCCTGTTCAACTCGGTCGCGACCGAGGTCACCGAGGCGGTTCCCGCCGGCGAATAAGGGGTCGCGATCATGCGGCCCCGTCCTGTCCTGAAGACTGGTTCGGCTCCCGCCCTGGCGGGAGCAGGGGGCGGCCGCCTGCCGCGCGGCGGGGTGATGCTGGAGTTCGCCTTCACCTTCCCCATCCTGTTTCTGCTGATGTACGGGGTGATCGCCTTCTCCTACATCTTCGTCCTCAAGGAATCGATCACCTATGCCGCTCAGGAAGCCGCCGAGTCGGCGGTGGCGGTGCGGCCCCAGGACGATCGCGTGGCCTTCGATGCCCAGGTGATCACCCGCGCCCGCAGCGTGGCCGCCAGCAGCCTGAGCTGGCTGCCCCAGCGGCAGCGGGAGCGGGTGGTGGGCGATGCCAGCGGCAGCAAGGTGGCGGTGAGTTTCTGCGAGAACGGTGCCGCCAGCGGCACCCTGCCGGCGGGCGTCAGCTGCCCGGCCGAGGGCAGCGCGGTGGTGGTGCGGCTGGTGTTCGATCTCGAGACCAACGGGGCCAATCAGCTGTTCCCGGTGGTGCGGATGCCGCTGATCGGGCCGGTGCCGCCGCTGCCCCAGGCCCTGTCCGCGGTGGCGGTCGCCCGCCTCTGAGTCGATCCGATGGGGGCGGAGAACCCCCACAATGCCGCCTGCCGGGCGGTGACTGGCTGGGATCGCCGGTTTCACCATAATGACGGTGCGCACAGAGGGAGTGGGCATGAGCAGTTCGGTCATCAAAACCATTGCGGTGGTCGCGGTCATCCTGACCGTGCTGCTGGCCTTGCTCGGCTACCAGGTCAGCCGACGCTATGCGGAACAGGCCCAGGCGGCCGAAGAGGCGGCGCGTCGCCAGGCCGAAGCCCCGAAGACCCTGGCGGTGGTCGCCCTGCGGCCGCTGGCTGCCTACAAGCCGGTGGAGCGCGACGCGGTGGCGCTGGTCGAGGTGGCCATCGCGCCCAAGCAGTACTTCACCAATGTCGATGATGTGGTCGGCAAGCGGCCGCTGGTGGATATCGACGGCGGGGCCCCTCTGACCTCGCGCTATTTCCAGGATCTCAACATCCTGGTCCGCTCGATTCCCCCGGGCTTCCAGGCGGTATCGGTGGAAGTCAGCGATGTGGTCGGCGTCGGCGGCTTCGTGCGGCCGGGCGACATCGTCGATGTGCTGCTCTATCTGCGTGCGGGTGGGGCCCAGCCCCAGGCGCGGGTGCTGCTGCGCAACCTGCGGGTGCTCGCCTACCAGGAGCAGATCATCGACCGCCCGGAGGGCCTCACCGAGGCCGAGCAGGCGGCCGGGCGGGACAGCAACAAGCGCAACCGCACCGCGGTGCTCGCCGTGCGCGAGGCCGACACCACCCGCCTGATGCTCGGTGCCAGCAGCGGCGAGCTGCGCCTGGCCCTGCATGGTCAGAGCGGGGAGGATCAGCTGGCCGCCGCCGACAGCCTCACCCCCGGCGGGCTGCCGCTGAACCCCGAGGCCAAGGCCGCGGTCGAGGCCGGCAAGGTGCCAGATCAGACCATCACCCTGGAGGAACTGGCGAGAGTGGCGCCGCCGCCGGCCGAGAAGAAACCCCCGCCGCCGCCGCCGGTGGTGATCCATCGTGGTGCCGAGGTGCAGAGTGTCACTCCCTGAGCCCGTCCGCCTCACAAGGCCCTTCGATATGAACAGCGTGTTCTCCGGTGTGCGGCGGGTGATGCGGCAGGCCGCTCCCGCGCTTCTGCTGCTGGGTGTGCTGCTGCCCGGTGCGACGGCCAGTGCCAAGCCGGCCCTGCTCGAGGTGGAGGCCGGCACCCATCAGCTGATCCGCGAGAGCGGCGGCGTGCAGCGGGTGGCCATCGGCGAGCCCAGCATCGCCGATGTCAATGTCATCAATGGCCGCGAGATTCTGGTCAGCGGACGCAAGATCGGCCTGACCAGCCTGCTGGTCTGGCCGCGCGGCGCCAGCCAGCCCCGCGAGTACCGGGTGCGGGTGGTGGCGGTGCGCGATCCCAGCCGTCCGCCCAGCCTGGACCCGGAGCTGGCCCAGGCCCGCATCGAGACCGGCACCAGCCTCGAAGGGCGGCTGCCCAATCTGCTCGCCCATCGCCGCGCCCGGCTGGCGGCCACCCCGCCTGCCGAGGGCAAGCCCGCCGATCGCAGCGAGGTGCTGGAAGACACCCAGGTGATGACCGAGATCCGCATCGCCGAGGTCAGCCGCAGCATCGATCAGCAGTTCGGCTTCAATCTGTTCCGCGCGGCCGGCAACACGGTCGGCGGCATCGGCTCACCCGGGGCGGTCGGCAGCGTGAGCGCTGATCCGGCCACCCGCGTCATCACCCTCACCGGCTCCTCCGGATTCGTCCCCCTGCAGAACGCCTTCAACCTGGTCTACGGCCAGCGCAGCAACGGCCTGCTCGGGGTGCTGAGCCTGCTCGAGGGCCGTGGCCTGGCGCGCGTGCTGGCCGAGCCCAGCCTCACCGCCCAGAGCGGACAGACCGCGAGCTTCCTCGCCGGTGGCGAGTTCCCGGTGCCGATTTCCCAGGGCACCAGTGGCTCGGTGACGGTGCAGTACAAGGAGTTCGGCGTGCGTCTGTCGCTGACCCCGACGGTGCTCTCGCGCAACCGCATCTCGCTCAAGGTGGCCCCGGAGGTGAGCGATCTCGACTTCTCCACCGGTATCCAGATCGGCGGCGTTGCGGTGCCCTCGCTGACCGTGCGCCGTACCGATACCACGGTGGAACTGGGCGATGGCGAGACCTTCGTGATCTCCGGGCTGGTCAGCCGCACCCTGCTGGCCAATGTCAACAAGGTGCCCTGGCTCGGCAACATCCCGATCCTCGGTGCCTTCTTCCGCTCCACCAGCAATGCCCGTGACGAGAAGGAGCTGATCATGGTGGTGACGCCGCGGCTGGTCCGGCCGCTGGCGCGCCAGGCCCGCCTGCCCGAGCTGCCCGGCGCCAACTACGACGACTATTCGCCCGGATTCAGCCAGCTCTTCTTCGAGGAGCAGGGGGCCTTCAACGAGGCCCAGTTCGGCTTCAGCCGCTGAGGTGCCCGTGAAGACCCAGGCCCTGGTGGTGGCGGACGACCCGGTCTATGCCAACTGGCTGCAGAACGCGGTGCAGGGGCTGGAGGTCTCGCTGCTGCGCCCGCTCGATGTCGAGGATCTGGTCAGCCAGGTGCAGGCCGCCGGCCGCGTCGATCTGGTCGGCTTCCAGTTCAGCCGCGGGGAGACGGCGCGCCAGTCCCAGTGGCTGGAGCGGCTGTCCGAACGGCTGCCGGAGCTGCCGGTGGTGGGGCTGGGGGAGAGCGGCGATACCGAGCTGATGCTCTCGGCGATGCGCGCCGGCGCCCGCGACTTCTTCGTGCTCCAGCGCGACGACGCCAATGTGGCGGCCCTGATGGGCAAGCTGCTGCGGCGCAGCGCCGCTGTGAGCGTCGCGTCCAGCCGGCGGCAGGGCAAGCTGTTCACCCTGTTCTCCGGGCATCCCTACGATGGCATCGCCTTCCTCGGCGAGCACCTGGCGCTGGCGCTGGCCGAGCGCGCCGCCAGCGCCGAGCGCACCCTGCTGATCGATCTCGCCTCGCCCCCTGGCGCGGCCCATGTCTTTCTCAATCTCAACGCCGGCTACAGCCTGCTGGACGCGGTCAACGATGTTGCCCGCTGTGACCAGACCCTGGTCGACACCGCGTTTCCCCGCCATCCCAGCGGCCTGTATGTGATCGGCCTGCCCGAGGATCTGCTCGGCCGCCCGCTGCTCGACCCCGATGAGCTGCTCAAGCTGGTGAGCATCCTGCGCGGGCTGTTTGCACAGGTGGTGGTCACCGCCGATGGCCATCTGCCGATCGAGCTGCTGCGCGGGCTGGTCGGCCAGTCCGAGCGCTGTCTGCTGCTGTCGGATCAGTCGATCCTCAAATCCCGGCACAACAAGCATCTGCTGCGGGCGCTGCGGCTGGACGACACCCCGCTCGACCATGCCGGCCTGGTGGTCGACAACTACCGGCGCCAGCTCGGACTGGAGCCGGAGAATCTTGCCGAGCTGCTGGATCTGCCGCTGGTGGCCACCCTCGCCACCCAGTCCACCCATCGCATCCAGTCGATGAATGCGGGCGAGCCGCTGTTCACCCTCGCGCCCAAGGATCCCTTCTGCACCGACTGCCGCCGTCTCGCCGAGGCCCTGCTCAGCGGCGAGCGGCAGCCGGCGATCCGCAGCGAGGGCGGCTGGCTGGCGAAGCTGCTGGGTTGATCCGATGAACAGTCCGGAACAGCTCGCCCGCTTCCGGCTGAGCGACCACTACCAGCAGCTCAAGACCACCCTGCACCGCAGCCTGATTGCGCTGATCGAGGAGCGCAATCTCGATATCGAGCACTGGGATGCACCCAAGGTCGAGCGCTTCGTCAACGAGCATGTGCGCCAGTACATCCTGGCCCAGCGTCTGCCGGTCAACAGCCGCGAGGCCGAGTGGCTGGCCCGCGACGCGCGCGACGAGCTGGTGGGCTATGGCCCGCTGCAGACCCTGATCGAGGACGACAGCGTCAACGACATCGTGGTCAACGGCCCCAACCGGGTCTTCATCGAGCGCGAGGGTCTGCTCTCCACCTATCCGGCGCGCTTTCTCAACGATGCCCATGTGGTGAGGGTGATCCAGCGCATCCTCGCGCCGCTGGGCCGGCGGGTCGACGAATCCACGCCGATGGTGGACGCCCGCCTGGCCGACGGTTCGCGGGTCAACGCGATCATTCCGCCGATCGCGCTCGACGGCCCCTGCCTGTCGATCCGCAAGTTCCGCAAGACCGCGCTCAGCGCCGAGGATCTGATCCGCCTGGGCAGCGTGAGCCGCGAGGTGCTCGACTACCTGCAGGAGCGCGTCCGCAGCCGCTGCAATCTGATGGTGGTGGGCGGTACCGGCTCGGGCAAGACCACCTTCCTGAATCTGCTCAGCCAGTGGATTCCCGGTGGCGAGCGCGTCATCACCGTGGAGGACGCCGCCGAGCTGCGGCTGGATCATGAGCATGTGGTGCGGCTGGAGACCCGTCCGCCCAATCTCGAAGGCGCCCGCGCGGTCACCGCCCGCGATCTGGTCCGCAATGCCCTGCGCATGCGCCCGGATCGCATCGTGGTCGGCGAGGTCCGCGGCGATGAGGTGCTGGACATGCTGCAGGCGATGAACACCGGCCACGACGGCTCGATGACCACGCTGCACGCCAACAGCCCGCGCGATGCCATCCACCGGCTGCAGCTGCTGGCCGGCTTCGCCGGCTTCAGTGGCAGCGAATCCACCTTCCTCGGCCAGGTGGCCAGCGCCCTGCAGCTGCTGGTGCATGTCTCGCGTCTGCCCGGTGGCGAGCGGCGCCTGCTCTCGGTGGTGGAGGTGCTGGGTCTGTCCGCAGGCGAGCTGCGTCTGCACGAGCGCTTCCGTTATGAGCCGGAGCAGGGCCGCTATCGGGATCTGGGAGCGGTCCGTCCATGACCATCCTCCTCCTGCTGCTGGTCACGGTGGTGATGGCGCTGCTGTCGGTGGCCCTGCTGTCCTACGCCAACCAGCGGCAGAAGCGCGAGGCGGTGCTGATGCGCCTGCGCGAGGGCGAGGAGCGCCTGGCCGGCACCTATGTCAGCCGCGACGCCCAGATCCACAACCCGCTGCTGCGGGCGGTCTGCCATGTGCTGTGGCGCTCGGGCTCGGAAATCGAGCCGGGTGCAGTGCAGCGCATCCTGCTGGTGCTGGCGCTGCTGGTGCCGGTCATTCTGCTGGCCCTGGGCCTGTTCGCCGGGCTGTGGGCGATCGGCATCCTGCTGGCCACCGGCTTCGCCGTGCTGACCCGCCAGGCCGCGCGCCGGCGCGCCCGCATCATCGAGCAGCTGCCCGCCTTCCTGGAAAGCGCGATGCGGGTGATGTCGGCCGGCAACACGCTGGAGGAGGCCTTCAGCCATGCGGCGCGGGAGTCGCCCGAGCCGCTGCGCACCCTGTTCCTGTCGATCACCCGCCAGGTGCGGCTGGGCGCACCGATCGAGGCGGTGCTGGCCGAGGCGGCGGACATCCACCAGCTGCGTGATCTGAAGGTGATGGCCCTGGCCTCCAGCATCAACCGCAAGTACGGCGGATCGCTGCGCAATGTGCTGAAGAGCCTGATCCAGGCCATCCGCGCCCGCGACTCCGCGCAGCGCGAGCTCCGGGCCCTGACCGCCGAGACCCGCTTCTCGGCCTTCGTGCTGGCAGTGATCCCGGCGGTGGTGACGCTGTTCATCTATGTGCAGAACCGTGGCTACTACCAGCAGATCCTAGAGACGCTCAGCGGGCGCCTGACGCTCGCCGCCGCGGTGGCCCTGCAGGTGGTGGGCGTGCTGGTGATCTACCGGATGATGCGCAGCACCGACGAGGGGGATGCCTAGCATGAGCCTGCCTCCGGCCCTGTTCGCCCTGGTGATTGCCGCCACGCTGGTACTGGCCGGTGTGGCCCTGGCCGCACTGGTGCTGCTGTGGGGAGGTGCCCGCGACCAGCGCCAGGCGATCCGCCGCTTCCAGGGCGATGGCGCCGAGGCGGCCGAGGCGGTCGAGGGGGCCGGGGTGCTGCTCGAGGGCATGGCCCGCGGCGGCGAGAAGCTCGAGGACCTCATCGATACCCGCGAGGAGAGCCCGCAGCTGCTGATGCGTGCGGGCTGGCGCAGTCCGCGCGCCCGCCAGCTCTACTACCTCGCCCATGTGATCGCCCCGGTGCTGCTGGCGATCCTCACCGGTTTCCTGCTGGCGCTGCTGCCGGAGCGGGCACGCTTCGGTCCGCTGCCGCTGCTCTATCTGGTCGGCGCAGTCCTGCTCGGCATTCTGCTGCCGCGCCTGCTGTTGCGCGCCGCGGCCAGCGAGCGCCAGCGCCGGGTCCACGGCGAGGTGCCGCTGTTCATCCATCTGCTGGTGCTGCTGTTCGAGGCGGGGCTCTCCACCCGCCAGGCGATCGCCAGCCTGGTGCGCGAGGGCCGCGGGGTGCTGCCGGAGCTGGGCCGCGAGTTCGAGATCGTGCTCAAGAGCCTCGAGGCTGGTGGGGATACCGCCGAGGTGCTGAAGAAGCTCGGGGACATGCTCGATGTCCCCGATCTCACCGGGGTGCTGGCCATCCTGCGCCAGGTGGACCGCTACGGCGGTGAGGTCCGCGAGCCGCTGCTGGAAACCCTCTCGGTAATGGAGGAGCGCCGCCAGCTGACGCTGCGCGAGAAGGTGAACCTGATGTCCGGTCGGATGACCGTGGTGATGGTCGCCTTCTTCTTCCCGGCGCTGCTGATCTTCGTCGCCGGTCCGGCCTTCGTCTCGATCATCGCCGCGCTGGCCGATGTCAACAGCGGGGCACGCTGACCATGTCCCGGCGCCTGCTCTCCCTGCTTGGTTTCGTACTGGTCCTGAGCGGCCTTGCCGCCTGCAGCGGGCCGCAGCGCCAGTCCACCGAGCCGGGGCCGGTGGCCAGCAGTCCCGCCGATGCGCGCCAGCTGCATCAGCAGCTGATCCAGTCGATGCTCGACCGCCGCCAGTACTACGCGGCGCTCGCCCATATCGAGGACCGCCGCCGCAGCGGCGATGAGGACCGCAGCCTGGTGCTGCTGGAGGCCGAGGCACGCCGCTCGCTCAATCAGTCGGCGGCGGCCCGCCGGCTCTACGAGAGCCTGCTGCGCAGCTCGCTGGCAGCCGAGGCCTACCACGGCCTGGGTCTGCTGGCGGCCAGTGCCGGCCGCCCGGACGAAGCCGTCCGCCAGCTCGCCGCAGCCGTCGAGCGCAAGCCCACGGCGGTGGCCATGCGCAACGATCTCGGCTTTGCGCTGATGCAGCAGGGTGACGCCGAAGGCGCGCTGGTGCATCTGGCCACCGCCGCCGAGCTCGATCCAGAGGACAGCCGCAGCCGCAACAATCTGATCGTGCTGCTGTTCCTCACCGGCGACGAGACCGGAGCCCGGCGACTGGCGGCGCAGGCCGGCATGGACGATGCTCTGATCACCACCCTGCGCAACCAGGCCCAGACCCTGCGCGCCCGCCGTCCCCGTGTGCCGGCGCGGCCGGCCACCCCTTGACCGGAGAGTCCGATGTCCCAGTGTTCATCCGTCCTTGTTCTGCTGCTGGTGAGTGCCAGCCTGTCGGCCGCCGAGCCGGTGGCCCGCGCCAATCCGGAGATCGGGGTGCAGACCCAGCGCTGGCTCGAGCTGCAGAACAGCAACAACGCCGCCCAGGGCACCGCCCGGCCCCTGCCCGGGGAGGTGGCGGATGCGATCTATGAGCGCTATGTGAACAGCTTCCGTCACCCGATCCCGGTGCAGTTCGAGCGCGAGAGCTTCAACACCGGCAGCAGCGGGCAGTAGCCGCCCGCGAGGAGGCCAGCATGGTCACCATCGGTCGCTCCGCTCCCGCCGCGCCAGCCCGCCAGCTGGGGGCCGTCGCGGTGTGGGTGGGCGTGAGTCTGGTTGCCTTTCTGGTGTTCATCGGGATCGCCATCGATCTCGGCAATCTCTACCTCACCCAGCGCGAACTGCAGCGCACCGCCAATCTCGCCGCCCTGGACGCCACCCGGCTGGCCAGCGGCTGCCATGGCGAGGTGGTGGACCCGCTCAGCGCGGCGCAGAACGAGGTGCTGGCCAGCGTGCTGCGCAACGGCGGACGGGCCGAGTGGGTGGACCCGGGCCGGGTACAGCTGGGGCGCCGCTCGCTGGAGAACGGTCTGCAGGTGTTCCGTCCGATCGGCCAGCCGGTGCAGACCGAGGACGGCGTGACCGTCCCCGGGACCGCGGGCAATCGCAACGCGGTGGAGGTCAGCCTGCAACGGCCGGTGCCGGCGCGGATCTTCCCGCTCTTCGTCGGCGCCAACGAGGGCTCGCTGCGCGCCACGGCGGCGGCCTGGATCGAACCCACGGCGACGGTGACCATCGGCAGCAGCCTCGCCGAGCTCGACCCCGAACTGCTCAGCGATTTCCTCAGCGATGCCCTCAATGCGGACATCGATCTGATCAGCTACCAGGGGCTGGCGGCAGCCAATGTGACCCTCGGCGAGCTGCTCGAGGTCAGTGAATCGGTTGGCTCGGTGGAGGATCTGCTCGACAGCCAGATGCCGCTGCCGGGGCTGATCGACAACCTGCTGCGCACCACCGGCGATGGCATCAACGATGCGGCCCGGGTGGCACTGCAGCAGCTGGCGGACAGTGTCGATCAGGGCATCGCCGTGGTCCCGCGCGAGGTCATCGACATCGCTCCGGGCTCGGAGGAGGCCGCCCGTGGCGCGGTGATCAATGTCGGCGCCCTGCTGCTAGGGGCCGCCCAGGCGGCCAATGGCGAGAACCTCGCCAATCTGCCGATCGATGTCGACATCGGCGGAGGGCTGGTCGATGTCGATGGCGGCGTGCGCATCATCGAGCCCCTGCGCCAGGAAATCCTCACCCCGGACAACGAGACCGAGACCGCTGCCACCACCGCCCAGGGGGTGATCGATCTCACCGCCACGGCCACGGTCGGGCCGGTGCGTCTGCGCCTGCCGCTGTTCGTCAATGTGGCGCGCGCCACCGCCACCCTCGCCAGCCTCAGCTGTGCCTCGCGCGATGTGCCCCTGCACACCGCCATCGTCAATGCCCGCGGCGGGGTCGCCCAGGTCGGGCTGGGAGAGCTGACCAATCCGGGCGCCAGCGATCCGGTGGTGGTCGATGCACCGATTGCCGAGGTCGATCTGCTGGGCACCACCATTCTCCTGTGCGGCTCCTCGCTCACCTCGATACAGCCCAGCGCCCCCACCAGCCTGCGCTTCGAGGGCCTGGTGTTCCCCAGCGACCCGCAGTCGGTCGAGACCCTGCCGGGGGACGGGCTCAGCAGCGCCGTGCTGAGTCTGGGCAGCCTCACCCTGACGCCCCGGCTGGGCAGCTGCAGCGGTGCCTCGCCAGCGGCGCCCCTGCTGGTGCTGCTGCAACCGCTGCTGCAGAACAGCGTGCTGCCGCTGATCGCCTCGACCCTGTCCGGTCTGGATCAGCAGGCGCTGGAACCGCTGCTGGGCCTGCTCGGGCTGAAGCTGGGCACCGCCGATGTCACCGTGGTTGCCGTCCAGGTCGATAACCCGACCCTGTTCACCCGCTGAGGTCGATGCCTGCCATGGATCGGCCGCGTCAGGTCCTTGCCGGTCTCGCCGGACTGTTGATCGTGCTGCTGGCCGCCCTCGGCGTGTGGGGGCTGGGCCAGGCGGGCGCCCTGCACTCGCAGCTGGTGCAGGGCCGCGCGGCGGACGCCACCCGCACCCTGCTCGCCGGACCGCTGCGCGAGTACAGCGAGCTGAAGGTGCGGGAGGCGGTTCGCCGCCTGCTGCAGGATCCGCAGCTGGGCCTGGTCTATGTGGCGGTGCGCGACAGCTCCGGCCGCGCGCTGGCCAGCGAAGGCCGCTACGAGCGCCTGCGTCTGCCGCTGCTTTCCGGATATGCCGAACAGGGCGTGCGCAGCTGGCTGTATCGGCACACCAGCCGGTTCCAGCGCGAGCGTCTGCAATGGCAGGGCGAGACCACCGGCACCATCGAGTACGCGGTGTCGGACTGGTTCGCCCGCGGCATCCGTGAACAGGCGGTGGACCGGCTGCGCCTGGCCTCGCTGCTGGCCCTGGTCCTCTCGCTCGCCCTGTCCGGCGTGCTGGTGCTGATCTGGCGCCGCGCTGGCGGACCGGCACCGCTGCTGTTGCAGCGGTTGCAGAAGGAGCCTCCACGCGGCGGCGAGGCGGCGATGGGGGAGCAGCGCGAGCGCTACCGCCTGCGGGCGGGCAGCACCCTCGATCAGATGCAGCAGGCGCTGATCGTGATCGACCGCGACGCCCGCATCCGCTATCTCAATGCCGAGGCCTGCCGGCTCACGGGCTGGAGCGAGGACGATGCCGATGGCCGCCTGGTCTACTCGGTGTTCCATGCGCTCGATGACGCCGACGCCGCCCAGCCGACGCCGGCGGAGCGTGCCCTGCAGGCCCAGCAGGCGCTGACCGGCGAGGTGCTGCGTCTGCGCGCCCGCGATGGCCGTCTGCGCCCGGTCGAGGTGATGGCCGCCCCGCTCGGCAGCGGCCGGCCGGAGGGCGCGCTGATGATCTTCCGCGATATCTCCGATCGCGAGGCCCAGGTCGAGCAGTGGCGGCGGGCGGCGCGCCTGGCGGAAGGCGTGATCGATCATCTGGCCGAGGGCGTGGTCACCACCGACCCGGCCGGGGTGATCCGCTTTGCCAACGCCCGCGCCCTGCGCATGTTCGGCTACGGACGCGAGGAGCTGGTCGGCGTCAGCGTCACCAAGCTGCTGCCGGTGCCCTTCCTCAACACCCCGGGCGTGCGCCTGACCGACTACAGCGGTGCCGGCAATCGCCAGGGCCGTCTGCCGCGGGTGGTGGGCTGGCGCAAGGACGCCACCACCTTTCCGGTCGAGCTGCAGGTGGCGCCGATGACCGTGGATGGCGCCGAGGGCCTGGTGGTAATCACCCGCGACATCACCGAACGGCTCAAGGGCGAGAACCTCTCGCAGCGCCTGGGCCGGCTGCTCGATGCCGCCGCCGAGGAGATCTACATCTTCGATGCGCAGTCGCTGTGCTTCGTCGAGGTCAATCGGGGTGCCCGCCGCAATCTCGGCTATCACCCCAGCGAGATGACCCGCATGGGGCTGCTCTCGATCAGCGCCGATCTCGATGCCGCCACCTTCCAGGACCATCTCGCCCGCCTGCGCGGCGGCGAGGCGGAGAACCTGATCTACCGCTGCCGGCACCGGCGCGCCGATGGCAGCCAGTATCCGGTCGAGGTCAGGCTGAGCTACTCGCGCGAGGAGGAGCCGCCGGTGTTCATGGCGATCGCCATCGACATCAGCGAGCGCGAATCCGCCGAGGACCGGCTGCGCTTTCTCGCCCATCACGATGGGCTGACCGGCCTGCCCAACCGCGCGCTGTTCCTGGATCGGCTGCGGCAGGCCCTGCTGATGGCCGACCGCGGGCACCGGCAGGTGGCGGTGGCCTTCCTCGATCTCGATCGCTTCAAGGCGATCAACGATGTCCACGGTCACGATGTCGGCGATCAGGTGCTGCGGGAGACCGCCAGCCGCCTGCAGCAGGTGCTGCGCCAGAGCGATACCGTGGCCCGCCTGGGCGGCGACGAGTTCGTGGTACTGGCCAGTGGCCTGCGCAGCCTCGAGGATGCCCATGCGGTGGGCAGCAAGATCGTGGAGGCCTTTGCCGCGCCGATGCAGCTCGACGGTCTGAGCCTGAAGGTGGCGCCCAGCGTCGGCCTCACCCTCTACCCGGCCGATGAGGCCGAGGCCGAGGAGCTGATGCGCCACGCCGACGCCGCCATGTACCAGGCCAAGCAGTCCGGGCGCGGCCAGTACCGCATCTACAGCGTCGATGTGCCTCTCGAGCGCCGGCGCCGGATGGAGCTGGAACGCGGCATCCAGACGGCGGTGGCGCTCAACCAGTTCGAGCTGGACCTGCTGGCCCTGAGCGAGGCCGATGGCGCTGCCGCCGCGGTCTGGTGGAGCCATTTCCACTGGCGCCATCCCCGCTATGAGCGGGTCGAGGCCGAGGAGGCCCTGCAGGCGGCGGACCGCGCCGGCCTGCGCGGCGATCTCGAGCTCTGGCTGCTCTACACCGCCATGGCCCGTCGCCGCAGCCTGGGCGGTCCGGGCCTGCCGCTGCTGCTGCCGCTCTCCGGCTGGCAGCTGCGCGACGGGGAGTTCATCACCCATGTGCTGGAGGTCTGCCAGCAGGACCGCGCAGCGCTGCCCTCGGCCCCACCACCGGTGCTGGTGCTCGATCGCGAGGGCCTGCGCGAGGTGGCGCGGGCCGCACCCGGCCATCGCCAGCGGCTGATCGAGGCCGGTGTCGGCTTCGGCCTGCGGGTGAGCAGCGCCGGGCCGGCGGAGGACGCCGCGCTGCTGGACGGGCTGCCGCTGCGCTGGCTGGTGCTGCCGGAGCCGCTCGAGGGTCCGCTGCCGGCGTCGTGGCGGACCTGGGCCGAGGCGCGCGGCGTGCGCGTGGTGCAGCTCGCCGAGGCCGCCGCCGAGGCGCCGGTCTAGACCGCGATCTGGGCAGCCAGACGGGCGTAGGCGGCGGCGTCGAGGGTTTCGGCGCGGGCGCCTGGATCGACCCCCGCCTGCTCGATGCGGGTGGCGTCGAGCAGACCGCGCAGCGCGTTCGACAGGGTCTTGCGCCGCTGCGAGAAGGCCTGGGCCAGCACCCGGTCGAAGGCCGCCCAGTCCGCCACCGCAAAGGCCGGCGCCCGCGGGCGGATGCGCACCACCGCCGACTGCACGCGCGGTGGCGGCTTGAAGGCGCCGGGGCCGACATCCAGCAGCCAGGCGAGCTCGGCTCGCGCCGCCATCGCCACCGACAGCCGTCCGTAGGCCGCTTCGCCCGGAGCGGCGACCATGCGATCCACCACCTCCTTCTGCAGCATGAAGTGCATGTCGCGGATCGCCGGGGACTGCTCCAGCAGATGAAACAGCAGCGGGGTGGAGATGTTGTAGGGCAGGTTGCCGATCAGGCGCAGCGGCTGGCCCTCGGGCGCCAGCCGCCGGTAGTCCAGCTGCAGGGCATCGGCCTCGATCACCTGCAGCCGTTCGGCCTGCTCGCCGCAGGCCTCGCGCAGCCACGGCAGCACCTCGCGGTCGAGTTCCACCACCGTGAGCACCCCCGGCCAGCGTCGCAGCAGCGGGGCGGTGAGCGCGCCCGGTCCGGGCCCGATCTCCACCAGGGCCTCGCCGGGCTGGGGGTCGACCGCCCGCAGGATGCGCTCGATCACCCCGGGGTCATGCAGGAAGTGCTGGCCGAAGCGCTTCTTGGCCTGCGGGCCGCCGCTCATGGCGAGCCTCCGCCGGCCAGCCGGGCGGCGAGCGCCAGGGCGGCCTCGAAGCTGCCGGACTCGGCCCGGCCGGTCCCCGCCAGGTCCAGGGCGGTGCCGTGATCCACCGAGGTCCGCACGATGGGCAGGCCCAGGGTCAGGTTCACCGCCTCGCCAAAGCCGGCGTACTTGAGCACCGGCAGCCCCTGGTCGTGGTAGAGCGCCAGCACCGCATCGGCATCGGCCAGCTGGCGCGGGGTGAACAGGGTATCGGCCGGCAGCGGGCCCAGCAGATCCAGCCCCTGCGCGCGCAGGCTGGCGATCACCGGGGCGATCACGCGGCCTTCCTCCTCGCCCAGATGGCCGCCTTCCCCGGCGTGGGGATTGAGCCCGCAGACCTTGATCCGCGGCCGGGCGATGCCGAAGAGCCGGCGCAGGTCCTGATCGAGGATCTCCAGCACCCGGCGCAGGCGGGGCGCGGTGAGCGCGGCCGGCACCTGGGCCAGCGGCAGATGGGTGGTGGCCAGCGCCACCCGCAGGGGCGGCGTGCAGCGCTCGGTGAGCAGCATCATCACCGGCAGCGTGGCGCCCAGCCGCTCGGCGAAGAACTCGGTGTGGCCGCTGAAGCGGTGGCCGGCGTCGGCAATCACGCTCTTCTGCACCGGGCCGGTGACCAGGGCATCGGCCTCGCCGGCGGCGCAGCGGTCACAGGCGCGGGCGAGCATGGCCAGCACCGCCTCGGCATTGGCGGGGTCCAGCTGGCCGGGCACGCAGGGGCGGGCCAGCGGCACGGCCTCCAGATCGAGATCGCCGGCGGCCTGTGGCGCCGGCGCCAGGGCGGGATCGAACCGCCGCAGCCGCAGCGGCAGTCCAAGCTGGCGGGCGCGGGCCAGCAGGGTCTCGCCATCGCCCACCACCACCCGCTGATGCGGACTCGGCCGCTGCGCCAGCTGTACCACCAGATCCGGCCCGATGCCGGCCGGCTCGCCCGGGGTGATCAGCAGCCGCAGCGCGCGCACCACCGGCTCAGGAGGTGGCGGTGTCGGGCTCGGCGGCGTCGCGGTCGGACTTGAGGCGGTACTCGACATAGGCCTCGTCGCGCAGACGCCGCAGCCAGACCTCGTATTCCTCGGCCGCCTTGCGCTGCAGGATGGCCTGGCGGGCGCGGGCGCGACGGGTTTCGTCGGTGGTGTCGCGGGTGCGGCGGTCGATCACCCGCGCCACATGCCAGCCGAACTGGGTGCGGAAGGGGCTGCTGGTCTCGCCGGGCTGGAGCTGGTCGAGCCGGCTCTGGAACTCGGGGACGAAGATGCCCGGAGGCTGCCAGCCGAGATCGCCCCCGTTGTTCTTGGAACCGGGATCGTCGGAGAACTCGGCGGCCAGGGCGGCGAAGTCCTCGCTGCCGCGGGTCAGGCGCTCGTGCAGCTCGCGCGCCTGCACCCGCGCCTGCTCCTCGGTCCGCAGGGTGTTGATCTGCAGCAGGATGTGCTGGGCCTTGGTCTCGGTCACGGTCAGCCGCTCGGCGCCGCCGCGGCTGTCCACCAGCTTGATCAGGTGAAAGCCGCCCCCGGTCTCCAGCACCTCGCTGACCTCGCCCGGGGCCAGCCGCGCGGCGGCGTTGGCGAACAGGCTGGGCAGGTCCTCGCTCTTGCGGAAGTCCAGATCCCCGCCCTGCAGGGCCTGCTGGCCGTCGGAGTGGGCGATGGCGAGCTGGGCGAACTCCTCGCCCTTGAGCAGACGGCCGCGCAGGATCTCGGCCTCGGCGCGGGCCGCCGCGCGGGCATCGGCGCTGGCCCCGTCCGGGGTGGCGATGAGGATGTGGGAGAGCCGGTACTCGGTGTTGTCGCGGGCGACGGCGCTGGCCAGGAACAGATCGATGTCCTGATCGGTGACCAGCACGCGGCTGTCCACCTCGCGCTGGCGCAGGCGGTTCATCACCATCTCCTCGCGCACCTGCTCGCGCACGGCGAGGTAGTCCTGGCCCTCAGCGCGGATGCGCTGGGCGAACTCGCCGAGGCTGACGCCGTTCTGCTGGGCGATGTTGGTCAGCACCTCGTTGAGCTCGCGGTCATCGACGCGGATGCCGGCCTGCTGGGCGCGCTGGGTCTGCACCCGGTTGAGGATCAGCCGCTCCAGCACCTGGGCGCGCAGGGCCGATTCCGGCGGGGCGGCCAGATTGCGCGCCCGGATCTGCTGCTGCGCCTCGGCCAGCGCAGCGGTGAGCTCGCTGTCCAGCACCACCGCCTCGTTGACCACGGCGACGATGCGGTCGAGCACCTCGGCGGCCTGCACCGGCAGGGGGCTGGAGAGGCTGAACAGGCCAAGGGCCAGCAGGGCGGGACGGACGGCGCGGACGATCATGGTGGTCGGACAGAAAAGGCCCGGAAAGGCCGGCAAGGGTAGCACTGGACCGCCGGGGGCCGTCCGCGGTTCCCGCTCAGCTGGGTGGCAGCGCGGTGGCGGTCTCGTCCTCCAGCGGCAGCAGGGTGAAGCCGCCGGAGCCGATGCGGGTGAGGCCCTTGAGATCGAGCTGCAGATAGACGCCGCTGTTGAAATCGCCGCTGCTGTCGGCGATGTAGCGGCGGTAGGAGGCGGTGAGCGCCCAGCAGCAGGTGGCGTACTCCACCCCGGCGAAGTGGTCCAGGCTCTGCCGCTCCTTCAGCGAGTAGCGGCTGCGGGCCGCCACCCGCCACTGGGTGCCCAGCGGCCAGGCGGCGGAGAGATCGGTCTGTTCCAGCACCTCGCGGCGATAGCGGTAGGCCGCGGAGAAGGCGCGCCGGCGTTCGGCATCGACATAGCGCAGGGCGAGGTTGCTGCGGTCGAACTCGTCCTCGCGCGGCGACCACTGGCCGGTGAGCACCGAGGACAGCTGCTCGCTGAACTGGTAGCGGATCTCGCCGATGAACTCGGTGGCCCCGGACTCCGGGGTGGGCAGGCCCGGCAGGGCCACCCGCGGTTTCTCGAAGCGCAGCAGCTGGCCCACGCTCGCGCTCCAGCGGGCGAAGCCGGTGCGCGGGTCGATCCAGCGCGTGGTCAGGCTGCCGGCCACATGCTGGGCATCGCTGATGCGGTCCTCGCCGGAGTAGCGGTTGCGAGCGAACAGCTGCACCACATCGAAATCGGGCTCGCCGGTATCGAACAGCGGCAGGCGGTCCTGATCCTGGTAGGGCACATAAAGGGCGAAGCCGCGCGGCTCCAGCGTCTGCAGACCGCCGTCGGCGGTGGCCCGCTCGAAGCGCAGCCCGGCCTCGGCGCTGAGCACCGGCAGGGTGCGGCTGGGCTGGTTGGTGGCCCCGGGCGCCAGGCCCGTCAGCTGGTAGCCGGTGTAGTGCAGATCGGCCTGGCTGGTGAAGTAGAGGGCCGGGGTTTCCAGCCGGTAGCGCAGATAGGGCACCAGATTGACCCGCTGGCCCTCCACCGAGGCCGAGTCGCGGGCGAAGTTCACCAGCTCGGCCTCCAGGCCGGCGCGGGTGTTGAAGCGGCTCTCGCGGGTCTCGGCGTCGAGGGTGATCTGCGGCAGCCGCTTGTAGGGTTCATCGACGCTGGCCAGATCGCTCACCAGCGGCTGGAAGGTCTGGGCCAGCACCTGCAGGCGATAGGTATCCGGCGCCTGGTAGGTGAGGCTGGCGCTGCGCTCGAGGTGGGTGAGCGAGGCGCTCTCGAAACTGCCGCCGAGATCCTGGTAGTAGGCCGGGTCGCTGACCTCGGCGAAGTCGGCACGCAGAGCGAGGCGGCGGTTGATCAGGCCCTCGTGGTGGAAGCGGGTGAGCCGGCGCGGCTCGCCGGTGACCTGGTCGTCGTCGAGATAGTCGAACTGGGCCTCGCCCTGTCCGCGCGCCAGCAGGTAGCGGAACTGGTTGCCGAGCTGCAGCCCGCGCGAGCTCATCAGCCGCGGGGTGAAGGTGGCGTCGTAGTTCGGCGCCAGATTCAGGTAGACCGGCCAGCGCAGATCGAAGCCGGTCTTGTCCGATTCGCCGAAGGTCGGGTAGAGCAGGCCGCTGCGGCGGCGGTCGTCGATCGGGAACTGGAACCAGGGCAGATAGAGCACGGGTACATCGAGAAAGCGCAGCCGGGCGTGGCGGGCGGTGCCCAGGCCCTGGGCCGGGTCGAGCTCGATGCGGCTGGCCTCGATCGCCCAGCCGCCGGGGCCCGGCGCACAGGTGGTGTAGCTGCTGCCCACCAGCGCCGCCTCGCCGCTGCGGGTGACGATCAGCTCGCGCGCACGGCCCCGCGCCGAGCGGGCCAGCAGCACGAAGTCGGTATCGAGAAACACCCCGGACTCGGCGTTGAGGTCGAAGCGCGCCTCGCGCGAGCGGATCGCCAGCTGGGCGTTGCGGAAACGCGAGGCATTGCGCACGGTGACGGTGCGGCTGGTCTCGTCGAAGTCCAGGGCCTCGGCGGCGAACTCGCGCCCGCCCTGCATCAGCCGCACCGCGCCGCGCAGACGCGAGGCGCCGTCCTCGCTGTAGAGCGCCTCGTCGGCGGTGATCACCAGGGCCGGGTCGACCACCAGCTCGGGCCCGTCGAAATCGTCCACCGGCTGCGGGCACAGCCCCTCCGCGGCGGCCGGCGCCGGGCCGAGCATCAGCAGGAAGCCGGCGAGCGGCCCGAAGCAGCGGGCTCGCCAGAGGCGGGGGTGGGGCATCGGAACGGCGGCTGCGGCGGTCACCGCGGGGCAGGCAGTATGGGATTTTGCCGCGACGCTCGGCAATCGCTACCCTTGCGCGCCCCGATTCGCCACCCCCATGTCCGCCACCTCGTCTTCCCCAGGCGCCGCGCCGCCGGACGCGCGCGCCGCGGCCGCCCGCGACTGGGCGCTGGCCCAGCTCGGCCTCGGCGCTGCCACCTTCGCGCCGGCCTCGGCCGATGCCAGCTTCCGCCGCTATTTCCGCCTGAGCGCGGCCGGCCAGAGCTGGATCGTGATGGACGCGCCGCCGGAGCGCGAGGACTGCCGGCCGTTTCTGCAGATCGCCGGGCTGCTGGCCACCGCCGGGCTGCGGGTGCCGCGCTGCCTCGCCCAGGACCTGGCGCGCGGCTATCTGCTGCTGAGCGATCTCGGCCGCCACACCTATCTGCAGGTGCTCACCGAGGACAACGCCGATGCCCTGTTCGAACCGGCCATCGAGGCGCTGATCCAGCTGCAGCTCGCCTCCCGCCCCGGCGTGCTGCCGCCCTATGACGAGGCGCTGCTGCGGCGCGAGCTGGCGCTGTTTCCGGACTGGTATCTGGCGCGCGAGCGCGGGCTGACGCTGAGCGGCACCGAGCTTGCCGCCTGGCGCGCCCTGGAGGATCGGCTGGTGGCCTCGGCGCTGGCCCAGCCACGGGTCTGGGTGCACCGCGATTTCATGCCGCGCAACCTGATGGGCGAGGCGCCCGCACCCGGGCAGCCGGTGCCGCCGCCGGGGGTGCTGGATTTCCAGGACGCGGTCGAGGGCCCGATCAGCTACGACCCGATCTGCCTGTTCAAGGATGCCTTCCGCTCCTGGCCCGAGCCGCGGGTGGAAGGCTGGTTGCGCCGTTACTGGCAGCAGGGCCGCGCCGCCGGGCTGCCGCTGCCGCCGGAGTTCGAGACCTTCCAGCGCCAGGCCGACTGGATGGGCGTGCAGCGCCATCTCAAGGTGATCGGCATCTTCGCCCGCATCGCCCACCGCGATGGCAAGCCGGCCTATCTGGCCGATGTGGCGCGCTTCTTCAGCTATCTGCGCACGGTCAGCGACCGTTACCCGGAGCTGGCGGCGCTGCAGCAGCGACTGGAGGCCTGGCAGGGGCCATGAAGGCGATGATTCTCTCGGCCGGGCGCGGCGAGCGCATGCGGCCGCTCACCGACCGGCTGCCCAAGCCGCTGATCCCGCTGCTGGGGCGGCCGCTGATCGAATACCACCTGCGCGATCTTGCCGAGGCCGGGCTGACCGAGGTGGTGATCAATCTCGGCTACCGCGGCGAGCAGATCCGTCAGCAGCTCGGCGATGGCCGCCGCTTCGGCCTGCGCATCCAGTACTCCGAGGAGGGCGATCCGCCGCTGGAGACCGGCGGCGGCGTGCTGCGCGCCCTGCCGCTGCTGGGCGATGCGCCGTTCCTGGTGATCAATGCCGATGTCTATGTGGAGCTGGCCTGGGGCCGCTTCATCGCCCGTGGCCGCCAGCTGCCGGCCGATCTCGAGGCCTGGCTGCTGATGGTGCCGACGCCGGCCTTCAAGACCCAGGGCGACTTCGCCCTGCAGGAGCAGCGCATCGTCGAGCCGGCGGCACCGACCCACACCTTCGCCGGGGTCTCGATCCTGCGGCCGAGCCTGCTGCGCGGCTGCAGCGAGGGCCGCTTTCCCCTGGCTCCGGTGCTGCGCGCCAGCGCCCGCCGCGGGGCGGTCGGCGGCGAGCTGTTCCAGGGACTGTGGTCGGATGTCGGCACCCCGCAGCGGCTGGACGAGCTGCAGGCGCGGCTGAAAAAGCCCTACTGAACCCGGCGCACCTTCACCCGCGCCTCCAGCTCCGGCAGCTCCAGCCAGTAGCTGCCGAGGATGCCCCGCTTGAGCACCACCGCCGGCGCCTCGCGCGCCGGGTAGTAGCGGGAGTAATCGTCCATCACCTTCCACACCTGGCCATTGGCCAGCCGCAGCAGCTGGCCCTTCTCCCAGCCCTCGAAGGTACCGACCAGGCGGGTGGTCACGGTGAGGTTCTCGGCCTCGCGCTCGGCCGGGTCGCGGCGATCGCGCGGCAGCTGCTCGGCGCCGAAACCGGCTTCCACCGCCGCCGGGCTGAGGGCCGGGGCAGCAGCCGCTGCCGCCACCGCGGCGGGCGGTGCCGGCGCGGGTGCGCTCGCCACAGGCGCCGCCGGCGCCGCCACAGCGTCCGCCGCGGGACCGGCCTGGGCATCGGCCAGGCGGTCGTAGCAGGCCAGCCGGGCGTCCGCCGCGGCCACCGCCCGGCAGGCGCGCAGGTCGGCCTCGGCGCCGTGCACGGCCGGTGCCAGGGCCAGCAGCGCGAGCCGCGCCACCGCCCTCATGCCGGGCCACCCAGCAGGTGCTCGGCCTGGCGGTCGGCGTGGTAGGAGCTGCGCACCATCGGTCCGCTGGCCACATGGTCAAAGCCGAGGGACTCGCCGAACTGGCGCAGCCGCTCGAACTCGTCCGGGTGCACATAGCGCGCCACCGGCAGATGGTGGCGGCTCGGCTGCAGGTACTGGCCCAGGGTCAGCATGTTGACGCCATGGGCGCGCAGATCGCGCATCACCTGCTCGATCTCCTCGATCTCCTCGCCCAGGCCCAGCATCAGGCCGGACTTGGTCGGCACCGCCGGGTGCAGGCGCTTGAAGCGCTCCAGCAGATCGAGCGACCACTCGTAGTCCGAGCCCGGCCGCGCCTGCAGATACAGCCGCGGCACGGTTTCCAGGTTGTGGTTGAACACATCCGGCGGGGTGTCCTTGAAGATGGTCAGCGCCGGGTCCATGCGGCCGCGGAAATCCGGCACCAGCACCTCGATGGTGAGCTGGGGGGCGTGCGCGCGCGCCTCGCGGATGCAGGCCGCGAAGTGGGCGGCGCCGCCATCCTTGAGGTCGTCGCGGTCAACGCTGGTGATCACCACATAGCGCAGCCCCATGGCGGCGATGGTGCGGGCGAGCTTGAGCGGCTCGGCCTCGTCCAGCGGCTTGGGCCGGCCGTGGGCGACATCGCAGAACGGGCAGCGGCGGGTGCAGATGTCGCCCATGATCATGAAGGTGGCCGTGCCCTTGCCGAAGCATTCGGACAGGTTGGGGCAGCTCGCTTCCTCGCAGACCGTGTGCAGATCGTTGGCGCGCAGGGCCGCCTTGATCCGGCTCACCTCGGCCGACTCGCCGAGCTTGGCGCGGATCCAGGCCGGCTTGCGCAGCGGGCTCACCGCCGCTTCGATCTTGACCGGGATGCGCGCCATCTTGTCGGCGCCGCGCAGCTTCTCGCCGGTCACCACCGGGCGCGGGGCCGGGCGCGTAGGCAGGGGGGTGTCCATGCTCACCCTCGGGGGTGGGAATCAGGGCCGCCAGTGTACCCCCGGCCCCGGCGCGGGGCCGCCGGCCGCGCTGGACTCAGGCCGGCAGGGCCTCGACCGTCGAGGCGCGGTCCACCCGGTGACGGGCCGCCGCCGGCAGCGCGCTGCCCGGGCGCAGCACCGCGCGCACCGCCTGCTCCGCGGCCAGGGCCAGGGCGTCGCGGTCGGCGAAGGCCGCCGGCTGCAGCGCCGGCAGATAGTCCAGGCGCACCTGCAGGTGCCGGTTGCGCAGCAGCCGCAGGATGTGGGAGACCAGATCGTCCTCGCCGATGAAGGGGGCGAGGTCGGCGCCGCCATCACCCCGGCCGTAGCGCAGCACCACCGGCTGCACCGGCACCTGCGCCTCCACCGCTGCGGCCAGCAGCCGCGGGTGGAAGCCCAGCACATCGCGGCCGTCGGTGGTGGTGCCCTCCGGAAACAGGGTGATGCGGCCACCGCCCTGCAGGAAAGGCGTCAGCCGCGCCAGCAGCGGCTTGGCACCGCCCTTGCCGCGGCGGAGGTAGAAGGTGCCGATGGCGGTGGCCAGGAAGCCGGCCACCGGCCAGTCGCGGATCTCCGACTTGGCGATGAAATGGGTGGCACGGCCGGCGCCGAGCACCGGGATGTCCAGCCAGGACACATGGTTGGCCACCTGCACATGGCCGCCGCGGAGCGGTTCGCCCTGCACGCACAGCTCGATGCCGAGGATGCGCAGCAGGCGCCGCAGCCAGAACTCCATCAGCGGTTCCATCCGCAGCCGGCCGCTGCGATCCAGCCGCAGCAGGCTGGCCAGCAGCAGGCCGGTGCCGAGGTGGACCAGCAGGCGCAGGGTGCGCCCGACAAAGCGCAGCGAGGCGTTCAAGCCCGGCCCTGGCCTGGGGTCAGGCGGCCAGCGGCAGCCGGCTGGCGAGGTCCGAGCCGCGGCCGAGGAAGTGACGGGCGTAGCGCGGGTTGAGGTCGCGCACATCCAGCAGCATGAACACATCGGCGCAGTTGAAGTCGCGATCCCAGTAGGGCTCGCCACAGGCCTTGGCGCCGAGGTTGAGATAGGCCTTGAGCAGCGGCGGCAGCTTGCCGCGGCTCTCCGGACGCGCATCCGCGGCCGGCAGCGGATAGTAGGGCCGCACGCGCTGGTGATCGGGCGCCAGATGCTTGTGGCGGATCTGCTCGAGGATGGCGTGGGCCTGGGCGCCGCCGTCCTCCAGCCCGATGCTGGCGCAGCCAAAGAGGTAGTCCACGCCCTCCTCGATGATCAGCCCGGCGATGCCCTGCCAGAGCGTGGCGATCACCGCGCCATTGCGGTGCTCGCGTGCCACGCAGGTGCGGCCGATTTCCAGCAGCCGGCCGGGCAGGCTGTCGAGCATGGCCAGATCGAACTCGCTGGCGGAGTAGAAGCCGCCGGCATTCGGCGCCTGGGCATCGCTGAGGATGCGGGTGCAGGCCAGCACCTCGCCGCTCTGGGTGTCGCAGACCATCAGGTGGCGGCACCAGGGATCGAACTGGTCGGTGTCCAGCCGCTCGTCACCGCCGTCGATCTGGGCGCCCATCTCGTCGGCAAACACCTGGTAGCGCAGCCGCAGCGTCGCGCGGATCTCCTCGGCGGTGGAGGCGAGACGGACTTCGTAGCGCGGTGCGGTGGCGGTGGCCACCGCGGATTCCAGCAGGGCGGACATGGCAGCCCTCCTTGATTGGGATGGCCCAATCTAGGAAGCCGCCGTGCCAGCGGCATGAAAACGCGGTGAAAGTTTCGTGACGCCGTGCGTCGCCCGCTCAGGCCGCGCGCAGGGCCTCCGCCACCGGCAGCCGGGCCGCCCGCAGGGCCGGGAACAGGCCCCCGATCAGGCCCATCACCAGCGCCCAGATCAGACCCTGCTGGAGCAGGGCCGGGGTCACCCGGAAGTCGAAGGCCACCTGCGAGAAGGTCTGGAAGTTGAGCGTGTTGACCGTATAGCCGTTGAAGAACAGATAGGCGATCACCCCGCCCAGCAGCCCGCCGGCCGCGGCCAGGATCAGCGCCTCGATCAGCACCGAGACCACCACCGGCAGGGCGCCGAAGCCGAGCGCGCGCAGGGTGGCGATCTCCACGCTGCGGGTGGCCACGGCCGCGTACATCACATTGAGCGCACCGAACACCGCGCCGATCGCCATGATCACCGCCACCGTGTAGCCGAGGTAGCGGATCAGGTTGTGCAGCTGCTCGGAGCGCGAGGCGTAGTAGTCGGGCTCGCGCTGCACCGACACGGTCAGGCGCGGGTCGGCGGTGAGGGCATCCTTGAAGGCGGTGAAGGCCGCCACCGAATCCAGCTGCACCATCACCGAGTTGTAGGCCTGGCGGCGCGAGGCGGTGATCAGCGCCTCGATGTCCACCCACAGCTCGGACTCGTGCACATCGCCGGTCTCGAACACGCCGACGATGGTCCAGGGGCCGTCGCGCACCTCCACCGTGCCGCCGAGGGCCAGGGTCGGGAACTGGGCGGCCAGGTTGCGGCCCACCACCACCTCGCGCACGCCGGGGGCGAACATGCGGCCCTCGACGATGCGGAACTCCGGCCGCACGCCGCCGACATCGGCGCGGGTGCCGCGCACCACCACATTGTTGGGCGAGCTCGAGCCGGGCTTGGAGACATCGGTGAGCAGGTACAGCTCGGCCAGCGTGCGCGGGCTGCCATCGGCGGTGCGCGCCACGCCCGGGGCGTCGGCGATCACCTGGGCCTGGTCGCGGGTGATCACCGAGCCGAGCTCGTCGTTGGAGCCGCCACGCAGCACCAGGGCGCGGTCCGGCTGGCCGGTGCCGGCCAGGGTCGCCTCGAAGCCGGCGCCCATCGAGAGCAGGGCCACCAGCACGCCGACCACGCCGGCGATGCCGATCACGATCACCATCGAGGTGCCGAGCCGGCTGGGCACCGCCCGCAGGTTCATCAGGGTGACCGCGCTGATCTGGCTCAGGGCAGAGGACATGGGAGAGGACTCCAGCGGATCAGTGGGCGGCGAGGGCGTCGACGATCTTCAGCCGCATCGCCCGCAGCGCCGGCGGCAGGCCGACGATCAGCGCCAGCGCCAGCGCGAGACCGAGGGCCAGGGCGAAGGCCTCGCCGGTGAGCGTGAGCCCGGAGAAGCCGGGAATCTTGGCCGAGACCGGCGGCAGCAGCAGGCTGGCCAGCCCCAGGCCGATCAGGGCGGCGATCAGGCACAGCGCCAGGGACTCCGCCAGCACCAGGGCCAGCACCTGGCCATCGGAGAAGCCGAGGGTCTTGAGCACCGCCAGCTCCGGGATGCGCTCGCGCACGCTCTGCATCATGGTGTTGCCGGTGAGGAAGAGCAGGGTGAAGAACACCGCGCCGATGATCGAGGACATCATCGCCCCGATATCGCCGAGCTGCTTGACGAAGGACTGGTTGAAGGCCTTCTCGGTGGCGGTGCGGGTCTCGTTGGGCGAGTTGGCGAACAGGGCGTCGATCTGCCGGATCACCGCCTCGCTCTGGTCCGGGTCCTTCACCTTCACCACCAGCCAGCCCACCGTGCCCCTGCCGAACTGCCGCGCCTCGTCGAAGTACTCGTGGTGGAACAGCATCATCTCGTAGAGCGAGCGGTCCTTCGGATTGGCGGTATCGAAGATGCCGACCAGATCGAACTCCCAGTTGTTGGAACCACTGGCCAGCGGCCAGATGCCGGCGATGATCGGAATCTTGTCGCCCACCTTGAAGCCGTAGCGATCGGCCAGGGTGCGCGCGATCAGCGCCCCGGTGCGGGTGCTGAGCATGGCCTGCTTCTCCGCCTCCGGCAGCACGATCTCCGGGTACATCGCCAGATAGGGCTCGATCTCGGTGGGGAATTGCGGGAAGAAGTTGCGCTCGCTCTGGTAGTAGCCGCCGAACCAGCTCTGCCCCGCCACGCTGTGCACGCTCTCCAGACCGCGCACCTGCTGCAGATGGCCCTGCGGCAGCACCTGGGTCAGCGAGTAGCGTCCGGTGGTGACCAGGCGATCGGCACCCGCCACCTCGACCCCGGCGTTGAAGGCGGCGATCACCCCGGTGAGCAGGGCGTAGAGCAGGAAGGCCACGGCGATCGAGGCCATGGTGAACAGGGTGCGCGGACGCCGCCGCCACAGCGCGGCCCAGACCAGGGGAAGGTATTTCATCGTTCTATCCTCGTCGCCTCACGCCTCACGCCTCACGCCTCACGCCTCACGCCTCACGCCTCACGCCTCACGCCACCGCCTGTTCCACCAGCTGACCCTTGTCCAGATGCAGGGTGTGGCGGGCGAACTCGGCGGCCTTGGGGTCATGGGTGACCATGACGATGGTCTTGCCGTGATCGCGGTTGAGCACCTGCAGCAGATGCAGCACCTCGTCCGCGGTCTTGCGGTCGAGATCGCCGGTCGGCTCGTCGCAGACCAGCAGGGTGGGGTCGGCCACCAGGGCACGGGCGATGGCCACGCGCTGGGCCTGTCCGCCGGAGAGCTCGCTCGGCTTGTGCTTGCCGCGCTCGCCCAGCCCCACCACGCCCAGGGCAATCTGCACCCGCTTCATGCGCTCCGCCGCCGACAGCGAGGTCAGCAGCAGGGGCAGCTCGACATTGCGCTCGGCGGTGAGCACCGGCAGCAGGTTGTAGAACTGGAAGACGAAGCCGACATGGCGCGAGCGCCAGCGCGCCAGCTCCCCGGCACTCATCCGGTCGAGCCGGGTCTCGCCCACCCGCAGCTCGCCGCCGCTGGGCGTGTCCAGCCCGCCGATCAGATTGAGCAGGGTGGTCTTGCCCGAACCCGACGGCCCCATCAGGGCGATGAAATCGCCCTGGGCGATGGTGAGGTCGAGCTTCTGCAGCACCTCCACCGTCTGCTTGCCGCGGGTGTAGTGCTTGGTGACGCCCTTGAGCTGGATCAGCGCCTCGGTCATGGCCGGACTCGGTGGGAGGAAGGGAGGAATCAGTCAGTGTTGAGGCGGATGGCGGCGCCATCGGCAAGTCCGGGCGGTGGATCCATCACCACCGTCTCGCCCCCGGCGAGCCCGGCGGCGATCTCCACCTGCCCGCCCTGGCGGGCGCCGACCTTGACCGCGCGCCGCTCCACGATCTCGCCACGCACGATCCAGACCACATCCTGACCGCCGTCCTGGCCCAGGGCGACCTCAGGCAGGCTGGCGGCGGGCTTGGCCGACGCAGCCCCGTCGGCCGGCGCGGCCTCGGCGAGGAAGCTCACCCGCACCCCCATGTCGGGAAGAATGCGCGGGTCGCGGCTCTTCAGGCCCACCCGCACCTTGACCGTCGCCTTGCTGCGATCGGCGGCCGGGATCACCGCGATCACCTCGGCGGGGATCTTCCAGTCGGCGTAGGCGTTGAGGGTGGCGGTCACCGGCTGGCCCGGCTGCACGCGGTTGATGAAGTTCTCGTTGACATCGACCTCGACTTCCAGCGAGTCCATGTCCACCAGGGTGCCGATGCCGGTACGGGTGCCGTCGCCGCCGGCCGACAGCGGCGAGATCATCTCGCCCGGCTGGGCATTCTTCACCGTGATCACCCCGGCAAACGGCGCGCGCACCACGGTGTCCTCGACCTGGCGCTGCTGCACCTCGAGGCTGGCGGCGGCCACATCCACCTGGCGCTCGGTGCTGGCCAGGCGTGCGCGCAGGGCGTCGCGGCTGGCCTGGGCGGCGTCCAGCGCAGCCTGGCTGACCAGACCGCGGCCGGCCAGCTCGCGGTTGCGGCCCAGGGTGCGCTCGGCCTCGGCGAGCTGCACCTGCACCTCGGCGAGCTGGGCGCGGGCGGCCTCCAGCTGGCTGCGCGCCAGAGACAGGGCCGCACCGGCGTTGCTGTCATCGATGCGGGCCAGCACCTGGCCGGCCTCCACCCGCTGGCCTTCCTCGATCAGCACCTCGAGCACCTTGCCGGTGACCTTGGAAGAGACCGTGGCCTGGCGCCTGGCCACCACATAGCCGGAGCCATCGAGCACCGAGGCGGCCGCGGCCGGGCGCGACAGCACGCTGACCGTGGCGGTACGCACCAGCGGCGCCTGCGGCCGGCTCAGCCACCAGCCGGCCAGAGCGGCCGCCAGCGCCAGGCCCAGCAGGGCGATCCACAGCCAGGGGGAGCGGGCCGGCGGCGGCTCGCGGTCGATCTTGAGCTGGCCCAGCAGGGCCGAGGTGTCGTTCATGGGAAACCCGCAACGGATGGCCACAGCATAGCCGCGGCGCCGCCCGGTGCTGCAGGCGGGACTGAAAACCGGCGTCGGACGCCGCTCAGTCAACCACCTCGGCGCTGCTGACGCTGCGCTTGTCCTGGAAGCGCAGCAGGCGCTTGAACAGGCGCTCCGGATCGACCTCCAGCGTCTCGAAGCTGCTGCTGATCGGCCGCAGCATCTCGACCATCCCGGTACGGGTCAGGTCGTAGCACTCGTGGAAGCGGGTGGCGTCAAACCCAAGGCCCACCGCGTGCTCGCGCGACTTGCGCACATGGGTCGCCTCGTCATGGCGGATATGGGTCAGCAGCTCGGCGAAGCCGGACAGCCGGCGCACCTTGGCCGAGCCGAGCAGGGCCGAAAGCGAGATGCAGACCCCGGAATCCAGACCGGTGAGGCGGGCGAAGTGCTCGGCGATGTCGCGGCTGGCCACCCGCATGAACAGCCGGCGGGTGCGGCGGCGGATGGCATCGAGATCCTCCGGTGCCGGCAGATGGGCGCGGGCCTGCTGGATCAGCCAGTTGTGCACCCGCTCCTCGGTTTCGATCTCGCGCAGGGCGCGCTCGTTGGCCTGCACCTGCTCGCGCTGCAGGCGGCCGCACTCGTGCTCGAAGACATTGATCGCCGATTCCTCGGCGCACACCAGCACGGCGAGGATGCGCGCGCAGGCGGCCAGCGTCGCATCATCCGCCCCGCCCAGCAT
This sequence comes from Nevskiaceae bacterium, assembly GCA_036275365.1. Taxonomy (GTDB): domain Bacteria; phylum Pseudomonadota; class Gammaproteobacteria; order Nevskiales; family Nevskiaceae; genus DASUDX01. The sequence goes on along the minus strand of DASUDX010000047.1, from coordinate 49,997 downwards.
CTGCTCGCGCAGGGCGCCCGGCTGGCTGTAGCGCACCATCAGGGCGGCGGCGCGCTGGCGCGACTCCGGCTCCCACACCTGCTCGCGCAGGATCGAGGCGGGGTCGTCCGCACCCTGGACCGGCGCCGGATAGGCAAAGCAGTAGGGCGCCGGCAGGCTGCGCTCGGAGAGGGCCGCCGGCAGGCGCTCGAGATCCACCGGGCCATCGAGGGTCTCGGCCTCGATCGCCTGCAGCTGCTCCTGGAAACTGGCCTCGAAATCGTCCCGCATGGCGCGCGCCGGTGGTCAAAACGCGCGCACGATAGCACCCGGCCACGGCGCTGGCGGGGCTGGCCGCCCCGGGTCGAACTCGGCCGGGCTCAGTCGCGTCCGGCGGTCTCGCCAATCGTCAGCAGGGCCTGCTCCACCTGCTGGCGCAGAGCCTCCATCTGCGGCTCGTCGGCCTCGCGCGGCACCCGGATCGGCTCGCCATAGACATAGTGCAGGCGGTTGAACGGCCAGGGCACGATCATCGCGTCCCAGCTCCGCAGCTCGATCCGCCGGCGCGCCTGGTAGCTCATCGGGACGATCGGCAGGCCGGTCAGGCGGGCGGTGGTGATGACCCCCGGCTGGACCACGTACTTGGGTCCGCGCGGGCCATCCGGGGTGATGCCGAGGTCGTTGCCGGCCCTGGCCGATTTCACCATCTGCCGCAGGGCGGCACTGCCGCCGCGGCTGGAGGAACCGCGGATGCATTCCACCCCCAGATGCCGCATCGCCAGCGCCGCCAGGGTGCCGTCGCGCGAGGCGCTGGCGAGCGGGGTGAAGGCGCGCCCGGGCCGGCGATGGGCGAGGTAGCCGAACGGGCCGAGGATGTTGCGGTTGTGCCAGGACACCACGATCACCGGCCCGCCGTCCATGGCCGTCTGCAGATGCGCAAGCCCGGTGTAGCGGCGCCGGCTGGTGAGGAAGATCAGCCGCATCAGTCCGGCCAGCAGGCGGGCGGCCAGGCGGGTCTTGAGCGGAACGGGCGCGGCGGCCTCGGCGGGGTCGTCGGACATCGTCGATCCTGGCTGTGCAAGCAAGAAGGCCCGGCGGAGCCGGGCCTTCGGGGTACCGGAGACGAGGAGTTTAGGCTGCCTCGGTCTCGATCACCTTGCGCAGCTTCTTCATCGCCGCCACCTCGATCTGGCGGATGCGCTCGGCCGAGACGCCGTACTCGTCGGCCAGTTCCTGCAGGCCGGTCTTTTCGCCCTCGTGCAGCCAGCGCCGCATCAGGATGTCGCGCTCGCGCTCGGACAGCCGCTTGAGGCCCTCGCGCATCGCCTCTTCCTGGCGGTCCTGGACCTCGCCATTCTCGATGGCGGCATAGCCGCCTTCCTCGACGGCCAGATAGTCCTCGGGGACATAGCTGTCCTCGTCATCCGAGCCGCTGGCGCTGAAGGAGACATCGCCGCCCCCCAGCCGCGCTTCCATCTGCAGCACTTCCTCGGGCTTGACCTTGAGATCGGCGGCGATCGACTCGACCTCGGCCGGCGACAGCCAGCCCAGGCCGCGCTTGGCCGAGCGCAGGTTGAAGAACAGCTTGCGCTGGGCCTTGGTGGTGGCGATCTTGACGATGCGCCAGTTCTTCAGCACGAATTCGTGGATCTCGGCCTTGATCCAGTGCACGGCAAAGCTGATCAGGCGCACGCCCACATCCGGGTCGAAGCGCTTGACCGCCTTCATCAGCCCCACATTGCCTTCCTGGATCAGGTCGGCCAGCTGCAGGCCATAGCCCATGTAGCCGCGGGCGATATGGACCACGAACCGCAGATTGGAGAGCACCAGCTTCTGGGCGGCGGCCAGGTCCTGGTCTTCACGCAGGCGGCGCGCCAGCTGCTGCTCTTCGGCGACATCGAGCACCGGAATCTGCCCGACCGAGGCGATATAGGCGTCCAGGCTGCCCGACAGCGGCATCAGCATCGCGGGCTGGCGCAGGGCAACGGCGGTGGACATGACCAACCTCCCTTTCAAGGTTCGAGGCTCAATTTAGCACTCGCGTCCTCAGAGTGCTAAGGGCCGGAAAAGTTCCCGGCCAGCGGGCTTGGACCGGGGATGAACGGCCGGCCCGGGCGGCCCCGGTTACCGCACCCGCCGCCCGCCCTGGATCACCGCCCGCGGCGCCTGCAGGCGGGCGATGTCGGCCAGCGGATCGCCCTCCACCGCCACCAGATCGGCGGCATAGCCGGGCGCCAGCCGGCCCAGGGTCTGGGCCTGGCCCAGGGCCTCGGCGGCGTGCAGGGTGGCCGCGCGCAGGGCCTCCAGCGGCGGCATGCCGGCCTCGACCATGTAGACGAACTCGCGGGCGTTCTCGCCGTGGGGGAAGACCCCGGCATCGGTGCCGAAGGCGATCTTCACCCCGGCCTTCCAGGCCCGCGCCAGGGTGGACTGGATCTGCGGCCCCACCGCCGCCGCCTTCGGCCGCACGATCGGCGAGTAGTAATGCGGGTCGCGGCTCTTCTCGCCGACGAACTTGCCGGCGGAGACGGTGGGCACATACCAGGCGCCGGTCTTGCGGAACAGCTGGAGGGTCTCCTCGTCCATGAAGGTGCCGTGCTCGATGGTGTCGACCCCGGCGCGCAGGGCGCGCTTCATGCCCTCGGCGCCGTGGGCATGGGCCGCCACCTTGAAGCCGTAGTCGCGCGCGGTGCTGACGATGGCGGCCAGCTCGGCCTCGGTGAACTGGGCGTTCTGGCCGCTGGCGGCCTGGCTGAGCACACCGCCGGTGGCGGTGATCTTGATCAGGTCGGCGCCCTCCTTGTAGCGGGCGCGCACCGCCTGGCGGGCCTGCTCGGGGCTGTCGATGACGCCATCGATCGGCCCGGGCACGCCCAGCGCCCGCGCCAGCCGCGGGCCCAGGCTGTTGGTGGGATCGGCATGGCCGCCGGTGGTGGCGATCGACTTGCCGGAGACCATCATCCGCGGTCCCACCACATGGCCGGCGGCAATCGCCCGCTTGAGCGCCACCCCCAGGCCCTCGCTGCTGCCGAGATCGCGCACGGTGGTGAAGCCGGCCTCCAGGGTGCGCCGCGCCCACGGCACCGACTCATAGGCGGCGTCCACCGCGCCGCCCTGCAGGGCCTCGCGGAAGGCCTCGGCCTGCGGCGCGGTCTCGCTGGTCAGATGCACATGCAGATCGATCAGGCCGGGCAGGCAGGACAGCTCGCGCAGATCGATGCGCTCGCCCTCGAAGCTGGCCGGCCAGGGGTCGATGGCGCGGATGCGGCCCTCGGCCACGCTCAGGGTCTGGCGCTCCAGCCAGCGGCCGGTCTGCACATCGAGCACCCGTCCGCAGTCGATCGACAGCGACCAGGCGGGCGGCGCCAGCAGGCACAGGGCAAGGCTCAGCAGGGTCAGCGGACGGATCATCTCAGCGCTCCTTCAGGCGGGGCAGCAGGGTGGCGAAGTTACAGGGCTTGTGGGCGGCGTCGAGCTGGTGACGCAGGATCTTCTCCCAGCCCAGCCGGCAGGCGCCGGTGGACCCGGGCAGGCAGAAGATCAAGGTGCCATTGGCCACCCCGGCGAGCGCCCGGCTCTGCAGGGTGGAGGTGCCGATGTCCTCGAAGCTGAGCCAGCGGAACAGCTCGCCGAAGCCCTCCAGCTCCTTGTCGAACAGCGGCCGCAGCGCCTCCGGCGTGACATCGCGGCCGGTCACGCCGGTGCCGCCGTTGCAGAGGATGACCTGCACCTCGGGATCGGCGATCCAGCCGCTCACCTCGGCGCGCAGGCGGTAGCGGTCATCGTGGCAGACGCGGCGGACGAGCACGCGGTGCCCGGCCTCGCCCGCCGCCTGCTCGAGATAGGCACCGCTGGTGTCGGTGTCCAGGGTGCGGGTGTCGGAGACGGTGAGGACGACCAGGTTCATTGCTCAGTCCTTGCCGACGGCGACGCGGATCTCGCCATCGGCCTCGACCCAGGCGCGGAACAGCACCCCGGAGTTGTAGGGCAGGGCGATGCGGCCCTCGCGGTCGATGACGATGGCCCCGCCATGACCCCCGAGCGCCGCCACATCCTCGAAGGTGGCCTCGCAGGCCAGCGCCAGGCTCTGCCCGCCCCACAGCACCCGCGCATGCAGCTGGTGGGCCACGGCGGCGCGCAGGAAGCTCTCGCCGGTGCCGGTGCAGGACACCGCCAGGCTGCGGTCATCCGCCCAGGTGCCGGCACCGGCGATCGGGGTGTCGCCGATCCGCCCGGGTCGCTTGTTGGTCAGCCCGCCGGTGCTGGTGGCGGCGGCCAGGCGGCCCTGGGCGTCTCGGGCCACCGCCCCCACGGTGCCGAAGCCGCTTTCGTCCACCGGCTCGGCCGGCGGGGCGAGGTCGTGGTCCAGCACCACCACGCCGCGGCGCTGGGCGCGCTCGAGCTGGGCCTGCCGCAGCGGGGTGATGAAGTGCGCCGGGCTGACCAGTTCCAGACCGTGCTCGCGGGCCAGGGCCTCGGCGCCGGCGCCCTGCACCAGCACCGGGCCGCCGGCCTCGCACAGCCGCCGCGCCAGCCGCACCGGGTGGCGCACCCGGCTGACCCCGCAGACCCCGCCATAGGCGCGATCGGCACCGCGCATCACCGCGGCGTCCAGTTCCACCCCGCCGTCGCGATGCAGCACCGCGCCGACCCCGGCATTGAACAGCGGGCAGTCCTCCAGCCGCTCGACCGCCAGGGTCACCGCGTCCAGCGCACTGGCGCCGGCGCGCAGGGCGGCCAGCGTCTCGGCGGCGATCTCGCGCAGCGCCGCCCGCTGGGCGGTGGGCGGGCCGGCTTCGCGCGGCAGCTCGCCCGCCCCTCCATGCAGGGCAAGGCGGATCGGGGCGTCGCTGGCGGTGCCGGCCATCAGGTCTTGGAGGCGGGAGGGATGCGCTAGCTTATGCGCCCGCTCTTCACCCTGCGCCTGCCGATGCGTCTGATCCCGCTGCTGCTGTTGCTGCTGAGCGCCCTGCCAGCGCCGCTGGCGGCCCAGAGTGCCGAGACCGCCGAGCCCGAGGCGGTGCAGATCGCCCTGCGCGGCCAGCTGGCCGGCCATGCCGAGGATGGCGCCGGCTTCACCACCTACACCGGCTTTCCCACCAGCTGGGAGCTGCATCCGGAGACGCCGCAGCGGTTGAGCTACCGCCTCACCTTCCAGCTCGAGCGCCAGCCCGGGGCCGCCGGCTGGCGCCTGCGCGGTGAGCTCGACAGCGGCTACCGCGGCCGCTGGCAGCGGCTGCGCAGCGTCGATGCCGCGCTCGCGCCCGATCAGCCCTGGCGGCTCGAGCTGCGGCCCGAGCGCGCCCACCAGCCGGCGCCCCTGCTGTGGCTGGATCTGCGCGCCACCGCGCTGCCGTGAGCGAAGGCGGTCCGGACTGGAGCCTCTCGGTGGTCAGCCATGGCCACGGAGGATCGGTGCGCCGGCTCCTGCGCGACTGCCGCGAGCACCTGCTGCCGGCGCGCACCGAGATCCTGCTGACCCTCAACATCGAGGAGCCGGCCGAGGGCCTGGAGCGGCTCTGGCCGGGGGCGCTGACGATCATCCGCAATCCGCAGCCCAAGGGCTTCGGCGCCAATCACAACGCGGCGCTGGCGCGCGCCCGCGGTCGCTTCCTCGCCGCCATCGACCCCGAGCTGCGCCTGCACGGCAATCCCTTCGAGGGGCTGGCGCTGGCCTTCGGCAATGCCCGCCTGGGGGTGGCCAGCACCCGGGTGGTGGAGGCCGATGGCCGCGCCGCCGACAACGCCCGCCGCGCCCCCAGCCCGCTGCGCCTGCTGCAGCGCTACACCTGGGGCGAGCGGCCGCTGTACGACCTCGCCCTGTCGCGCGCGCAGCGGGTGGACTGGGTGGCGGGCCTGTTCATGGCCTTCCGTGCCGATACCTTCCGCGCGCTCAACGGCTTCGACGAGCGCTTTTTCATGTACTGCGAGGACGCCGACCTCTGCCTGCGTGCCTGGAACGCCGGCTACGAGGTGCAGGTGGTGCCGGCGGCGATGGTCAGCCACCGCGCCCAGCGCGCCACCCGGCGCACCCTGCGCCATCTGCGCTGGCATGTGCAGAGCCTGGCCCGGCTGTGGAGCGCCCAGGCCTATCGGGATTTCCGCCAGCTGCGCCTGCGCGAGGAGCGCCGCGCCGCCCGCCGCAGTGCCCGCGACACCCAGCCGGACTGAGCCGCGCCGCCTCGCTTGACTGTCCGGCCACGCGCGCTGGCAGGCCGGGCAATGTCAGCGCCGGCGCAAGCTGCGAGGCTGTGCACCTCACGCGATGACGCGACCGGCGCATCGCCTCCTGTCGAGGCTCCCCATGAACGTACCCCTGGAGATCGAACGCAGCCTGCGCGTGGACGCACCGCTGGACACCGCGCGGGCCCTGCTCGCCGATCTCGAGACCACCATCGGCCGTTTCCCCAAGCTGCGCAAGCTGACCCGCCTGGGTCCCGACCAGTACCGCTGGGAGATGGCGGTGATTGGCTCGCGCCTGGCCAAGATCGCCCACGAGGTGAGCTATGGCGCGCACTACCGCATCGATGCCGCCCGTGGGGAGCTCAGCTGGACCCCGCTCAAGGGCGTGGGCAATGCCAGCATCGAGGGCCGCTTCCGCCTCGAGGCCGACGGCCGCCAGACCCGCCTGAGCTTCTCGGTGAAGGGGGAGCTGCGCGAGGTGCCGGTACCGCTGATGTACCGCCTGCTGGCGCCGCCCTTCATCCAGGGCAAGTTCGCCCATCTGGTCGATGAGTTTCTCGCCCGCACCGCCGCCGCGCTCGCTGCCGGCGAGGTCAAGGCCCCCTCGGTGCGAGCCCGCACCGCCTGATTCACCCGGAGTTCTGCCATGTCCCGATCCCCCAACGCGATGGGCCTCGGCCTGCGTGCCCTCAACCGCTTCGCCGCCTCCCCGGTGATCGATCGCCTCGGCCTGCGCCGGGCCTCCGAGAAGCTGGTGTTCGAGGCCAGCCGCGGCGGCTTCATTGCGGTTGGCGCCGCCGCCCGCGCCTTTGGCGCCACCCGCCAGCTGGTCCAGCCGGCGCGCCTGGGCAGCCGGCCCAAGGGCGAGCTGTTTGACCTGAACCCCACCGAGGAGCAGCAGATGCTGCGCGAGGCGGCGGCCCAGTTCGGGATGGAGCAGCTGCGCCCGGCCGCCACCGCGGCGGATGCCGCCTGCGCCGCGCCGCCCGAGCTGCTCAAGGGGGCGATGGAGCTGGGCCTGGCCAGCCTCGCGGTGCCCGAGGATCTCGGCGGCGCCGGCGCCGAGCGCTCGGCCATCACCCAGGTGCTGATCACCGAGGCGCTGGCCCAGGGCGATCTGGGTCTGGCGGTGGCCTGTCTGGCGCCGATGGCGGTCAGCCAGGCGCTGGTGCTGTGGGGCTCGGCCGAGCAGCAGGCGCGCTATCTGCCGGCCTTCGTCGGCGACTCGGTGCCGGCGGCGGCCCTGGCGATCCAGGAGCCGCGTCCGCTGTTCGATCCCTTCCTGCTCGAGACCCGCGCCTACCGCGCCGAGAACGGCTATGTGCTGACCGGGCTCAAGAGCCTGGTGCCGCGCGCCGCCGAGGCCGAGCTGTTCATCGTCGCCGCCCAGCTGGAAGGCCGGGGACCGGCGCTGTTCCTGGTCGAGGCCGCCCAGGCCGGGCTGTCGGTCCAGGCCGAGCCGGCGATGGGCCTGCGCGCCGCGGCCACCCAGCGCCTGCGTCTGGACAATGTCACGGTGCCGGCCAGCGCCCTGCTCGACGAAGGCCGTGGCGAGACCTATGCCGAATGCATCCGCCTCTCGCGCATCGCCTGGTCGGCGCTCGCCACCGGCTGCGCGCAGGCGGTGCTCGACTACCTCGTGCCCTATGTCAACGAGCGGGTCGCCTTCGGTGAGCCGATCAGCCACCGCCAGGCGGTGGCCTTCGCCGTCGCCGACATCTCCATCGAGCTGGAGGGCCTGCGCCTGCTCACCTGGCGCGCGGCCAACCGCGCCGAGCGTGGCGAGGACAGTGCCCGTGAGGCCGCGCTGGCCCGGCGCTTTGCCGCGGACAAGGCGATGCGCATCGGCTCCGACGGCGTGCAGCTGCTGGGAGGCCATGGCTTCGTCAAGGAACATCCGGTGGAGCGCTGGTACCGCGATCTGCGCGCCTGTGCCTTCATGGAAGGCGTGGTCCTCGTCTGAAAGCCGTTTCCAGTCGACGGTTTCCGGTTTCCAGCCGCAGGTCTGGGAGCCGGGACGCCGCAACCGGAAGCTGGAAACTGCTGCACCAACTGGAAACTGCCGTGATTACTCTCGATACCCCCAAGAAGTTCCGCCCCCTGGTCAACCAGGCCCATCAGGTGGCCCGCGAGGTGTTCCGCCCGATCTCGCGCCAGTACGACCGCGCCGAGCATGACGAGCCCAAGGAGCTGCAGATGCTCGCCTCCCTGCTCGACGGCATGAATGCCGCCGGCGCAGGCGGCGGCGCCGGGGCTGCCGGGGCCGGCAAGGGCGAGTCGCGTGCCAGCGCGCCCGGCGAGAACCGCAATGGGTCGAACCTCTCCACCGTGCTCGGCATCATCGAGCTGTGCTGGGGCGATGTCGGCCTGCTGCTGGCCATGCCGCGCCAGGGCCTCGGCAACTCGGCGATCGCCGCGGTGGCCAACGAGGAACAGCTGGCCCGCTTCAAGGGCCGCTGGGCGGCGATGGCGATCACCGAGCCCGGCACCGGCTCGGATTCCGCCAGCATCCGCACCACCGCCCGCCTCGACGGTGACCATTACATCCTCAACGGCGAGAAGATCTATGTCACCAGCGGCGCCCGCGCCGAGCTGGTGGTGGTCTGGGCCACCCTGGACCGCAGCCTCGGCCGCGCGGCGATCAAGAGCTTCGTGGTGGAGAAGGGCACGCCGGGCTTCGAGCTGGTGCGGCTGGAGCACAAGCTCGGCATCCGCGCCTCCGATACCGCCGCCTTCGCCCTGAAGGATGTGCGGGTGCCCAAGGAGAACCTGCTCGGCGATCCGGAGATCAATGTCGAGAAGGGCTTCGCCGGGGTCATGCAGACCTTCGACAACACCCGCCCGCTGGTCGCCGGGATGGCGGTGGGCCTGACCCGCGCCTGCCTGGACCACACCCGCGAGGTGCTCGAGCAGGCCAATGTGGTGATCGATTACGACCGTCCGGCCCTGTCCCAGTCGGCGGCCGCCGCCGAGTTCCTGAAGATGGAGGCGGACTACGAGGCCGCCCGCCTGCTGACGCTCAAGGCGGCCTGGATGGCCGACAACCGCATCCCCAACTCCCTGCAGGCCAGCCAGGCCAAGGCCAAGGCCGGCCGCACCGCCACCGAGGTCGCCCTCAAGTGCGTGGAGCTGTGCGGTGCCCATGGCTACGGCGAGCACACCCTGCTGGAGAAGTGGGCGCGCGACGCCAAGATCCTCGACATCTTCGAAGGCACCCAGCAGATCCAGCTGCTGATCGTCGCCCGTCGCCTGCTCGGCAAGAGCTCGGCCGAGCTGAAGTAGGCCAGCGGAGGGTCCGCGCGGCCCTGGCCGGTCGCCCCCGGCGCCCGTCTCTAGATCGGACGGGCGCTAGGGCAGTATCGCCTTGACCATGATCTGCGGCACGCGCTCGTCCAGTCCGCGGCGACCTCCCCGGTTGTGCCAGTACAGATATTCCACGCCGACCCACAGCCGGCGGGGCCTGCCGGCATAGCGGCCGACGTCGAGCAGCAGTTGCGGCTGGCCCTGCACGCTGGGGGCCCGGCCGCCCTCGCTGCCCACCCATTCGGCGAAACCGGTGAACTGGATGTGCAGACCCTGCCATGCCCGCTCGGCGAGCCAGGCCCCGTAGAGCTGCGCTGTACTGCCGGACAGGCCGTGGCGGTCTCGCCACATCAGGTTGAGCTGGAAGCGCTGGAAGCCGGGTAGGGCGAGCGTGCTGCCCAGACCGGCGAGGACGCTGCGCAGGTTGTCGCCGTCCTCGACATTGGCCACCAGCAGCAGGTCGCGCAGCGGCCCGCTCTCCACGGCGCCGACCAATGGCGCAAGGCTCACCCGGGCGGTGGCTTCCGCGTAGTGGCGCGACTCGGTGGCGAACGGCTCGATGAAATCGGCGAACAGGAAGTGGTCGCCGCGGAGGCCGCGCCAGTGCCAGTCGCCACCCTGCTGGACGGTCACGGTGCGGCGGCTCAGGTCCCCCGGCTGATAGTCATCCCCATAGAGCACCTGCAGGTTGGCCGTCCCCGCCGCCCCGGCCGCGGAGATCGGAATCGCCGCCAGCAGGGGGAGAGTGCCCATCACCGCCAGCGCTCGCCATTGCATGCTTTACCCACTCGATTTCGTGGCGGACGACGGTCATCGTCTGGCCAGCCGGCGGCAGCCGCCCGCCGGCCCCTGTCGAGTCGTCCGACCATGAGCGTATCCGCCCCTGGGCCTCGAGTGACACCTCCTCCCGCCGCTGCCTGGGTGCGCTGGCGTCGGCCGCTGGCAGCGCTGCTGCTGGCGGCGACCCTGGTCGCGGTGTGGCAGGCGCACAGCCTGGTGGTGGCGCACCGCGAAGCGCGCATCGATGCCGAGATCCGACGGATCGAGACCGCCATCAACGAGCGCCTGGCCGCGTACATGCAGGTGCTGCGCGGAGGGCGCGGCATGTTCGAGGCCTCGACCGAGGTGACGCGCGACGACTGGCGCCAGTATGTGGCCCAGTTGCGGCTCGCCGAGCATTACCCGGGCATCCGCTCGATGACCTTCACCCAGCGAGTCGCCCTGGACGAGCGGCCGGCCTTCATCGCCCGTGTGCGCAGTGAGCCCTTCGATGCCCGCTTCGCCGATCCGGAGCGGATCACCCGCTTCGACCTGCGCCCGCCGCCACCGCCGATCACGCCGGTGGAGCCGGAAGAGCACGCCGTGGTGCTGTACACCGAGCCGCTGACGGCCGACAGCGAGCGTGCGCTGGGCATCGACATGATGCGCGACGCGGGCCGCCGTGACTCCCTGAGGGCCGCGGTGGCGAGCGACCACGCGGCCCTCAGCCCACGGCTGCGCCTGCTGAGCGCCGTCGGCACCCAGGTGGGCTTCATCGGATATCAGCCGGCCTACCGCCACGGGGTCCATATCGGCTGGGTGAATGCGACCTTCCACGCCGAGGCCTTCATGCAGGGTCTGCTGGGCGCCGCCGGCAGCGCACTGGATTTCGAGGTGTATGACGGTCCGGTGGCGGATGCATCCCGGCTGCTGTACGCCACCACGGCCCCGCGGGCCGACGGCGAGCCGCAGCCGCTCGCCACCGCCGACTGGGTCCGCGAGCCCCGCCGGCTGGAAGTCCCGGGCCGGCAGTGGACGCTGCGCTTTGCCCAGCGGGACGATCCGGTACCGCTCACCGAGCGCCTGGTGCCCTGGCTGCTGTTGGCGGCTGGGCTGATGGCAACCGCCCTGTTCAATGCCAGCGCGCGGCATGCTGCGCGCGTGCGGGCGGCGCTCGAGGAAACGGCCGGGCACAACCGCCGCCTGCGCGAGGAAATGCTCGAACGCGAACGCGCCGAGGCGCGTGCCCACCATCTGGCCACCCACGACCCGCTGACCGGCCTCGCCAACCGTGCCCTGTTCATGGACCGGCTGAGCAGTGCCATCGAACGCAGCCGGCGCCGCCAGGAGGGCTTTGTGCTGGCCTACATCGATATCGATGGGTTCAAGCCGGTCAATGATCAGCATGGCCACCATATCGGAGACGCCCTGCTGTGCGGCATCGCCGAGCGGCTCTCGGCCCGTCTGCGCAGCGAGGACACCCTGGCCCGCCTGGGGGGCGATGAGTTCGCCATCATTCTCGAGCGCACGCTGCAACCCCCGGAGCGCGCGGTGCAGGTGTGCAGCGAGATCGTGGAGGGGCTGTTCGAGGTCTTCGAGCTGCCGGCGCCCGGCGGCCGGGTGACGGTCCGGGTGGGGGCGAGCACCGGCGTCGCCCTGCATCCGGTGCACGGCAGCAGCCGCGATGAGCTGATCGTGGCGGCAGACGGCGCCATGTACCGCGCCAAGCGGGCGGGCCGCGGGCGCTGCGAAATGGCCTGAGCCGGGAGGACAGACCCCGGTCCGGATGCCGGTCTCGGCATACTGCGCGGGTCAACTGATCGCCTCGGGAGTCGATTCATGCGCGTCCTGCTTGTGGCCGTCCTGGCCCTGTCCCTGTTCAGCGCCTGTCAGCGGCAGGCGCCCTCGGCAGCGGTCGCGCCGGCGCCGGCTGCCGTGGCGGCCCTCACGGTGCCGGATACCGCCAAGGCGGCCATCGCGGCCTCCACGCTGATGGCCTCGATCGAGACCCTGTCCTCCGATGCCTTCGAGGGCCGGCTGCCGGGCACCGCGGGCGAGGAGAAGACCGTCGCCTTCCTCACCGAGCAGTTCAAGGCGCTGGGGCTGGCGCCGGGCAACCCGGACGGCAGCTATGTGCAGAAGGTGCCGCTGGCTGGCATCGATGGCCGGCCCTCGGGCCAGCTGCGGGTCAAGGACCAGGTGATCCCGCTGGATTTCAACGGCAACGCGGTGGCGGTGACCGAGCGCTACCAGCCCGAGGTGACGGTGAGCGAGGCGCCGCTGGTGTTCGTCGGCTACGGCGTGCAGGCGCCGGAGCTGGGCTGGGATGACTACAAGGGCCTCGATGTGCGCGGCAAGACGCTGGTGATGCTGGTCAACGACCCACCGGTGCGCAAGGCCGATGGCAGCCTCGATGAGGCGATGTTCGGCGGCAAGGCGATGACCTACTACGGCCGCTGGACCTACAAGTACGACATCGCCTCCCAGCTCGGCGCGGCAGCGGCGATCATCGTTCACCAGACCGGGCCGGCCGGCTATCCGTGGTTCGTGGTCGCCAACTCCTGGCGTGGCGAGCAGTTCACCGTGGCCAGCGCCGATGGCAACGCCGGACGGGTGGCGGTGCAGAGCTGGATCGCGCTGGACAAGGCGCGCGAGCTGTTCGCCGCCGCCGGACTCGACTTCGCCGCCCTGGAGGCCGCCGCCGCGCGTCCGGATTTCCGGCCGGTGGAGATAGCCGGCAGCGCCAGCTTCACGGTGAAGAACACCCTGCGCACGGTGGACTCGCACAATGTGGCGGCGCGCCTGCCGGGCACCGATCCGGCACTCGGCAAGGAGCTGATCGTCTACAGCGCGCACTGGGATCACCTGGGCCGCGATGACCAGCGCCAGGGCGATCCGATCTTCAACGGCGCGCTCGACAATGCCACCGGCACCGCCGGCCTGATCGAGGTGGCGCGCGCCTTCAGCCGTCTGCCCGAGCCGCCGCGGCGCTCCCTGCTGTTCCTCGCCGTCACCGCGGAGGAGCAGGGCCTGATCGGTTCGCGCTACTACGCGCAGAACCCGCTGTATCCGATCGGCGATCACATCGCCAACATCAACATGGACGCGCTCAATCCCTACGGACCGACCGAGGATGTGATCGTGGTCGGCAAGGGGCAGTCGACCCTGGAGGATGTGCTGGCCGGCGTGGTGCAGGCCCAGGGCCGGCGTCTGGTGGCGGATCCGGACAGCGACAAGGGCTATTACTACCGCTCCGATCACTTCAACTTCGCCAAGGCCGGGGTGCCGGCGCTGTACGCCGATGGCGGCAGCGTGCTGCGCGATCGCCCGGCCGGTACTGGCCAGCGCCTGCGCGAGGCCTATACCCGCGAGGCCTATCACCAGCCGGCTGACCAGATCACCGCGGACTGGAACCCGGCCGGCATGGTGGAGGACCTGCAGATGCTCTTCGAGGTCGGCTACCGGGTGGCGCAGACCCCGGAACGCCCGCAGTGGAAGGACGGCAGCGAGTTCAAGCGCACGCCCTGAGCCGCCCCCCGTAGAATGAAACTCTGACGGCAGGAGACCGCGAATGAAATTGACCGAGATCCTCAGCGCTGACCGGGTGGTCAGTGGCCTGAGCGTGACCAGCAAGAAGAAGGCTCTGGAAGAACTCGCCGGCCTGCTCGCCAAGGGCGCGCCGGGGCTGGCCGCGACCGAGGTGTTCAACGCCCTCACCGGCCGCGAGAAGCTGGGCAGCACCGGACTCGGCCACGGCGTGGCCATCCCCCACGGCCGCATGTCGGGCGTCGATGGCAGCGTGGGTGCGTTCATGCGCCTGAAGCATCCGGTCGACTACGACGCCCACGACGGCAATCCGGTGGATCTGGTGTTCGGGCTGCTGGTGCCGCAGGCGGCCACCGAAGCCCACCTCAAGCATCTGGCGGCGATCGCCGAGATGTTCTCCGACGATGCCTTCTGCGCCCAGCTGCGCAAGGCCGGCACCGATGCCGAGCTGCACGGGCTGATCGCCCACTACAAGCCCAAGGGCTGAGCCGGGAGCATGGCGGCGCCGTCGCCCTGGGTGCACGGCGTCGGCCTGCAGGTGGAGGGCCTGGGCGTGCTCCTGCGGGGCGCGCCGGGAGTCGGCAAGTCGACGCTGGCGCTGGAGCTGCTGGCGCGTGGCCATCGCCTGATCGCCGACGATGTGGTGCAGCTGGACGCCGCTGCCGACGGCGCGCCGCTGCTGCGGCCGGCGCGGCCGCCGCTGGCGGGCTTTCTGCACAGCCGTGCGCTCGGCTGGATCGAGGTGCCGCGGCTGTTCGGCGCGGCCGCGCTGGCCGCCGAGGCGCCGCTGGGCCTGCTGCTGTGCCTGACCGCCGATCCGGCCGCGACCGCCGATCCGCTGCCCTGGCCGGGCCCGCTGCCGGCCGAGAGGGTTCTCGTCACAGGGCTCGGGCATAATCTGGCGCTGCTGGTGGAACTGGCGGTGCGCCTCGAGCAGCTGCGTCGCGCCGGCCACGATCCCGCCGCCGACTTCGCCCACCGCCAGGCCCAGGCTCTCGCCACCCGCTCATGACGCTTCCCCCCGACCGCCCCGAGCGCAGCGATCACCCCCCGCGCCGGCTGGTGGTGGTCAGCGGGCTCTCCGGCGCCGGCAAGACGGTGGCCCTCAAGCAGTTCGAGGACCTCGGCTATACCTGCATCGACAACCTGCCGCTGATCCTGATCGAGGCGCTGGTCGGCGAGCTGCTCAAGCCCGAGGCTGACCAGCGCTACCAGCGGGTGGCGCTGGGGGTGGACGCGCGCGAGTCCGAGGCTGATATCCGCCGCTTCCCCAGCGTGCTCGAGCGCCTGCGCGAAGGGGGGGTGGAGGTCGAGGTGGTGTTTCTCACCGCGGCCGACGAGGTGATCCTGCGCCGCTACAGCGAGACCCGGCGCCGCCATCCGCTCTCCGATGACCGCACCAGCCTGCGCGAGGCGATCGAGCGCGAGCGCGGCCTGCTGGCGCCGATCGCCAACATGGCCAATCTGCCGCTGGACACCAGCCGGCTCAATCTGCACGAGCTGCGCGAGGCCATCCACGCCCGCACGCCGGAGGCCGCGGCCGGCCGGCTGGCCCTGCTGTTTCTCTCCTTCGGGTTCAAGAACGGCCTGCCTGAGGGCTGCGACTTCGTCTTCGACATCCGCTGCCTGCCCAATCCGCACTGGCAGCCGGACCTGCGCCGGCTCACCGGCCGCGACGAGCCGGTGGCGCGCTGGCTGTCCGCGCAGGCGGTGGTGCAGCGGATGGAGCGCGATCTGGTGCGGTTTCTCGAGCACTGGCTGCCGGAGTTCCGGGCCCAGGATCGCGCCTATGTCACCGTCGGTATCGGCTGCACCGGCGGCCAGCACCGCAGCGTCTATCTGGTCGAGCGGCTGGCCCAGCGCTTCCGCGGCCAGTTCGACGAGGTCCTGATCAAGCACAAGGAGCTGCCCGGTCTGCGGGTTGGCGCCGCGGCGGGAGTCTCTGCATGAAGGTCGGCGTCCTGCTGGTCACCCACGGCAAGCTGGGTCATTACTTCCTCGATTGCCTGCGCGATCTGATCGGCGAGGAGCTGCCGCTCGATGTCGATGTGCTGGAGGTGCGCCGGGTCCAGGCCACCGATGCCCTGCTGCGTCAGGGCTTGCGCATGATCGAGCGGCTGGACGGCGGCGCCGGCGTGCTGATCCTGACCGATGCCTATGGCTCGACCCCGGCCAACATCGCCAACCGGCTCGGCGAGGCCGCCGCGGTGCGGGTGGTGGCCGGGCTCAACCTGCCGATGCTGGTGCGGCTGTTCAACTACCCGCGGCTGGGGCTGGCGGAGGCCGCGGCCAGCGCCGTCGAGGGCGGCCAGCGCGGCATCGTCGAGTGCCCGCGGTCGTGAGGCAGTGGCCAGTTGCCCGGTGCCGGCGTCCGGTGAACGCCGCCGCCGGGGGCGGTGCGCGCGCCGGGGCAAGGACGGCGGGAAACTGGACACTGCGGGCTGCACCCCGCTGCTGCGGAAACTGACCACTGGAAACTGCTGCTATGGAACGCACCGTCCCCATCGTCAATCGCCTCGGCCTGCATGCCCGTGCGGCGGCGCGCCTGGTCACCCTGGCGGCCAAGTTCGAGTCGACCATCCGCATCCGCAAGGGTGAGCGCGAGGTCAGCGGCAAATCGATCATGGGCGTGATGATGCTGGCCGCTGCCCAGGGCAGCGAGATCACCCTGGTCGCCGAGGGCAGTGACGCCGCACAGGCCCTGCAGGAGCTGACCCAGCTGATTGCTGAGCGCTTCGGCGAGGAAGCCTGATGAAGCCGTGGCCGGTTGCCGGTTTCCCGTTTCCGGAGGGCTGCGTGAAGCAGCGGCCGGTTGCCGGTTTCCCGTTTCCGGAACGGTCGTTCCCCGTTGCGGGCGAGTGGCTCTCCGTTGGCCCGCAGAGCCGGACCGAGCCTGGAAGTCCTCTGGAAACTGGAAACCGGCAACCGGCAACTGCGGTTGCGGAAACGGGACACTCGAAACGGGGAACGGCGGTTGCGGAAACCGGACCCTCAGAACGGGACACCGCTTCATGAGTCTGTGGCTGTCAGGCATCGGGGTTTCCCGCGGCATCGCCATCGGCCGGGTGCAGAAGCTCTCCGGCGGCGATCTGGAGATCCCGCAGTACACGGTGCCAGCGGCGGAGATCGACCATGAGGTGACCCGCTTCCTCGGCGCCCAGCGGCGCGCCAAGGAGCAGCTGCGTGAGGTGCGGGCGCAGATCCCGCAGGGCACGCCCGGGGATGTCGCGGCCTTCATCGACACCCATCTGCTGATGCTCGACGACCGCTCCATCACCGAGGCCACGGTGAGCCGCATCCGCGGCGAGCGGCTCAACGCCGAGGCGGCCCTGATGCGCTCGCGCGACGCCCTGGTGGCGGTGTTCGAGCAGATGGAGGATGCCTATCTGCGCACCCGCCGCGACGATGTCGAGCATGTCTGCGGGCGCATCCTGCGGGTGCTGCTGAAGTCTGATCGCGGCCTGCCGGTGAATCTGGCCCAGGCCGAGCCGACGGTGATCGTGGCTGACGACATCACCCCGGCCGACATCATCCTGCTCGCCCAGCAGGGCGTGGCCGGCTTCGTCACCGAATACGGCGGGCCGCTCTCGCACACCGCCATCCTCGCCCGCAGCCTGAGCATTCCGGCCATCGTCGGCCTGCACAGCGCGCGGCGCCTGCTGCGCGAGGGCGAGACGGTGATCGTCGACGGCGACGACGGCCATGCGCTGGCCGGGCCGGAGGAGATGGCGCTCGCCCATTTCCGCCGCAAGCAGGCGCGTCATCTGGCCGAGCGCAAGGCCCTGGCCCAGATCCGCGACCGCGAGGCGATCACCCGCGACGGCGTGTCCATCACCCTGCTGGCCAACATCGAGCTCGCCGAGGATGCCGCCACCGCGGCCGGCAACGGCGCCCAGGGCGTGGGCCTCTACCGCACTGAATTCCTCTACATGAACCGCAAGGGCCTGCCCAGCGAGGAGGAGCAGTACCGTGCCTACGCCGGCGTGGTGCGGGCGGTGCAGGGGCCGATCACCATCCGTACCCTGGATCTGGGCGCCGACAAGCAGGTGGACTCCGGCAGCCGCCACGGCCCGACTCCCAACAACCCGGCGCTGGGGCTGCGCGCCATCCGCCTGTGCCTGAAGGAGCCCGAGCTGTTCCGCGCCCAGGCCCGCGCGCTGCTGCGCGCCGCGGTGCATGGTCAGGTCGAGATCATGCTGCCGATGATTTCCAGCGTCGCCGAGTTCCGCCAGGCGCGCGGTCTGATCGAGACCTGCCGGCGCGAGCTCGCCGCCGATGGCGTGGCGGTGCCGGAGCGGATCTCGGTCGGCGCCATGATCGAGGTACCGGCGGCGGCCATTGCCGCCCCCGAGCTGGCCCGGGTCTGCGACTTCTTCAGCATCGGCACCAATGACCTGATCCAGTACACCCTGGCCATCGACCGCGTCGATGACGAGGTGAACTATCTCTACGATCCCCTCCACCCGGCGGTGCTGCGGCTGATCCGCATGACCATCCAGGCCGGCGAGGCCGCCGGCATTCCGGTGGCGATGTGCGGCGAGATGGCCGGCGACCCGCGCTACACCCGCCTGCTGCTGGGCCTCGGACTGACCGAGTTCTCGATGCACCCGGCCAGCGTGCTGGAGGTCAAGCGCATCGTGCTGGAATCGGATCGCGGCGAACTGCGCCGGCTGGCCGATGCCCTGCTCGCCACCCACGATCCGGCCGAGGCGGCCGCCCTGCTCGAGCAGCTGCGATGAGCACGGCGGCGGTGAAGCGGGTGCTGATCGTCGCCCACGGTCATCCGCGCTTCTCCAAGGGCGGGGCGGAGCTCGCCGCCCTGCAGATGTTCGAGGCCTTTGAGCGCGAGCCCGGCTGGGAGCCCTGGCTGCTGGCCCGTCACGCCGAGCCGGGCCTGGTCCGGCCGGGGGCGATGCTGCGCGAGCTGGCCGAGCGCCAGCTGCTGCTCACCGCCGATACCGATCCCTTTCTGTTCGCCGCCCGCCGCCTGCAGACCCTGACCGATGATGTCGCCGACCTGCTGCAGCGCCTGCAGCCGGCGGTGGTGCACTTCCACCACTATGTCAATGTCGGCATCGAGATGATCCGGGCGGTGCGCACCCACGCCCCGCGGGCGCGCATCGCCCTGACCCTGCATGAGTTCCTCGCCATCTGCCACCAGAGCGGGCAGATGCTCAAGACCAGCGGCGAGCTCTGCCAGCGGGCGAGTCCGGCGGAGTGCCATGCCTGTCTGCCCGGGCGCCCGCCGGGCGACTACTACCTGCGCCAGCGCTACATCCGCAGCTTCTTTGATCTGGTGGATGTGTTCATCGCCCCCAGCGCGTTTCTGCGCGGCCGCTATCTCGACTGGGGCCTGCCGGCCGAGAAGGTGCAGGTGATCGAGAACGGCCAGCCGCCGCGCCACGCCGAGCTGCCGCCGCCGGCCTGCCCGCCGCGGCGCTTCGCCTACTTCGGCCAGATCACGCCCTTCAAGGGCCTGGAGCTGCTCTCCGAGGCCTGGCGCCTGCTGCCGGCGGCCTGGCGGCGCGAACAGGGCCTGAGTCTGGCCATCCACGGCGATGGCCATCAGCGCTTCGGTAGCGCCTTCGCCGAGCGCATCGAGCGCGCCTTCGCCGCCGCCGGCGAGGGCTTCCACCACGCCGGCGCCTACGAGCCCGAGGGGCTGGCCGGACGGCTGCGCGAGGCGGATGCGGTGGTCGTGCCCTCGACCTGGTGGGAGAACTCGCCGCTGGTGATCCAGGAGGCCTATGCCCACGGCCGGCCGGTGATCTGCGCCGACATCGGCGGGATGGCCGAGAAGGTGCGCGATGGCATCGATGGTCTGCACTTCTCGGCGCGCTCGGCGGAGTCGCTGGCCGCCACCCTGCGCCGCGCGGTGGACCGCCCGGGCCTGTGGGCGCAGCTGGTGGCGGGCGTGCAGCCTCCGCCGGGCATCGCCCAGACCCTGGCGCAGTGCCGCGCCGCCTACGGCCTGGCGGAGTGAGCCGATGGCCCCGCGCCTGCTGCGCCTGATCGACGCGCTGAGCCGCCGCAGCCGTGCGCTGCGGACGCTGCGCGATCTCACCGCCACCGCCAAGCAGCGCCTGGGGCTGCACTCCAACCGCGCGCTGCTCGCCTGGGGCTGGCGTTATGCGCTGAGCCTGGTCCGCGCCGGCGCCGATCCCCTGCCCGGCGAGGCGCCGACCGCCGAGCTGGCGACCGTCTATGGGCCCGCCGAGCCGGTGCCGCCGCCGATCAAGCTGCTGATCGCGGTGGCCGGTGAGCGGGTCGATCTGCTGCGCCCCCTGCTGGTGGACTGGATCCACCGGCTGCCGGCGGATCAGGTGCGACTGGGCCTGCTGATCGACAGCGCGCGGCTGGCCGGCCCGGCGGCGCTGGAGCTGCAGGGCCTGGCCGCACTCTGGCGGCGGCCGCTGGAGCTGGTGCTGCTGTCCGGTGTGCTGCCGCTGCGCGGCCAGCTGCCGGCGGCGGCGGCGGCGCTGCGCGGTCCGCAGCAGCGGCTGTGGCTGGTCGAAGGCCTGCCCGCCCGCGAGGTCGAAGGCCTGCCGGCCCGCGAGCCGGCGGACCTGCTCGCCACGCTGCAGGGTCCTGCCCAGCGCCAGGGCGCGCTGCCGGGTCTGGACGCCGCCGGCCAGGCGCTTTTTCTGGACCCGGTCCGGCTGGGCCTCGCGCCCGAACCACCGGCGCGGCTGGCCAGCCCCTGGGCCCTGGCCGGACCGCGGCTGGGCCCCTGGGCGCCGCTGCTGGATGCCGGGCGCCGGGGGCTGATGGCGCTGGGTCATCAGCTGCACCGGCTGGGCTGGCTGCCGGCACCGGCGCGGCTGACCCTGCAGCGGCGCTGGCAGCTGCCGGCAGGGGGCGAGTGGATCACCGGCACCGTCTGCGATCCGGACCAGCGCATCCTCGCCCTGCGCGATCCGGCCAGTGGCGAGAACCTCTGGCCGCGCTGCCAGCAGTGGCCGCTGCCGCCGGCCGGCCCGGCCCTGCTGGCCGCACCCAGCGGTCCGCTGCGCGGCTGGGGCCTGTGCACCGAGGCCATCCTCGCCACCGACGGCCTGTGGCTGGAGACCGTGGCATCGCCACCGCGATGGCTGCCCCTGCGCGGCTGTCCGGCCGCGCCGCGCCGCGCCGCCGCCGAGGAGCTGCTGGGCGAGCTGCCGCTGAGCGATCCGCGCCTGCCGGCCTGGCTGGACGGCGGGCTGGGCATGGCCTTGCGGCGCTTCCCGCCGGAACCGGTGAGCCCGGCGGTGGACCGTCGGCAGTACGGCCCGCCGCCGCCGGCGCCGGGGGTGAGCCTGATCATCCCGCTCTATGGCCGCTGGGATTTCATGCAGCACCAGCTGGCGCTGTTCGCGGACGATCCGGCGCTGGACGGCGCCGAGCTGATCTATGTGATCGACGACCCGGCGCTGGAGGCCGTCATCGCCGAGCAGGCGCCGGCCTGGCAGGCGCTGTTCGGGCGGTCCTTCCTGACCCTGAGCCGCGGCTGCAACCAGGGCTACGCGGCGGCCAACAATCTGGGCGCCGCGCAGGCGCGGGCGCCGCGCCTGCTGCTGCTCAATTCGGATGTGATGCCGGCCGCACCGGGCTGGCTCGCGCCGCTGCTGGCGGCGCTGGACACGCCGCACACCGCGGCGGTGGGCGCCCGCCTGCTCTACGAGGATGACACCGTGCAGCACAACGGCATGGTGGCCCGGCCCTGCATCGACTGGGGCGGCCTGCTGCTCAACCACCATCCGGGCAAGGGGCTGCCGGAGCGCCTGCTGCCGGCGCCGGCCGTGCGCGAGGTGCCGCTGCTGACCGGGGCCTGCCTGCTGCTGCGGCGGGCCGACTATCTCGCCGTCGGCGGACTGGACGAGCGCTTCCTGATCGGCGATTTCGAGGACAGCCTGCTCTGCCAGCGGCTGCAGGCCGGCGGCGGCGTGCTGCGGCTGTGCGAAGGCGTGCGCCTCTACCACCTCGAGCGGCAGTCGATGGGCAGTGCCGGCAGCGCCGAGCGGCGCGCGCGCTTCACCCTCTACAACGCCTGGCTGGCCGGCCAGCTGGCCACCGAACCGCTGGGAGCCGCCGCATGAAGATGGGGCAGGGCGGGCTCGATCGCGCCGAAGCCGGACGGGTGTCCGGCTGGGCCTATCTGCCGGGCCAGGATCGCCGCGCCGAGGTCGAGATCCTGATCAACGGCCGGGTGGTCGCGCGCCTCACCGCCGACCGCCTGCGCGAGGACATCCGCCGCGGCGGCCGCCATGGCGATGGCCGGGTCGGCTTCCAGTACGAGCTCGACGAGGAGCTGCAGGCCCAGCTGGGTCCACGCGATCTGATCGGCGCCCGCATCGTCGATGACGAGGGCGAGCTCGGCAACAGCCCGCTGTTCTACCGTCCCCTGCCGGTGGCCGGGCCGAGGGTGGCGCCCGCCCCGCCCGCGGCCACCGCCAGTGCCAGCGCCCTGGAAGCGGAGCTCGCCGGAGACCCGCTGTTCCAGCAGCTGCAGGCCCTGCCGCGACGGCACCCGCGGCGCAGCCCCTGGCAGGTGTTCGGCCGCTCGCTGTGGGCCTTTCTGCTGCGCGAGATCAAGAACCGCTACGGCACCACCCGCTTCGGCTATCTGTGGGCGGTGGTCGAGCCGATCGTGCAGGTGGCGGCGCTGGTCGGGGTGCGCTATCTGTTCACCGGCGGCGGCGGGCGCATCCGCGGCGAGGATCCGGTGATCTTCTTCGCCCTCGGCGTGCTGCCGTTCCAGATGTGGCTCAGCGCGTTCAACCGCAGCGTCGGCGCCAGCCGCAGCGCCCAGGGCCTGTTCACCTACCGCCAGATCCGGCCGATCGACATCGTGCTGGTGCGCAGCCTGCTCGAGTTCCTGATCCATTTCGCGGTGCTGGTGATCGGTCTGGCCCTGTGTGCCTGGGCCGGACTGCCCGTGGTGATCGAGGACCCGCTCGGCGTGCTGCTGGTGCTGGTGCTGCTGTGGCTGCTGGCGGTGGGTCTGGGACTGTTTGCCGAGTCGCTGTGCGCGGTGTTCAGCGGCGCCGAGCAGCTGGTGAGCGTGATGACCCGGCCGCTGTTCTTCATCTCGGGGGTGTTCTTCACCCTCGACATGATGCCGCCCGGCCTGCTGCCCTGGCTGCTGTGGAATCCGCTGCTGCACGCGGTGGACCTCTCGCGTGGGGCGGCGATGGCCGGCTATACCTCGGAGGCGAGCCTCGGCTACCTGGCCGGCTTCACCCTGGTCAGCCTGACCCTCGGTTTTGCGGCCTACCGCCGCTTCCTCAGCCGTCTGCAGTAGGCCCCGCCATGATCGAACTGCGCGGCGTGGCGAAGTGGTACCCGGTCAACAAGTTCGGCCGCTACTTCGTGTTCCGCGATCTGCATCTGACCCTGCCGAGCCGGCGCAACATCGGCATCCTCGGCCGCAATGGCGTGGGCAAGTCCACCCTGATCCGTCTGATCGGCGGCGTCGATCTGCCGGACCGCGGCCAGATCCGCTACACCGAGGGCGATGATGTGGCGGCGCCGCTCGGTCTGTCCGGCGGCTTTTCGAATGCGCTGAGTGCGGCGGACAATGTGCGCTTCGTCGGCCGCATCCGCGGCGATGACGAGGACCAGCTGCAGGCCCGCATCGCCTTCGTGCGCGAGTTCGCCGAGATCGGCGAGTTCTTCGACCGGCCGATGAGTGCCTACTCCTCGGGCATGCGCGCCCGGGTGGGCTTCGGCCTGACCCTGTCGTTCGACAACGACTACTACCTGATCGACGAGGCCACCGCGGTCGGCGACGAGAAGTTCAGGCAGAAGTCGGCGCGGCTGTTCCAGTACAAGAAGGACCGCGCCAGCATCATCATGGTCAGTCACAGCATGGCCCAGCTCGCCCAGTGGTGCGAGGCGGGGGTCTACATCCGTCCGGGCGGCCAGGCCGAGTATTTCGACCGGATCCAGGATGCCATCCAGGCCTATCAAAAGGACCAACAGTGAGCTTCTACCTGCGTCGTCACGCGGTCTATCTGGGACTGGTTGCGCTGCCCTTCGTGGTCTACAGCCTGTATCTGCTGGTGTTCGCCTCGCCGCGCTATGTCAGCGAGGCCCAGATCATCGTGGAGTCGGATGCGCCAGGCCTGCCGACCGGTTTCGACATCGGCCTGCTGGGGCTGGCCACCGGCGGCAGTGCCGAGGATGCCCGCCATGTGCGGGCCTTCATCCTCTCGGCGGCGATGCTCGAGCACCTCGACCAGACCCTGCAGCTGCGCGCCCATCTCAGCGATCCCGCCCATGACCGCTTCTCGCGGCTGTCGGCCAGCGCCAGCCGCGAGGAGTTCCTGCGCTACTACCAGGAGCATCTGGATGTGCGCATCGACGAGGAATCGATGCTGATCACCCTCAAGGTGCAGGCCTTCACCCCGGAGTACGCGCAGCGCCTGGCCCAGGCCATGCTGGCGCGCGCCGAGCAGTTCGTGAACGAGGTCAGCCAGGGCCTCGCGCGCGAGCAGCTGGCCTTCATCGAGCGCGAGCTGGACGGCGCCAACCAGCGTCTGCAGGAGGCCGCCAGCACCCTGGTGCGGATGCAGACCGAGAACCAGCTGCTGAGCCCGCAGATCGAGGCGGAGTCGGTGTCGCGCATCATCGCCGGGTTCCAGGGCGAGCTCGCCGCCCAGCGCACCCAGCTCAAGGCGCTGCAGGCCTACCTGAGCCCGAGCGCACCGGAGGTGGTGGCGGCGCGCAAGCGCATCGAGGCGCTGGAGGCGCAGATCGAGCAGGAACGCCGCCGCCAGGTCGGCGATGGCAAGCGCGAGGCGCTCAACGAGCTGACGGTGAAGTTCAAGACCCAGGAAACCACCGTGCAGATCGCCAGCGATCTCTACCAGGCCGGGCTCAAGACCCTGGAGACGGCGAAACTCGAGGCGGCGCGCAAGGTCAAGCATCTGGTCCAGCTCTCCCCGCCCACCCTGCCGGAGGAGGCCGGGCATCCCCGGGTCGGCTACGGCATTCTCAGCGCCCTGGTCCTGCTGCATCTGCTCTATCTGCTCGGCGGGCTGCTGATCGCCACCGTGCGCGACCATCGTGATTGATCATGACTGACCTCCGCGGAGTCCCCATGCGCCCTGTTCTGCTGGTCCTGATCTCCCTGGCGGCGCCCGCCGCGCTCGCCCAGGGCACCGCCACGCCAGCGGCACCGGCATCGGCCGAGCCGGCCGCGCCGCCGGCCGCCTTCGGCGCTGCCGGCAGCAACGCACCGGCGGTGAATGTCTATGCCCCGGCCCCGCCGGCGCCGGCCCCGGTGCCAGCCAGCCTGCCGCCGCTGCCGCCCCCGGCGCTGGCCGAGGGCGAGCTGCCGGTGTTCGGCCAGAGCCTGTTCCAGGGCCGCTTCGCGGCGGAGTCCTTCCGCGGATTCAATCCGGACTATCTGATCTCGGTGGGCGACACCATCGATGTGCGCCTGTGGGGCGTGGTGGAGTCGCAGATGGTCCTCACCGTCGATGCCCAGGGCAACATCTTCGTGCCCCGGGTCGGTCCGATCGCGGTGGCCAATGTGCGCAACGGGTCGCTCAACGAGGTGGTGCGGGCGCGGCTGCGCTCGATCTACCGCGAAGATGTGGGCGTCTACGCCACCCTCGCCGCCGCGGTGCCGGTCAAGCTGTTCGTGTCCGGTGCGGTGCGGGCGCCGGGCCTGTATCCGGGCTTTGCCGCCGATTCGCTGCTGACCTTCCTCGACCGCGCCGGCGGTGTCGAACCGCTGTCCGGCAGCTACCTGGATGTGCGCCTGCTGCGCGGTGGCCAGACCGTGCAGACGGTGAGCCTGTACGACTTCCTCACCCGCGGCGAGCTGCCCCTGCTGCAGCTGCGCGATGGCGACACCCTGTTCGTCGGCCCGCAGGGTCCCACCGTCTCGGTGATTGGTCTGGTGGCGACCCCGGCCCAGTACGAGTTCCGCGGCGACACCCCGATCCGCGAGGTGCTGCGCATGGCCGGGGTCAGCGGCCGCGCCACCCATGTGCGGATCTCGCGCAACACCGGTGACCGCCGCGAGGTCGCCTATGTCAGGCTCGAGGACGGCTTCCTCGACCAGCCCCTGCGCGCGGCGGACGAGATCGAGGTGACCGCCGAGCGGCTGCTGGGACAGATCTCGGTGGCGGTCGAGGGCGAGCACCAGGGCGCCGCCCAGCTGGTGCTGCCCTATGCCGCCACCCTTCAGGATGCCCTGACCCAGATGCAGTACTCGCCGCAGTCGCGGCCGGGCAGCCTGCAGCTGTTCCGCCGCAGCGTGGCCGAGCGCCAGAAGCAGGTGCTCGACGAGATGCTGCGCAAGCTCGAGCAGTCGGTGCTGGCGGCGCGCTCCAGCACGGTGGAGGAGGTGCAGCTGCGCACCCAGGAGGCCGAGCTGATCCTGCAGTTCGTCGAACGCGCCCGCAACATCCGTCCGCGCGGCCAGGTGATCCTCGCCGAAGACCTCGACCCGGCGACCATCGCCCTGGAGGACGGCGATGTGCTCAAGGTGCCGCGCGGCACCCAGGTGGTGCAGGTACACGGCGAGGTCTACTACCCCAACGCCTTCCTCTGGCAGCCGGGCCTGGATGTGGTGGACTACATCAAGCAGGCCGGCGGGGTGATTCAGAAGTCGGCCGATGACCGGGTGCTGCTGATCCGCCAGTCCGGCCAGATCGAATCCGATACCCGCTCCGGCTTCCTCTATTCGACCCCGGTGCGGGCGGGCGACGAGATCCTGGTGCTGCCAGCGGTCGATGGCAAGGAGTACCAGTTCGCCAAGGACATCATCCAGGTGATCTACCAGATCGCCATCGCCGCCGGGGTGGTGGCCCGCCTCTAGCCCCGGTCCGCCCCGGCCGGGGCCGCTCCCGGCCGCGGGGCGGCCCTGGCGCCCTTTGACCGTGGCCGGTCGGACCGTCACGGGCGCCGGCCGAGTCCTTATAATCGTCAGGCTTGCAGGGGGCGCGTCCGGGCGCCCGTCCCACGAGCGGTGCCCCGCAAGCATGACCGCAGCCGGTCAAACCCGATTCCGTTGTCTTTTGAGGGGCTAGGTTCGATGAGCAATGAAGTTGCAGTCAGCGGCGAGATGCCGGTGGCTGACCCGGCGCGGCGCCGGTTCCTGACGCTGGCCACCAGCGCCGTCGGCGCGGTGGGCGTGGCCGGGGTGATCTGGCCCTTCCTCGCCTCGCTCAAGCCCAGCGAGCGCGCCAAGGCCCTCGGCGCCCCGGTGCAGGTCGATATCGCCCAGCTCGAGCCGGGCCAGCTGGTGATCTACCCCTGGCGCGGCAAGCCGGTGTGGATCGTCAAGCGCACCCCGGAGATGCTGGCCAGCCTGAAGAAGGTGGAGCCGGAGCTGCGCGATCCGGAGTCGCTGCAGTCGCTGCAGCCGGAGTACGTCAAGGGTGAGGCGCGGGCGCTCAAGCCGGAGCTGCTGGTGATGGTCGGCTCCTGCACCCACCTCGGCTGCTCGCCGACCTTCCGGCCGGACTACCCGGCGCCGGAGATCGCCGCCGACTGGCAGGGCGGCTTCTTCTGCCCCTGCCACGGCTCCAAGTTCGACCTGTCCGGGCGCGTCTACAAGGGCGTGCCGGCTCCGACCAACCTCGAAGTGCCGCCGCACCGCTACGCCAGCGACACCAGCGTGGTGGTGGGCGAAGACACGGTCACCGCCTAATCGAGTCCCGTCATGGCCATCGTTCCCAACCCGTACAAGACCACCGGCCTGCTCGGCTGGTTTGACGACCGCTTCCCGCTGACCAAGCTGTGGAAGGACCATCTCGCCGAGTACTACGCGCCGAAGAACTTCAACTTCTGGTACTACTTCGGCTCGCTGGCCCTGCTGGTGCTGGTCAATCAGCTGCTCACCGGCATCTTCCTGACCATGCACTACAAGCCGAGCGCCGCGGAGGCCTTTGGCAGCGTCGAGTACATCATGCGCGATGTGCCCTGGGGCAACATCATCCGCTACATGCACTCCACCGGCGCCAGCGCCTTCTTCGTGGTGGTGTACCTGCACATGTACCGCGGTCTGCTCTACGGCTCCTACCAGAAGCCGCGCGAGCTGATCTGGGTGTTCGGCTCGCTGATCTTCCTGGTGCTGATGGCCGAGGCCTTCTGCGGCTATGTGCTGCCCTGGGGGCAGATGAGCTACTGGGGCGCGCAGGTGATCATCTCGCTGTTCGGCGCCATCCCGGTGATCGGTCCGGACATCGTGCTGTGGGTGCAGGGCGACTACATCCCCTCCGACGCCACCCTGAACCGCCTGTTCTCGCTGCATGTGATCGCCCTGCCGTTCGTCCTGGTGGGCTTGGTGGTGGCGCATCTGATCGCCCTGCACGAGGTCGGCTCCAACAACCCGGATGGCGTGGAGATCAAGAAGCTCAAGGACAAGAGCAGCGGCGTGCCGGTGGACGGCATCCCCTTCCACCCGTACTACACGGTCAAGGACATCGTCGGCGTCAGCGTCTTCCTGATCCTGTTCGTGGGCGTGATCTGCTTCGCGCCGGATGGCGGCGGCTACTTCCTGGAGAAGCCCAACTTCCAGGAGGCCAACCCGCTGGTGACCCCGGAGCACATCACCCCGGCCTGGTACTTCGGCGCCTTTTACGCGATGTTGCGCGCGGTGCCGGACAAGCTGCTCGGCGTGCTGGTGATGTTCGGCGCGGTGGCGATCATCTTCCTGGTGCCCTGGCTGGACCGCAACCCGGTGAAGTCGATCCGCTACAAGGGTCTGCTGTCGAAGATCAACATCTTCGTCTTCGGCGTGGTCTTCGTGATCCTCAACTATGTCGGCCTGCAGCCCGCCAGCGACATCGTGACCCTGCTGTCGCGCATCGGCACCGTGCTGTACTTCCTGTTCTTCATCAACCTGCTCTACATCCACCGATTCGAGCAGTCCAAGCCGGTCCCGGAGCGGGTGACGTCCTCATGAAGCGCCTTCTGATCGCCCTTGCCAGCCTCACCCTGTCCGCCACCGCCCAGGCGGCCGGCGGCGGGCCGCTGCCCTTCAGCTACGAGGCGGACACCAGCAATCTCGCCTCCCTGCAGCGCGGCGCGCGCAACTTCATGGCCTATTGCTCGGGCTGCCACTCGATGAAGTACCTGCGCTACAACCGCATCGGCCAGGACCTCGAGATTCCCGAGGCGCTGCTCAAGGCCAACCTGATGTTCACCAGCGAGAAGGTCGGCGACCACATCCTCACCGCGATGCCGGGTGAGAACGCCAAGACCTGGTTCGGCCAGACCCCGCCGGACCTGACGCTGGAGACCCGCGCCCGCGGCACCAGCTGGGTCTACAGCTATCTGAAGACCTTCTATGTCGACCCCAGCCGCCCGCTGGGCGTCAACAACCTGGTGCTGGCCGGCGCCTCGATGCCGCATGTGCTGGCCGATCTGCAGGGCTGGCAGGTGAAGAAGGCGGTGGCCGAAGGCGAGACCCCGGCGGCTGGGAAAGCCCCGGTGCTGGAACTCGCGGTGCCCGGCAGCCTCGACGCCGAGGGCTACGACCAGTTCGTCGCCGATACGGTCAACTTCATGGCCTATGCGGCGGAACCCGGCAAGTCGCACCGGATCGACACCGGCATCCGTGCCATCCTCTACCTGCTGGTGCTGCTGACGCTGGCCTATCTCCTCAAGAAGGAATACTGGAAGGACGTGCACTGACACGTTCCGCGTGGCACCCCATCCCGGCCTCAGGCCGGGATTTTTTTGCCTCCGGCCCGCCTCGGCTTGATTCGCGGCGGCCGGCGACGCACATTGGGGGGTCCCTGGAAGCGAGCTTCTCGTGAGAGCGCGGTCGAAGTACACCCCCTCGGCCCTGCCGGCGGCCAACGCCGGCCTGACCCTGCACTGCAGCGCGCACGGCCTCGGCTGCCACTGGGTCCGGCTGGTGCTGGCCGAGAAGGATGTGGAGGGCGCCCGCGTCGAGCTGCTGGCCCCCGGCCGGCATCACGAGGATCTGCTGCTGCTCAATCCCTCGCATGTGCTGCCGACGCTGGTCGAGCGCGATCTGGTGCTCTACCCCGCGGCGGTGATCATCGACTACCTCGACGAGCGCTATCCCCACCCGCGGCTGCTGCCCAGCGACCCACCGAGCCGGGCGCGGCTGCGCATGGTGCTGACCCAGCTGCAGAGCGAGCTGCTGCCGCTGCTGACCCCGCCGAGCGCCAGTGCCGCGGCGCAGAAGCAGCGGCGCCAGCTGGCCGACCAGCTGGCCGCGATCCACCGCCTGCTGCCGGCGCGCGGCTGGTTTCTCGGGCTCGACTACAACCAGGTCGACACCCTGTGGGCGGTGTTGCTGTGGGCGCTGCGCGGCAGCGACAACGAGTTTCTGGCCCGGCCGGTGCGCGACAGCCTCGAGCGCTACGGCGAGCGGCTGTTCGCCCGCCCGGCCTTTGCCCGCTCGCAGCCGCCAACGGTCTCACCGGCGCGGGGCCGTGGCTAAACTGCGCGGGCGCGTCTCCGCCCCCGGTGTTCCCGATCTGCCATGGCCTCCCGCTCCCGTCGTCCCTATCTGATCCGCGCCATCTACGACTGGGCGAGCGACAACGGCCACACCCCGCACCTGCTGGTGGCCGCCGATGTGGAGGGGGTGGTGGTGCCGCGGGAGTTCGTCCAGGAAGGGCGCATCACGCTCAACATCAGCCCGATGGCGGTGCAGAACCTCGACCTGCACAGTGATCCGATCTGGTTCTCGGCGCGCTTCTCCGGCCGCGCCTTCGAGGTGCAGGTGCCGGTGGGTGCGGTGCTGGCCATCGTCGCCCGCGAGAACGGGGAGGGTGTGGTGTTTGGCGATATCGAGCCGCCGGAGCCGCGCAGCGAGCCGCCCAGCCCGCCGACCACACCGGTACCGCGCAGCGGCCGCGCCAATCTGCGCGTGATCAAGTAGCCGCTGCGCGACGCCCGCCCTTCAGTGCGGGCGGCGGCCGCCGTTGCCGGCCGGGCTCACGCCGGGACGCCGCACCAGATCGACCAGATCCTCGCGGCGGTAGATGCCGAGCTTCTTGTAGATGCGCGAGGCGTGGTTGGCCACCGTCGACACCGCGATGTCGTACTGGCGCGCCACGCTCTTGAAGGTCTTGCCCGCGCCCAGCGCGCGGGCGATTTCCTGCTCGCGTGGGGACAGGCCATCCAGCGGCAGCGGCCGGCGCGCGTGCAGCAGGAACAGCGGCCCCAGCGGGGCGATGCGGAAATGGATGCGGCCGTCGAAGAAGCTCGACGACTCGCCCTCCATCACCGCCTCCGGCAGGGCGGTCGGCAGGCGCAGATGCGGTCCGGGTCCGTACTGTTCCTCCAGCATCTGCTGGAAGCGCTGGCTGGCGGCGTAGAGCGTGCCATGGCCATCGACCAGCGCGGCGGTGCCGCGGTTGGGACGGCCGAGCGCATGCAGCCACTCGTCGCGCTGGATGTAGTGGCGCAGCGCCAGGCCCCCGGCCTCGACCATGTGGCCGACCGCGCGCCGCATCGCCTCGGCGTCCTGACTGCGCACGGCGGCCGGGAAGCGCAGCAGCACGGTGCTGATCAGCGAGCTGTTGCGATGCACGTATTCGAACACCCAGCCCCCCTCGCCGCGGGCCCCGGCCAGCGCGCCCGGCAGGCGGTCGAGCGCCAGCTCGCGCACCCCGGCGGGAAAGCGCACCGCCTGCAGCTGCTCGCGTTCAAAGCCGACGCCGGCCGGGAAGCTGGAGAACTCACCCGGCAGCTCGGCCTCGGAGCGGGTCAGCCAGGCGGCGGCGCTGGCGCCCAGCCACTGGCAGAGCGCGGCCAGCGCCTGATGGCGGAAGTCCTCCCAGTCCTCACCCATGGCCAGCGCGTAGAGGGATTGGATCAGCCGGTCGATGTCCTTCGGGATCGGCGCGCGCTCGGATGGGGTGACGCTCATGTGCAGTCCCTGGCAGTGAGGAGGCGGGCGGAGGGCCCGGCGTAGATATACCACTGACCGGCGCCGGTGGCAGCGGTCCGCGCCTCAGCCGGCTGGGTCCCTGCCTGCCCGGAGAATCCGCTCGAGGGCATCGGCGGTGACGGTCGCCGGCGCACCGACCGGCGCCCCGCCGCCGCGCCGCCACTGGCCGCCCGGGGCGGGCTCCAGCCAGCCGGCCTGCTGCAGATCGTGCAGCCAGGACGCCAGGGTGGCGGCGGTCAGCTCGCCCAGCTGGCGCCGCGCCTGGCGCTGGAGCAGGGCGGGGCTGAGCCGCTCCCCCGCTGGGCGCCGGGCGAGCCAGGCCGGCACCGGCAGGACCGGGGGCTCGGCCGCGGTCACCGGCGGGGTCTCGCGCAGCTGCAGCTGGTCCGCCACCACCGCCACCACGCTGCCAGGGGGCAGTCCGAGTGCGGCCATCCAGGCGGGATGGCGCTGCTGCAGCTCCCAGACCCGCAGCCGTGGCCAGTCGGCCCCGGCCGCGCCGCGATGGCCCGGCTGGCAGACCAGCCAGGGGCCCTGGCGGCTGCGCCGCAGCTCCTGCTCAGGCGCGGCCTCGGCGCCGGGTTGCAGCCACACCCAGTCGTCGTAGCGCGCCGGGTCCTGGCGGCTGAGTCCCTGGGCCTCGGCAAACGCCCGCTGCGCCGCGATCACCGCCAGGCAGAGGCTGGCATCCGGGGTCAGATCCACCCGCGGGTCGCGCTGCAGATCGGGCACGCAGACCAGCTCCCGCCCACCGGCGAGCCGCCGCTGCACATCGATCCAGTCGAGCCGCAGACGGCCGCTGGCGCCTTCCGGGGCGAGCGCGAGATGGGCGCAGAGCTGGTCGAGCAGGCGCTCCCCCTCGGCGGCCCAGAGCGCCCGGCAGGCGAGGCTCAGCAGCCGCTCCGAGCCCGGTGCCGGTCGCTCCAGGCGGATGTGGCGGCTGGTCGCGGCGGCCGGCGGGTCCTGCGCGGCCGGCGGCTCGCTCGCCACCGCCGCGCTCGCCGGTTCGGTGGACGCGGCGTCGATCGGAGCGGTCGCCAGCGCCCGTGGATCGATGAACGGAGGGTCGAGCTCGGCATCCTCCAGCGGCTCGAGATCGCGGTCGAAGTCCTCCAGCCGGGCGGCGACCGCCTCCGGGTCCGGTCCGGCGCCCGACCGGGGTTCGTCCAGCCGAACCGGCAGCGGGCTGGGCGCCGCCGCCGGCTGCAGGCTGCGCACGCTGAGCAGGCTGGCGCGCGACCAGTCCTCGGTCCCGGCGGGCCGGCGCAGCCGCCAGTGCAGGCGTCCGCCGGGACCCGCCCAGCGCGCCTCGGCCCGGTACAGGCGCAGCAGCAGGGGACCGACGCCGGCAGGCAGCGGAATGCTCTGCTGCTGCGGGCCGCGCAACTCGGCCAGCAGGCTCGCCTGACCCTCGTGGCCGTCGAGCCGGCAGATCAGCTCCACCTGCTCCCAGGCCGGCGGCAGCCGCTCGTGCAGGCGGCGGACGAGGGCGCGCTTGAGATCGGCTCGGTCTCCCCGCATCACGGCTTCCACCCAGGACGAGGGAGGATGATGACAAAGCCCGGCCAGCCCGGCACTCAGGGTGGCGCGGCGGTCCAGCGATCCAGCCAGGCCTTGACCGTGCGATGCCAGAGCAGGCTGTTGTGCGGCTTGAGCACCCAGTGGTTCTCATCCGGGAAGCGCAGCAGCTGGGAGGGAATGCCGCGCCGCTGCAGGGCATTGAAGGCGGCCAGCGACTGCTCGGTGGGCACGCGGAAGTCCAGCTCGCCCTGGATCACCAGCATCGGCGTGCGCCACTTCTCCACATGCAGGGACGGGTTGTGGCGCTCATAGCCGGCCGGGTTGCGGCTCGGCGTGCCGCCGAACTCCCACTCGGTGAACCACAGCTCCTCGGTGCTCTGGCCCATGCTGCGGGTGTCAAAGATGCCGTCGTGGTTGACCAGGCAGCGGAAGGCCTCGGGCCACTGGCCGGCGATCCAGTTGATCATGTAGCCGCCGTAGCTGGCGCCCAGCGCGCAGGCGCGGCTGCCATCGAGGAAGGGGTAGCGGGCCAGTGCGTAGGCCCAGCCCTTCTGCAGGTCCTCCAGCGGCTTGCCGCCCCAGTCGCCGGAGATGGAATCGGTGAAGGCCTGGCCGTAGCCGGTGGAGCCGTGGAAATCGATGAACACCACCGCATAGCCCATGCCGCTGAACACCGCCGGGTTCCAGCGGTAGTGCCAGAGATTGCCCATGCTGCCCTGGGGGCCGCCGTGGATGATGAAGGCGACCGGGTAGCGCTGTCCCTCGCGGAAGCCCACCGGCTTCATCAGGTGGCCGTGGACCGTCTCACCGTTCCAGCCGGGGAAGCGAAACGCCTCCATGCCGGCCCGCTCGATGTCCTGCAGCGCGGCCTGGTTGTGGTGGGTCAGGCGCCGGCTCCTGCCGCTGCGCAGATCGAGCTCGTAGAGATCGTCCGGGTGGTGCAGATCGTTCCAGGTGTAGACCAGCCGGTCGCGGCCGACGCTGAAGCCGCCCACATGCCCGTCTCCGGTCAGGGTACGGACGCTCCCGCGGGCGAGATCGATGGCGAACAGGCGGTGCTGGCCGAGGTCATCGGCGGTGACGAAGGCGGTGCGCCCGTCGGCGGAGAGGGCGAGCGCCGCCGCCGAGCGATCCCAGTCCGGCGCCACCTCGCGGCTGCGGCCGCTGGCCAGATCCAGCACCCGCACGGCGTAGCGGTCGGCCTCGAAGCCCGGGCGGCGCATGGCCAGATACACCAGCTGCCGGCCATCCGGGGTGAAGCGCGGCGCGGTGTCCCAGGCCGGGTTGCCGGCGGTGAGATTGCGCGGCGGCTGGCTGCCGTCCACCGCGACCTGGTAGAGATCGAAGTTGGTGCTCCAGGCCTCCTCGCGTCCGGCCGCGCGGATCGAGAACACCAGCTGCCGGCTGTCCGGCGAGAACACCAGCTCGCCGACATCACCGAACGGCTGCGACGGCACATCGCCATCGAGCGAGGCCGACAGCGGTCGCGGCTCGCCGGCGCGGCCCTGGTCCAGCTCGGCGACGAACAGCTGCTGGCGGGTGCCGTCGTCGTAGCGGTCCCAGTGGCGCACGAACAGCCGCTCGTGCAGCACCCCGCTGGCCGGGCTGGCGCGGCGCTGCTCGATCCGCTCGCGGCTGCAGGCGAGGCTGGTGCAGTCCGGGAACACCGCCAGGCTCAGGGCCAGCCGGCGCTGGTCCGGGGAGAGGCGGAAGACCACCACATCCAGCGGGTAGTCGGTCACCGGCTGGGCCTCGCCACCTTCGGCCGGCAGCCGCCACACCTGCTGGGAACCGCCGCGGCGGGAGAGGAAGTAGACGCTGCCATCGGCGCCCCATTGCGCGCCGCTGCTGCTGGCCTCGCCCTGGGTCAGCGCGCGCGGCCGCGGTGTCCCGCGCGGGGTGACCCAGAGCTGGGTGATGCCGCGGCCGGCATCGAGATCGGTGCGCCGCAGGGCGTAGACCACCTGGTCGCCCTGCGGCGAGAGCGCCGGCGCCGAGACCCGCTCCAGGCGCACCAGCACCTCGGCGCTCATCGGCGCGGCGTGGACGGCGGACGGGCCGAGCAGGCCGGGCAGCAGGCCGAGGACGGCAGGGATCAGGCAGCGGCTGGCGAACATCGCGGACTCCCGGCGGGGCAGGGCCGTGAAAGGCCTCTTGCGGAAGGCGGATGGTAAGCAGCCACAATCGCCGCGCCTACCGCCCCTGCGCCCTCCCTTCCGCTCCCGCCATGACGCCTGCCTCTGCCGCCTCCCCCGCGCCTGCCGGCGCCTCCCTGCCATCGGCCGGCGATCTGTTCGGTCATCCCAAGGGGCTCTACATCTGCTTCTTCACCGAGATGTGGGAGCGCTTCTCCTTCTACGGCATGAAGGCGCTGCTGCTGCTGTATCTGCTCAAGTACCACCTGTTCAGCGACGACGCCGGCTACGACCTGCTCGGCGCCTATGGCGGCCTGGTCTACGCCATGCCGGTGCTCGGCGGCCTGCTCGCCGACCGCTATCTGGGCATGCGCAAGTCGGTGGTGCTGGGCGGCGTGCTGCTGGCCCTGGGGCATCTGGGCATGGCGGTCGAGGGCGAGCAGGCCCGCTGGGTGGAGGGCGCGGTGAGCCGTGACGAGGGCGCGCTGCAGGTGTTCTACCTCTCGCTCGCCTTCATCATCATGGGTGTGGGCTTTCTCAAGCCCAACATCTCCACCCTGGTGGGCAAGCTCTATGCCGAGCACGATCCCCGCCGCGATTCCGGCTTCACCCTGTTCTACGCCGGCATCAATGTCGGGGCGATGCTGGCCAGCCTGGTCTGCGGCTTTCTCGGCGAGACCTATGGCTGGCGCTACGGCTTCGGCGCCGCCGGGATCGGCATGGTGGCTGGCCTCGCGGTGTTCCTGTGGGGGCAGCGCTATCTGCACGGCCATGCCGAGCCCGCCGATCCGGCGCGGCTGCGCGAGCGGGTGTGGGGCCCGTTCAGCCGCGAGACGCTGATCTATCTCGGCAGTCTGCTCGGCGTGGTGGTGATCTGGCAGCTGATCCAGCGCACCGCCAGCGTGCACGGCGTGATGCATCTGATCTCGCTGGCCTTCGCCGTCTGGTTCGTCTGGTTCCTGGCCCGCCACTGCACCCGCGAGCAGCGCGAGCAGATGATCGCGCTGGTGGTGCTGATCTTCGGCGTGCTGATCTTCTTCGCGCTCTACGAACAGACCTACGGCGCCTGGATCACCTTCACCGACCGTCTGCTCGACACCCGGCTGTTCGGCGCGGTGGCCGGCGACTATGTGCCGACCCTGCCCTGGGCGCTGTTCGCCCTGGCGCTGAGCCCGCCGCTGATGGTGCTGGCCCTGCGTGCAGCCGACCGTGGCGAGGCCGGGCATGCCCGCCTGCTGGTGGGCGTGATGGCCCTGGCGCTGGCCGTGGCCATCGTCCACGACGTGGTGCTGGTGCCGCAGACCGCCGGTTCGCTGACCTTTCTCGGCGCCTTCTTCATCGTGGTGATGGCGCCCTTCTTCGCCTGGCTCTGGCCCTGGCTCGAGCGGCGTGGCCGCAACCCGGGCAAGCCGGCCAAGATGGCCCTGGGCCTGGCCTTTGCCGGGCTCGCCTTCCTGCCGCTGTGGTGGGCGTCCCAGCTCTCCGCCGGCGGTGAGCCGGCGAGCGTCTGGTGGCTGGTGCTCGCCTATCTGATTCTCGAGCTTGGCGAGATGTGCCTGTCGCCGATCGGGCTGGCCGCCGTCACCCAGCTCTCGGTGGCGCGGGTGGTGGGGCTGATGATGGGCGGCTTCTGGCTGGCCACCGCCTACTCCGAGGTGCTGGCGGCGCAGTTCAGCAAGCTCGCCTCGCTGGAGCTGGCCGAGGGCGCCGCCTTCGACCCGGCCCAGGCGGCCGCCCGCTATGGCGATCTGTTCCTCGCCATGACCGGGGTCGGGCTGTTCAGCGCCCTGCTGCTGGCCCTGCTGATTCCCTGGCTGCGCCGCGCCATGCACGGCGTGCGATAAGCGCGGCGAGCAGGCCGGGCAGCAGACTGCCGAGGCCCCCGCCGCCGCCACCGCCGCTGCCCGCCGGCGCGCCGGGATCGCCGCCGGAGCCGTCCGGGTTGCGCCCGCCGAGCACCGGGTTGCCGGTGCCGGCCGGGTCCAGATGCGGGCGCAGGCCGTTGGCCCAGGCCACATCCAGGCGGCCGTAGTAGTCCTCGCCGGCGGGATTGGCGCAGGACGACAGCCCTCCGGAGAGCACGCCGACCACCTGGCGGCTGCCATTGAACAGCGCCGAGCCCGAGGAGCCCTGCTCGGTGACGCCGCGTGCCCAGACCACTTCCCAGGCCTCGACCAGACGGCCGTCGATGTTGGCCTGTCGCGGCCGCAGCGGACGGTTGAAGAAGCTGATGCGCTTTTCGTCGCCCGAGGGGTGATGGATGCCGGCGCCGCTGGCACTGCCGCTGCCGCTGGCGTTGTAGCCGGCATAGAAGGCGTTGAAGGCCGCCGGCGGGGGGGTGTTCATCCGCACCAGCGTGAAGTCCGAACGGCTGTCGCGCGCCAGCAGCGTGGCACCGGAGAGGTTCTGCGCCAGCGAGCCATCCGGGCTGCCGCCGCAGCTGGAGGTCTGGTAGTTGAAGTAGGCGCGCAGGCTGGCGGCGTTGGTGGCGTTGATGTCGCAGTGATCGGCGCTGAGGATCAGCGGGCTGCCGTCCTGACGGCTGTTGTTCATCAGGGTGCCGCTGCACAGCAGGGTCCCGGTCAAGGTGGGAATCTGCAGATGTACCGAGGCACGGATCGGATCGGCCCAGGCTGCCGCTTCCGGACAGGCGACATCGATGTTGCAGCTGCCGGACTTGGCGGGCACCGTCTCACCGCGCACCTGGCCGAAGCGGAGACGGCCGTGATCGACCCGATCGATCGACAGCTGCACGGCGTCCCGGGCGGCAGCCGGCACCGCGAGCTCGATCTGCAGCTGCTCGCCGGGAATCACCGGCGCCCACAACCCGCCCTGGGGGTCGAGATCGGCGGCGCTGTACGGGCCCTGGCGGTTGCCGCCGCGCGCATCCTGCAGCCACAGCTGGCTGCCGGCTGGCAGCCGCAGGCGATCGAAATGCACGATCAGCAGGGTGGCGCCCGGCGAGGACAGGGTGAGCGTCCAGCGCGCCTGATCGCCCAGGGTCTGCCAGCGACCCTCGGCAAGACCCAGGCGCACCGGTACCGCGGCTGCCAGCGCCAGCGGGCCGGCGGCCGGGGGCAGATCGCGCAGGGCCCGCTCGACCGCGGCGCGCTCCAGGTGCACGGCGCTGGCCATCACCGGGCTGGCGCCCAGGCTGGCGAGCGCGAGTATCAGCAGCAGGCGGCGCATGATCAGGCCTCCGGAGGGCAGAGCCTGATCATACGAGTCGATCCGGGCGGCAGAGGCGCCGCCCGGCGGGCCGGGCTCAGCGCGTCGCGGCGGCGTTCACCAGCAGACCATCGATCTCGGCCAGATCGGACTCGGTGAGCCGTCCGGCGGCCTGCTTGAGGGTCAGCACCGAGAGCAGGTAGTCGTAGCGGGCGCGGGCATAGGTGCGCAGCGCATCGAACAGATCGCGCTGGGCGTTGAGCACATCCACCGAGGTGCGGGTGCCGACCTCGAAGCCGGTCTCGCTGGCCTCGAGGGCGGTGGTGCTGGAGATCACCGCCTGCTTGTAGGCGCGCACCTGGGCGGCGCCGGACATCACGCCGAGATAGGCATCGCGGGTGCGCTGCTCGACCCCGCGGCGGGTGCCCTCCTGCTCGGCCTGGCGTTGCTCGAAGGTGCTGTGGGCGGCGGAGACCCGCGACTGGGTCAGCCCGCCGGAGAAGATCGGCAGATTCAGCTGCAGGCCGACCGTCTCGGTCTCGCTCTCGCCGCTGAAGCGGCTGCCCTCGGCGGTGGCGTCCTGGTACTGCAGCTGGGCGCCCAGCGTCGGATAGTGGCCGGCGCGGGCGATCTCCACATCCTTCTCGGCGATGCGCGTGCCCAGACCGGCGGCGAGCAGATCCAGATTGTTCTCCAGCGCGGCATCGACCCAGCGGTCGACCTCGGCCGGCTGCGGGCCGGCCAGGGGAATCTCCTCGCGCAGCGGCACCGTCGGGTTGTCGCGCTTGCCGGTGATCACCGCCAGCGCCTGGCGGGCGGTGGCCAGCGCCTGCTCGGCCTGCAGCTCGCCGGCGATGGTGAGGTCGTAGGCGGCCTGGGCTTCCTGCACATCGGTGATCGCCGACAGCCCCACCTCGAAGCGGCGCTGCGCCTGTTCGAGCTGCCGGCCGACCGCGGCCTTCTGCGACTGGGCGAACTGCAGGGCGTCGGCCGCCGCCAGCACATTGAAATAGCCCTGCGCCACCCGCAGCACCAGCGACTGCTCGGCGGCACGGTACTGGGTCTGCGCCAGCATCAGGCTGTCGCCGGCCTGGGCGTAGCGGCGGAAGGCGGCCCAGTCGAACAGGGCCTGGTTGAGGGTCAGCGTCAGCGCCTCGCTGGTGCTGTCACGGCTGACCGGATTCTCCGGCATGCCGGCAAAGCCCTCGGTGCCCTCCTCGGTGCTCTCCTGGCGGCCGAAGCTGCCGTTGATCTGCGGCAGCAGGGCGGCGCGCGCCTGCGGCCGGGCCTCGAGGCTGGCGTCGCGCTGATGGCGTGCGGCCTGCAGGGTGCTGTCCTGCTGCGCGGCCTGCCGGTAGATCTCCAGCAGGGCATTGGCCGAGGCCGGAAGCGGGGCCAGGGCCGCGGCGAGCAGAGCAAGTGGCAACAGACGCATGGATGTCCCCTGTTTCAGACGATGTCAGCAATGGTGTCAGTAACGCGGCACGGTCGGATCGAGCAGCAGCGACCAGGCCTCGATCCCGCCTCCCAGATGGCTCACCGAGCTGAAGCCTGCCTGTTCCAGCCAGGCGGCTGCGTGCTCGCTGCGGATGCCGTGATGGCATAGGACGGCGATCGGCCGCTGCGGGTTTAACTCGCCCACGCGCTGCGGCAGCTGCCGCAGCGGAATGTGCAGGGCGCCGGGCAGGGCGGCCAGGGCCAGTTCCTCGGCCTCGCGCACATCCAGCAGCTGGTCGCCGGCGCGCAGGCGCGCCTGGAATTCGAAGGGGGTGAGGGTTTGCATGGCGGTGGTCCGAATTAGTGTACCGACTGGTTTGGTAAATGCCAGTGCGCACCGTCCTGCACGCGCCGGCGGGGAATCCCTACCATGCGGACATGACTGATTTCATTCTCGCGTCGCGCTCGCCGCGGCGCGTCGCCTTCCTGCGCGAGCTGGGCTATCGCTTCCAGGCCCTGCCGGCGGACCTGCCCGAGCAGCCGGCAGCCGGCGAAACCGCGCCGGCCTACGCCGCCCGCATCGCCCTGGCCAAGGCCCGCGCGCTGGCCGCCGAGGGCCGGGTGGTGCTGGGCGCGGACACCGATGTGGTGCTGGAGGGCCGCATCCTCGGCAAGCCGGCCGATGCCGAGGCCGCCTTCGACATGCTGATGGCGCTCTCCGGACGCCGGCACCAGGTGATCTCGGCGCTGGCCCTGGTGGCGGGCGAGCGGCTCTGGCAGGCGCAGACCTGCACCGAGATCGAGTTCGCCGTGCTCGAGCCGGCGGCGGTGCGCGCCTACTGCGCCAGCGGCGAGCCGCTCGACAAGGCCGGCGCCTATGCGATCCAGGGCCGGGCGGCGGCCTGGGTGCGGCGGGTCTGCGGCAGCTACACCGGGGTGATCGGACTGCCGCTGGTGGAAACCGTCGAGCTGCTCACCGCGGCCGGCATCCAGCCGCGGCCGGAGGCCGACGGGTGAGCACGGAAATCCTGGTCAACATCGGGCCGCAGGAAACCCGCGTGGCCCTGGTCGAGGGCGGGGCCGCCCAGGAGGTGCATGTCCAGCGCGGCTCCCGCTACGGCCTGGTCGGCAACATCTACAAGGGCCGCGTCCAGCGGGTGCTGCCCGGCATGCAGGCGGCCTTTGTCGAGGCGGGTCTGGAGCGCACCGCCTTCCTGCATGTGGCCGACATGGTGCCCGGGCCGGTCCAGGGCGAGACCCCGACGCCCTCGGTGGACCAGCTGCTGCGCGAGGGGCAGGACGTGCTGGTGCAGGTGCTCAAGGACCCGCTGGGCAGCAAGGGCGCGCGGCTGACCACCCTGCTGTCGATCCCCTCGCGCTATCTGGTGCTGCTGCCCTTCGAGCCGCATTGCGGCGTATCGGCCCGGCTGGAGGACGAGGCCGAGCGCGAGCGCCTGAAGCGCGTGGTCAGCCAGCTCGCCCAGACCCACTGCCCGCGCTACGGGGTGATTGCCCGGACCGCCGCCGATGGCGCCGAGGAAGCCGCGCTGGCGGCCGATCTGCAGTTCCTGCTGCGCCTGTGGGGGGCGGTCAGCGAGCAGGCCCGCACCGCCGCGCCGGGCACCCTGGTGCACGGCGATCTGCCGCTGTCGATGCGCATCCTGCGCGATCTGCTCGGCACCGATGTGGAGCGCGTGCGCATCGACAGCGCGGCCGAGTTCAAGCGGGTGCGCCAGTTCGCCCAGGTGTTCCTGCCGCAGGCCGCCGACCGGGTGGAGCAGTACACCGGGTCGGCGCCGATCTTCGACCTCTACGGCGTGGAGGACGACATCAACCGCGCGCTGGCACGCAAGGTGGAGCTGAAATCCGGCGGCAGTCTGGTGATCGACCAGACCGAGGCGATGACCACCATCGATGTCAACACCGGCGCCTTCACCGGTCATCGCAATCTCGACGAGACCATCCTCAAGACCAACCTGGAGGCGGCCCAGGCCATCGCCCGCCAGCTGCGGCTGCGCAATCTCGGCGGCATCATCATTCTCGACTTCATCGACATGAAGTCCGAGGACCATCGCGCGCAGGTGCTGCGGGTGCTGGAGAAGGAGTTGCGGCGCGACCCGGCGCGCACCCAGGTGTTCCCGTTCTCGCCGCTGGGGCTGGTCGAGATGACCCGCAAGCGCACCCGCGAATCGCTCGGCCACATCCTCTGCGAGCCCTGTCCGACCTGCGAGGGCCGCGGTACGGTCAAGACCGTCGAGACGGTCTGCCACGAGGTGATGCGCGAGGTGCAGCGCGCGGCGCGCCAGTTTGAGGCCAGGAGCTTCCTGGTGCTGGCCGCCCCCAAGGTGATCGAGCGCCTGATGGAGGATCAGCCGCTGGGCCTCGCCGAGCTGGAGACCCAGCTCAACCGCCCGGTGCGCCTGCAGGTCGAGTCCGGCTATCACCCGGAAAACTTCGACGTGGTTCCGCTCTGAGCGGACCCCCGACCCGCCGATGAGTGTGTTTGCCCCGCTTGGCCGGCGCCTGGCTGCCCTCGACACTGGGCGCTCTGCCGAACACAGGATGATGTGCAGTCGATGGAGCGGGTAAGACGTCGCTGGTGGACACGGCTGGTGACGCTGGGCGCCGGCGTGGTGCTGACCGGTGCCTTCCTCAGCGCGCTGTTCCAGCTGCTCTTGCTGGCCCTGCCCGGCCTGCGCGAGGGCCTGGCGGATCGCATCAGCCAGGAAGCCGGGCGCGAGGTGGCGATCGGCGGCATGCATCTGGGCTGGCGCGGTGTCTCGCCGCGGCTGCTGCTCGAGGACATCAGCCTGTATCCGCAGGCGGGCGCGGAGTCGCTGCCGCTCGATCCGGCCCTGCGCATGGAACGGCTGGCGCTGGGTTTTTCCTGGCTGCGGCTGATCCGCGGGGACTGGCGGCCGGGTGAGCTCGAGCTGGTCGGACTGCAGTTGCAGGCGAGCTGGCGCGAGGGGCGCCTGGTGTTCGACGGGCTGGACACCCGCGGCGCCCCGGCACGCAGCCAGGAGGAATGGCTGCGCGAGCTGGAGCGCTTCGACCGGGTCCGGGTCAGCCGCTGCCTGCTGCGCATCGAGGGCGATGCGGACGAGCAGAGCGGGCAGGAGGGGCAGGACTGGGAGCTGATCGAGGCCCGGCTCGATCGCGAGAGCGCCCAGGCCCACCGTCTCACCGCCAGCCTGCAGCCACCGCCGGGCCTGGGCGGCCGCTGGCAGCTCGACAGCCGCAGCCGCGGCCCGCTGGCGGAGCCGAGCCGTCTGCAGGGGGAGTTGCAGCTGCGCGTCGAGACGGCGCCGGGTGCCAGCGGGCTGCCGCCCGCCTGGACCGCCGGGCTGCGCGAGGGCGTCGAGCTCGGCTTCCAGCAGCTGGGCGGCACGCTGCAGGCGCAGTGGCGCGACGGCGCCTGGCAGTCGGCGGCCCTGCAGCTGCAGGCCGAGGCGCTGGTGGGCGGGCAGCGCAGCACCGTGCTGCAGCTGCCGCGGCCAGCGCTGGCGCTGAGTGCCGAGGCCCAGCCCGGCGGCTGGCGCCTGACCCGGGTCGATCTCAGCAGCGAAGGCGAGGGCCAGCGGCGGTCCCTGCTCGAGGGCCGTCTGCAGCTGGCGGGTGGCCGCGACGCCCCCCGGATCGGCCTGACCCTGGACCGGGTCGATCTCGACACCCTGGCCCCCTGGCTGGGCCTGGCCCGCGATCCGCGCTGGCAGCGCCTGGGGCATCTGCAGGGCGAGCTGCGCGGCGTGGTGGCGCAGCTGCAGCGCGAGGCAGCCGGCCGGCCCTGGTCCTATGCGCTCAAGGCCAGCCTGCAGGAGCTCGGCTACCACAGCGTGGCCACGCCGCTCGCCGTCTACGGCATCAGCGGGGCGCTCTCCGCCACCGAGCGCGGCGGGCAGCTGGTGCTGGCACCGTCCACCCTCACGCTCAGTGATCCGCGGGTGTTCAGCCTGCCGCTGCCGGTGGAGGCACTCGCTGGCCAGATCGACTGGCAGCGCGAGGCCGGCGGCTGGCGGCTGTCGAGTCCACAGCTTGACTGGCGCTGG
The DNA here is from genome assembly GCA_036275365.1 of Nevskiaceae bacterium. Lineage (GTDB taxonomy): Bacteria > Pseudomonadota > Gammaproteobacteria > Nevskiales > Nevskiaceae > DASUDX01. The sequence continues at coordinate 6,045 of DASUDX010000047.1, read as the reverse complement.
CTGGACAATCCCGGCCAGGCCTCGATCGAGCTGCAGGTGCCCGACGATCTGGCGCGTTCGCCCGAGATCCGTCTGCGCGCGGCCTTCCGTACCGATGCGCTGACCCGCCTCAAGCCCTGGATGCCCCTGCACTGGGGCCAGGGTCTGCGCCGCTGGCTCGAGCGCGGCCTGCAGGGCGGGCGGCTGCGTGAGGGTCAGCTGACCATCGAAGGCCCGCTGCGGCAGTTCCCCTTTCTCGCCGGTGAGGGCCGCTTCGCGCTCGATCTGGATCTGGACGCGGTGAGCCTGCGCTTCCACCCGCAGTGGCCGCCGATCGAGGATCTCGAACCGCGGCTGGCGTTTCGCGGCAACGGGCTGCGCATCGAGGCCGCGCGGGGCCGGCTGGGCCAGATCGGCCTGCGCCGGCTGCAGGCGGAGATCGCGGACTTCCGCGCCGCCGACCTCGCCATCGACGCCGAGCTGGCCGGCGAGGGCAGCGCCTACTACCGCTGGCTGCGCGGCACGCCGCTGGCCGAGCGGCGGCTGGCCGGCCTGCTGCGCGAGACGGCGCTGAGCGGGCCGACCACTCTTGACCTGCAGCTGCAGGTCCCGCTGCGCGACACCGAGCAGACCCGGGCCAGCGGCACGGTGCGCCTGCAGGAGGCGCGGCTGGACCTCCCCGCCCTCGGCGAGCCGCTGGAGGCAGTCAGCGGCGCGATCCGCTTCGATGGCAGCGGGGTGCGGGCCGAGGGCGTTCAGGCCCGCTTGCTGGCCGAGCCGCTGACGGTGGATCTGATCCCCCTGGCGGAGGGCGCGGTGCAGCTGCGCGCCCGCACCCAGCTGCGCGCCGAGCCGGCCGGACAGGGCCTCGGGCGCTATCTGCCGGGCTGGCTGCGCCGCGCACTGAGCGGCGCCACCCCGGTGGAGCTGACCCTGGATCTGGGCCGTCCGCCGCCGCTGCTGGTGGATATCCGCTCGACGCTCGAAGGCCTCGCCCTGCAGCTGCCGGCGCCGCTCGACAAGCCCGCCGAGCGCGCCGATGCCCTGCGCCTGCAGCTGGCGCCCCAGGGCGGCGGCCGGCTGGGGCTGGAACTGGCCTATGCCGATCTGCTGGAGCTGCGCCTGCAGCTGGAGGAGGGCGGGCGCCTCGCCGCCGGCCAGATCCAGCTCGGCCCGCTGGCGCCGGAGGCGCGACCGCCGCTGCCGGCCAGCGGTCTGACCGTGGCCGGCCAGGTGGGCCGGCTCGATCTCGGTGGCTGGATGGAGCAGCTGCTGCCGCCGCTGCCCGCCGCACCGGGCAGCCGGGTCGCGGCATCGCCGGCGGCGAGCCCGCTGCGCCTGCAGTCGGCGGATCTGCAGGTTCAGGAGCTGATCTGGGGCGCGCGACGGGTGCGCGGGGTGCAGGGGCGCTATCGCCCCGAGGGTGCTGGCTGGCAGCTCGATCTCGACGGGGCGGGCGCGGCCGGGCAGCTGCGGCACGACGGCAGCCAGCTGCTCGGCCGTCTGCAGCGCCTGCATCTGGAGCCGCTGCCGAACCCGCCACGGCCGCTGCCGGCCGAGCCCGGCCCGCCGCGCGATCCCGCGCAGTGGCCGCTGCTGGATCTGCGGGTGGAGGATCTGCGGCTGGGTGCGGCGCGGCTGGGCCTCGCCGAGCTCGTCAGCGAGCGCATCGAGCGCGGCCAGCGGCTGAGCCGGGCGCGGCTCTCGGAAGGGGCGGTGCGGCTGCAGGCGGAGGGCCGCTGGCAGCGCGGCGACGGTCCTTCCAGTGCGGCGCTGGCCTTCGATCTGCAGGGGTCGGCGCTGGCCGAGGTGATGGCCGGGCTCGGCTTTGCCGCCAACATCTCGGCCCGCGACAGCCACTTCCGCGGTGATCTGCGCTGGTCGCCGGCCGAGGAGGGGCTGCGCTGGTCCGCCGCCGAAGGGCCGATCGAGCTTGAAGCCGAGGACGGCAGCCTGCAGGCGGTCGAGCCGGGTGCCGGGCGGGTGCTGGGTCTGCTCAACTTCGCCGCGCTGCCGCGGCGGCTGATCATGGATTTCCGCGATGTGGTCGGGCGCGGCCTCGCCTTCGATCGGCTGCAGGGCCGCTTCGATCTCGCCGACGGCCAGGCGCGCACCGACAGCCTCGAGATTCTCGGCCCCTCGCTGCGGATGAGCCTGCGCGGGCGGGTCGGCCTGCGCGAACGCGACTACGATCAGCTGATCACGGTGACGCCCGATACCTCCTCGGGCGTGACGCTGGGCGCGATCCTGCTCGGCGGTCCGGCCGCCGGGCTGATTGCCCTGCTCGCCCAGGAGGTGCTGGAGTCCCCGCTGGATCAGGCGGCGCGGCTTCGCTACCGCGTCACCGGTCCCTGGGAGGATCCGCAGGTGCAGCGCCTCGACGATCCCCCCGATCCCCCTGCCACCCCGCTGCCAGCGCCTGAGGGACCGACCCCATGACCGACGATGCCCTGGTGGTGGCGGCGCTGCAGATGAACAGTGGCGACGACCCGGCGGCCAATCTGGCCCAGGCCGAGGCCCTGCTCGCCGAGGCCGCCCGCGGCGGCGCGCAGCTGGCGGTGCTGCCCGAGAACTTCGCCTTCATGGGCGGGCATGAGCGCGACAAGCTGGCGCTCGCCGAGACCCCGGGCGAGGGCCCCCTGCAGAGCTGGCTGGCCGCCGCTGCGGTCCGCCATCGGCTGTGGGTGGTCGGGGGCACCCTGCCGCTGCGCGCGCCGGCCAGCCAGGGCGAGCGGGTGCGCGCGGCCTGCCTGCTGATCGACCCGCAGGGCCAGTGCCGGGCGCGCTACGACAAGATCCATCTGTTCGATGTCCAGCTGGCCGAGGGCGAGTCCTACCGCGAGTCGGCGAGCATCGCACCGGGCCCGCCGCAGCCGCTGGTGGCGGCGCTGCCCTTCGCCGGTCTGGGTCTGGCGGTGTGCTACGACCTGCGCTTTGCCGAGCTGTTCGCCGCCCTGGAGCAGGGCGGCGCCACCGGCTTCTGCCTGCCCTCGGCGTTCACCGCGCGGACCACCCAGGCGCACTGGGCGGTGTTGCTGCGGGCGCGGGCGATTGAAAACCAGTGCTGGATGGTGGCGCCGAACCAGTGTGGCGGTCATCCGGGCGGACGCCGCACCGGCGGACAGTCGATGATCATCGACGCCTGGGGTACGGTGCTCGCCGAGGCCGGCGATCAGCCGCAGGCACTGCTGGCCTCCATCGATCTTTCCGCCCAGCGCGCCTTGCGCGAGCGCCTGCCCGTCCGTCTCCATCACCGGCTACCGCGATGACTGCTCCCACCGCTCCCTCCGACGACTGCCTGAGCCAGGCCCGCGCGGTGCTGCTCACGCCCTTCGGGCTCGACCTCCCCGATCTCCAGCAGGGTCTGGACACCCTGCTCGAGCGCGGGGTCAGCGATGGCGACCTCTACTTCCAGCGCTCGCGGGTGGAGCAGTGGTCGCTGGAGGAGGGCATCGTCAAGAGCGGCGCCCATCATGTCGAGCAGGGCGTGGGCGTGCGCGCCATCCACGGCGAGATGCAGGGTCTGGCCTATGCCGAGGATCTCGGTCGCGAGGCGCTGCAGGAGGCGGCCCGCACCGCCCGGGCCATCGTCCGCGAGGGCGCGCGCCAGAGCGTGCAGCCGCTGCAGGCACGGGCACAGCAGCGGCTCTACCCGCCGGTCGATGCGCCGGGCAGCCTGCCCACCGAGGACAAGCTGGGGCTGATGCGCCGGGCCGATACGGCGGCGCGGGCCGCCGATCCGCGCGTGCAGCAGGTGATGGTGTCGCTGAGCAGTGCCGAGGACATCGTGCTGGTGGCCCGCGCCGATGGCCACCTCGCCGCCGATGTGCGCCCGCTGGTACGGCTGGATGTGACCGTCATCGTCGAACAGCAGGGCCGGCGCGAGACCGCGCACAGCGGCGGTGGTGCCCGCGCCGGCCTGGGCTATTTCCTGGCCGAGGGCCGGGTGGAGGGCTATGCCCGCGAGGCGGTGCGGCAGGCGCTGGTGGCGCTCGAGGCAGTGGCGGCGCCGGCCGGGCAGTTCACCGTCGTGCTTGGCTCGGGCTGGCCCGGCATCCTCCTGCACGAGGCGGTCGGCCATGGCCTGGAGGGCGACTTCAACCGCAAGGGCAGCTCGGCCTTCAGCGGCCGCATCGGCCAGCCGGTGGCGAGTCCGCTGTGCACGATCGTCGATGACGGCAGCCTGCCGGATCGCCGCGGCAGCCTCTCCGTCGATGACGAGGGCACGCCGGGCCAGTGCACCACGCTGATCGAGAACGGCGTGCTGCGGGGCTATCTGCAGGACCGCCTCAATGCCGGGCTGATGGGCCTGCCGCTGACCGGCAACGGCCGCCGCGAGAACTTCTCGAGCCTGGTGATGCCGCGCATGACCAACACCTACATGCAGCCCGGTCCGCACCACCCGGAAGAGATCCTGCGCGAGGTGCGCAACGGCCTCTACGCGGTCAGCTTCGGCGGCGGCCAGGTGGATATCACCAGCGGCAACTTCGTGTTCGCCGCCACCGAGGCCTATCTGATCGAGGACGGCCGGGTGACCCGGCCCGTCAAGGGCGCCACCCTGATCGGCAACGGTCCCGAGGCGCTGCAGCGGATCAGCCGGGTCGGCAACGATCTGCGGCTCGACAGCGGCATCGGCATCTGCGGCAAGGACGGCCAGAGCGTGCCGGTGGGCGTGGGCCAGCCCACCCTGCGGCTGGACGGCCTCACCGTCGGCGGCACCCAGCGCTAGCCGCCAGCCGATCAAATCTGCTGCCCAGTCAGTGAGTTATCCAGATTGGATAAAAAAGCGGCAGGCGCTTCGTTGACTCTCTGTGTGGGGTCTATAGAATGCGCCTCCCCGATGCGGGCGCTGTGTTGGGTTGGTTTGGCGCTAACATCCTGAATCTTTAAGAAAAAGAGCAAGTGATTTGTGTGGGTGCTCCTGTGATGGTGGCTGAGGCCATGCGTCACGAGAGTTACCAGAACCCAAGCAGTAAGTGGGTCTGGGTTGGACTCTTAAGGCCTGCGGCGCGGAAGCGCTGTGGGCGATCTAGTTGAGTATTTGGTATTCAATTGGAGAGTTTGATCCTGGCTCAGATTGAACGCTGGCGGCATGCCTAACACATGCAAGTCGAACGGGGTAGCAATACCCAGTGGCGGACGGGTGAGGAACACATAGGAATCTGCCCTTGAGTGGGGGATAGCCCGGGGAAACCCGGATTAATACCGCATGATCTCGAGAGAGCAAAGTCGGGGACCGCAAGGCCTGGCGCTTTTGGAGGAGCCTATGTCTGATTAGCTAGTTGGTAGGGTAACGGCCTACCAAGGCGACGATCAGTAACTGGTCTGAGAGGATGATCAGTCACACCGGAACTGAGACACGGTCCGGACTCCTACGGGAGGCAGCAGTGGGGAATATTGGACAATGGGCGAAAGCCTGATCCAGCAATGCCGCGTGTGTGAAGAAGGCCTTCGGGTTGTAAAGCACTTTGATCTGGGAAGAAAAAGCTCTGGCTAATATCCGGAGCCTTGACGGTACCAGAGGAACAAGCACCGGCTAACTCTGTGCCAGCAGCCGCGGTAATACAGAGGGTGCTAGCGTTAATCGGATTTACTGGGCGTAAAGGGTGTGTAGGCGGTTCATTAAGTTGGATGTGAAAGCCCTGGGCTCAACCTGGGAACTGCATTCAAGACTGGTGGACTCGAGTACGGTAGAGGGCGGCGGAACTCCGGGTGTAGCGGTGAAATGCGTAGATATCCGGAAGAACACCGATGGCGAAGGCAACCGCCTGGGCCTGTACTGACGCTGAAACACGAAAGCGTGGGGAGCAAACAGGATTAGATACCCTGGTAGTCCACGCTGTAAACGATGAGAACTTGACGTTGGGCTGCTCACGCGGCTCGGTGTCGAAGCTAACGCGCTAAGTTCTCCGCCTGGGGAGTACGGCCGCAAGGTTGAAACTCAAAGGAATTGACGGGGGCCCGCACAAGCGGTGGAGTATGTGGTTTAATTCGATGCAACGCGAAGAACCTTACCTGGTCTTGACATGTCAGAAACCCTGCAGAGATGCGGGGGTGCCTTCGGGA
>DASUDX010000046.1:0-5064 GCA_036275365.1 Nevskiaceae bacterium | reverse complement strand
TTGGCATCGTCCGCAAACACCGCGCAAAAAAGACGACTGCGCACTGACAAGCGGTTCGAGCGGATGCGATTGCCTTCCGCGCACCGGATGGTCGTTTGTGCTCGCGCTGTTGAAGTGCGGTGTTGAGCTTGATGACGATGCGAGCCTTTGTCATACGCCTTCTTCATGGAGCACTCACGATGGTGGGCGTTGTGATGCTGATGTTCGGCTCGCTCGGCTTCTTGGGTGTAGCGGTGTCACTTTATGACCCCGCTGGGGCTGAGCTGGCGAAAACAGAAGACCATTTCCCAGCCCGTCCAGTTGGCCGAGAGGAGATATTGGTCTCATCAGCCATATCGCTCGCTCTGGTCGTCATTGGTGGCTGGCTGTTCCGTTGCTTCCACTTGAAACCGCAGCGTGAAGCGCAACAGCGCGCTTCAGGTGACGGTTCTCGCGCTTCGCGCTCAGACCGTTGCTGAGTGCCGGCGTTGGGTCCCGGCCCATAGTGGCCATCTACATAACGGAGACATGAAATGTTGAAGCCATTGTCAGTGCTTTGCTCGGCTGTCCTGCTCATCGCCTCTTCTCCCGCGTCCGCACAGGAATCATCGGCGCAGCCAGCGCTTGCGTATACATTCAAAGACCCACAGCTCAACTGGGGGCCGTGTCCTCCGTTCATGCCGAAAGGCTGCGAGATCGCGGTGCTTCATGGCGATCCTGCAAAGCCGAATGTGGATGTTTTCTTGAAGGTGCCAGCCGGCGCCACCATCCCCAGCCACACCCATACATCGGCAGAACGCATGGTGCTGGTGTCGGGGCAGTTGGATGTCACCTATGAAGGCCAGCCGACCGCGAGGCTGGAAGTCGGTACCTATGCCTATGGGCCGGCGAACAAGCCGCATGAAGCGGTTTGTGCCAAGGGTGCGCCCTGTGTGCTGTTCATCGCGTTCGAGTCACCGCTTGATGCCATACCCGCTGAAGGGTCCGCCCGGTAGTGAGGCTTGACCAACGGTTTCATCGGCGGGTCCGCCTCGCGGACCCGCCGGTGAACCTGGGCGTTGGCTCGCCCACGAGCGGCCCGGGTCTGTGTGTTTCGAGCGCATGAGCGGGAGAAGGGTGGCCTGGCGTTCGTGCCATGGCGCGCCAGCCGTGTCACCAAGGTGCAGTCGCCCTGGCCAGGCCGGGCCTAGGCGCGCGGCATGAACGGCGGCTGCACCTGTAGACGCGGTGCGCCGCCGGCGCTCCAGTCCAGCGCCACGGGCAGGCCGTAGACCTCGCTGAGAATCGTGCGGGTGAGGGCCTGGCGGGGCGAGCCGCTGGCCACGCAGCGGCCCTCATGCAGCAGGCAGACGCGGTCGGCGTAGCTGGCCGCGAGCGCGAGGTCGTGCAGGATCACCAGCACACCAACCCCGCCGGCCGCGAGGCAACGGCACATGGCCAGCAGCTGGTGCTGGTGGGCGAGATCCAGCGCGGCGGTGGGTTCGTCCATCAGCAGATAGGCCGGCCGGCTGCGCGGGGCTTCGCCGAGCTGGGCCAGCGCCCGGGCGAATCGCACCCGCATGCGCTCGCCGGCGGAGAGCTGGGTGTAGAGCCGGCCGCGCAGGCTCTGGGCATCCGCGGCCTGCAGCGCCTGATCAAGCGCCGCGGCGCGGGCGCCGCGATCGGGGAGGGCCCGCACCTGCAGCCCGAGCGCCACCACTTCCTCGACGCGGAAGGCAAAGCCCAGCCCATCGCCTTGGCGCATCACCGCCCGCCGCTGCGCCTGCTCGCGGTCGTCATAGCTGGATAACGGTGCGCCGTCGAGCCAGATCGCCCCCGCCTGCGGGGGACGATCGCCCGCCAGCAGCCCCAGCAGGCTGGACTTGCCCGCGCCATTCGGACCGATCAGCGCCAGCACCTCGCCCGGGGCGAGCGACAGATCCACCGCCTGCAGGCGCGGCCGCACCGGCCCCGGCAGATGGACCGCGTGTGCATTGAGCCCGGGCCCCTTGGGGCGTGTGTTCACGGATCCGGCTCCAGCCCGAGATGCCGATGGCGCAGCAGCAGGGCGAGGAAGAACGGGGCGCCGAGCACGGCGGTGAGGATGCCCACCGGCAGCTCGCGCGGGGCCAGCAGCAGGCGGGCGGCGGCATCGGCGAGCAGCAGCAGCAGGCCCCCGGCCAGTGCTGAGGCCGGCAGCAGCGCGCGGTGATCGGGCCCCAGCAGCAGGCGCAGGGTGTGCGGAACGATCAGGCCGATGAAGCCGATCATCCCCGCCAGGGCCACCGCCACCGCCACCGCCAGCACGCACAGCAGCAGCACCCGGCGTTTCAGCGCGGCCACCGGCACGCCGAGATGACGGGCTTCGGTCTCGCCGAGCAGCAGGGCGTTGAGGGCGGCGCCCTCGCGCGGCAGGGCCAGCAGGGCGAGCAGCAGCAGCGGCGCGCCGATGGCGAGCTCGCTCCAGCCGCTGCGGGAGAGCGCACCGAACAGCCAGAAGGTGAGGGTGCGCAGGGTGGTGTCGTCCGCCAGCTGGGCACTCAGGGCGATGCCGGCGCTGGTCAGCGCGTTCAGGGCCAGGCCCGCGAGCAGCAGCGTGGCCACGGCCAGCTCGCCCTCGCGGCGGGCAAGGCCCAGCGCCAGGCTCGCCAGCAGCAGACCGCCGATGAAGGCCGCCAGTGGCAGTACCCAGAAGGGCATCGGCTGCGGGCTCAGCAGCGGCCAGGCGAGCAGGACGGTGGCAGCCAGCCAGGCACTGCCGCCGCTGACGCCAATCAGCCCGGGATCGGCCAGCGGGTTGCGGATCAGCCCCTGCATGGCGGCGCCGCTGATCCCGAGGGCCGCGCCCACCAGCAGGGCCAGCACCGCGCGCGGCAGGCGCAGCTCCCAGACCACCGGAGTGGCCGGCAGCCCGCCCTGGGGGCCGGCGAACAGCGTGCCCAGGATCTCGCCGGCGGAGAGCGGCGTGGGGCCGAGCCCCAGGTGCAGGGCCAGCGCCGGCAGCAGCAGCAGGGCCAGAGCCAGCGACAGACCGGAGGCAGAAAGACGCATGCGTGATTGTCGCGCAGGCGCCGGCCGGCGGTTCGGAGAGGTAGGTCCTGGCCTCGCGGCCAGGACGGGGATGCCGCCGGCGGGCGGGGACGCCACCCGCCGGGACCTCAGGGCGCTATTTGTTGAGGATCAGCTTGTCGTTGCGGGTCAGGCGCAGGCGGTATTCCTGGCCGGCGTGCTCGATGATCAGTTCGGAGCTGCCGCGGAACAGCTCCTCGCTGCGCAGGCGCGGCCGGCTGGGCGCGGCGGGACGCAGGGAGAGAAAGGGGCGGGGCAGGGCGAGGGTGTTCATGGGCGATCTCGGTGCGGGGTGGCTCTCAAATAATAATGATTCTCAAAAACACTGCAAGCCCGTCATCACCCTGACCCGACGCCTCCGTCAGACTCCGGCCTGCGAGCGCCCGCAAGGCGTCACAAAACTGAAACAATCGGTGCTTCACAACGAGCCCAATGGGCAGGGAGTCCTCATGCAGATGCAGCGAAATGCCATGGTGCTGGCCGTGCTCGGCCTGTTCAGCGCCCCCGCGCTGGCGCAGACCAGCCTGCCGACCATTCCGGTCGAGCCGGTGCGGGCGCCGGCGGACGAGCCGTTCCCCTGGAAGATCAAGACCCAGGGCGGCCTGACCGTGGAATCGGCCGATGGCCGCAACAAGATCACCCTGGATGGCCGCATCCAGTTCGACGCGATGATGTTCGACGGCCTCTACAACGACGCCAACGACGGCGCCGATGCCAGCGACACGCGCATCCGCCGCGCCCGTCTGGGCATCGGCGGCACCATCGACCAGGACTGGGATTTCACGGTCGTCTTCGAAACCCTCGATGACACCCGCCAGAGCAATGTCTACCAGGCCCAGCTGACCTACACCGGCTTCGATGTGTTCGACATCACCGGCGGGCGCTTCAAGCGGCCCTTCGCGCTGGAGGAGATCTCCAGCTCGAACTGGATTTCCACCATCGAGCGCTCGATCGCCACCGATCTCACCGCCAACAACATCGCCCAGAGCGGGCTGATGCTGAGCCAGGTCTACGACACCGCCCATGGCCCGGTGAGCTGGTACGCCTCGGTGCAGGAGGATGGGCTGCAGAACGCCAACGGGCGCGACCAGTACGGCTACTACGCCCGCGGCGCCTGGGCGCCGCTGCACGGCAAGGAGCAGACCCTGCACCTGGGCCTGGCCGTGGCCGAGCTGAGCCTGCCGGAGGATTTCGAGCTGACCCTCGGCACCCGTCTGGGCGTCAGCGCCGCCCAGAACCAGACCCTGGCCGTGGTGGCCGACGATGACCGCCAGTACGGGCTGGAGGCGGCCTGGATCCGCGGGCCGCTGTCGGTGCAGGCCGAGTATGTCAACCGCACCCTCGGCGAGCAGGGCGGCGATACCGAGATCGAGGGCGGCTATCTGCAGGCCACCTTCACCCTCACCGGTGAATCGCGCGAGTACAAGAAGTACCCGGCCCGCATCGACCGCATCAAGCCGGCCAACGCCCGCTACGGCGCGGTGGAGCTGGTGGCCAAGCTCGAGCAGGTGGATGTGCGCGTCAACGGCGCGGCGGAGCAGACGGTGAATCTCACCACCGTTGGCGCCAACTGGTATCTCAACCAGAACCTGCGTCTGATGCTCAATGTGCTCAGCGCGGATGGCGACGAGCTCGGCACCACCCAGGCCGATGGCAATGCGGTGAGCGCGCGCTTCCAGTTCACCTTCTGACCGCCGCGCGAACAGAAAAGGCCGCCCGAGGGCGGCCTTTTTTGTATCTGCACGGGGCCGCCGGCAGGCGGCCCTTTTCGCTCCCCAGTCAGGCCGCCGGCTGGCGGCCCGCTGGAATCCCCGTCACGGCCGCCAGAGGGCAGCCGGTGCCGCGTTTGCGGCCGTGTCATGCAACGCGGCGGTGCCCGCTCCCGGCAGGGACGCCGGGAGCGGGTACCCGCTTACTCGCGGGCGCCGTAGGTGGCCTCAGCGATCAGCGCCGCCTGCGCGTACTCGGCGCGGGTGATCGACCGGGCCGGTACCACGCGGGCTTCCACACCGGCCTCGGTGCTGCGCAGCACCGGCT
>DASUDX010000045.1:0-6373 GCA_036275365.1 Nevskiaceae bacterium | reverse complement strand
GCCCACGCCTCCGCCGAGGCGGCGGCCCGCCTGGGTGCCGTGGCCGCGGCCGGCGCACGGCCGTATGTCGCCTTCAACCTCTCCGGCCGTCAGCTCAGCGATGGCGCCCTGTTCGATGTGGTGGCGGCCTCGATGGACCAGTTCGGACTCGAGCCGGCCCAGCTGCGCATGGAGGTCACCGAGTCCCTGCTGATGGCCGATCTCGACCAGGCGGCCCAGCTGCTCGGCCGCTGCCGCGAGCTGGGTCTGAAGCTGGCGGTGGATGACTTCGGCACCGGCTACAGCTCGCTGGCCTATCTCAGCCGCTTCCCGGTGGATGTGATCAAGCTGGATCGCTCCTTCGTCATCCCGCTGGGCGAACCCGGCGACGAGCGTCCGCGGGTGATCGTCGGCGGGGTGCTGCGGCTGTGCCGGGAGCTGGGCTTCGACCATGTGGTGGAAGGGGTGGAAACCGAGGCCCAGCGCGCCCTGCTGCGCAGCCTGGGCTGCGAGCAGGCCCAGGGCTACCACTTCTCGCGGCCGCGCCCGCTGGCCGACTGGCTGGCCAGCGCAAGCCCCTCGCCGCCGCTGCCCGTGGCCAGTTGAGCTTTGCCAGACCGCTGCCTACAATGCGCGGCCGCGCGAATCGGGCCCCGGCTGACGGCTGGGTGCTGAGGAGGTTCGCGATGGGCAGGCTGCCAGCCGCCTCGCTGGTTCATTGGAGAGTCGAGCATCGCTCAGGAACGAGAAGACCGCCGCAACGAACAGATCACTGCCTTCAAGGTGCGGGTGATCGGGGCGGACGGAGAACAGATCGGCGTCATGATGACGCGCGATGCCATTGCCAAGGCGGCAGACCTGGAACTGGATCTGGTGGAGGTTTCCCCCAACGCCGATCCGCCGGTCTGCAAGATCATGGACTACGGCAAGTACATCTATCAGAAGGACAAGGCGCAGCACGCGGCCAAGCGCAAGCAGAAGCAGATCGAGATCAAGGAGATCAAGTTCCGCCCGACGACCGAGGAAGCCGATTACCAGACCAAGCTGCGCTTCATGCGGGGCTTCCTGGAAGAAGGCGACAAGGTCAAGGTCACGATCCGCTACCGCGGCCGTGAGATGGCTCACCAGGAACTCGGCATGCGGGTGATGGATCGGGTCAAGGCGGATCTCGCCGAACTCGGGGTGGTGGAACAGCACCCCAAGATGGAAGGACGGCAGGCGGTCATGGTGATCGCCGCCAAGAAGCGGTAAGCGGTTGCAGCAACCGGCGGAGCGGTTTCCGCCGGCAACAAGAGAAGTCGATCCGTGCTGCGGATCGCCCGGCAAGCGCCCTGGGCGGGTTGCGACACCGGCCACCAAGACCCGATGAATCGGGAAGGAGTCACGATGCCCAAGCTGAAGACCATCAAGAGCGCGGCCAAGCGCTTCTCCAAGACCGGGAAGGGCGGCTTCAAGCGCAGCCATTCCCACAAGCGTCACATCCTCACCAAGAAGGCCGGCAAGCGCATTCGCCAGCTGCGCGGCGAGACCCAGGTGCACGCCTCTGACGTGCGCGAAGTCAAGCAGATGCTGCCCTACGCCTGAGGAGATAGACGATGGCACGAGTCAAGCGTGGTGTGACGGCGCGCGCGCGTCACAAGAAGATCCTGAAGAAGGCCAAGGGCTACTACGGTGGCCGCTCGCGGGTGTTCCGCGCAGCCAAGCAGCAGGTCATCAAGTCCGGCCAGTACGCCTACCGCGACCGCCGGGTCAAGAAGCGCGAATTCCGCGCGCTGTGGATCCAGCGCATCAACGCCGGCAGCAAGGCGCTGGGCCTGTCCTACAGCCGGTTCATCAACGGCCTGGGCAAGGCCGGGATCGAGCTCGACCGCAAGGTGCTCGCCGATCTCGCGGTGCACGACAAGGCTGCCTTCGCCAAGCTGGTCGAGACTGCCAAGGCGCAGCTCGCCGCCTGAGGCGGGCGGGTAGGGCCCTCGTCGGCCCGATCCGCTGTGTTCACGAGGGGCGGCGTCAGCCGCCCCTTTGTTTTTTGGCGACGCTCCCCTGCCCACAGGCCCTCGCATGATCGAAGACCTCGACCGATTGACCACTGGCGCCCTCAGCGAGATTGGCGACTGCGCCGATCCCCGTGCGCTCGACCAGATCCGCATCGACTATCTGGGCAAGAAGGGCCGCATCACCGACCTGCTCAAGCAGCTGGCCGGGCTGGACGGCGAGGCGCGCAAGCGCTTCGGCGAGCAGGTCAACCGCGCCAAGCAGAGCGTGTCCGCCGCCATCGAGTCACGGGCCGAGGCCCTGGCCGCGGCCGAGCTGGACCGGCGGCTGGAGGCCGAGCGCCTCGATGTGACCCTGCCCGGGCGCGGCGAGGGCGTCGGCGGGCTGCATCCGATCACCCGTACCATCCGCCGCATCGAGCGGCTGTGGAACGAGCTGGGCTTTGAAACCGTCGAGGGCCCGGAGATCGAGGACGATTTCCACAACTTCGGCGCGCTCAACATCCCGGCGCTGCACCCGGCGCGGGCGATGCAGGACACCTTCTACGCCAGCCAGGGCGAACGGGTGCTGCGCACCCACACCAGCCCGGTGCAGATCCGCACCATGCTCTCGCGCAAGCCGCCGATCCGCATCGTCTGCCCGGGGCGGGTCTACCGCAACGATTCCGATCGCACCCACAGCCCGATGTTCCACCAGGTGGAGGGGCTGTATGTGGCCGAGCAGGTGACCTTCGCCGACCTCAAGCACGATCTGCTGGCTTTTCTGTCCCGCTTCTTCGAGCAGGAGGTCGAGACCCTGTTCCGCCCCAGCTACTTCCCCTTCGTCGAGCCCGGTGCCGATGTGCACATGAAGCTCGGCGGCAAATGGCTGGAGCTGCTCGGCTGCGGCATGGTTCACCCCAAGGTGTTCGAGGCGGTGGGCATCGATCCCGAGCGCTATACCGGCTACGCCTTCGGCATGGGGGTGGAGCGCCTGGCCATGCTGCGCTACGGCGTGGACGATCTGCGCCTGTTCTACAACAACGATCTGCGCTTCCTGCGCCAGTTCGCCTGAGTCTGCACCCCGATGAAACTCTCTGAATCCTGGCTGCGCGAGTGGGTCAACCCGGGCGCGGATATCCACGAGATCGCCGAGCGGCTGGTGATGGGCGGGCTGGAGCTCGACATCGAGCCGGCCCTGGCCGAGCGCCCGAGCGGCGTGGTGGTGGGCCGCATCGTCCACCTCGAACCGCATCCCAACGCCGAGCGTCTGCGCGTCTGCGAGGTGGAGGTGGGGCAGGGGGGGCTGCGTCGCATCGTCTGCGGCGCCCCCAATGCCCGTGCCGGCCTGCTGGTTCCCTGCGCGCTGCCGGGCGCGCAGCTGCCCGGTGGGCTGTCGATCGGCGTGTCCACTCTGCGCGGCGTGGAATCCGCCGGCATGCTCTGCTCGGCCGCCGAGCTGGGTCTGAGCGGTGGCAGCGATGGCCTGCTTGAGCTGGATGCCGATGCGCGACCGGGCCAGCCCATCGAAGCGCATCTGAAGCTGGACGACCGCATCCTCAACCTGGAACTGACGCCCAACCGCGGCGACTGCCTCTCGGTCCACGGGCTGGCGCGCGAGATCGCCGCGCTCTATGGCATCCAGGCGGCGCGTCCGCGCATCCGCCCGGCGGTGGTGGTCGGGGAGTACCGCTTCACCGTCGAGCTCGAGGATCCGCTCGACTGCCCCAACTACGCCGGACGGGTGATCGTGGGCGTCAAGCCCAAGGTCCGGACGCCGGACTGGATGCGCGAGCGTCTGCGCCGCTCCGGCATCCGCTCGATCCATCCGGTGGTGGATATCACGGCCTATGTGATGCTGGAGCTGGGCCAGCCTCTGCACGCCTTCGATGCCACCCGTCTGGCCGGCGTGGTCCGGGTCCGTCGCGCCCGCGAAGGGGAGGGCATGCGCCTGCTCAACGGCGAGTTCGTCCACCTGCGCCATCGCGAGCTGCTGGTGACCGATGAGCGCGGTCCTGCGGCGCTCGCCGGGGTGATGGGCGGTGCCGACTCGGCGGTCTCCGAAGCGTCGACCCGTATCTTCCTGGAAAGCGCCTGCTTCGCGCCGACCGCGGTGGCCGGTACCGCCCGGCGGCACAAGCTGTTCTCGGACGCCGCCTATCGCTTCGAGCGCGGGGTGGACCCCGAGCTGCAGCGCCAGGCGCTGGAGCGCGCCACCGAGCTGGTGATCCAGATCTGCGGGGGCGAGGCGGGGCCGATCACCCATGTCGGTCGCACCCTGCCCGAACCGATCAAGGTCCCGCTGCGGCTGGCCCGGGTCCGTCAGCTGCTGGGTCACGAGATCTCGGCACGCGAGGTCGAGCAGCTGCTGTCGCGTCTGGGCGTGGTGCTCTCGCACGCCGACACCGGTACCTGGCATGCCCGGGTGCCGAGCTGCCGCTATGACCTGCGCATCGAGGCCGATCTGATCGAGGAAGTGGCGCGGCTCTACGGCTACGACCGCATTCCGGCCAAGTCCAATCCGGCGCAGATCGCCCCCTCGCGGCCGCCCGAAGGCCAGCGCAGCCTCGATGCCGCGCGCGATCGCCTGATCGCCCGCGGCTACCAGGAAGTGATCAACCTCGCCTTCGCCGACCCCGCACCGCAGGCACTGCTGGACGGGGGGGCGATGGCGGTCGCCCTCGACAACCCGCTGGCGGAGAACGCCGCGGTCATGCGCAGCACCCTGTGGGGTGGTCTGATCCAGAGCTGGCAGTACAACCGCAGCCGGCAGAGCGCACGCATCCGCCTGTTCGAGTGCGGGGTGTGCTTCCACCGGGACTCCGCGGGTGGCGCGATCGTCGAGACCAGCCGGGTGGCTGGACTGATCAGCGGCAGCGCGCTGCCGGAGCAGTGGGGGAGCCGCCCGCCGCGGGCGGCGGACTTCTACGATCTCAAGGGCGATGTGGAAGCCCTCCTCGGGCCCGGCGACTGGCGGTTCGAGGCGGCCGGACACCCGGCGCTGCATCCGGGTCAGAGCGCGCGGATCTACCGGGGCGAGCAGCCGGTGGGCTGGCTGGGCGCCCTCCATCCGCAGCGGGTGACCCAGCTCGATCTCCCCAGCACGCCGCTGCTGTTCGAACTGGACTGGACCGTGGTGCGGGCGCAGCCGGTCCCCCGGGTCCAGGCCCTCTCTGAATTCCCGTCCTCGCGCCGCGACCTCGCCCTGAAGGTGCCGGAGGCGGTCACCGCCCAGGCGCTGGAGCGCACCCTGCGTCGTGCCGCGGGGCCGTCGCTGCAGGAGCTGGTGGTGTTCGATGTCTACCGCGGGTCCAATCTCAGCGAAGGTTTCAAAAGCGTGGCGATGGGCTTGATCTTCCAAGACTATTCGCGCACCCTAACCCTTGAGGAAGTGGACGCTTGCATGCTGCGGATTACCGCCGAGCTGGAGCGTGAACTGGGGGCGGTGGTCCGCTAGCGCGTGCCGGGCCCCGGAGAGAACGATCGGGGGGCCTGTGGCGTTGACGAAGGCGGAACTCGCCGATGCGCTGTTCGATGAGTTGGGGCTCAACAAACGCGAGGCCAAGGAATTCGTGGATCTGTTCTTCGAGGAGATCCGGGGCCGTCTGGAAGCCGGGGAGGAGGTCAAGCTCTCCGGCTTCGGCAACTTCGAGCTGCGCAGCAAGAATCAGCGTCCGGGTCGCAATCCCAAGACCGGCGAGGAAATTCCCATTTCGGCACGGCGGGTGGTGACCTTCCGTCCGGGCCAGAAGCTGAGGTTGAGGGTCGAGATCGATGCGTCACGCTGAGGAACGCCGGGAGCCGACATCGGCCTTGCCGGAGATTCCGCGCAAGCGCTACTTCGCCATCGGCGAGGTCAGCGAGCTGTGTGACGTCAAGCCCCATGTGTTGCGCTACTGGGAGCAGGAGTTCCCGCAGCTGAAGCCGGTCAAGCGCCGGGGCAACCGGCGCTATTACCAGCAGGAAGATGTGCTGATGGTGCGCCGCATCCGCGGGCTGCTGTATGACCAGGGCTTCACCATCGGCGGGGCCCGGCAGCGTCTCAAGGAGACACCGCGGCTGGTGCCCGTCACCGCGCCGGCGGCGGTCGAGGCTCCGCTACCGGCACCGGTCGGCGACGCCTCAGCGCTGCCGGCCTCCGAGTCGCGCCGCCGTCGCGAGATCCGGACCCTGCGCTCGGATCTGGAGTCCTTGCTCAAGCTGTTCTGAGCAGTCGGCAGTAAATGAGGCCGCTGTAAACGGGGCAGCCGCTCAAGCAGGCTGGTGAACGCGTCGGTCGCTCAAGAACGCGCGGTGCAGGTCCCTGAGCGGCATGGAGTTGAAGTAAACTAGCTGGGTTGGAAGCGCTGCGTGCAGCGTGAGCGGTTTCGGTCGGGGCGTAGCGCAGCCTGGTAGCGCATCTGCCTGGGGGGCAGGGGGTC
>DASUDX010000044.1:0-60475 GCA_036275365.1 Nevskiaceae bacterium | reverse complement strand
GGCGGCAGCAGGCGGCCACCGCCATGGCGGTCCACAAGGTACTCGACGATGGCACCGGATTCCGCCACCACCAGGCCCTCATCCTCGATCACCGGCGACTTGCCCAGCGGGTGCACGGCGCGCAGCTCGGGCGGTGCGAGCATGGTCTTGGCATCGCGCTCGTAGCGCTGCACGCGGTAGGGCAGGCCCAGTTCCTCCAGCAGCCAGAGCACGCGCTGCGAGCGCGAGTTGTTGAGATGGTGGACGACGATCATGCGAGCCTCCTGGGAAAAGAACCCCAGTGTGCCGCGTGGCGGCGGCCGGCGTCGCACAATGCGCTCCCCTTCACGGATCCGCCTGCATGCGCGCCACGGTTGCTCCGGGCATCGAGCTCGAATACGAATCCTTCGGTCGCGAACGCGACCCCGCCGTGCTGCTGGTGATGGGCCTCGCCTGCCAGCTCACGCACTGGCCGGAGCCGCTGTGCCAGCGCCTGGCTGCGGCGGGCTACCGGGTGATCCGCTTCGACAACCGCGACATCGGCCTGTCCACCCGTTTCGGCGATCGCGGCCGGCCGAGCATCCCGCGCACCTGGCTGCGGCGCCAGCTCGGCCTGCCGGCGCGCGCCGCCTACACCCTCGAGGACATGGCCGGCGATGTGCTCGGCCTGATGGATGCCCTGGGGCTGGCCCAGGCGCATGTGGTGGGTGCCTCGATGGGCGGGATGATCGCCCAGCATCTGGCGGTGCGGGCGCCGCAGCGGCTGGCGAGCCTGGGGCTGATCATGACCACCAGCGGTGCGCGCGGCCTGCCGCAGGCGCACTGGAAGCTGCAGCTGCGGATGATCCGCCGCCCCGAGGGACGCGACCGCGACAGCCTGATCCGCCACAGCGTGCGCACCTGGCAGCTGATCGGCAGCCCGGCCTATCCGGTGCCGGAGGAGGAGCTGACCAGCCGCATCGCCGGCCACTTCGACCGCAGCTATCACCCGGCCGGCGTGCTGCGCCAGCTCGACGCCATCCTCGCCTCCGGCAGCCGCGCCCGGCTGGTGAAGCAGATCCGCACGCCGACCCTGGTGCTGCATGGCCAGAGCGATCCGCTGGTGCCGGTGGCGGCCGCCCATGATCTGGCGCGGCGCATTCCCAACGCCCGCCTGCATCTGTTCCCGGGCATGGGGCATGACCTGCCCACCCCGCTGCTGGGGCCGATCGCCGACCAGCTGCTCGGCCACTTCGACGCCGCCCGCGCGCGGCGGGCGGCGGCATGAGCGGGGCGCTGGCCGATCTGCTGACGGCGCTGCCGGCGCACAGTCCGTTTGCCTTCGCGCTCGCCTCGCGGCGCTGGCACCGGCTGGATCTGGGCGCCAGCAACCCGCGTCTGGGCGCGGTGAATCCCGCCGATGCCCGGGCGATGCAGGCCTGGATCGAGCGCGAATGTGCCAGCAGCGGCGCCGATCACGCAGCCGGCGGCTATGGCGAGGACCGCGCGCTGTACCGGATGAGCGCGGTGTTCGACAGCGGCCGTGGCGAGGAGGCGCGCACCCTGCATCTGGGCATCGATCTGTGGCTCGCCGCGGGCACCCCGGTGCATGCGGTGCTGCCCGGGGTGGTGCACAGCACCGCGGATAACGCCGCCTTCGGCGACTACGGGGCGACGGTGATCCTCGAGCACACGCTCGGCGGCTGGCGCTTCTACACCCTCTACGGCCACCTGGCGCGGGCGAGCCTCGCTGCGAGTCCGCCGGGCCGGGTGCTCGCCGGTGGCGAGCCGCTGGGCTGGCTGGGCGAGCCCGCCGAGAACGGCGGCTGGGCGCCGCATCTGCATCTGCAGGTGCTCAGCGACATGAGCGGACGCCAGGGCGATCACCCGGGCGTGTGCAAGCCGAGCGAACGCGCCCACTGGCTGGCGCAGTGCCCGGACCCCAACCGGCTGCTGCGCCTGCCGGCGCTGGAAGCAGCGCCATGAGCGCCTGCGTGGTCTACCGCTGCAGCCGCCAGGCGGAGCTCTATCTCTACCTGCGCGAGGGCCTGAGCCCCGAGGTGCTGCCGGAGGCGCTGCGGGCGCGCACCGGCCGGCTCACCGAGGTGATGCGGCTGAGCCTGCATCCGGAGCGCCGTCTGGCGCGGGTGGAGGTGAGCCGGGTGATCGCCGCGCTCGCCGGTCCCGGCTGGTATCTGCAGCTGCCGCCGGACGGGCAGATCCACGGCCATCTGGACGACGGCGACTGAGGCCCGGGCGGTCGTGGCAGGCGCGGCGAGCCGCTAAGCTGCGGCTTCGCCCGTCAGGTCTCTGCCATGACCCATGCCTTCGCCACCCGCGTGATCCACGCGGGCCAGTCGCCGGACCCGAGCACCGGCGCGATCATGCCGCCGATCTCGCTCTCCTCCACCTATGTGCAGGCCTCGCCCGGCGTGCATCGCGGCTACGAGTACTCGCGCTCGCACAACCCCACCCGCTACGCCTGGGAACGCTGCATCGCCGATCTGGAATCCGGCAGCCGCGGCTATGCCTTCGCCTCGGGGCTGGCGGCCACCAGCACGGTGCTGGATCTGCTCGAGCCGGGCGCCGAGGTGATCGCCAGCGATGACCTCTACGGCGGCAGCTACCGGCTGTTCGAACGGGTGCGCGCCCGCTCGGCCGGGCTGCGCTTCAAGTTCCTCGATCTCTCCCGGCTCGATCAGGTGGAGGCTGCCATCACCCCGGCGACGCGCCTGCTGTGGGTGGAGACCCCGACCAACCCCCTGCTCAAGCTGGCCGATCTCGCCGCGCTGGCCGCACTCGCCCGGCGCCACGGGCTGTGGGCGGCGGCGGACAACACCTTCGCCAGCCCCTGGCTGCAGCGCCCGCTGGAACTCGGCTTCGATCTGGTGATGCACTCGGCCACCAAGTACCTCAACGGCCATTCGGACATGGTCGGCGGCGTGGTGGTGGTCGGCGCCAATGCCGAACTCGAAGAGCGGCTGACCTTTCTGCAGAACGCGGTGGGCGCGGTGGCCGGGCCCTTCGATGCCTTCCTCGCCCTGCGCGGGGTCAAGACCCTGGCTCTGCGCATGGAGCGCCACTGCGCCAATGCCCTGGCCCTGGCGCAGTGGCTGGAGACCCACCCCAGGATCGAGCGGGTGATCTACCCGGGCCTCGCCTCCCACCCCCAGCACGCGCTGGCGGCCAAACAGATGCGCAACCCCAGGGGCGAGCCGGCCTTCGGCGGCATGATCACCGTGGTGCTGAAGGGCGGGCTGGAGGCCTCGCGCCGCTTCCTCGAACGCTGCGAGCTGTTTGCGCTCGCCGAGTCGCTCGGCGGCGTGGAGAGCCTGATCGAGCACCCGGCGATCATGACCCACGCCAGCGTGCCCGCCGAAACGCGCGCGCAGCTGGGCATCTCCGATGGTCTCTGCCGCCTGTCGGTGGGCGTCGAGGCCGTCGAGGATTTGCGCGCCGATCTCGAGCGCGCGCTCGCCGCGATCTGACCCCACCCGGAGCCCGCCATGCTCGGCATTCCCCTCGGCCTTGTCACCGCCAACGCCTTTGAATGGGCGATGCACAAGTACGTGCTGCACGAGGCCGGTCGCAACAAGAAGAGTTTCTGGGCCTTCCACTTCCACGAGCATCACCGCATCGTGCGCCAGCACGCCTTCCACGATCCCAACTACCAGCGCTTTCCGCTCGGCCTGCACGCCCAGGGCAAGGAAGCCTGGGCGCTGATCGCCGCCGGTGCGGCGGTGGCGCCGCTGTTTCCGGTGGCGCCGTTCTTCGTCGGCACGCTCTGGTACAGCGCGGCCAACTACTATGTGAAGCACAAGAAGGCGCACCAGGACCCGGCCTGGGCGCGCCAGCATCTGCCCTGGCATGTGGACCACCACCTGGGTCGCCACCCGGACGCCAACTGGTGCGTCACCCGGCCCTGGTTCGATTATGTGATGGGCACCCGCGAGTTCATGCCGGACCAGCCACGCGAGAGCAATGTGCTCGGCCTGTCACGGCTGCCGGCGCTGATCGCCCGTCGCCTGCCCGACCCGCTGCGGCGCGGACGGGTGGTGCCGCTGGCCACGCCTGCGGCCGCAGCCCCATCGGCCGCGGCGCCGGCCGCCCCGCGGCGGCGGACCCGCAAGACGCAGGTGGCGTGAACCCCGCGGCCGTGCTGCGGCTGCGTCTGGCCCAGGCGGCCGACCTGCCGAGGCTCGCCGCTTATGTCGCCGCCTTCCATGCCCTGGAAGGCCTGCCCGCGGGCGGTCCCTCGCTGGCGGTCCTGCAGCCCCTGCTCGGCGAGAGCCCGCATGGACGGCTGTGGCTGATCGAGCTCGACGAGGCGCCGGCCGGCTATCTCGCCATCACCTTCGGGTACTCGATCGAGTTCGGCGGGCGCGATGCCTTCATCGATGAGCTCTTTCTGCTGCCCGAGCATCGCGGACGCGGGCTCGGGCGCGCGGTGCTCGAACAGCTGCGGCGGGCGGCGGCCGCGCTGGGCCTGCGCGCCCTGCATCTGGAGGTGGCGCGCGGCAACGAGCGGGCCCAGCGGCTCTACCACGAGGCCGGCTACCGTCCTCGCCCGCAGTTCACCCTGATGTCCCTGCCGCTCGATCCGTCACCCGCCCCGGGAGCGGCGGACTGAGCCCGCAGACCCGCGCCGGTGGCGCGGCCTCCCGGGCCCGCTGACCGCGCACGGGCGCCGGCCGGAACCGGGCCTCGCCGCGGCAGGCTGCATCAGCCGGTGGGCGGGCGCCGCCCCGGGAGATTCCCCCTGACAGCCCCGCCGGCATCGGCTAGGGTCCGGATTCGAAACGCACCGGGCAGGCATCCGGTGCGCGCCACTGCAAGGAGAGCCTCATGTCGATCGCGTCGCGGCCTGCTGCCGCCCGCTGGATGCTGTTGCTGCTGGCCCTGGCCAGCCCGCTGTCGCTGGCCGCCGAGGCGGCGAAGCGGCCGATCACCGCCCAGGATCTGTGGGCGGCCAAGCGCCTGTCCGCCCCGGCGCTGAGCCCGGATGGCCGCACCGCCGCCTACAGCGTGCAGGAGTGGTCGATCGAGAAGAACAAGCCCAGCGCCAGCCTCTGGCTGACCGAGGTGGAGAGCGGCACCACCCGGCGTCTGACCCAGGGCAGCAGCAGCGACGGCCAGCCGGCCTGGAGCCCGGATGGCCGGCGCCTGGCCTTCGTCAGCAAGCGCGGCGAGGACGAGGCCGCCTCGCTCTATGTGATCGCGGTGGACGGGGGCGAGGCCGAGGAGCTGGTCGAGCTGCCGTACGGGGTGAGCAACCCGCAGTGGATGCCGGATGGCCAGTCGATCGTGGTGGTCACCCAGGTGATTCCGGAGCTGGCCGGCACGCTCGCCAAGGAGGATCTGGCGGCGATCAAGAAGGAGATGAAGCGGCGCAAGGACTCGAAGATGACGGCCTATGTCACCGAGCATCGCCAGTACCGCTTCTTCGACAAGAACCTCACCGACAACCTCGCCCACCGGCTGGTGAAGGTGACGCTGGCGACCAAGGCGCTGACCGATCTGACGCCCAAGCAGGACCGGCTCTTCCACATGTCCAGCCCCGAGGTGCGCTACGAGATCGCCCCCGATGGCCAGCACATCGCGCTCGCGCTCAACAGCAGCCCGCCGCCCTACTCGGCCGAGCCCAACCAGGACATCGTCCTGCTCGCCACCGATGGCAGCGGCACCCTGCGCAACCTCACGGCGGACAATCCGCGCAGCGATGACGAGCCCCGCTTCGCACCGGATGGCAAGAGCCTGTACTTCCTGCGCCAGGTGCTGCCGACCCCGGCCGGCGAACTGCGCCGGCTGTGGCGGCATGATCTGCGCAGCGGGGAGAACCGGCTGGTCAGCGGCGGCATCGATCTGAGCATCGACGAGATCGCCTTCTCGGCGGACGGCCGCACCCTCTGGTTCCAGGCCGAGCAGCAGGGCGTGGTGCCGATCTTCCGTCTGCGTGCCGATGGCAGCGGCCTGACCCGCCTCTACGCCGAGGGCAGCAGCACCGGCCTGCGCGCCGCCGGCGGACGGGTGGTGTTCCTCAACGACACCACCAGCCGCCCGGCCGAGCTGCATGCGCTGGATCCGCGCAGCGGCGAGGTGCGGCGGCTGACCCGCTTCAACGATGCGCTGATCGCCGGGCTGGATCTGGGCAAGGTGGAATCGCACACCTTCAGCGGCGCCGGCGGCGCTCGCGTGCAGCTGTGGCTGGCCTATCCGCCGGGCTATGACCCGGCCAGGAAGTACCCGCTGCTGCAGCTGCTGCACGGCGGCCCGCACACCATGGTGCGCGACAGCTTCGGCTATCGCTGGAACCCGCATGTGTTCGCCAGCCCGGGCTACATCGTGTCCTGGGTCAACCGCCACGGCTCGACCGGCTTCGGCGAGGCCTTCGCGCGCAGCATCAACGGCGCCTGGGGCGACAAGCCGATGGAGGACATCCTCAAGGCCAACGCCTATCTGTTCGAGAAGATCCCGGCGATCGACCGCGACAAGGTGGCTGCCGCCGGGGCGAGCTATGGCGGCTATCTGGCCACCTGGATGCTCGGCCACACCACCGCCTTCAAGACCCTGGTCAACCACGCCGGCGTGAGTGACTTCATCGGCCAGTACGGCGCGGACATCACCACCTACTTCTTCAACGCCGAGGTGCTGGGCGGCACGCCTTGGGACGATCTGGAGGGCATGCAGCGCAACAACCCGATCATCCACGCCCGGAACTTCAAGACGCCGATGCTGATCCTGCACGGCGAGCTCGACTACCGCGTGCCCTATGGCCAGGGCATTGCCCTGTACGGCGTGCTGCAGTCGATGGGCGTGCCCTCGCGGCTGGTGATGTTCCCCAACGAGAACCACTGGATTCTCTCGCCGCAGAACGCGATCTACTGGAACTACGAGGTGCAGAGCTGGCTGGCGCGCTACATCGGCGGTCAGCCGATGGCCAAGCCCAGCTTCGATGCGCCCGAGCCCGCGGCCAAGTAAGGCGGCGCGGTGAGCCCGATGCAGTGAGCCTGATCCAGACCACCGGCCTGTTCGCGCTCACCGCGCTGGCCGAGATTCTCGGCTGCTACCTGCCCTGGCTGTGGCTGCGCCAGGGCGGGAGCGTCTGGCTGCTGCTGCCGGCGGCGCTGAGCCTGGCCGCCTTCGTCTGGCTGCTGAGCCTGCATCCGCAGGCGGCCGGGCGGGTTTACGCGGCCTATGGCGGGGTCTATGTGGGCGTGGCCCTGGCCTGGCTGTGGGCGGTCGACGGGGTGCGCCCCACCCTCACCGATCTGCTCGGCGTGGCGGTCTGCCTGCTGGGCATGGCGATCATCCTGTTCGGCCCGCGCCCGGCCAGCCTGTGATCGCCGGGCCGTGCATTCGCCGCAGGGATGCGCCAGCCTATGCCGGACCAAGAGCCTGCAAGCGCCGGTGACGGCGTGCTGGAGACCCCGATGAGCATCGACGCCAATCTCGCCCTCGCCCACCGGGCGGTGCGCGCCTTCCACGACGGCGATGTCCCTGCCCTGCTCGAGCTGGTCACCGAGGACCTCGAGCTGTTCCACCCGATGACCCAGGCGGTATGGCCCTGGGCCGGCTATCAGCACGGCAAGACCGGCTTTCTGCGCTTTCTCTCCGGGATGGGCGCGGTGGCCGAGTTCGAGCGCTTCGAGGCCACCCGCTATCTGGCCAGCGGCGACGAGGTGGTGGTCTTCCTCGCCGAGCGCCTGCGCATCCGCGCCACCGGGCGGGTGGTCGATCACGAGTACATCCACCGCGCCACCCTCCGCGACGGCCGCATCGCCCGCCTGGCGATCTACGAGGACACCGCGCCGATCATCGCCGCGGTACGCGATCTCGAAGCCATCTGAGCCCGGCCTCATGCCCGTCGATCCTCTGCGCAGCCCGGCCGGCGAGCGGCTCGATCCGCTCTGGGTCAGCCTGCGGGTGCTGCTGGCCGGTCTGATCGCCGCCCACGGCTGGGCGCGTGCCCTGGCTGGCGGAGTCGCCCCCTTCGGCAGCTTTCTGGAGGCCCAGGGCCTGCCGGCCGGCGCCTGGCTGGCGATGGGCATCACCGGTCTGGAAATCATCGGCCCGGTGAGTCTGCTGATCGGCCGTGCGGTGGCGCCGCTGTGCGCGCTCTACAGCCTGATCTACATGGCCGGCATCGTGCTGGTGCATGCCCCGGCCGGCTGGTTCGTGGTGGGGCTCGGCCGCAACGGCAGCGAGTACAGCGTGCTGCTGATCGCCTGCCTGCTGATGGTGGGCTGGCGCCACCACCGGCCCTGGCGCGGCGACTGACGGACTTGGACAGGGCTATGGAACCAAAGCGGATCTCGGTACTCTCACGCGTGTTCCCTAACTGACCGGTCGCCCGCCGCGTGATGCTCAGCCCTCGCCATCTGCTTGCACGCCCCCTGCTGGGGCTGCTGGTGCTGGCCTTGCTGCTGCTGCCCCCGCTACCGGCGGCGAGTGCGGAGGACCACCCCTGCTGCCCGGAGCCCTGCCCGCAGGAAATGCCCTGCTGCGTGCTGCCGGCGCAGGCGCCGTCCTGCTCGGCCTGTCCGGCCCCGGGGCTGAGCCGGCGGCTGGGCCTGCCCGCCCCGCACGATCTCCGGCTGCCGCCGCTGCCGCGGCTGGCCCTGGCCGCCCCGGGACCGCGCGAGGCGCACATCTGGCGCCCGCCGATCCACCGGCTCGGCTGACCCTGGTTTCACCGTTTCCATCATCTTTGCGTGTCAACTGGAGTCTGAACATGAGCACCCGTTTCCCCCGTCTGTTTGCCCTGCTGGCCAGCTTCGCCACCCCCACCGTGCTGATGGCCGCGGGCGCGGCCTGCTGCGTGGCCGGGGCCGCCTGCTGCGGCGTGGGCATGCCCTGCTGCCCGTAAGCGCAGGGGGTTGAAGGCCCGGCGCACCTCGCGGTGCGCCGGGCTTTTTTGTGCCCGCTGCAGCCGCCGTCCGCTTGCCGGCCCGGCCCGGCTCTGGCAGCGTGAAGGCCTCGATCGGCATGGGGTTTCCGGTTGATCCTCCGCTTCGTCCTGACCGTCTGTCTGAGCGCGGCGCCGCTGCTGGCCCTCGGCGGCTGTGCCAGCACGGCGGCGCCAGCCAGCACCCCGCAGGCACGGCTGCAAGCGCGGCTGGAACCCGGGCAGACGATCACCGTGCACCTGCGCGACGGCCGCGCCTTTCGCGGGGTGTTCCGGACGGTGGATGAGCAGGCCCTCTACACCGAGCGCAGCCGCTACGCGCTGGCCGAGGTGGAAAAGGTGACCTTCCGCCGCCCCGGGGCGACCCGCGACACGATTCTGCAGGGGATGGGCGCGCTGTTCGACGCCTTCTTCCGCCCCGGCTTTTTTCCCTCCTGACCCCGACCGCCGCCCATGACCATCCTGCCGCTCTACGCCGCCCTGCTCACCCTGCTGTTTCTGGCCCTCTCGGTGCGGGCGCTGCGCCTGCGCGGCCGCTTCCAGGTGGCGGTGGGCGATGGTGGCCAGCCGGCCCTGCTGCGGGCCATCCGCGCCCACGGCAACTTCGCCGAATATGTGCCGCTGGCGCTGATCCTGATCGGGCTGGTGGAAAGCGGCGGCGGCCCGGGCTGGCTGGTGCATGCCCTGGGCGCGGCCCTGCTGATCGGCCGGCTGGCCCACGCCTGGGGAGTGAGCCAGGTGCGCGAGACGCTGCAGTTCCGCGTGGTGGGCATGGTGCTGACCTTCAGCGTGCTGACGGTGGCGAGCCTGCTGCTGCTGGCGCGGGTGCTGGGCGCTTGAGCCGATGGCCGCCCGGGCCGCCCTTTTGCTGGGTCTGTGGCTGGTGAGCCGCGCGCTGCCGGCCAGCGAGCTCGAGGCCGCCCGGCAGCCAACCGCGCTGATCGACAGCCGCTCGCCCGCGCTCATCGCCCAGGCGCGCGCGCTCGGTGCCGGCGCGGCCAGCCCGCGCGAGCAGGCGGTGGCGATCCACGACTTCGTCCGTGACCGCATCCGCTTCGGCTGGGCGCCGGCCTTCTACGACCAGCGCGCCAGCGAGGTGCTGGCCGGGGG
This sequence comes from Nevskiaceae bacterium, assembly GCA_036275365.1. GTDB lineage: Bacteria > Pseudomonadota > Gammaproteobacteria > Nevskiales > Nevskiaceae > DASUDX01. Next base: position 50,502 of record DASUDX010000044.1, on the reverse strand, counting down.
CGTCGGCTATTGCGTGACCAAGACCACCCTGTTCGTGGCCCTGCTGCGGGCGGCGGAGATTCCGGCACGGCCGCGCTTCGTCGATATCCGTGCCGAGATCCTCGAGGGCCTGATCGAGCCCGGCAGCGCCTATGTGGATCACAGCTATGCCGAGGTCTGGCTGGACGGGCGGTGGATCGCCGTGGACAGCTACATCGTCGATCAGCCCTATGCCGACCAGGCCCGTGCCCGGCTGGCGGCGGCCGGTCGCAGCCTGGGCGGCGGGGTGCATCGGCGCGGACGCTCGGACTGGGATGGCCGCACGCCGGCCTTCTCGCAATACCTCGACGATGGCACGGTGGCGGGCCTGTCCAGCCGCGCACCGGCGGCGCCAGCCGACTATGCCGATGCCGCGGACTACTTCCAGCGCGGCCCTGTGCACACCCGGCTCAACCCGCTGACCCGCTGGCTGTTCGGCTTCTTCAGCCGCGGCGCCAACCAGCGGCTGGAGGCGCTGCGCGCGGCCGGCCGGTGAGCCGTCCGGGCTGGCGCGCACGGCTGCACCGCCTGCGGCGGGAGGCGCTGACCGTCTATCACCTCGCTCGCGATCCCGCGCTGCCCTGGCCGCCGCGGTTGCTGGCCCTGCTGGTGGCGGCCTATGCCTTCAGCCCGGTCGACCTGATTCCGGACGCCATCCCGGTGCTGGGGCTGCTCGACGATCTGCTGCTGATTCCGCTTGGCCTGGCCCTGGTGCTGCGGCTAAGCCCGCCGGCGCGGATCGCCGCCGCCCGCGAGCGCGCCGAGCGCTCGCTGCAGACGCCGGTGAGCCGCCTCGGCCTGGCCCTGGTGCTGACCGCCTGGCTGCTGGCCGGGCTGCTGCTGGTGCGCGGGCTGGCCTAGCCGCGGGCGGTGGGCCGGAAGATCTCCTCGGCCATGCGGTCGGCGATCTCGTGGGTGGAGCGCTGCTCGGCACGGGCGCGCTCGAAGATGGTGGTGAGGGTGGCGCCGATGCGGCGCAGATGGGCTTCCACCACGCTCCACTGGTACTCCGGGCCCTCGTAGTGGATGTCGATGATGCCGCCGGCGTTGATCACATAGTCCGGCGCGTAGAGGATGCCGCGATCGAGCAGGCGCAGGCCGTGGCGCGGCTCGGCCAGCTGGTTGTTGGCCGCACCGGCCACCACCCGTGCCTTGAGCTGGGGGATGGTGTCGTCATTGAGGATGGCACCCAGGGCACAGGGCGCGAACACCTCGACATCCAGGCCGTAGATCGCATCCATCGCCACGGGCGTGGCGCCGAACGCCGTCACGCAGTGCTCGACTGCCGGGGCGTAGCTGTCAGTCACCCACAGCTGGGCGCCGGCCTCGTGCAGATGCCGGGCCAGCCGGCGACCGACATTGCCGACGCCCTGGATGGCCACCTTCAGGCCGCGCAGGTCCTCGCGGCCGAGCTGGTGGCGCACCGCCGCCTGGATGCCGATGAAGGTGCCGGTGGCAGTGGCCGGCGAGGGATCGCCGGTGCGGCTGGTATCGCCGGGGGGCGCCAGGCCGCCGACATGGGCGGTGTGCTCGGCCATCAGGCGGATGTCCGGCACGCTGGTGCCGGAGTCCTCGGCCACCACATAGCGGCCGCCCACCGAGTCGACGAAGCGGCCCATCGCCCGCATCATCTCCGGGGTCTTGTCGCGGCGCGGGTCCCCGATGATCACGCTCTTGCCGCCGCCCTGGGGCAGCCCGGCCAGCGCCGCCTTGTAGGTCATCCCGCGCGACAGCCGCAGCACATCGGTGAGCGCCTCGGCATCGCTGGCATAGGGATACATCCGGCAGCCACCCAGGCCCTTGCCGAGGCGGGTGTTGTGCACGGCGATGATGGCCTTGAGGCCGGTGGCCGGATCGTGATGGAAGGCGACCAGCTCGTGGCGGTCGAACTCGCGGTGGCTGAAAACCGACATGGGGGTGATCCCGCTGCGACGAAAGGCGCGGATTGTGCCCGTCCTGAGCGCCGGGCGGCGTGAGGGATTGCCCGCTGGCCACGCTGGTCGGGCCAGCCGCACCGCTGCCCCCGCCGCCGCTCGGCAGCCGCGGCCGCGCGCTACCATCGGGACCGGCGCCTGCATGGAGGCAGCGCCGCCGGCCCGCGCGCCGGCTTTCCATCGTCTGCAGACCCTGGATATGGTCGAAAAAACCCCTCCGGCCCGCCCCAACGCCATGTTGCTGGCGGCCGCCGCACGCGAACAGGGCAGCAGCCTGGGCAGCGTTCACCAGAGCCAGCTGCGCCGCACCCTCCAGCGCGCCGGCACCGAGATCGCCGCCACCGGCAGCAGCGAGTTCCTGGCGGTCTATCCGCGGCTGGATCTGGCCCTGGAGGCGGCGCTGTCCTTCCTGCGCAGCGTCGAGCACCTCGAGCCCACCCCCAACGAGCGCTGCAGCGGGCGGGTGGTGCTGGACATCTGGCCCGAGGGCAGCGATGCCCAGCCGGTGGACCGGCTCTACCAGATCATGGATGCCGCCGAGCCCGACGCCCTGCTGGTGACCGCCGAGGCGGCGACCCAGCTCGGCAGCGGCTTCACCCACCAGCTGATGGAGTACCGCCCCGCGCGCCAGGGCAAGACCCTGAGCGGCGTGTTCGAGCTGCCCTGGCGCGAGGAGGCCGGCACCTACCGGGAGAAGACCCGCCATGTGGTGAGCCTGCACAGCGCACCGAAGGCGCAGATGATCCGCCTGAGCCGGCGCGGCAGCAGCCTCACCGTGCACCCGGAGGACTGCCCGTTCTCGATCGGCCGCGACGCCGCCTGCGCGATGATCGTCGGCGGCGCCAATGTCTCGCGCCTGCATGGGGCGGTGATCCACGAGGGCGGGCGCTTCCACTACCGCGACGATTCCCGCAACGGCAGCTTCGTCACCGCCGGCGGCCGCGAGGTGTTCCTGCACTCGGACCGCTACCCGCTGTTCGGTGATGGCGTGATCAGCCCGGGCTCGCCGCTGGCCGATCAATCCGGCGATGTGATCCGCTTCAGCTGTCTGACCGCGGGCGAAGTCGAATAGGGCCGCGGCCCACCTGGGCCGATTCTTGCGTCATACGCGGGGCCAGGGGCACCCCTATGATCCCGCTCGACTGCTTCCACTCCGCGCCCGCTCATGACGCTGCACGCCGCGCTCTATCACCAGACGCTGTATCGCTATGACCGACCGGTCACGCTCTCGCCGCAGCTGATCCGCCTGCGGCCGGCGCCGCATTCGCGTACCCGCGTGCTCGGCTATGCGCTGAAGGTGGAACCGGCCGGGCATTTCCTCAACTGGCAGCAGGATGCCTTCGGCAACTGGCTGGCGCGGGTGGTGTTCCCGGAGCCGGTGCGCGAGTTCATCGTCACCGTCGATCTCACCGCCGACATGGCGGTCTACAACCCCTTCGATTTCTTCGTCGAGGAGAGCGCCGAGTACGCCCCCTTCGAGTATCCGCCGGCCCTGGCCGAGGATCTCAAGCCCTACCGGCGCACCGATGCGGCCGGCCCGCAGCTCGCGGCCTTTCTCGCCGGCCTGCCGCGCGAGCGCCAGCGCGCGGTCGATTTCATCGTCGAGATCAACCGTCGCGTGCAGCAGGCGGTGCGCTACCTGATCCGCCTGGAGCCCGGGGTGCAGACCCCCGAGGAGACCCTGCAGCTGGCCAGCGGGTCGTGCCGGGATTCGAGCTGGCTGCTGGTGCAGACGCTGCGGCATCTGGGCTACGCGGCGCGCTTCTGCTCGGGCTATCTGATCCAGCTCACCCCGGATGTGAAATCGCTCGACGGCCCCTCCGGCACCGATCACGACTTCACCGATCTGCACGCCTGGTGCGAGGTCTATCTGCCCGGCGCCGGCTGGATTGGCCTGGATCCCACCTCCGGCCTGCTGGCCGGCGAGGGGCATATTCCGCTCTGCGCCACGCCGGAGCCGGCCAGCGCGGCGCCGATCAGCGGCTCGATGAGCTTCGTCCGCGCCGACGAGAAGGACGAGCTGGCCACCACCTTCGAGCACCAGATGCGGGTCACCCGGCTGGTGGAGAGCGCCCGCGTCACCAAGCCCTATCGCGAGGATCAGTGGGCGGCGATCGACGCGCTGGGTCTGCAGGTGGATGCCGAGCTCGCCGCCGGCGATGTACGGCTGACCCAGGGCGGCGAGCCCACCTTCATCAGCATCGACGACCGCCAGGGCGCGGAATGGAACACCGCGGCGGTCGGCCCCACCAAGCAGGCGCGCGCCGAGGCGCTGATCCGCCGCCTGCGCGAGCGCTTCGCCCCGGGCGGGCTGCTCACCTTCGGCCAAGGCAAGTGGTACCCGGGCGAATCCCTGCCGCGCTGGGCCTATTCGCTCTACTGGCGCGGCGATGGACGGCCGCTGGTGCGCGGTGATCTCGCCAGCGGGACCACCGCCGCCGATCTGCACAGCGCGCGGGCGCTGATCCGCGGCATCGCCCAGCGCCTGGAGGTGATGCCGGACAACGCCCTGCCCGCCTACGAGGACGCCTTCCACTACCTGCACCGCGAGCGCCAGCTGCCGGAGAATGTGCTGCCCGAGGACAACAAGCTCAAGGACCCGGAGGAGCGCGCGCGCATCGCCCGGGTCTTCGAGCGCGGGCTCGACACCCCGCGCGGCTATGCCCTGCCGGTGCAGCGCTGGCAGAGCCGGGCCTGGATCAGCGAGCGCTGGAGCTTCCGCGCCGGCCGGCTGTTCCTGATTCCCGGTGATTCCCCGATCGGCTTCCGGCTGCCGCTGGATGCCCTGCCCTGGCTGCCGGCCAGCGCCTATCCGCAGCTGATCCCCTACGACCCCTTCGCCGACCGCGCACCGCTGCCGGACACCGCCGAGGCGCGCCGCCAGCCCTTCCTGCAGGCGCAGACCACCGAGGCCGAGCGCGAGAAGCGCCGGCGCGAACGCCTGCAGTCGCTCACCGCCGAGAAGGACCAGCCGGCACCCACCCGGCGCGGCGCCTATCTGGAAGGCGGCAATGTGCGCACCGCCCTCACCGTCGAGCCGCGCGAGAACCAGCTCTGCGTGTTCCTGCCGCCGGTGGCCACCCTCGAGGACTATCTCGATCTGGTCGCCGCGGTGGAGGACAGCGCCGCCGAGCTCGATGTGCCGGTGCGCATCGAGGGCTATGCCCCGCCGGCCGATCACCGCGTGCATGTGCTGCGGGTGACGCCCGACCCTGGGGTGATCGAGGTGAATGTCCATCCGGCCCGCAGCTGGCCGGAGCTGCGCGAGCTGACGCTGGCGCTCTACGAAGAGGCGCGGCTGGCGCGGCTGGACACCGAGAAGTTCCTGATCGATGGCCGCGCGGTGGGCACCGGCGGCGGCAACCATGTGGTGGTGGGCGGGGCGACGCCCGCCGATTCGCCCTTCCTGCGCCGGCCCGATCTGCTCGGCTCGCTGATCCGCTACTGGCAGAACCACCCGAGCCTCAGCTACGGCTTCTCCGGCCTGTTCATCGGCCCCACCAGCCAGCACCCGCGGCCGGACGAGGCGCAGACCAGCCAGCTCTACGAGATCGAGCTGGCCCTCTCCCAGCTGCCGCCGCCGGGGCAGTCGGTGCCGCTGTGGATGGTCGACCGCACCCTGCGCAACCTGCTGGTGGATCTCACCGGCAACACCCACCGCACCGAGATCAGCATCGACAAGCTCTACTCCCCGGACGGCCCGACCGGGCGGCTCGGGCTGGTCGAGTTCCGCTGCTTCGAGATGCCGCCGCACGCGCAGATGAGCCTGACCCAGCAGCTGCTGCTGCGGGCGCTGATCGCCCGGTTCTGGAAAACCCCGTACACCGCGCCGCTGATCCGCTGGGGCAGCGCCCTGCATGACCAGTTCATGCTGCCGCACTACCTCTGGCAGGACTTCCGCACGGTGCTCGCCGAGCTGCGCGAGGCCGGCTATGGCTTCGATCCGGCCTGGTTCGAGCCGCACTTCGAGTTCCGCTTCCCCCGTCACGGGCTGTTCCACTACGAGGGCATCGAGATCGAGCTGCGCCACGCCCTCGAGCCCTGGCCGGTGCTGGGGGAGGAGGCGGCGCTGGGCGGAACCGCGCGCTATGTCGATTCCAGCCTCGAGCGGATGCAGATCACCGCCCGCGGCCTCACCCCCGGTCGCCATCTGGTGACGGTGGGCGGACGGCGCCTGCCGCTGCGCGCCACCGGCCGGCGCGATGAATGGGTGGCCGGCCTGCGCTACCGCGCCTGGCTGCCGGCCTCGGCCCTGCATCCCTCGATCGGCATCCACACCCCGCTGATCTTCGACCTCTACGACAGCGTCAACCGCCGTGCGCTCGGCGGCTGCACCTATCATGTGATGCACCCGGCCGGCCGCAACTACGAGACCTTTCCGGTCAACAGCTACGAGGCCGAATCGCGGCGGCTGGCGCGCTTCCAGCCCTTCGGCCATACCCCGTCGGGCTACTGGCCGGCCGAGGAGGCGGTCAATCCGGAGTATCCGTACACCCTCGATCTGCGCCGCCCAGCGCGCTGAGGGGACGCGGTCGCGAGGGTCTCCCGAGGGGTAGCCGACCACGGGAATCCTCTGCCTACGCGCTGTCGATCTCGTACAGACCGAGCGACCCCGCCCTTCCAGCAGGAACCCGGCGGCGGCCGTTATGGTGAGCCCATGTCTGCCCCCCTGCCCTGGCACTGCCCGCTGTGCCGGCAACCGCTGACCCAGGACCCGGCGCGCTGGCACTGCCCGGCCGGGCACAGCTTCGATGTCGCCCGCGAGGGCTATGTCAACCTGCTGCCGGTGCAGTTCAAGCACAGCCGCGATCCGGGTGACCGGCCGGAGTCGCTGCTGGCGCGGCGCGCCTTTCTCGCCGCCGGCCATTACGCGCCGCTGCGTCGGGCGGTGGCGGACTGGGTGAGCGCCCGCGCGCCGCGTCGCCTGCTCGATGTCGGCTGCGGCGAGGGCGATTACACCGCCGCCCTGCAGGCCGAGGGCCGGGCCGTCGCCGGGCTCGACATCGCCAAGCCGGCGCTGCGGCTGGCGGCGCGCCGCCATCCGGGTCCGCAGTGGCTGGTGGCGAGCAATGCCCAGCTGCCGCTGCCGGACGCCAGCCTCGAGGCCGTGGTCACCCTGTTCACCCCGCTGGTGCCGGCCGAGCTGGCACGGGTGCTGGCGCCGGGGGGCGCGCTGCTGGTGGTCACCCCGGGAGCCGACCATCTGCTGAGCCTGCGCGAGCAGCTGTTCGAGCGCATCGAGCCGCATCGTCCGGAGAAGTTCCTGAGCGCGCTGGAGGGCGCATTCCGCGCCGAGGCGCCGATCGAGCTGACGGTCGATCTCGAGCTCAGCGCGACCGCCCTCGACCAGCTGCTGACGATGACGCCCTATGCCTGGAAGGCGCGGCCGGAGCGGCTGCAGGCCCTGCGCGCGCGGCCGGGCCTGAGCACCCGCGCGGTGTTCAGCCTGCTCGGTCTACGCCGGCTCTGAGCCCGCCAGCGCGCGGCTGACGAAATCCGCCGGCACCCGGCTGCGCGGCACCCGGCCCGGGAACCAGCGGTGCGCCGGCCGCTCCAGCCCGAGGCCGTGCAGATAGTTGTAGAGCGCGCGGTTGAGCGCCTCGCCCAGCGGGGCGTGGTCGATGCCGGTGCCGTCGTCGAAGGGCACATCGTTGCGGCCGAAACCGGCGAAGGGCTCGGGCCGCAGGGTGACGCCGTACTCGGCCGGATTCAGACCCACCGGCGAGTGCACCGTGCAGGCGAAGCGGTGGAAGTAGCCGGACTGCAGGCAGCCGGCCTCGAACAGCTGGCGCACATATTCCAGCGAGTCGACCGTCTCCTGCACGGTCTGGGTGGGGAAGCCGTACATCAGATAGGCGTGGACGAGGATGCCGGCCTCGCTGAAGGCGCGCGTCACCCTTGCCACCTGGGCCACGGTCACGCCTTTTTTCATCCGCCGCAGCAGGCGGTCCGAGGCCACTTCCAGCCCGCCGGAGACGGCGATGCAGCCGCTCTCGGCAAGCCGCTCGCAGAGCGCCGGGGTGAAGGACTTCTCGAAGCGGATGTTGCCCCACCAGGTGATCGCCAGCCGGCGCCGGATCAGCTCCTCGGCCAGGGCCTTGAGCGCCTTGGGCGGGGCGGCCTCGTCGACGAAGTGGAAGCCGGTCTGCCCGGTCTCGGCGATGATCGCCTCGATGCGGTCGACCAGCACCCGTGCCGAGGCCGCCTCGTAGCGGCCGATATAGTCGAGCCCCACATCGCAGAAGCTGCACTGCTTCCAGTAGCAGCCATGGGCCACGGTGAGCTTGTTCCAGCGCCCGTCCGACCACAGCCGGTGCATGGGGTTGAGCAGATCGAGCAGGGACAGATAGCGCCCGATCGGCAGCCCGTCCCAGGTCGGCGTGCCCACCTCGTTGAAGCCCACCTCCAGACCGCCTCCGCTGGAGCGGCGGACCTGGCCCTGCTCGTCGCGGTAGAAGCAGCGCAGCAGCTGCTCGCGCGGTCGACGGCCCTGGTGGTGCTCGACGAGCGCCAGCAACGGTGCCTCGCCGGCATCGAGGCTGACCAGATCGACATAATCGAACACCCGCGGCTCGGCGAGATCGCGCAGCTCGGTGTTCACATAGCCGCCACCCAGCATCAGGCGGATCTGCGGGAAGGCCGTCCGGATCGCCTGGGCGATGCGGAAGGCGCCGTACACCGCACCGGGAAACGGCACCGAGAGCAGCACCCAGTCCGGCTGGTGGCGGGCACAGGCCGCCACCGCCAGCCGCGCCAGGCGGCGATCGACCTCGGTGGGCGCGGCGGCCAGCGCCGCGGCCAGCGGCTCGAAGCTCGGCTGGGACATCGCCAGCCGCTCGGCATAGCGCACGAACTCGAAGCGCGGATCGAGCAGCTCGCGCACGGTATCGGCGAGGTCGTTGAGATAGAGCGTGGCCAGATGGCGGGCGCGGTCGTGCAGACCCAGGGCGCCGAAAGCCCAGGCCAGCGGATCGTCCTCGTCGTTCGACACCTCGGCATGGGCGGCGAGGCTGGCAAAGCGCGGCCCCTCGGGCAGGAAGCGGCGCGAGGCGATCCGATGCGCCACCGTCGGATCCTGTCCCTGCAGAAAGGCCAGGGTCACCGGCAGCACCGCCTGATGACGCGGCAGATCGATCAGGAAGGCGCTGGCGCGATCGCTGCGCCGGCGCGGCTCCTGGGCCTGCGCGGCGGCTTCCAGGGCGGCCAGCCCCTCGGCACTGAACAGCTCCAGCACCAGTTCCAGGGCGAGATCGGCCTGGAAGGCGGCAAAGCCGCGCCCGCGCAGAAAACCGGTCAGGTACGCCGTGGCGGGATACGGCGTGTTGAGTTGGGTCATCGGCGGGATCAGCGCGAGAAAGCGCGGCGCCGGAAGCGGTGCGGCCATGCGCCTATTGTGCCCGCGCCGCCGCCTCCAGCCGACGGTAGAGCGCGACCACCTCCGGGGCGAAGGCGCGGCCATCGGCGCGCCAGGGCAGCGGCTGATCAAACGGTGCCGGCGGCTCGGCGCGCAGCCGCGCCAGCACCGGGTCGGGGCTGCGTGGCTCCTCCTCCCCGCCATAGGGCGCACTGCGCGGCCCCCAGCCGGCGAAGGGCCAGGCCGGCCAGGCCGCCGCCGCGGCCGGCAGCGGGGTGGCAAGGCCCAGGCGGGCGGCCAGGGCATCCAGCGCCGCCTCCCCGGCGGCTTCGTCGACCACCCACCAGCGCGCGGCCGGCCAGTGCGGGCGCAGCCGCTGGTCGAGGTTGTGGTGGGCGCGCCACCAGCCGAGCTGGGGGTCCAGCCGCGGCGGTTCCACCGCGTGATCCTTCACATCGGCCGGGATGAACAGCCGATCGGCCAGCAGATGGTGCTGCAGCCGCCCCTGGGTCCAGGGATGGCGCAGCAGCTGCAGCACCGTCGCCGCCGGCAGTGCCTCGGCCAGCCGCCGCAGATCGGCCGGGCGCGAGGGGGCGTCGACCTCCACCAGCACCAGCCGGCGCGGCGCCACCCCGGCGGCCAGATCCCGCAGCAGCGGCTCGGCCCCCTCGCGGCCCGGGCGCGCCGCCAGCCGGGCCCGCGCCCGGGCCAGCGCGGCCTCGTCCTGTCCGCCCTCGAAGACCTCGGCCAGCACCCGCAGCAGGGCGTGATCCAGCGGCTGCTGGCTCAGCGCCAGCAGCGCCCGCCAATCGTCCAGACGGTCGGCCAGAAAGCGGTGCAGGGTCGGCAGCGCATAGGCACCGGCGGCGTGCAGGCGCGCCGCCCAGACCTCGGCACCCGAGCAGGGCGGTGCGAGGATCAGCAGCGGCGCCGGGCTCATCCGCCCTGCCCCCGCCAGACCTCGCAGCCGGCGCGCGGGTTGTCCACATAGGTCCAGGCCCCGCTGCGCTCCACCGCCACCCGCGGGCCGAGCGGGCTGACGGTGCCGACGAACAGCCCCTGCGCGGTGGAGCTGAGGGTGCGGATGCCCCAGGCATAGGGGTTGTCGAAACCGTTGCGGGTCACCGGTTCCCAGTGCACCCCGTCGGCGCTGCGCCACAGCTCGAAGCCGCCGAAGCGCTCCAGCAGCGCGTCCTCGCCCCAGCGCGCCAGCAGGGCGCGCACATCCGCCGGCCAGGCCGCCAGCGGCAGATAGGGCAGCAGATTGGTCCAGTTGAAGGTGCCGGCATAGAGCCAGCCCTGGTGCACCACCATGCGCCAGACATAGCCGTTGAACAGATTGTCGAAGCCGGCGGCAAGCCCGGACAGCGGCACCTTCAGACCCTGCTCGGTCACGCGCGGATCGCCCATCACCAGATCCCAGCTGCCATCCGGCCAGACCCGGATCAGCTCGGCAGCGGCGGGGCCGATCTTCAGCGCCCGGTGGTAGCCGCCATTGAGAATGCCGAAGCCCACATACAGCGCCCCCTGGAACTCGCAGAGCGCACCCACCGCCTCGTTGAGCGCACCGCGCCCGGCACCGCCGCGGATCACCGGCTCCCAGCGATAGGGCGGCGTGCCGCCACGGGTGCGCCAGAGCTCGCCACCGTCCGGGTTGACCAGACCGGCGTAGAGCTGGCCGGCGAAGGGCTCGAGCTCGAACACGGTGAGATTGCGCGGGTTGCCGAAGCCCGGCTCGTTGGCGGGACGCCAGCCGCCGCGGCGCGGATCGGCGCTGACATAGATGGTGGGATCGGAGCCGAGGCTGTCGCTGACCTGACCGGGCACCGTGCCCGAGGAGATCGGGCTGGTGTGCACCCGGCCCTCGAAGGCGCACAGCGAGCGGAAGCTGCGCACCGCCTCGCTCCAGCCCGGGCGCGGCACGATCTCGAAATGCTCGCCATCCTCCGAGCGCAGCAGCTCGGCCGGACCCACCCGCATCGGCGACCAGGTGGAGACATACAGACAGGGCGCCGCATCGCTGGCGCCCTGGAACACCGACATGCCGCGATAGCTGAGGAAGTGCGGCACCTCGCCCTGACCATCGCGGGCCGGCATCAGCGGCGCGCGGTAGACGCAGCGCCAGCGTCCGCTGTCCGGGCTGTAGGCCCAGATCTGGGCGCGACGGTCGATCTGGTCCAGCCGCTCCGGACACTCCACCGGCCAGGGCCGCAGCCGTGGCACCGGCTGGTTCAGGCGCAGCGCGGCGAGATTGCCGCGGGCGGTGCCCACATAGAGCCGGCCGCGGAACCAGGCCATGGAATGGGCGTACTGGTTCCAGCCATCGCCGAAGCCGCTCGGCGCGGTGAGGGTGAAGTCCGCGGCCTGCAGGCCCGGCCCCGCGGTGCTCACGGAATCCAGGACCACAGCTCCACCAGCAGGAAGCGCATCAGGGCGCGGGTGAACACCAGCCCGGTCAGGCTCCAGCCGCCCTCCACCTTGGCGTTGCCGCTCATGCCGGACTTGAGCAGACCCTCGGGATCACGCAGCTCCACCTGCACCCGCACCACCCGGCTGTAGCGTCCCTCCTCCACCGAGGGGGCGATGGCCAGCACCCGGCCCTCGAACTCGCGCCCGGGATAGGCCCAGGGCTTGGCGCTGGCCGGGCCATCGAGACGAATCCGCGCCAGCGCCGCCTCGGGGATGCGCACCTCGGCCAGCACCCGGCTGCGGTCCTCGATCACCGCCAGGGTCTCGCCGCGCTGCAGGAACTGCCCGCGCGCCTCGCGCAGGCGCTGCGAGACCACCCGGCCGGCGATCGGCGCCTTGATCTCGGTATCGGCGCGCGCACGGCGCGCCTGCACCAGCCGGGCCTGGGCCTCGCGCACCCCGGCCTCCAGCGCGGCGATGCGCTCGATGGTCACCGGCGAGGCGACCAGATCGAGCCCGCGCTGCGCCTCCAGCCGCTGCTGCTCGGCCAGTTCGGCGGCGCCGCGCGCGCGCTCCTCGTCCTGGGCGGTCACCGACTTGCGGCGGAACGCCGCCGCCATGCGCTGGGCCTGGGCGCGGGCGATCTCGGCAGCGGTGGTCGCGGTGAGCAGCTTCTGCCGCGCCACCTCCACCTCCTCCTCGCGGGCGCCGCGGCGGGCCAGGGCCAGATCCGCCTCCAGCCGCGCGAGGCCGGCCTCGGCCGCCGCCAGCTCCGCCTCGGCGGCGACCGGGTCGATGCGTGCCAGCACCTGACCGGCCACCACCACATCGCCCTCGCTCACCGGCACCTCGCGGACCTCGCCGGCGACCAGGGCGCTGACCTCGGCTCGCTCGCCGGGCAGCACTTCGAAGCTGCCGCTGGGCTCCTCGTGATAGGGCAGCAAGAGCAGCACCAGGGCGCCAAGGGCCACGCCGCGCTGCCGCGGGGTCCAGCGTCGTGGCGGGGTGGGCACCCCCAGCGAGGCGCCGGCAGGGCCCGAAGGCCGGAAGATGCGCAGCATGAGTACCCCTCCTCCCACCATCAGCAACAGGAATCCCAGACCGTCGAAGCGGCGCAGCAGCCACTCGCCGCCGAACAGCAGCGCCAGCAGCAGCACCGCCAGCCAGAACAGCAGCGCCAGCGCGCCGTAGCCCAGCTGCAGCCGCCGTGACAGCGGCCGCACCTGCTGCTGCCAGGGGCGCCGCTGACCCCGCAGGGCGAGGCGCGCCTGCTGGTGCAGATCCGGCTGATCCAGGGCCTGGGCCAGGAGCTGGTAGCCATCGGCCTGGGCCAGCGGATTCAGCCGCAGCACCAGGGCGATGCTCGCGGTCAGCGCCAGCGACAGCGCCTGGTGCGCCGGTACCGGCAGGGTCGGCGCGAGGACAAACCACAGCAGCAGGGCCGCGCTGATCAGCGCCGCCAGGGCCAGCGGCGCGGCAGCCGCCAGACGCAGGCGCACCGCGCGGGTGGCCAGCAGGCCCTGGTCGGGATCGACCTCCAGCCGCGGCAGACCGAGCGGCCCCGGCCGCCAGCCCAGCCGGGCCGCCTCCGGGGTGTATCGCTCCACCGCCGCCGCCCGGCTCGCCACCGCCACCGCATTCACCAGCAGCAGCGAGACCAGCAGATGCGGCAGCGCCTGCCAGCCGCCGAAGGCGCCACCGAAGAAGCGCGCCGCCTCCAGCCGGTGGGTGACCAGGGCGACCGCCAGCACCGCCAGGGCGGCGACGGTCAGCAGGATCGAGCGGCGATCCTCGGCCAGCCCCGCCAGCGGCCGGCCCAGCGCCAGTAACGCGGCGTGCAGGCGCGGCGCCAGCGGCCGCCGCGCGGCCAGCCGCCCCTGCTCGGGCAGCCCGGGCGCGGCCCGCGAACCCGGCACGCTGCTCGGCGGCAGGGCTGCCAGCGGATCGGGCAGGCCCGGCGCGGCGGGATCATTGGCGCGCACGGCGGCGCGATCGTGGCGGGCCGGCGCCGGCAACGGCTGCCGTGCCCCCGGGGCCAGCAGACCGCGCTCGCCCAGGGCTGCCGCGAACCGCCGCAGCGCCTCGTCATCGAACGCCGCCCCGAACCGCTCGCGGCCGCGGCGCAACAGCGCCTCCACCGGGGTTTGGCCATCGCAGGCCTCGGCCAGCGCCAGGCCCGCCTCGGTCAGCGTCCAGAGGCGGCCACGCGGGTCGCGCACCTGCCAGCCCCCGGCCACGGCGCCCAGCCGCTCGCCGCGCCAGTGCCAGCAGGGTCCGGTGAACGCCGCGGCCGCCTCGAGGCTCAGGGCAGCACCGCCTCCTCGGCGAGCAGACCCTCGAGCGCCCGCAGATCGGCCACCAGCAGCTCGCCGGCGGCGCGCTTGAGCGCAAGGGTGTCGAGCAACAGCCGGTAGCGGGCGCCGGCCAGATCGCGTTCGGCGGCGAAGCGGGTCTCCACCGCCTCCAGCACCTCGGCACTGGTGCGGGTGCCGGCCTCGAAGCCGCCGCGCACCGCGCTTTCCGCCGCGCGCGCCGCCTCCACCGCCACCTGCAGGGCCGGCAGGCGGGCGCGGCCCACCTCCAGATCGAGAAAGGCGACCTGGGCATCGCGCTCGGCATCGGCCTCGGCCTCGGCGAGCAGGGCGGCGGCGGCCTCCCGGCCCGCCTCGGCCGCCTCGATCCCGGCCTCGAGCTGGCCGCCGGTGTAGAGCGGCAGCTGCAGCTGCAGCCCGATGCGGCCCTCGGTTTCGCGGCGCTCGCCGGAGAGCCCGCCACCGGAATCCAGCAGCAGCCCGCGGCCGACCAGATCCAGCCGCGGCAGCCGCCGCTGGCTGGCCTTGTCGCGCTCCTGGTCGGACAGGCGCAGGCCAAGGCGGCGCAGCTGCACCGCCGGATTCTGGCTGCGCGCACGCGCCACCCAGGCCTCCAGCCGGGGCGGGTCGGGCGCCCGCAGGGGCAGCGCGGCACCGAGCCGGCGCAGCCGGGTCACCGGACGGCCGACCACCAGGCGCAGGGCAGCCAGCCGGGTGTTGAGCTGGGCGCGGGTGCGCAGGCCCTCGGCCTCCACCAGCGCCTCGCGGGCCCGCGCGCCCTGCAGATCGGCCTCGGTGGCAAGGCCTGCGGCGTAGCGGCCTTCGATCTGCTCGCGCTGGCGCGCCACCGCGGCGAGCTCGGCCTGGGTCAGCAGGCGGTCGTCGGCCGCGGCCAGGGTGGCGAAGTAGGCGGCGGTGAGCCCGGTGAGCAGGGCATCCTCGGCCTCGCGCAGCGACAGCGCCGCCTGCTCGGCGCGCAGCCGCGCCTGATCGGCCTCGATGCCAAGCTCGGGACGGAACAGCGCCTGGCTCAGGGTGGCGCCGAAGCGGTGGGCATCGAAGCGGTCGCGGTTGTCGACCTCGACCACCCCGTAGAAGGTGCCCTCGATGCGCTCGTCGACCTGCTCACTCGCTGCGGTCAGCGCCAGCTGCGGGCGCAGCCGGCCCTCGGCCGCGCTCAGCGCCGCCCGTACGCCACGGGCCTCGGCGGCGCGGGCGCGATAGCCCGGGTTGTCACGCAGGGCATCGGCATACAGCTCGCTGAGCCCGGGCGGGCCCGCCGCTGCGGCGAGGGTGGCCAGCGGCAGCAGGCCGAGCAGCCAGAGCCGCGGCAGGCGGCAGCCGGTGGAACGAGAAGACATCAGCCAGGGCGCAGGGCAAATCCGCGGCCAGTCTCCCCGCCGCGCCCCGGCGCGTCTGTCAGACGATGCTTATGGCGCGCCGTGGCCGCGCGCGGCCGCTCAGGCGGCGACCAGCGAGGGCAGCGCCGCGGCCAGCACCCGGCGCACGCGGTCCATGCCGGTGGCCAGCGACTGGTGGATCTCGTCGTGGATGCCGGCCCCGGCCGGCGACAGACCCGCCGCCCAGTTCACGCTCACCGCCAGGCAGGCATAGGCGAGCCCGAGCTCGGCGGCCAGGGCGGCCTCCGGCATGCCGGTCATGCCCACCATGGTGGCGCCGTCCTGGCGCAGGCGGCGGATTTCGGCCGGGGTCTCCAGACGCGGTCCCTGGGTCACCGCCATCACCCCGCCGTCCAGGCAGGACGTGCCGCTGCGGGTGGCGGCCGCCAGCAGCGCCTGGCGCAGCGCCGGCGCATAGGGCGCGGAGAGCTCCACATGCTGCAGCCCGGACCCCGGACGGCCATCGGCGTAGCTGTGCTCGCGACCCCAGGTGTAGTCGATCAGATCGTGCGGCAGGGCGATCGCCCCGGGCGGGAAGTCGGCGGCGATGGCGCCGACCGCGGCGATCGCGATCACCCGGGTCACTCCCACCTCGCGCAGGGCCCAGAGGTTGGCGCGGTAGTTGATCGCATGCGGGGGAATCCGGTGGCCCTCGCCATGGCGGGCGAGAAACCACACCGCCGCATCGCCCAGCCGCCCGCGCAGCAGCGGCGCCGAGGCCGGACCGTAGGGGGTGAGGATCTCGCGCCGTTCCTCGGTCTGCAGGCCCTCCCACTGGTTGAAGCCGGTGCCACCGATCAGGGCCAGGGTTGCCGTCATCACCATCACTCCGCCTTCACCGCATAAATGCCGGGCAGCTGGCGCCAGTACTCGCGCACATCCATGCCGCAGCCGAACACATAGCGGTCCGGCAGGGTCAGGCCGATGAACTCGGCGTGGGCACCGGGGGCGCGGCGGTCATGGCGCTTCTCGGCCAGCACTGCCACCGCCAGGCTCGCCGGGCGGAACTCCAGCAGTGCCTTGCGGATCGCCACCAGGGTGTGGCCCTCGTCGAGGATGTCGTCGATCACCAGCAGCGCACGGCCGGCCACCCGCGCCGGATCCGGCTGGCGCTTCCACACCAGCCCGCCGCCGGCGGTGGCGCCGCGGTAGCGGGTGGCATGCAGATAGTCCTGCTCGAAGGGGAAGTCGAGACGGCGGGTGATCTCGGCGGTGGCCGGCAGACCACCGTTCATCACACACAGCACCAGCGGATTGGCAAGGGCATAGCGCTCGGCGATCGCCGAGGCCAGGCGGTCGTAGGCGGCCTGCACCGCCGCGGCGTCGTAGAGGCAGTCGGCCTGCTCGCGGATCTGGCGCAGGGCGGCGAGATCGACCTCGCTCACGGCGGGCTCCCGCGGCGGTAGAGACGGCGCAGGCGGGCATCGCCCACCTTGCGCGGCTGCACCTCGCGCAGGGCATCGAGCAGCTCGACCAGGCCCTGGCGGTCATTGCAGACCGGCAGCATGTCGCAGCCGGCATCCAGCGCCAGCCGCGCCCGCTCCGGCAGCTCGCCGACCATCCAGGCGCCCTTCATCGACAGGTCGTCGCAGAACACCGCGCCGCGGAAGCCGAGCTGGCGACGCAGCACGCCACGGATCCAGCGCCGCGAGAACGAGGCCGGCGTCTCGTCGAGATCGTTGTAGCGCACATGCGCCATCATCACCGACTCCAGCCCCTGCTCGATCATCCGCGCGAAGGGCTGCAGATCGCCACGCTCGATCTCGGCCAGCGGCCGGCGGTCGATCGGCAGCTCCAGGTGGGAGTCGGCCGCCACCGCACCGTGGCCGGGGAAGTGCTTGCCGGTGGCCGCCAGGCCCTCGGCGTTGAGGCCGCGGCGGAAGGCGCTGGCCAGCGCCACGATGGTGTCGATGTCCTCGCCGAAGGCGCGGTCGCCGATGATCTGGGAGACGCCGAAATCACGGTCCAGCACCGGGGCGAAGCAGAGATCGATGCCGAACCCGCCGAGCTCGCGGCCGATGGTCGCGCCCCAGCTCTCGGCCTCGGCCAGCGCCGCCGCCGGGTCCTCGCGATGGAAGCGGCCGAGACTGCCCATCGCCGGAATCCGCGAGAAGCCCATGCGGAAGCGCTGCACCCGGCCGCCCTCGTGATCCACCGCGATCAGCAGGCGCGGCTGCTTGAGCGCGAGCAGCTCGCGGCACAGGGCCTTGAGCTGGGCGTGGTCGTAGTAGTTGCGGGTGAACAGGATCACCCCGCCGACCAGCGGGTGGCGGAGGATCTCGCGGTCCTCCGGCTTGAGCTCGCGGCCGCTGATGTCGGCCATGATCGGCCCGATCAGCCCCTTCATGCGTTCAGTTCCACGTCGGTTCCCGGTCCCACCCGATTGAACAGCTCGATGATGTCGGCATTGGCCACGCGGATGCAGCCCTTGGAGCCGGGCTGGCCCAGCGGGGTGACCGGCGGCGTGCCGTGCAGATAGATGTAGCGGCGGAAGGTGTCCACGCAGCCCAGCCGGTTGCGGCCGCGCTCGCAGCCGGAGAGCCAGAGGATGCGGGTGAGGATCCAGTCGCGCCCGGGAAACTGCGCATGCAGCGCCGGGCTCCAGATCTCCCCGGTGGGCCGGCGGCCGACGAACACCGCGCCCTCTGGAGCACCGGCGCCGATCGCCGCACGGATCCGGTGATGGCCGCGCGGGGTGCAGCCCGAGCCGAGAATCTCGCCGACACCGTTGGCGCCGGTGGACACCGCCAGCTCGCGCAGCAGCCGGCCCTGGTCCCACAGGCCCAGCCGCTGGCGGCGCAGATCGATGCTCAGGTGCACGGACTCACCACTGCGCGTAGGGCCGCAACGCGAGGCTGTGGTTGTAGTAGCGCACATCCTCGGTGACTTCCTCGCCCAGCCAGGGCGGATGGACGATGCGCTGATCCACCGCCCCCAGCTCGACCTCGGCCACCACCAGCCCGGCGTTGTCGCCGTGGAACTCGTCGATCTCCCAGGTCAGGCCATCGCGCTCGACATAGTGGCGGGTCTTCTCCACCCGGCCCACGCAGAGCCCGCCGAGGATCTGCTCGGCATCGGCCAGCGGCAGCGGGTAGTCGTACTCGGCCCGGGCCGCGCCGACCACCGCCGCCTTGATGTTGAGCCGCGCCTCCTCGCCCTGGATGCGCACCCGCACCGAGGCCGGTCCGCCGGTGTCGGCGAGATAGCCCTGGGCCAGCCGCCGCGAGCGCCGCACCTCGGCGCGCCAGGCCTCGTCGCGCAGCAGGAACTTGCGTTCGATTTCCAGTCCCATCGTCGTCGTCCGGATTGCGGTCAGCGCAGGAACAGCGCCATCGATTCCACATGGGCGGTGTGCGGAAACATGTCCATCACCCCCGCCCGCGCCAGCGTAAAGCCATGCTCGTGCACCAGCCGGCCGGCGTCACGCGCCAGCGTACCCGGATGGCAGGAGACATAGAGCACCCGTCGCGCCGCGGTCGCGGCGATCGCCGGCAGCACCGCCTCGGCGCCGGCCCGCGGCGGGTCCAGCAGCACCGCGTCGAAGGGGCCGCGCAGCCGCTCGCGGGTGGCGGGCTGCTCCGGCTGGAACAGATCGGCCTTGTCGAAGGCAATCGACAGCCCCGCCTCGGCGGCGTTGGCGCGGGCGCGCGCCACCAGCCCGGCATCGCCCTCCAGCGCGGTCAGCTGCACGCCGTGGCGGGCCAGCGGCAGCGAGAAATTGCCCAGCCCGCAGAACAGTTCCAGCACCGCCTCGCCGGGCTGGGGCGCGAGCCAGTCCAGCGCCTGCCGCACCACCTGCTGGCTGAGCGGACCGTTGACCTGGATGAAGTCGCCGACCTCGAAGGCGAGCCGCAGCGCGCTGCCATCCGGGGAGTAGTCGAGGCGCCGCGCGGGCGGCTGCAGCGGCTGGATGCTGTCCAGTCCGCCGGGCTGCAGGCGCAGCTCGAAGCCGGTGGCGGCCGCCAGCGCGCGCAGGCGCTCGAGATCGGACGCTGTGGGCGGGCTGAGCACGCGCAGGGCGAGGCACACATGGCCGGTGGCCGACATCTCGATCTGCGGAATGCGATCGGCGATCGACAGCCCGGCCAGCGCCTCGGCGATCACCCCGAGCTGCCCGCCGACCCGCGGATCGAGCACCTCGCAGCGGCTGAGCTGGGCGAGGAAGAAGCTGCGCCGCTCGCGGAAGCCCACCAGCACCCCGCCCTTCTTGGCCACCTGCTTGACGCCCAGGCGGGCGCGGCGCCGGTAGCCCCAGACCGGTCCGGCCAGCGGCGGTGCCCACTGCGCCGGCTGCACCTTGCCGAGCCGCTCGAAGGCATCGGCCAGCCATTTCTGCTTGGCGGCGAGCTGGGCGGCTGGCGCCAGATGCTGGAGCGCGCAGCCCCCGCAGACGCCGAAGTGGGCGCAGCCCGGCGTCACCCGGTCCGGCGAGGCCTGCTCCACCGCCAGCGCCTGCGCCTCGTCGGCATCCCGCCCGGCCGCCAGATAGCGGATCCGCACCCGCTCGCCGGGCAGGGCGTCGGCGACGAACACCACTTTGCCCTCCACCCGCGCCACGCCGCGGCCATCGGTGGCGAGATCGAGGATCTCCACCACCGGCTCTCCGGCCGGCAGCGGCCGGCGGTTGCGTCGGCTCATCGGCTCAGCGGTCCGGGAACACGCCAGTGGAGATGTAGCGATCGCCGCGATCACAGACGATGCAGGCCACCACCGCGTGCTCCAGCTCGCGGCACAGGCTCAGCGCGGCAAACACCGAGCCGCCCGAGGACGGGCCGCAGAACACGCCCTCGCGCTCGGCCAGCGCGCGCATGGTGGCTTCGGCATCACGGCTGCCGACTTCGATGATGCGATCGATGCGCGAGCGGTCGAAGAACTTGGGCTGGTAGGCCTCCGGCCACTTGCGGATGCCGGGAATGCTCGACTCGCCATCCGGATACACCCCGACCACCTCGATCGCCGGGTTCTGCTCCTTCAGATAGCGGCCGGTGCCCATGATGGTGCCGGTGGTGCCGAGGGTGGCGACGAAATGGGTGATGGCCCCGCCGGTGTCCTGCCAGATCTCCGGTCCGGTGCCCTCGTAGTGGGCGCGCGGGTTGTCCGGATTGACGAACTGGTCGAGCACCCGGCCCTCGCCGCGTGCCTGCATCTTCAGGGCGAGATCCCGCGCCCCTTCCATGCCCTCGGCCTGGCTCACCAGCACGATCTCGGCACCATAGGCGCGCATGCTGGCGCGGCGCTCGGCGCTCATGTGCTCGGGCATGATCAGCCGCATGCGGTAGCCGCGCAGCGCGGCGGCCATGGCCAGGGCAATGCCGGTGTTGCCGGAGGTGGCCTCGATCAGGGTGTCGCCGGGGCGGATCTCGCCGCGCTCCTCGGCGCGACGGATCATCGAATAGGCCGGGCGGTCCTTCACCGAGCCCGCCGGATTGTTGCCTTCCAGCTTGGCCAGCAGGGTGTTGGAGCCAATGCCGGGCAGCCGGCTCAGCCGGACCAGGGGCGTGCGGCCGATGGTCTCGGCGACGGTGAGCGTGTTCATCGCGCGCATTGTAGGCGCCCGGGGTGGGCGGCGACCGGTAGGCTAGTGGCCATGTCCTCGCCGCCCGCCACCGTCCAGGCCCCCTGGCTGATCCGCTGGGCCCCGGCCCTGCTGCTGGTCGGTTGCGCGGTGGTGCCGGGCGCGGTGGCCCTGCTGACCCTGCGCGAGGGCCTGCTGGCGGGTCTGGCCCTGGGTCTGCCGGCCAGCGCGCTGGGGGTGGGGCTGGTGCTGCTGCGCCTGGGCAATCGCCGCGCCCGCGAGGAGCGCCTGCGCCGGGCGCTGATCGATCTCGGCGCCGGACGCGGCGAGACCCGGCTGCCGGCCAGCGATGGCGAGCTGGCGCGGCTGCTCAACCAGCTTGCCGATCTGCGCTACCGCCAGCAGCAGCAGCAGGATGACCAGCAGGCGCAGACCGCCCTGCGCCTGCGCCAGGAGATCGAGCGGCTCGGCCAGACCAACCGCGAGCTGCGCCAGGCGCTGGAGGCCGCCGCGCAGCAGGCCCGCCAGCAGACCGAGCAGTTCTCCAATCTCTCGCACGAGCTGCGCACGCCGCTCACCGCCATCCTCGGCTTCGCCGATCTGCTGCGGCGCACCGAGCTCGGCCCCGAGCAGGCGGATTACCTCGCCACCCTCGACAAGGCCGCCCGCGGCCTGCTCGGCCTGCTCAACGACCTGCTCGACTGGAGCCGCATCGAGGCCGGCCGGCTGAGCCTCGCCCAGGCCGATTTCAGCCTCAGCGATGCGCTCGAGGACACCCTGGCGATGCTGGCGCCGCTGGCCTACGACAAGGGCCTGCATCTGGTGCATCTGGTGGACCACGATGTGCCCGATGCCCTGCACGGCGATGCCCAGCGCCTGCGCCAGATCCTCACCAACCTGCTCTCCAATGCCATCAAGTTCACCGACCACGGCGAGGTCGAGCTGCGGGTGCGGCGCGAGCGCGGCGAGGGCGGCAAGGTGTGGCTGGCGCTGAGCGTGCGCGACACCGGCATCGGCATGAGCGCCGAGCAGTGCCGGCGTCTGTTCGAACCGTTCCGCCAGTTCGCCACCAGCCGGGCCCAGGCCGGCAGCGGGCTGGGGCTGACCATCGTGCGCTCGCTGACCCAGCTGATGGGCGGCGAGGTGCGGGTGGAGAGCGAGCCCGGCCGCGGCAGCCGCTTCGAGATCACCCTGCAGCTGGAGACGCGCAGCGAGGCAGCCGAGGCGCGCACCCGCCTGCGCGGCAAGCGCCTGTGGCTGGCCGAGCCGCATGCCCCGAGCCGGCTGGCGCTGACCCATGTGCTGGAGTTCTGGGGCCTGCAGCTGACCGTGTTCAACGCCGCCCTGCCCCTGCGCGACCGCCTGCGCGCCGCCAGCGCCGGCCAGCAGCCGGATGTGGTGCTGCTCGGCGCCCAGCCGCGCGATCTGGAGGATGCGGTGATCGCCGAGATCGGCAGCCTGTGCATGGGCGGCACGCCGCCGCTGCTGATGTGGCTGGCCTCGGTCTCCCCGGCGGTGCAGGCCCTGGCCATCGACCGCGGCGCGGCCCGCGCCCTGCCCCAGACCAGCGTCGCCCGCAGCCTCTACCGCGAGCTCTGCGAGCTGTGCCGTGCGCTGCCGGCCGGCGAGCGCCTGGCCGGCATGACCGTGCTGGTGGCCGAGGACAACCCGGCCGCACGCCGCTACATGGTGGCCCTGCTCACCGACCAGGGCGCCCAGGTGCTGGAGGCCGCCAGCGGGCTGGATGCGCTCAAGAGCTGGAGCGATGGCAGCGTCGATGTGCTGCTGCTCGACCGCAACATGCCGGGCATGGATGGCCTGTCCACCCTGCGCGCCCTGCGCACCCACGAGGCCCGCGACCCGCGCCGGCGTCGCTGCCGGGTGGTGGTCACCAGCGCCTCGCTGGACCCGGATACCCGCATCCAGCTGCAGCAGGCTGGCGCCGACGAGCTGCTGCTCAAGCCCTTTGACGAGGCGGCCCTGCTGCGGGTGCTGGCGCCGCGCGCCAGTGCCCGCGCCGACGGCCCGCCGGGCGCCGCCCAGCGCATCGCCCGCGATCCGGAGATGGTGGCCCTGCTCGCCGAGGAACTGCCGGCCCAGCTCGCCGAGCTGGAACAGGCCTGGGCGCGCGGCGATGCGGTGGCCGCCCGCGCCGCCGCCCACACCCTCAACGGCACCGCCGCCTTCTACCACCTCGACCGGCTGCGCAGCGTGGCGGCGGAGATCGAGGCCCAGCTCAGCAGCTCGCTGTTCGGCACCCTGGCGCCGGACACCCTCGGCCAGCTGCGCGCCGCGCTGGAGGACTCCCTCGCCGATCTGCAGGGGGCGTGAGGAGGACAGGATGGCCGTCGGCCCATCGTCTGGTGAAACCCCGAGGCAGCGGGCTCGAGCGGGTTGACTGCCTCGGACTAGCGATCCGCGCTGCGCTCCAGCACCACCATGGCGATCACCTGGCCGCCCTCGTCGCTGAGGCTCAGGTGACCGGCGCTGATCCCGCGCCGCTGCAGATCGGCGCTCAGCCGCTCGCTGTAGACCAGCAGCGGGCGGCCCTGGGCGTCGCGGACGCTGCCGATCTCGTCATGGGCGACGCCGACGAACCCGGTGCCGAGCGCCTTGACGAAAGCCTCCTTGGCAGCAAAGCACTTGGCCAGATAGCGGGCCGGCTGGCGTGCCGCGGGGAGCGCCGCGCGCTCCTGCGGGTGCAGCAGGCGCCGCTCCAGCCGCTCGCCGAAGCGCGCATGGGCCTTGGCCATGCGCGCCACTTCGAGCAGATCAACCCCGACCCCGGCGATCACCCCAGCGTCCGCCGCGCCGCCTGCATGGCCGCGCGCAGCTCGGCGATGGCACCGGGCAGGCCGATGAACAGGGCGCGGGCGATCAGGGCGTGGCCGATGTTGAGCTCGACGATCTCGGCGATCGTGGCGATCGGCGCCACATTGTCCACGGTCAGCCCGTGGCCGGCGTGAACCTCGAGCCCGGCGCGCTGCGCCTCGGCGGCGAAGCGGGCGATCTGCTCGCGCTCGGCGGCGCGCTCCGCCCCCTCGCGCTCGCAGTAGCGGCCGGTGTGGATCTCGATCTGCGGCGCGCCACAGGCCAGCGTCGCCTCCAGCTGGCGCGGATCCGCATCGATGAACAGCGCCGGCACGATGCCGGCCTCGCGCAGGCGGGCACAGGCTGCGGCGATGCGCGCACGGTTGCCGGCCACATCCAGCCCGCCCTCGGTGGTCACCTCCTCCCGCCGTTCCGGCACCAGGCAGACATGGGCCGGACGAAGACGGGTGGCGATGGCGAGCATCTCCTCGGTCACCGCCATCTCCAGGTTCACCGGCACCGGGCAGACCGCCAGCAGGCGCTCCAGATCGGGGTCCTGGATGTGGCGGCGGTCCTCGCGCAGATGCAGGGTGATCAGCTCGGCGCCGCTGCCGGCGGCGAGCAGGGCGGCCTGCACCGGGTCCGGATAGACCGTGCCGCGGGCCCGGCGCACGGTGGCCACATGATCGACATTGACGCCCAGGCGCAGCGGCGGAACGGAAGGAGTCATAGCGGGGGACGGCGGTGGAACCAGGGGTGGGCCTGCTCGAGCTGGGCGGCCAGTTGCAGCAGGCGGGCGTCCTCGTGCAGCGGGGCGCTGAACATCATCCCCACCGGCAAGCCCTCGCCGTTCCAGTGCAGCGGCAGCGAGACCGAGGGCCCGCCGGTGACATTGAACGGCGCGGTGTTGGGAATCCACTCGAACAGCGGCTCGCCGAGCTTGAGCATGAGCTCGCGGCGCTTGGCGATGGCGCCCAGCGGCAGCCGGTTGGCCAGCCCCAGCTGCAGGCGCTCGGCGGCATCCGGCTGCAGCTCGCCGATCGGAAACGGCGGCCGGCCCAGGGTGGGCGTGAGCAGCACATCGAAGCCGGAGGCGAACCAGGCCCCGATGGCGCGGCTGATCGCATAGAGGGCATGGCGGGCACGGCCCACTTCATCGCCGCGCAGGGCGCGGCCGATCCGCACCAGCGCCAGGGTGCGCGGCTCCACGGTGGCCAGCGAGGGCGGCGGCAGCCCCTGCGCCTCGGCCACCGCGAACTCGGTGGCGGTTTCGGCGGCGAGGCAGGTGGCGAAGGCCCACATGAAGGTCTCGCGGTCGATCGGCGGGGCCGCCTCCACCAGCTCGTGGCCGAGGTCCTGGCAGCGGCGCACGGTGGCCTCCAGCCCGGCGCGGCAGTCCGGATGCTCGTGGCGTCCAACCAGCGGCCGCGCGGTGTAGGCGATGCGCAGCCGCCCCGGGGCCTCGGCCATCTGCTGCAGGAATGGCCGCGGCGGCCGCGGCGCCTGGTGCGGGGCGCCTGCCTCCGGGCCGGACAGGGCATCGAGCAGGGCGGCGGTGTCGCGCACGCTGCGGGTCAGCGGATGCTCCACCGAGCAGCCGAACCAGGGGTCGTCGACCGGGCCGGTCGGGTTGAGGCCGCGCGAGGGCTTGAAGCCGACCAGCCCGTTGCAGGAGGCCGGGATGCGGATCGAGCCGCCGCCATCGCCGGCGCCGGCCATCGGCACGATGCCCGCGGCCACCGCCGCACCGCTGCCTCCCGAGGACCCCCCTGGCGTGCGCTCGAGATTCCAGGGATTGCGGGTGGGGCCCCAGCAGCGCGGCTCGGTGTAGGGGTTCAGGCCCAGCTCCGGGCTGTTGGTCTTGCCGAAGATCACCAGGCCCGCCGCCTGCAGACGCCGCGCCAGCTCGCTGTCCTGGGTGGGCACCTGGTCGCGGAAATGGCGCGAGCCGCGGCTGGTCGGCTCGCCGGCGAGGTCGGTCAGCAGATCCTTGATCAGGAACGGCACCCCGGCGAAGGGGCCGCTCAGCGGGGCGGCGAGCTGGCGGCGGGCGCGCTCGTGGAGCGGGCGGACGATGGCGTTGAGGCGCGGGTTGACCGCCTCGGCGCGGGCGATCGCGGTGTCCAGCAGCTCGGCGGGGCTGACCTCGCGCCGGGCCACCAGGGCGGCCAGTCCCAGGCCATCGTGCTGCACATAGTCCTCGAAGCGCATCCGCAATCTCCCTTACCCGCCGGGCCGGCGTAGCATCGGCGGCAAGCTTAGCGGGAAGCCGGAGATCAGCATGAGCACACGCACCCTCGATGCAGCCCCGTCCAGCAGCGCGCAGCCGGCCCCGGCCTGGGCGCTGGCGATGCGCCGCTTCAACACCTGGTGGCTCAACGACCTTGGCGGCGGCCCGCGCGTGCTCAAGTTCGCCTGGGTGATCAATCTGCAGAAGGGCGGCACCTTCTTCTTCCTCGGTGCGCTGATGTGGCTGTATGCCGATACCCACCCCAGCGCCACCAGCCCGGCGGCCTGGATCTACCTCGCCCTCCACGGCTCCTACGGGCTGGTCTGGCTGCTCAAGGATCTCAACTTCCCCGACCCCAACTGGCAGGTGCGCGTCACCTGGGGCAGCGTCGCCGCCGGCCTGTTCGGGCTCGGCATGTACTGGAGCTTCGGCTGGCTGCTGATCGCCGGCCACGGCAACCCGGACTACCCGCTGCCCGCGGCCGCCTGGTTCTGCCTGTGCATCTCGCTGGTGGTGGTGGGCAGCGCGCTGATGATCGCCGCCGACTGCCAGAAGTACTACACCCTGCGCCTGCAGCGCGGGCTGATCAGCGACGGCGTGCACCGCTACATCCGCCATCCCAACTACCTCGGCGAGATGCTGATCTACGGCGGCTTCGCCCTGCTGGTGAACCACTGGCTGCCCTGGCTGTGGCTGGCGCTGATCTGGGGCGGGCTGTTCGCCACCAACATGGTGATGAAGGAGGCCAGCCTCTCGCGCCATCCCGGCTGGGCCGAGTACAAGCGCCGCAGCTGGTGGCTGGTGCCGGGGATTCTGTGAGGCGAGCCTGTCGCGGGGGTCGAAGCTGAAATGCCGAGTGCCACCATCCGGCTGGTTCTGGTTCATGGCGATGCCAAGCGCCTGCGTACCGCCGAGCTGTCCAACTAGACGGGCAAGGCCGTCGCGGGCCCCCGCAGCGAGTTCGATGGGGTCCTCGCGCGCGAGGAAGCGGATAGCTCCGGCGTCTACTTCCTGACAGGCACCGATCCCGAATCGGGTCGACCCGCGCTGTACATCGGGGAGGCCGAGCGCATTCGGGACCGGATCAAGGCCCATATCGACAAGGATTTCTGGAACCAGGCGCTCTATTTCGTCAGCAAGGACGAGAACCTCACCAAGGCCCATATCCGCTATCTGGAAGGACGCCTGATCGATAACGCCCGAACAGCCGGTCGTGCACGGGTGACCAATGGGCAGGGCAGCGGATCGAGGCTCCCCGAATCCGATCGCGAGGATATGGAGGTCTTTCTCGAGAAGATTCACCAGTTGCTGCCGGTGCTGGGGGTCGACCTGTTGGTGCCAAGCCTCGCGCCCGATCTAGGCAAGCCGGACCGGCCGCTGCTGTACTGCGACATCAAAGGGCTCCGGGCTCGCGGCTATCCGGTCCCCGGAGGGTTTCTGGTTCTCAAGGGTTCGCAGGCGGTGGGTCAGGCGCGCGCCTCATCCGAGAAATGGCCGTGGACCCGCAATCTGCGCCAGCGGCTGAAGGAAGAAGGGAATCTGGTCAGCCAGGGGGGCCAGCTGCTGTTCGCTCGCGACACCGAGTTTTCCAGCCCCAGCGCGGCCGCGGCAGTCATTCACGGCGGCCAAGCCAACGGTCTGACGGCATGGAAAACGGAAGCCGGCAAAACGCTGAAAGAACTCGAATCGCAATAGCCCCCAGTGACCCGGACAGGGTGTATCAGCGGGGATTGGCGCCCCGATTCCGACCCACCACCAGCCGGTAGAGCCCTGGCAGCACCACGAGCGTGAGCAGGGTGGAGGAGAGAATGCCGCCCATCACCACCGTGGCGAGCGGGCGCTGCACCTCGCTGCCAATCCCGGTGTTGAACGCCATCGGCAGAAAGCCCAGGCCGGCGACCAGGGCGGTCATCAGCACCGGACGCAGACGGGTCAGCGCGCCCTCGGTGATGGCGGCGTCCAGCCCCAGACCCTGCTCACGCAGCTGGCGGATGAAGCTCACCATCACCAGGCCGTTGAGCACCGCGATGCCCGACAGGGCGATGAAGCCCACGCCGGCCGAGATCGACAGCGGAATCCCGCGCAGCCACAGCGCCAACACCCCGCCGGTCAGGGCCAGGGGCACCCCGCTGAAGATCACCAGCGCATCCCGTACCGAGCCCAGCGCCATCAGCAGCAGGCCGAGAATCAGCACCAGGGTCACCGGCACCACGATGGCCAGCCGGCGAGCGGCAGAGGCCAGCTGTTCGAAGCTGCCGCCGTAGCGGATCCAGTAGCCGGGTGGCAGCTCGACCTCGGCCGCAACCGCAGCCTGGACCTCCTCGACGAAGGAGCCGAGATCGCGGCCACGCACATTGGCGCTGATCACCACGCGGCGCTTGCCGTTCTCGCGATTGATCTGGTTGAGCCCGCTCCCGGCGCGGAGCTCCACCACCTCCGCCAGCGGCACATATCCACCGCCAGGCAGCAGGATGGGCAGATGGGCGAGGCCCTCGATATCGACCCGCAGCGCCTCCGGCAGTCGCACGACGATGGGTGCGCTGCGATCCCCTTCGTAGAAGCGCCCGGCCACGGTGCCACCGAGGGCGGTGGCCAGCTGGGTCTGTACCTCGTCGAGTGTCAGACCGAGGCGGCCGAGGGTCTCGCGGCGCGGCTGCAGGCTCAGCAAGGGCAGGCCGGTGGTCTGTTCCACCGCCACATCCGCGGCCCCGGCCACCCCGCCCACCACCGCGCCGATCTGCTCGCCGAGCGCCATCAGGGTGTCATGGTCATCACCGAAGACCTTGACCGCGAGCTCGGCGCGCACCCCGGCGATCAGCTCGTTGAAGCGCATCTGGATCGGCTGCAGGAACTCATAGCGATTGCCCGGGATGGGCGTGACCGCCGCCTCGATCTCCGCCACCACCTGGGCCTTGGGCTTGTCCGGATCCGGCCACTGCGCGCGGTTCTTGAGGATGATGAAGTTGTCGGCGACGCTGGGTGGCGCCGCCTCGGTGGCCACATCGGCGGTGCCGATCTTGGCAAACACCCGTTCGACCTCCGGCACGGTCTGGATCGCCGCCTCGAGCTGGCCCTGCATGGCCACTGCCTGCGAGAGCGAGGTGCCGGGAATGCGCAGGGCATGCAGGGCGATGTCGCCCTCGTCCAGATTGGGCAGGAACTCGCTGCCCAGGCGGGTGGCGAGCCAGCCGCTGCCCAGCACCAGCAGGGTGGCGGCCACCAGCACCGCGCCACGCGCCCGCAGGACCACCGCCAGCACCGGCCGGTACCAGCGGCTGGCACCCTCCATCAGCGGGTTGTGGCGTTCCACCACCGGCTGACGGAACAGCAGCGCCACGCCAGCCGGCACCACGGTGAGCGAGAGCAGCATGGCACTGCTCAGCGCGATCACCACGGTCAGGGCCATCGGGTGAAACATCTTCCCCTCGATGCCCTGCAGCGCAAAGATCGGCAGATAGACCGCGGTGATGATGAAGACGCCGAACAGCGCCGGGCGCATCACTTCGCGGGTGGCCTCGAACACCAGCTGCAGGCGCGCCTCCAGCGCCAGCGCCCCGCCCTGCTCGCGCGCGGCACGGGACAGCCGGCGCAGGCAATTCTCGACGATGATCACCGCGCCATCCACGATCAGCCCGAAGTCGAGCGCGCCCAGGCTCATCAGATTGGCGCTGACCCGGCTCTGCACCATGCCGGTCACGGTCATCAGCATGGCCAGCGGGATCACCAGCGCGGTGAGCAAGGCGGCGCGTACATTGCCGAGCAGCAGGAACAGCACCGCCACCACCAGCAGGGCGCCTTCCAGCAGATTCTTTTCCACCGTGGCCAGCGTCTTGTCGACCAGGGTCATGCGGTTGTAGGCGGTGGTGACGATCACCCCGGGCGGCAGACTGGGCTGGATCGCCGTGAGCGTTTCGGCCACGGCCTGGGCAACCGTGCGGCTGTTCTCGCCGATCAGCATGAACACCGTGCTCATCACCACTTCGCGGCCGTTCTGGGTGGCGGCGCCGCTGCGCAGTTCCTGCCCCAGTCCGATGCTGGCGACATCCCCGACTTTCAGCGGAATGCCATCGCGCTGGCGCAGGACGATCTCGCCGAGGTCCTCGATACGCTCGATCTGGCCGGGGATGCGGATCAGCTGCTGGGTGCCGTTGCGCTCGATGAAGCCGGCGCCGCGATTGTCGTTGTTGGCCTCCAGCGCGGCGATCAGCTGATCCAGGCTCACCCCGTGGGCGAGCAGGCGCGCCGGGTCCGGGGCCACCAGAATCTCCTTGCGGTAGCCGCCGATCGGATTGACCTCCACCACCCCGGGCACGCGCAGCAGCTGCGGGCGGATGATCCAGTCGTGTACCGCGCGCAGGTCCATCGGGGTGATCGGACGACCGTCGGGATGACGGGCGTCGGGGGCGGCATCGACGGTGAACATCACGATCTCGCCGAGGCCGGTGGCAATCGGTCCCAGCGTGGGTTCCAGACCGGCCGGCAGCGCCGAGCCAAGGGCGGCGAGCCGTTCCGCCACCTGCTGGCGGGCGAAGTAGATGTCGGTGCCGTCCTGGAACACCACCGTCATCTGCGCCAGCCCGTAGCGCGACAGCGAGCGGGTGTACTTCAGCCGTGGCAGCCCGGACATCGCCGTCTCCAGCGGCTGGGCGATGCGCTGCTCGGCCTCCAGCGGGGTGTAGCCCGGGGCCTCGACATTGACGATCACCTGGACATTGGTGATGTCCGGTACGGCGTCGATGGGCAGCCGCAGCAGGTTCCAGGCGCCGAGGGCGGCCACCGCCAGCGCGAGCGCCATCACCAGGCCGCGGCGGTGGATGGCAAAACGCAGAATCAGATCGATCATGGCGGCGCTCAGTGATCGTGGGCGGCGCCGGACTTCTCGATGTCCGCCTTGATCAGGAAGCTGCCCTCGGTCACATAGACCGCCCCAGGCTCGATGCCGCCGCGCACCTCGGTCCACTCGGCATCGCCGGCGCCGAGTTCGAGCATGCGCACCTCATAGGTCTCGCCGACCTGGGCGTAGACCACGGTGAAGTCGCGGAAGGCCTGCAGGGCCTCGCTCCGCACCGCCAGCGGGACCTCGCGGCGGGCCACCACCACCTCGGCACTGACGAAGCTGCCGGGCAGGAAGGCGGCGGGAGGATCGATGAGGGGCACCCGGGCGAGCACCGCCTGCTGCGACCCGGCCTGAGGATCGAAGCGGTCGAGGCGTCCGCTGGCGGTGTCCGCGCCCTCCGCCAGCCGCACGCGCACCTCGGCGCCGAGCGGGATCGTCGAGCGCTGGCGCGGAAACACCGAGAGCACCGCCACCAGCGCGCGGGTATCGGCGATGGTGAACAGCACCCGCTCGCCACTCTGCTCGCCCACATTGGCGTCGCGGGCGAGCACCACGCCGTCGATCGGCGCTGTCACCGGGACCTCGCGCAGACTCTCGTTGGACTCCACCACCGCCAGCACCTCGCCGGCCTTCACCGTCTCGCCAGGCTGACGGCGCACGGCGCGGATCAGCCCGGGATAGCGGGCACTGACCGCGCGCTGGCGGGCTGGATCGATCACCACCTGCCCGTAGAGGCGCACGGTCTCGACCAGGGTGGCGGGGCCGGCGCGGCCGGTGCGCACGCCGGCGGCCTCGGCGATCGCCGCCGGGATGGTGGTGCGGCCCTCGAAGCTGTCATAGCGCCAGCTGGCGCGCTGGCCTGCGTGGCTGGCGCGAACGCTGACGGTGAAGGAATGCGGTTCCGCCACCACGCCATCGCCGCGCAGGTAGTCGCCTTCCGGACGGAAGCGGAAGCGATCGACCCGTCCGCCCAGCCGCTCCAGCGTCACCTCCAGATCCACCTCAGCCGGCGCCACCGGCTGGCCGGCGCGGCTGACCCAGGCGCGGTACTCGGGCGGAACGCCGTCCTCGAAGATGGCGAGCTCCACGCTCAGATCTCCCTCGCGCAGCAGACGACCGCCACGCGGGCCTTTCTCGACGGTCTCGTCCTGCGCGGCGGCGGCGTCATGCGGATCCACCGGGCCGGATTCGGCCGGGGGCTGGCAGGCGGTCAGCAGCAGGGTCAGCAGCAGAGCGAAGCGGGTCATGGGCGGGGGTCCGGCAGGGCTGGCCGCGCAGCGGTCAGGCGGTCGATATCGGTGGCGCTGCGGTGGGCGTCCAGCGCGGCCTCGATGCGCGCGCGCCGGGCCTCGAGCAGCTCGCGCTGGGCAGCCAGCCATTCGGCATAGCCGTAGCGGCCGCGGCGGTAGGCACGCTCGGTTTCCTCGAGCGCCGCCTGCAGGGCCGGCAGCACCTCGTGGTCCAGGGTTTCGGCGACATGACGGGCGTGGGCCAGCTCCTGCACCCAGGCGTAGAGCTGGCTCTGCCACTCAACCCGCGCCGCTGCCCGCTCGGCTTCGAGCTGGTCGAGCCGCGCCTCGGCGCTGGCCAGCTGGCCGGCCACCGGATCACGCAGGCCCAGCGGCAGGCTCAGCCCCGCCACCGCGGCGAGATCATCGCCGTCCTCGAAGCGACGCAGGCCGGCGCTGAGCGTCCAGGCCGGGCGGCGCTGCTGCAGCAGCTGCTGTCGCTCGGCCTCGCGCAGCGCCCGTTCGGCCAGAAATCGCTGCAGGCCCGGACTGGCCTCCAGGGCGCTCTGCAAGGCGGCGAACTCCACGGCTGGCGGCAGCGTCTGCAGGGCACCGAGGGCCTCGCCGAAATCCGGCGCGCCCGCACCCCAGCTGGCAGCCAGCCGGTAACGGGCCACCTCCAGACGGTGCTCGACATCCTCCTGCTCCAGCCGCGCACGGGCGGCCTGGGCCTGCGCACGCGCGAGCTCGGCCGCAGGCACCTGTGCGGCCTGTACCCGTCGCGCAGCCGCCTCGACGCCCTGCCCGGCCAGCTGCACCGCCTCGCGGGAGAGCTCAAGCAGGGCCTGTTCGGCAAGCACCTGGTGAAAGCGCTGGGCGGTGTCGGCGGCCAGCTGCACACGACGCTCGGCGAGGGCCGCCTCGA
Source organism: Nevskiaceae bacterium (assembly GCA_036275365.1). Classification (GTDB taxonomy): domain Bacteria; phylum Pseudomonadota; class Gammaproteobacteria; order Nevskiales; family Nevskiaceae; genus DASUDX01. The sequence goes on along the minus strand of DASUDX010000044.1, from coordinate 17,528 downwards.
ACTGGCCGCTGGTGGCGGCCGCCACCGCCAGCCGCTGTTCGCGCGCACCGCGCTCCAGCACCTGGCGCAGGCTCAGGGTGGTCTGGGCGGCGTCGAAGCCGCGGCGGGCGCCGCTGCCCAGGACATCCTCGATCTCGAGGCTCAGTTCCGGGTTGGGCCGCAGCCCGGCCTGGGTCTGCACGCCCGCCTGCACCCGCTGCTCGGCCTCCCGCACCGCCAGCTCCGGATGGGTCTCCAGACTGCGCCGCACGGCGCCGGCCAGATCCAGCCCCGGCAATGCCGGTGGCGCGGCTGCAAGACCTTCACACACGATCCACAAGAGCATCCAGGCGCCGTGGCGCAGAGCCTGACTCGACATCCCACCTCTCCCGCTGCGAAGGGCACGCCCGGTGCCCGGAACCCGGCCCGGAAGGCCAGGTGCAATCAGCAGAACGGGTGCAGGGGCGGGCCGCGCAGAGGGGGTCTGGCCCGGCCGGGTGGGGCCTGGGACGGTGGTCGCGCCGGGGGCGCGCGAAGGGGGGCGGCGGCGGCCAGCCGGGGCGGAGCCAGCCCGGTTGCCGTCAGTCCCTCGATACCCTCGGGGCTGCGCTCGGTGCGCTGGGTCGGCCCCTCGGTCTCCAGGTCCTGGTCGCCTTCGGCATGGGCCTGCCAGTGGGCCTGGTCAAGCACCGAGCTGCCATGCAGGGCGGCGGCAAGCGGATGATGATCGTGCCCGTGATCGGCCTGCGGGACGCTGCTGGCCATCACCCGGTGGTGGTGAGGGTGGGCGCCGCTCACGCCGACACCCAGCCCGCCGAGGATCAGCAGGGCGAGCAGCAGACGCAGCAGAGTGGAACCGGGCTTCACCGAGGCACCGTAGCACAGAGCGGAACCGCCCCGGGCCGGTGCGATAATCGCGCCCCTTTTGCCGACCCCACCCCCGCCCGGGGGTTCCGGATGACCGTCGATTCCCCTGATCCCCGCCCGGCCGTGGCCGCCCAGGCACTGGCGGTGGTGCGTGCCGCCGAAGCCGCACCGGGCCTGGTGCTGGCGGTGGCCGGCAATGAGCAGCAGGCCTACCGGCTGGAGGAGGCGCTGCGCTTCTTCACCGCCGGACGCCTGCCGCTGCTGCACTTCCCCGATCCGGAGGTGCTGCCCTATGACCCCTTCTCGCCGCACCAGGAGCTGCTCTCGGCGCGATTGTCGGCGCTCCATGCGCTGCCTGAACAAACCCGCGGCATCCTGCTGATCAGCGCCGACGCCCTGCTGCAGCGGCTGCCACCGCGGGCCTGGCTGCAGGCGCGGGCGCTGGAGCTGCAGCCGGGGCAGAAGCTGCCGCTGGCGGGTTTCCGCGAGCGGCTGATCGCCACCGGCTACACCGCCGTCTCCGAGGTGCAGACCCAGGGCGAGTTCGCCGTGCGCGGGGCTCTGATCGACCTGTTCCCGATGGGTTCCGAGCAGGCCTTCCGCCTCGATCTGTTCGATGACGAGATCGACAGCATCCGCAGCTTCGATCCGGAGACCCAGCGCTCCACCGAGAAGGTCAGCGCGATCCGCCTGCTGCCGGCACGCGAGTTCCCCACCGACCGCGAGGGCATCGACACCTTCCGCCGCCGCTACCGCGCCTACTTCCCCGGCGACCCCTCGCGCTCGCGCATCTACACCCAGGTCAGCAAGAATCTGATGCCCGGAGGCATCGAGAGCTATCTGCCGCTGTTCTTCGCCGAGGACAGCACCGCCACCCTGTTCGACTATCTGCCGGCCTCGACCCGGGTGGCCCGGTTGTGCTCGCTGGAAACCGCGCTGGCCGAGGATCTGCAGCAGATCCACGAGCGCTACGAGCGCTATCGCGGCGATCTCGAGCGCCCGCTGATGCAGCCCGAGCATCTGTATCTGCCGCTGGGGGAGAGTCTGTCCCGCCTCGGCGCGCTGGCCGAGGTCGATCTGGCAGCCCTGACCCAGGGCTGGCAGACGCTGGCGGTGGGCGGTGGCGAGACCCTGCGCCTGCGCCTGCAGACCGGCCAACCGGCCAGCCGGATGCTGTTCGTGGCCGAGTCCCCCGGCCGCCGCGAGGCGCTGCTGGCCTGGCTCAAGCCGCTCGGGGTGATCCCGCGCGAACACCGCGACTGGCCGGACTTCCTCAGCGGCAACAACCGCTACGGCATCGTGCTGGGCCCGCTGCAGCAGGGCGTGGAGCTCGGCAGCGAGGGCCTGACCCTGGTCGCCGAGGCGCAGATCTTCGGCGCCCGCGCGCCGGTGGAATCGCGCAAGCGCGCCAAGGTGCGCGATCCGGAAACCCTGCTGCGCGATCTCTCCTCGCTCTCGCTCGGGTCGCCGGTGGTGCATGTGCAGCACGGGGTGGGCCGCTACCGCGGACTGGAGCGGCTGGAGGCCGGCGGAGTGGAGGCCGAGTACCTGGTGCTGGAGTACGCGGAGGGCGCCAAGATCTATGTGCCGGTGGGCAGCCTCGGGCTGATCCACCGCTACACCGGCGCCGAGGAGGACAACGCCCCCCTGCATGCGCTGGGCTCGGAGCGCTGGAGCAAGGCCCAGGCCCGCGCCCGCGAGAAGGCCAACGATGTGGCCGCCGAGCTGCTGCAGATCCAGGCGCGGCGCGCGGCCAAGATGGGCCTCAAGCTGGAGCTGGATACCGCCGACTACGCGCGCTTCTGCGAGGGCTTCCCCTTCGAAACCACCCCGGACCAGCAGAAGGCGATCGACGCGGTGCTGGCCGATCTCGCCGCGGACAAGCCGATGGACCGGGTGGTCTGCGGCGATGTCGGCTTCGGCAAGACCGAGGTGGCGCTGCGCGCCTGCTTCGCGGTGGCGCGCGCCGGCCGCCAGGTCTGTCTGCTCGCGCCCACCACCCTGCTCGCCCAGCAGCACGAGAAGAATTTCCGTGACCGCTTCGCCCAGTACATGAACGAGGCCGGGCAGGACGCCTGGCCGATCAAGGTGGCGGCGCTGTCGCGCCTGCGCACCAGCAAGGAACAGGCGGCGATGCTGCAGGAGCTGGCGGAAGGGCGGCTCGACATCGTCATCGGCACCCATCGCCTGCTGCAGGGTGATGTGAAGTTCAAGAACCTGGGGCTGGTGGTGGTGGACGAGGAACACCGCTTCGGCGTGCGCCACAAGGAGAAGCTCAAGAACCTGCGCGCCGAGGTGGACCTGCTCACCCTCACCGCCACGCCAATTCCACGCACCCTCAACATGAGCCTGGCCGGGTTGCGCGACCTCTCCATCATCGCCACCCCGCCGGCCTCGCGGCTGGCGATCCGCACCTTCGTCGCCGAGTGGGACCAGAACCTGGTGGTGGAGGCCTGCCAGCGCGAGCTCAAGCGCGGCGGCCAGGTCTACTACCTCTACAACGAGGTATCGGACATCGCCCTGGTGGCGGAGAAGCTGCAGAAACTGCTGCCGGAGGCGCGCGTACAGTTCGCCCACGGCCAGATGCGCGAGCGCGAGCTGGAACAGGTGATGCTGGATTTCTACCACCAGCGCTTCGACATCCTGGTCAGCACCACCATCATCGAATCGGGCATCGATGTGCCCAGCGCCAACACCATTCTGATCGACCGCGCCGATCGTCTCGGTCTGGCCCAGCTGCACCAGCTGCGCGGCCGCGTCGGCCGCAGCCACCACCGCGCCTACGCCTATCTGCTGGTGCCCTCGAAGCGGGCCCTGAGCGCCGATGCGCAGAAGCGGCTCGATGCCATCGAGACCCTCGGCGAGCTGGGCTCGGGCTTTGCCCTGGCCACCCACGATCTGGAGATCCGCGGGGCCGGCGAGCTGCTGGGCGAGGACCAGTCCGGCCAGATCGAGGAGGTCGGCTTCACGATGTACGCCGAGCTGCTGGCGCGGGCGGTCAAGGCCCTGAAATCCGGCAAGCTCGCCGATGCGCCCTTCGGCGCCAGCGACTGCGAGGTGGATCTCGGCGTCAGCAGCCTGATCCCGGACGACTATGTGCCCGATGTGCACCAGCGTCTGGTGCTCTACAAGCGCGCCGCCGAGTGCGGCACGGTCGAGGCGCTGGATGAGCTCAAGGTCGAGATGATCGATCGCTTCGGCCTGCTGCCGCCGCCGGCCGAGCGCCTGCTCGAGGCCGCCCGCCTGCGCATCCGCGCCCAGGCCCTGGGCCTGTCGCGGCTGCGGGTGAGCGCCCGCGGCGCGGTGCTCGAGTTCGGCCCGGAACCGAGGATCGAGCCGGTCAAGCTGATCAAGCTGATCCAGACCCAGCCCAAGGTCTATCGCCTGGAAGGACAGAAGAAGCTGCACATCCAGGCGCCGCTGCCGGAGCCGGCCACCCGCGGCGACCAGATCGAGCGGCTGCTGACTACACTCGCCGCATGAGAGTGCTCGCTCCCTGCCTGACCGCCCTGTGCCTGCTGCTGGCCGCGCCGCTGGCCGCGGCCGAGACCTACCGGATGGATGTGCTGGTGTTTCTGGACACCGCCCCGCCCAGCGAAGGCGCGCGCAGCGGCCTGCGGGCGAGCCAGCAGGGCGCGGTGGCGGCCGAGGATCTGGCCGGGCTCAAGAGCCGCGGCATCAGCCGCCTCGCGGAGGGCGATTTCGCGCTGGACACCGAATGGCAGCGGCTGAAGAACAGCAAGCGCTTCCGCCCGCTCGGGCGCTACAGCTGGACCCAGTCCGACCCGCCCACCGAGCGCGGCCCGGCGCTGCGGGTCCAGCTCGGCAGCCGCTACCCGGTGCCGGGGGCGGACGGCTTCTCGGTCAGCGAGGTCAGCGAGGTGGAGGGCAGCCTGGCCCTGCTGCTCGACCGCTATCTGCAGCTGGATGCCGATCTGGTCTACACCGACCGCGAGGGTGGCCAGTGGCGGCTGCGCGAGCGGCGGCGCATGAAACGCGACGAGCGCCACCATCTGGACAGCCCGCGCATCGGCCTGCTGGCCCGGGTCAGCCGGGTGGACGGGCCCTGAACAGGCGGCGGGGGAGTCGTTTTTTCCGTTGGCAAGCGCCGGGCAGCTGATTACACTTCGGTGAAATTGCGGCTGGCCCGATGCCGGCGGCCGCTCCACCGGAGGATGACCATGCTGCGCGCCCTGCCCCTGTTGCTGTCCACCCTGCTGCTGGTGGCCTGTGGGAGTTCGTCTGACTCCGCACCGGCCGGCGAGATCATCAGCGAGATCACCCGCGACGGCGAGGTCCGCGATGTGGTGCTGGCCTCCGATGTCGACGGCGAGGCGATCGCCTTCACCGTGATCGAGCCGGAGACGGTGGTGGAAGGCGCCCGCTACCCGCTGGTGCTGCACAGCCATGGCTACGGCGGCTCGCGCCAGGCCACCCGCCCGACCTCGGGCCTGCTGGCCGAGCTCAGCGCCGCCGGCTACGGGCTGATCTCCATCGACGAACGCGGCCACGGCGATTCCGGCGGCACCATCCGCATCCTCGATCCGGAACTCGAGGGCCGCGACCTGCTGCAGATCGTCGACTGGGCCGAGGCCAATCTGGATTGGCTCGCCTACCGCAACGGCAATCTGATTCTCGGCGCCACCGGCGGCTCCTACGGCGGCGGCTTCCAGCACCTGATCTATGCCCTCGACCCGCAGCGCCGGCTCGATGCCATCGTCCCGGAGATCACCTGGCATGACCTGCGCTACTCGCTGTTCCAGGGCGGGGTGTTCAAGAGCTTCTGGGCCAGCGTGCTGTCGGCCGCGGGCAATGCCGCCGGCGGTGGCGGCCGCCAGGATGCCGAGGTCAACGAGGGCCTGGTGCAGGGCCTGACCATGAACAACCTGGACGAGGAGAAGCTCGCCCTGCTGCGGCGCCACAGCCTGATCTCCTACTGCGAGGAGGGGCGGCTCACCCCCATCGATGCGCTGTACTGGCAGTCCGCCGAGGACACCCTGTTCAACCTCAACGACGCAGTCAACAACTACCGCTGCGTGTCCGCCCAGGGCGGCGATGTGCGCCTGCTGACCAAGACCGGCGGCCACGACAGCCTGGTCGGTGGCGGCAGCGGCGAGCAGTGCGGCCGGCTCGACAAGAACCAGTCGATCCTCGACTGGTTCGACGAGAAGCTGAAGGGCCTGCCCGGCCGCGCCAGCTACATCCCCGAGCTGTGCTGGCACCTCGCCTCCGGTGGTGAGGACGGGGTGGTCACCAGCCGTCTGCCGGAGATCAGCCAGACCGTGCAGCTGCCGGCGCAGAACCTGCTGCTGCAGGAGGGCACCCAGGCCGCCGCGCTGAGCCAGCCGCTGTTCACCGTGGCGGCCGGCGGCGCCGTGCTGGCCGGGATTCCGCGCCTGGATCTGACGGTCAGCGACCCGGCCGGGCTGGAGGCCGGCGATCCGATCGTGTTCGCCGCCCTGGCGATCCGCCGTGCCGGCAGCAGCACCGACACCCTGCTGCACCCCAACCAGGTGGCGCCGGTGCGCGGCTATGGCGCCTTCAGCCTGGATCTGGTCGGCGGCATGGCCCGGCTCAACGAGGGCGACGAGCTGCGCCTGCTGCTCTACCCCTCCTTCCTGCCGCGCTATGTCAATTCCGGCACCCGGGTGGCGACGCCGGTGACGGTGGCCGCCACCGTGGGCCTGCCGCTGCTGCCGGGCGATCTGCCGCAGGCGCCGGCCAACCCCTGAGAGGCAGGGCCCGCCCACCGGCGGGCCAGCGGCACCGGGCGATGGCGCCATTGAGCACTGGCGCGATCGCCCGCAGCCTGCGGGCATGAGCCTGCAACCCCACCGCATCGTCCGCTCCGGCGCGCTTTCGCTGGCCGTCTACCGCTGGCCCTGCCGCGCCCGCCGCCGCCAGGCGCCGGTGGTGCTGCTGGTGCATGGCTACCCGGACAGCGCCGAGGTGTGGAGCGCCACCGCCGAGGCGCTGAGCGCGCACGCCGAGGTCTGGGCCTACGATGTGCGCGGCGCCGGCCGCTCGAGCCGGCCGCGCGCGCTGGCCGACTACCGGCTGGAGGTGCTGGCCGCCGATCTGGCCGCCGTGCTCACCGCCATCGACAGCCCGCGACCGGTGCATCTGGTCGGTCATGACTGGGGCTCGATGCAGTCCTGGGAATCGGTCTGCGGCCCGCGCGAGCAGGGCCGCATCGCCTCCTTCACCACCCTCTCCGGCCCCTCGCTGGACCATGTCGGCCACTGGGCCCGGCGGCGCCTGCGCAGCGCCCAGCCCGGGGCGCGGCGCGCCCTGCTGGAGCAGCTGCTGCGCAGCTGGTACATCTTCGGCTTCCAGATTCCCGGTCTCGGCGCCCTGCCCTGGCGCCTCGGGCTGGACCGGCTCTGGCCCCGGCTGCTGCGCCGCTTCGACGGCCCGGTGGAAACGGTGCCGTCCCGCACCCGGCGCGCCGATGGCTGCCATGGGGTGGCCCTGTACCGCGCCAATGTGCTGCCGCGCCTGCGCGATCCCCAGCCGCGCCACTGCCGCCTGCCGGTGCTGCTGATCCAGGCCCGGCAGGACCGCTTCGTCGCGCCCACCCTGTTCGACGATCTGGCGCAGTGGGTGCCGCGCCTGTGGCGCCGCGAGATCGACGGCGGTCACTGGCTGCCGCTGAGCCATCCGCGCCAGCTGGCGGCGGAGATCGAGCGCTTCGTGCGCTTCGTCGACAGCGGCGAGGAGCCGGCCCTGCTGGCCGCCGCGCGGGTCGTCCGCACCGACTGACAGGCCACCCGCCGCGGGCGTACGCTGGGCGCCCCGCCCGCGAGAGTCTGCCCGTGCTGATCACCAATGCCCGCATCGTCAACGAAGGCCGCCTGATCGAGGGCGATCTGCGCGTCCACCAGGGCCGCATCGAGCAGGTCGGTGGGGCCCTCTCGGCCCGTCCGGGCGAGGCGGTGACCGATGCCGCCGGGCGCCTGCTGATGCCGGGGATGATCGACGACCAGGTGCACTTCCGCGAGCCCGGGCTCACCCACAAGGGCAATCTGGCCACCGAGAGCGCGGCGGCGGTGGCCGGGGGCATCACCTCCTTCATGGACATGCCCAACAACCAGCCGACCATCACCACCCGCGAGCGGCTGGCCGAGAAGTACGCGATGGCGGAAGGCCGCTGTCACGGCAACTACGCCTTCTACTTCGGCGGCGCCAACGACAACCTCGCCGAGATCCAGCGCCTGCAGCCGGACGAGGCCTGCGCGCTGAAGGTGTTCATGGGCGCGTCGACCGGCAACATGCTGGTGGACCATCCGGAGGTGCTCGACGCCATCTTCCGCGACTGCCCGCTGATGGTGGTGACCCACTGCGAGGACACGCCGATGATCCTCGCCAACGAGGCCGCCGCCCGCGAGCGCTACGGCGATGAGGTGCCCTTCTCCCAGCACCCGCTGATCCGCTCGCGCGAGGCCTGCTGGAAATCCACCGAGCTCGCCACCGGGCTGGCGCGCAAGCACGGCAGCCGCCTGCATGTGCTGCATCTGACCACCGCCGAGGAACTGAGCTTCTTCCAGGCCGGGCCGCTGGCCGGCAAGCGCATCACGGTGGAGGCCTGCGTGCACCACCTGGCCCTCAACGACTCGCTCTACGCCGAGCGCGGCGCGGCCATCAAGTGCAACCCGGCGGTCAAGACCGAGGCCGATCGCCAGGCCCTGGTGCGGGCGGTGATGGCCGATGTGATCGATGTGGTGGCCACCGACCACGCACCCCATACCCTGGAAGAGAAGGCGCGCCCCTACTTCAAGGCACCCTCCGGCCTGCCGCTGGTGCAGCACGCCCTGCTGATGCTGTTCGGGCTGGTGGCCAAGGGCGAGCTCGATCTGCACACCCTGGTGCGCAAGGTCTGCCACGCCCCCGCCGAGCTGTTCGGCGTGCGCGAGCGCGGCTATCTGCGCGAGGGCTACTGGGCCGATCTGGTGCTGGTCGATGACCGGGTCCAGACCACGGTCACCCGCGAGAGCGTGCTCTACCACTGCGGCTGGTCACCGCTGGAGGGCTTCACCTACCCGGCCCGCATCGATGCCACCTGGGTCAACGGCGAGCTGGCCTGGGATGGCCAGAAGGTGCTCGCCCCGCGCGGACAGCGGCTGCGCTTCGACCCGCGGCGCTGAGCCGGGGCATGCGCTGCCCCTGGTGCGAGAGCTCGGATCTCTATCGTCGCTACCACGACGAGGAATGGGGCCGGCCCTCGCGCGACGAGCGCCATCTGTTCGAGATGCTGCTGCTGGAAGGCGCCCAGGCGGGACTGAGCTGGAGCACCATCCTCAACAAGCGCGAGGGCTACCGGCAGGTCTTCGAGGGCTTCGACCCGGCGCGGCTGGCGGCCTATACCGATGCCGAGCTGGAGACGCGGCTGGGCGATCCGCGCATCGTCCGCAACCGCCTCAAGGTCTACGCGGTGCGACGCAACGCCCAGGCCTACCAGCGCCTGTGTGCCGGGCACGGCAGCCTGCGCGACTGGCTGTGGCGCTGGGTGGACGATCAGCCGCTGGTCAACCGGCCCCGCACGCTTCAGGAAGTGCCCCCGCGCACCGCCCTCTCCGATGCGATCAGCAAGGCGCTGCAGACCCTCGGCTTCACCTTCGTCGGCAGCACCATCGTCTATGCCTGGCTGCAGGCCACCGGCGTGGTCTGCGACCACCTGCAGGACTGCCCCTGGCATCCGGATCACCGCCCATGAAGCGCTTCGATGCCGAGGCGGCGCGGGCGCTCGCCGCGGCGGCCACCGCCCATCCACGGGCGCGGCTGAATCTCAACTGGCATGACCCGGCCGTCGATCCGGTGCAGCGCTTCTTCAACCACCTCAGCGCCCGTACCTATGTGCGGCCGCATCGCCATGAGGCGCAGTCGCGCTGGGAGCTGACCCTGCTGCTCACCGGGACGGTCGACCTGCTGCGCTTCGACGACGAGGGCACCCTGATCGCCCGGGAGCGGCTGCAGCCGGACGGCCTGCGCGCGGTCGAGGTGCCGGCGGCGGTCTGGCACAGCTATGCGGTGCCCGAGGATCAGGAGGCGCTGCTGTTCGAGATCAAGGAGGGTCCTTACCAGGCGGCGCTGGACAAGCGCTTCGCCGAGTGGGCGCCCGCCGAGACCGACTGGGATGCCTCGCAATGCCGCGACTGGATGCGCTACGGCGTGCTCGGCAGCCGCTTCCGGCGGCGGGCGTCACGACGCTGACGCCCACCGGCGCCACACTCTCGGTGAAACCCGGACCCTGCCATGGATCGTCGTGACTTCCTGCACCGCCTGCTGCTGCTCTCCGGCGGGGGCCTGACCCCGCTGCTCAGCGGCTGCGGCAATAGCGCCCCGGCCGCGGCCGGCGGCGGTCGCTTCCTCCACGGGGTGGCATCGGGTGACCCGCTGGCCGAGGCGGTCATCGTCTGGACCCGGATCACCCCGGACGATCCGGCCCAGCCGGTGGCGGTCGCGCTGGAACTCTCCGACCGTCCCGATTTCAGCGCACCCCTGCGACGCCTGAGCGCGCTCACCGATGCCAGCCGCGACCACACGGTCAAGCTCGACCTCCGCGACCTCAGCCCGGATACCCGCTACTGGTACCGCTTCCGGAGCGGCGATCAGGTCTCGCCGGTCGGGCGCACCCGCACCGCGCCGCAGGCGGCGGTCGAGCGCCTGGACTTCGCCGTGGTCACCTGTTCGGACTACACCCGCGGCCTCTACAACGCCTATGCGCGGGTGGCCGAGGCCGAGGACCTGCAGGCGGTGATCCATCTCGGCGACTACATCTACGAAGGCGGCCGCACCGATCGCCTGCGCCCGCATGACCCGCCGCGCGAGTGCCTGGGCCTGGCCGACTACCGGCGCCGCTATGCCAGCTACCGCGAGACCGCCGAGCTGCAGGCGGTGCATGCCGCGCACCCGATGATCTGGGTGTGGGACGACCACGAGAGCTGCGACGGCGCATGGATCGGTGGCGCCGACAATCACGACGAGAGCGAAGACGGTCCCTGGGCCCTGCGCAAGGCGGCGGCCATCCAGGCCGCCTTCGAGTGGCTGCCGATCCGGCCGCCGGACCCTGCCCAGCCGGCCCGCATCCACCGCGCGTTCTCGTTCGGTCCGCTGTGTGATCTGACCATGCTCGATACCCGTCTGATCGGCCGCGACCAGCCGCTGGAACCGAATCTGGAGCAGGGTTTCAGCCAGACCGGAGCCTTTGCCGATCCGGCCCGCGAGCTGCTCGGCGCCGAGCAGCAGGACTGGGCGGTGGCGAGCCTGGCCAGCCGGGCACCGGTATGGCGCCTGCTCGGCAACCAGGTGGTGATGGCGCCGCTGAAGATCCTCGGTGCGCCGCGCGCGCTCGGCGGCGGCGTCTACGCCAACCCGGACCAGTGGGACGGCTATGAGCCGGCGCGCGACCGCTTCCTCGATGCGCTGCAAGGCCTGGGCCTGCGCAATCTGGTGGTGCTCACCGGCGATGTCCACGCCAGCATGGCCTTCGACCTCGTCCGCGATCCCAACAATCCGGCGGCCTACGAGCCGCTCAGCGGGGCCGGCAGCGAGGGGGTGGAGCTGGTGACCCCGAGCATTTCCTCGGCCGGCGAGAACGAGGAACCGGCGGCAGACCCGGAGCAGCTGGTGGAGCAGCTGATCGTGCGTGGCTCCGAGGCCCTGCGCGCCAGCAATCCCCACCTCAAGCTGTTCGATGCCAGCCGCAATGGCTGGCTGCGCCTGCGCCTGAGCGTCAGCGCCCTGCGCGCCGAGTTCTGGCTGGTGCCGACGGTGCGCAGCGAGACCGCCGAGCAGACCCTGGCCTATGCCTTCGATGTGGCCGAGGGCAGCCAGCGGCTGGTGGAGGATGTGAGCGTGCGGGCGGGGCTCTGAGGCCCGGCGGGACCCGCGGCTGCGGGCTACCAACTCGGAAAGTTGGTAGGCGCGAGAGGACTCGAACCTCCGACCCCCACCATGTCATGGTGGTGCTCTAACCAGCTGAGCTACGCGCCTGCGGGAAGCCCCGGAGGGGCACCGACAAGGGCGCGAACGATACCGGCAAGCCCGGGCGGACGCAAGCTCAGGCGGCGTGGATCAGGGCGTGCTCGCGCAGGCGGCGGATCTCGTCGCGGATCCCGGCGGCCTTCTCGAACTCGAGGTTGAGCGCGGCCTGCTTCATCTCCTTCTCCAGCTTGCCGATCTTCTTGGCCATCAGCTCCGGTGTGAGCTTCTCGGCCGCCGCGGCCGCGGCGCGGCCCTTGCCATAGCCCTTGCGACCCTCGGCGGCCTTCAGCGCCGGGGTCTCGCCATCGGCCTGCTCGTAGCCCAGCCGCATCACATCGGCCACCTTCTTGCTCACCCCGCGCGGGGTGATGCCGTGCTCGGCATTGAAGGCCAGCTGCTTGTCGCGGCGGCGGTTGGTCTCGTCGATGGCCCGCTGCATCGAGCCGGTGACGGTATCGGCGTAGAGGATGGCGGTGCCGCTGAGGTGGCGCGCGGCGCGGCCGATGGTCTGGATCAGCGAGCGGTCGCTGCGCAGGAAGCCTTCCTTGTCGGCATCGAGGATGGCCACCAGCGAGACCTCGGGCAGATCGAGGCCCTCGCGCAGCAGGTTGATGCCCACCAGCACATCGAACACGCCCAGACGCAGGTCGCGGATGATCTCGGCGCGCTCGACGGTGTCGACATCCGAGTGCAGATAGCGCACCCGCACCCCGTGCTCGTGCAGATAGTCGGTGAGGTCCTCGGCCATGCGCTTGGTCAGCACGGTCACCAGCACCCGCTCCTCGCGCTCCACCCGCAGGCGGATCTCGCCCATCACATCGTCCACCTGCGAGCGCGCCGGCCGCACCAGCACCTGGGGATCGACCAGGCCGGTGGGGCGCACCACCTGCTCGACCACGCAGCCGGCCGACTTCTCCAGCTCGTAGGGGCCCGGGGTGGCGCTGACATAGATGGTCTGCGGCACCAGCCGCTCGAACTCCTCGAACTTGAGCGGACGGTTGTCCAGCGCGCTGGGCAGGCGGAAGCCGTACTCCACCAGGGTTTCCTTGCGGGCGCGGTCGCCGCGGTACATGCCGCCGAGCTGGGGCACGGTGACATGGGATTCGTCGATCACCACGATCGCATCCGGCGGCAGGTAGTCGAGCAGACAGGGCGGCGGCTCGCCGGGCGCGCGGCCGGAGAGGTAGCGGCTGTAGTTCTCGATGCCGGAGCAGTAGCCGAGCTCCTGGATCATCTCCAGATCGAAGGTGGTGCGCTGCTCGATGCGCTGCGCTTCCAGCAGCTTGCCGTGGGCCTGGAACCAGGCCAACCGCTCGCGCAGCTCGTCCTTGACCTGGTCGAACATCGCCAGGGTGCGGTCGCGCGGGGTCACATAATGGCTCTTCGGGTAGAGGGTGTAGCGCGGCTGGCGCCGGCGCACCTCGCCGGTCAGCGGATCGAACACGCTGATCGATTCCACCACATCGTCGAACAGTTCCACCCGCACCGCCTCGTCGTCGGATTCGGCCGGGTGGATGTCGAGCGTCTCGCCGCGCACGCGGTAGGTGCCGCGGGCCAGATCCATCTCGTTGCGGGTGTACTGCATGGCGGTGAGCTGGCGGATCAGGCTGCGCTGGTCGATGCGATCGCCCTTGACCAGGTGCAGCACCATCTTGAAGTAGCTCTCCGGATCCCCGAGGCCGTAGATGGCCGAGACGCTGGCGACGATGATGGCGTCACGGCGCTCCATCAGCGCCTTGGTGGCGGACAGGCGCATCTGCTCGATGTGCTCGTTGATCGAGGAATCCTTCTCGATGAAGGTATCGGTCGACGGCACATAGGCCTCGGGCTGGTAGTAGTCGTAATAGCTGACGAAGTACTCGACCGAGTTGCTGGGGAAGAAGGCCTTGAACTCGCCGTAGAGCTGCGCCGCCAGGGTCTTGTTGGGCGCCAGGATCAGGCAGGGCCGCTGGACGCTCTGGATGACATTGGCGATCGCGTAGGTCTTGCCCGAGCCGGTGACGCCGAGCAGGGTCTGGTGGGCCACGCCATCGCGCAGGTTCTCGGTCATCTGGGCGATGGCGGTGGGCTGGTCGCCGGCCGGCGGCCACTCGCGGGCGATCTGGAACAGATCCTCGGAACGGCGGCGCAGCCGCACCACCTTGGGGGAGTCGCTGGGATCGGTCATGGGAGCGGAAGCCAGGGGAACCACCCGCCATCTTGCCTCAGAGCCGGCGCCCGGCGCGGCGGGTCGAAGCCAGGTCAGCCGTCGGCGCTGAGCCAGCGCAGCTGCAGGTCCAGGCGCTCGCGGCCCTGCCAGCGGTTGACCGACAGCCCATAGGCGGCGCGCAGCCAGCCGCCGGGGGCGATCTGGCGCTCGGCGCCCCCGAAGTCCACCGCCTCCACCTCCCCGCCCGGGCCGCGCAGGCGGTACTTCACATGGCTGCCGTCGGCGCCGATCCGGCGCGACTCCAGCACCTCGAAGCGGCCGTCGAACACCGGCTCGGGGAACCCCTGGCCCCAGGGACCGGCCTGTTCCAGGGCGAGGGCGCTGTCCAGGGTCAGCTCGGCGCTGCCGAGCTCGCCATCGCTGTCCACCGCCGGCTCCAGATCCTCCGCGCGCAGATGGCGGCGGCAGACCGCATCGAAGGCCGCGGCGAAGCGGTCCAGATGGGCCTCGGGCAGGCTCAGCCCGGCGGCCATGGCATGGCCGCCGAAGCGCTCGATCAGCCCCGGGTGGGCGGCATCCACCTCGGCCAGGGCATCGCGCAGGTGCAGGCCGGCGAGCGAGCGCGCCGATCCCTTGAGCAGGCCCGGCGTCTGGGCGCGGGCGAAGGCGACGGCCGGCCGGTGCCAGCGCTCCTTCAGGCGCGAGGCCACCAGCCCGACCACCCCCTCGTGCCAGTCCGGGTGGAACAGGCACAGCCCGACCTGCCCGTCCGGCTGGGCCCCGGCCAGCTGCTCGGCCTCCTCGCTCATCTGCGCCTGGCGCTCGCGGCGGCTGCGGTTGATGGCATCGAGCTCGCGGGCCTGGGCCAGCACCGCGGCGGGGTCCTCGCCGAGCAGGCAGTCGATGCCCAGGCGGATGTTCTCCAGACGCCCGGCGGCATTGAGGCGGGGGCCGAGCACGAAGCCGAGATCCGCCGCGCTGAGCCGGGCTGGATCGCGTCCGGCCACCTGCAGCAGGGCGGCCAGACCCGGGCGCAGGCGGCCGGCGCGCATCCGCAGCAGGCCCTGCTGCACCAGGATCCGGTTGTTGTGGTCCAGCCGCACCAGATCGGCCACGGTGCCGAGCGCCACCAGATCGAGAAAGGCGGCGAGATTCGGCTCCGGCCGCGCCGGGCCGAACCAGTCCGCCGCCTCGCGCAGCCGGCTGCGGGTGGCCAGCAGGAGGTAGAACAGCACCCCCACCCCGGCCAGATGCTTGCTGGCAAAGGGGCAGCCCGGCTGGTTGGGATTGACGATGGCCAGCGCCGCCGGCAGCTCGGGGCCGGCCAGGTGGTGATCGCTGATCAGCACCGGCAGGCCGCGGGCGTTGGCGTGCGCCACCCCGGCGAGACTGGCGATGCCGTTGTCCACCGTCAGCACCAGCTCGGCGCCCTGCGCCAGGGCCGCCTCCACCAGCGCCGGGGACAGCCCATAGCCCATGGTCAGCCGGTCCGGCACCACATAGCCGGGGTCGCGCGCACCCAGGGCCCGCAGCCCGAGCACGCCGAGCGCGACGCCGGTGGCGCCATCGGCGTCGTAATCCCCGGCGAGCACGATGCGCCGGCCCTCGCGGATCGCCGCCGCCAGCGCCGTGCTGGCCGCCCCGATCCCGAGCAGGCCATCCGGGGGCAGCAGGCCGCTGAGGTCGAGCTGGAGCTCGCGGCCATCGCGCAGGCCGCGCTGGGCGTAGACGCGCCGCAGCACCGGGTGCAGGGTCGCCGGCAGGCCCTGTTCCGGCACCGCGGGGCGCCGGCGCAGGCGCCGCGCCTCAGCCACGGGTGACGGTGGCGGGCAGACCGGCCTTGGCCAGCCGGCTGCGGGCGTTCTCGGCCTGGGCGGCGGCGGTGAAGGGGCCGACGCGAACCCGGTAGCGCACGCCCTGGGCGGTATCGACCGGGGTGATCAGCGCCGACAGCCCGAGGGTGCGTGCGCGCGTCTGCACCTCGCGGGCGTTGTCGATATCGGCATAGGCCCCAGCCTGGACGAACCAGATGCCACCCTCGGCCGCCGGCGCCGGCGCGGGGGGGTTGGCTGGGGCTGGCTTGGCCGGGACTGGCTTGGCCGGGGCTGGCTTGGCGACGGGCTGGGTCGGCGCCGGGGCGTCGGTCTTGGGCGTGGCCTGCGGTGGGGGCGCCGGCCTGGCTGCGGGCTGGACCGGGGCTGGCGCGCTGACAGCGGGTTTGGCCGCTGGCTCCCGGGCCGGGGTTTCCGCCGCGGGAGCAGGTGCGGTGGAGGGAGCGGGTGCGCTGGCGGCTGGCGGCGGGGGCCGGGTCTCCGTGGCCAGCTGCCGACCCTGGCGGGCCGAGGCGGCCAGCGGATTCTCGTTGGCCGGGGCGGGATCGCTGAGCTCCGGTGCCGGCGCCTCGATGAGCGGATCCGGCGCCGCTGGCAGCGGCTCGGGCGCGGCGTCCGGCGCGGGCGCGGGCTGAGGCGGCGCGGCGGCGAGCGTCGTCTCCTCGGCCAGCGGGCCGTCCACCGGCAGGATCTGGCCGCTCTCCTCGGGCTGGGGGGCCAGCGGTCCGGGCGGCGGCAGCAGGCTGACGATCAGCAGCAGGCCGAGCAGCAGCACCGCCGCGCCGACCAGCCGCCGCAACAGGGTCTGCGTGTCGAGCTCGCTCATGCGGCCAGCCAGGTCTGGGCGGCCGCAACCGTGAGGAAGGACCCGCAGACCAGCAGGGTCTGGCCCGGCGCGGACGCTGCCAGCGCCGCCGCCAGCGCCGACTCGACATCCGCATGCAGGGCACCGGGGCGGGCGCAGCGGCGGGCCAGGGTCGCCGCCGCCAGCCCGCGCGGGCCCGGCAGCGAGGCGTAATGCCAGGCGGCCACCTGCGGGGCCAGGGCCTGGGCCACCGCTTCCACCGGTTTGTCGGAGAGCATGCCGATCACCAGCCGGATTGTGCCCAATCCGGCCTCGGCGAGCGCATCGGCCAGCACCTGCGCACCCTCGGCGTTGTGGGCGACATCGAGCACCCACTGGCGGCCGGCGTGCTGGCGGCGCTCAAAGCGTCCGGGCAGGCGCAGCTGCCGCAGGCCCTCGGCGATCGCCGCGTCATCCAGCGGCAGCCGCGGCCGCAGCGCCTCGACCAGGGTCAGCACGCCGGCGGCATTGCGCCGCTGGTGGGCACCGGGCAGGGCCGGCAGCGGCCAGCGGCGAGCGCGCCACTGCCAGTGGCCGTGCAACGCCGGGCTGCCGAAATCATCCACCCGCAGCAGCGGACAGCCCAGCGCCCGGGCCTGGGCGAGGATCGAGGCTGGCGGATCCGGATCGGCACAGACCGCGATCTGGGCGGTGCGCAGCACACCGGCCTTCTCGCGGCCGATGGCCTCGCGATCCGGGCCCAGCCAGTCCTGGTGATCGAGGCCGATCGGGGTGATCAGGGCGGCGTCGGCATCGATCAGATTGACCGCATCCAGCCGCCCGCCGAGTCCCACTTCCAGCACCTGGATCTGCACCGCACGGGCACGGAACACCCACAGCGCGGCCAGGGTGCCGAACTCGAAGTAGGTCAGGC
>DASUDX010000043.1:0-16741 GCA_036275365.1 Nevskiaceae bacterium | reverse complement strand
CGGCCAGTCCTGGGCCTCGAACCGGGCCAGCCATTCCTGGATGGCCGCACCGATCAGGCGGTTGCGGGTCTGTCCGGTCTGCTCCACCGCGACCGCCAGCCGGGCCACGGTGTCGTCGTCGAGGTGGATGCTGAAGTTCATGCCGACAAGGGTGACATAACATCACCTGTTAGTTCAAGTCAGCGGGTCCGAAAAAGCCCCGGACCGGCCGGGGCTGTTTCAGGCTCCATGAGGGATGCCTCGGGGCTGCGCCCGAGGGCCCCGGCTCAGGGCGTGAGGATCAGCCGCGAGCCGCTGCCCAGGCCTTCGATCAGCAGACGATTCAGCCGCTGCACGAACTCACCCGGCTGCTCCAGCGCCCCGCCCTCGGCCAGCACCGCCTGGCCGTAGAGGATCTCGGCCAGATCAGCGAAGCCGCCGTCATCGGCGGTGTCCTTGAGCCTGGCCACCAGCGGATGGTCGGCGTTGATCTCCAGCACCGGCGGACGCACCGGGAACTTCTCACCGGACTGCTGGAACAGCTTCTCCAGCCGCCGCGACAGCCCGGCATCGTCGGCGACCAGGCAGGCCGGCGATTCGGTCAGGCGGGTCGACAGGCGGGCACTGCCGATGCGCCCGCCGAGGGCCTTGCCCAGACGGGTCAGGGTCTCGGCGTAGACCGCCTGCTGCTGGGTCTTCTCGGCGGTCTCGATGCTGTCCTCCAGATCGCCGCTGCCCTGGGCGACGCTGCGCAACGGCTTGCCTTCGAACTCGGTGAGATGGCTCACCAGCCATTCGTCGATGCGATCGGTCAGCAGCAGCACCTCGTAGCCGCGCTTGAGATAGCCCTCCAGATGCGGGCTGCTGCGCGCCGCCGCGAGGGTGTCGGCGGTCTGGAAATAGATCGCCTTCTGCCCCTCCGGCATGCGCGCGAGATAGTCGGCGAGGCTGACGGTGGGTTCGCTGGAGCCGCTGCTGGCGAAGCGCAGCAGGCGCGCGATGCGGGCGCGCTGGCCTGCGTCCTCGATGATGCCCTCCTTGAGCACGGCACCGAAGGTCGACCAGAAGCGGCGGTAATCCTCGGCGCGGTTGCTGGCGAGGTCCTCGAGCAGATCCAGCACGCGCTTGGTCAGCGCCGCCTTGATCTTCTCGACATTGCGGTTGCCCTGGAGGATCTCGCGGGAGACATTGAGCGGTAGGTCGGCGGTATCGACCAGGCCGCGCACGAAGCGCAGCCAGGGCGGCAGCAGCTCGGCCGCCTTGTCCATGATGAAGACGCGCTTGACATAGAGCTGGACGCCGTTGTGCTGCTCGCGGTTCCACAGCTCGAACGGCGCCCGCTGCGGCAGATAGAGCAGCGTGGTGTATTCGAGCGTGCCTTCCACCTTGGCGTGGGTCCAGGCCAGCGCCGGCTCGAAGTCCTTGGACAGGTGCTGGTAGAAGGCCTGGTAGTCCTCGTCCTTGAGCTCGGCCTTGGGCCGCATCCAGAACGCGCTGGCCTGGTTGAGCGTATCGGCCTCGCCCTGCTCGTTGATCAGCCGTACCGGGAAGCCGATGTGGTCCGAGTACTTGCGGACGATGAAGCCGATGCGGCTGGTCTCGGCGAACTCGGCATCCTCCTCGCGCAGATGCAGGACGATCTCGGTGCCGCGGGACGGCTTGTCGATGGTCTGGACCTCGAACTCCCCCTCCCCGCGCGAGCGCCATTCAACGGCCTCCTCGCTGCCGGCGCGACGGCTGCGCACCACCACTTCCTCGGCGACGATGAAGGCCGAGTAGAAGCCCACGCCGAACTGGCCGATCAGCTGGGCATCGCGGGCCTGGTCGCCGGAGAGCTGCTCCATGAAGCGCCGGGTGCCGGAACGGGCGATGGTGCCGAGGTTGTCGATGACCTCATCCCGGCTCATGCCGATGCCGTTGTCCCGCAGCGTCAGGGTGCGTGCCTTGGCATCGGGGATCAGCTCGATGGCGAGCTCGTCGCTGTCCGTGCGCAGCTCCGGCTGGGACAGCGCGAGGAAGCGCAGCTTGTCGCAGGCATCGGAGGCATTGGAGATCAGCTCGCGGAGGAAGATCTCCTTGTTGGAGTACAGCGAGTGGATCATCAGCCGCAGCAGCGACTGGGTCTCGGCCTGGAAGGCTCGGCGTTCGGCGGTCATGGGCGCTCTCCTCTCGGGTAGTGGCGCCTAGCTGCGGCCGGACCGCCCCTTTTCAAGCGAGCGCGGACGCCCGGCACGACAAAGCCCGCCGGAGCCAGGCCCCGGCGGGCTTGTGCACCACGCGGCGCGCAACCGGCGCGCCCGCGGGGATTCAGGCCAGCTTTTCCTTGATGCGGGCCGCCTTGCCGGCGAGACCGCGCAGGTAGTAGAGCTTGGAGCGCACCACATCGCCGCGGCGCTTCACGCTGATCTCGGCGACCTGCGGGCTGTAGGTCTGGAACACGCGCTCCACCCCCTCGCCATGGCTGATCTTGCGCACGGTGAAAGCGGAATTGATGCCGCGGTTGCGCTTGGCGATGACCACGCCCTCGAAGGCCTGGAGACGCTCGCGGTCACCCTCCTTCACCTTGACCTTGACCTCGACGGTGTCGCCCGCCTTGAACTCGGGGATCGCCTTGCCCATCTGCTCGGCTTCGATCGCCGCAATGATCTTGTTCGTGTTCATCATCCACCTGCCTGTTGCCTGCGCACTTACTGCTGCCGTGCCTCGATAAATTCACGGAGCAGCGCCTGCTCCTCCGCGTCCAGTCTCAACCGCTCCAACAAATCCGGCCGCCGCAGCCAGGTCCGCCCCAGGGCCTGCTGGCGCCGCCAGCGCGCGATCCGCGCGTGGTCCCCGCTCAGCAACACCTCCGGCACCGGCTCGCCGCGCCACTGCTCGGGCCGGGTCCAGTGCGGGTGGTCGAGCGCACCGCTGGAGAACGAATCCTCCACCGCCGACTGCGCATCGCCCAGCACCCCCGGCAGCAGGCGGGCGATGCTGTCGATGATCAGCATGGCGCCCAGCTCGCCTCCGGACAGGACCACATCCCCGACCGACAGCTCCAGATCCACCGCCGAGCGCATGAAGCGCTCGTCGACACCCTCATACCGTCCACACACCAGCACCAGACCCGGCAGCTGGCTGAGCCGTTCCGCCCAGCCCTGGTGATAGGTCTCGCCCTGGGGCGAGAGCATCACCACCGGTCCGTCCGGCACCTGCTCGCGGGCCGCGCCGACCGCCGCCTGCAAGGGCTCGGCCTGCATCACCATGCCCGGACCGCCGCCGAAGGGCCGATCATCGACCCGCCGCCAGCGGTTGCCGCTGTAATCCCGTGGGTTGACGGTGACCAGGCTCAAGGCGCCCTGCTCCACCGCCACCCGCGGCATGCCGTAGCGAACGAGCTGCTCGACCCACTCGGGGAACAGGCTCAGCACCGCCACCTTCATGCCCACTGCGCTACCAGTCCCGCTGCCAGTCCACCACGATGCGGCGGCTGGCCAGATCCACCGACTTCACCAGCGGACCCTGTACGAAAGGAATCAGCCGCAAGGCGCCGGCCTCCTTCACCGCCAGGACATCCTGGGCGCCGTTGCTGGTGAGGTGGTCCACCTCGCCCAGCCGCTCACCCTGTTCGTTGCACACCTCGAGTCCCAGCAGATCGGCCCAGTAGTACTGACCCGCCGGCAGCCTCGGCAGCTGATCCCGCTCCACCTGCAACTCGGCGCCGATCAACCGCTCGGCAAGCTCCCGGGACTCGATCCACTGGCCGTCGCGATCCACCAGCTGGGCCACCAACCCCGGCCCCTGCGGCCGGCCACCGCGCCAGCTGGCGGCGTAGCCGCCGTCCCCGCCGAGCCACCAGACCGGATAGTCCAGCAGGTTGTCGATGGGCCGGGTGTACGACTGCAGCTTGACCCAGCCCCGCACCCCGAAGACGCCGGCCACCCGGCCCAGCGTCACCCGGTGCGTCATCTTCAGGCCGCCGCCGCTTCCGGCTTGGGTGCGGTCTTGACCAGGTAGGCCACGCGCTCGGAAATCTGCGCGCCCTGCTTCTGCCACTGCTCGACCTTGGCGAGGTCCAGCACCAGCTTCGGCTCCTTGCCCTTGGCATTGGGGTTGTAGAAGCCCAGACGCTCGACGAAACGGCCATCGCGCGAGTTGCGGCTCTCGGTCGCCACCACATGGTAGAACGGGCGCTTCTTGGCACCGGCGCGAGCCAGACGAATCTTGACCATAGAAAAATCGATCCTGAAAACAGACGGTGAAAACGAGGTTCGGCCCGAAAAACGCACCGTCTGCATCTCAGCCGGGCCGTTCAAAGGGCGCGTAGTGTAGGCGGGACGCCCGCAAATGTGAAGGTTTCCGAACAGCCGGCCGGCGCCTCAGGGGCGCGGGGCCGCCAGCAGCTGGAGGACGCGCTCGCGCAGCTCGGCGGTATAGCCCTTGCCGTAGCCGGCGTAAATCATCGAAATCCGGCCCTGGCGATCGATCAGATAGGTGCTCGGCAGGCGCCAGATGCCGTAGGCGCGCGGGGCGATGCCGATCATGTCCACCACCACCGGAAAGCTCACCGGTACCCGCTGCAGGAAGGCGCGGGCCTTGGCCGGCTCCTGATCGGTGGCCACGCCAATGACTTCGAAATCGTCGGCATGCCCTTCCTCGTGCAGGCGCTGGCGCAGGGCGTCGAGCTCGGGCATCGACTGCACGCAGGGCCCGCACCAGGAGGCCCAGAACTCGACCACCACCACCTTGCCGGCGTGCGCCGACAGGCGGCTGCCGGCGGGACCGCTGAGCACGATGCCGGACGCCTCCGGCGCCGGATCGCCCAGCCCCAGCGGCTGCCCGGGCACGGCCGCCGGAGCGCGGACGCTGAGCAGGCCCAGCGCCAGAATCACCGCCAGCCGGCGCATCAGCGTCGCGGCAGCATGCCCGGAGGCAGACGGCCGGCCAGGCTTTTCATCATCTTGGCCATGCCGCCGCTCGCCACCTTCTTCATCATGTCGCGGGTGGTCTCGAACTGCCGCAGCAGCTTGTTGACCTCCTGCACCTCGACCCCGCTGCCGGCGGCGATCCGGCGCTTGCGGCTGGCCTTGATCAGATCGGGGAAGCGTCGCTCCTGCGGGGTCATCGAATTGATGATGGCGATGGTGCGGCGGATTTCCTTCTCCGCATTGACATTCTTCATCTGCGCCTGGATCTGCGCGCCACCCGGCAGCTTCTCCAGCAGCGAATCGAAGCTGCCCATGTTGCGCATCTGCTCCATCTGCTCGCGGAAATCGGCGAGATCGAAGCCCTTCTTCGACTTCAGCTTCTGCGCGAGCTTGGCCGCCTTCTCGGCATCGACCCGCGCGGCGGTCTCCTCGATCAGGCTCAGCACATCGCCCTGGCCGATGATGCGGGTGGCGATGCGGTCCGGGTGGAAGACCTCGAGACGATCCGATTTCTCGCCGACGCCGAGGAACTTGATCGGCGCACCGGTGACCTGACGCACCGACAGCGCGGCACCGCCGCGGGCGTCGCCGTCGACCTTGGTGAGAATCACCCCGGTCAGCGGCACCGCATCGGCAAAGGCGCGCGCGGTGCGGGCGGCGTCCTGGCCGGTCATGCTGTCGACCACGAACAGGGTTTCGGTGGGCGTTACCGCCGCATGCAGCGCGGCGATCTCGGCCATCATCTCGGCGTCCACGGTGGTGCGTCCCGCGGTGTCGACGATCAGCACATCGGCGTAGACCTTGCGGGCGTGGGCCAGGGCGTCCTGGGCGATGCGCACCGGGTCCTGACCGACGGCCGAGGGCACCCACTCCACGCCCACCGATTCCGCCACGATCCGCAGCTGCTCGATGGCCGCCGGGCGGTAGACGTCGGCGGAGACCACCACCACGCTCTTCTTGTCCTGCTCCTTGAGCCGGCGCGCGAGCTTGCCGGTGGTGGTGGTCTTGCCGGCGCCCTGCAGGCCGGCCATCAGGATCACCACCGGCGGCTGCGCGCGCAGATTCAGCGGCTGGGTGGTACCGCCCAGGGTTTCGGTCAGGGCCTGCTGCACCACCCGCAGGAAGGCCTGGCCGGGGGTGAGGGATTCGGTGATCTCGGTGCCCAGGGCCCGGGTCTTGACCTGCTCGATGAAGGTCTTGATCACCGGCAGGGCGACATCCGCCTCCAACAGCGCCAGGCGCAGCTCGCGGGCGGCGGCGTTGACCTGGTCCTCGGTGAGTCGGCCTTGTCCGCGGATGGCGTCGAGGACGCGGGACAGGCGCTGGGTCAGGGTATCGAACACGGGCGGCGCAGGAAAAAACCAGCCGCGAGCGTAGCAGGGCCGGGGCGGCTACAGCTCGATCACATCCCCGCGCCGCAGATGCTGGTAGTCCCAGCCGGTCAGGGCCTGCCGGCACTGCTGGGCGATGCTGAACTCGCAGCCGGGCTTGTGGTGGGTCAGCAGCAGCTTGGGCCGGTGGCGCAGATGGCGCAGCTCACGCCCGAGCAGGGAGGGCGTGTAGTGGCGCGAGAGCTCGCCCAGCGGCGCCTGCTCGTCCGGAAACGCCACCTCGATCATCAGATAGTCCAGCCGCGGCAGGGCGTTGAGGGCCGCCCACTGGCGGGGACTGGCCCAGGTATCGCCGCTGAAGGCGAAGCAGCCCTCGGCCGTGCTTAGCGCATAGCCCACCGCCGGCACCGTGTGCAGGGCCGGGAAGGCCAGGATCTCGGTACCCGAGGCCAGCGCCTGAGGCTCTCCGACGCGGATCTCCTCGAACACGATCAGCGGCTTGTCCCGGCTCGGCAGGACCGAGAAGTCCGGCCAGATCACCCAGTTGAAGACATGCTCGCGCAGCGCCTGCAGGGTTTCGGCCGGGGCGCGCACCCGCACCGGGGCGTCGATCAGATCAAACAGGTTGTCAGTGAGCAGGGCGAGCCCGCAGACATGATCGAGATGGGAATGGGTGAGGAAGACCTCGCGGATGCGCACGGCCTGTTCCAGGGTCAGATCGCCCACGCCGGTGCCGGCATCGATCAGCAGATGATCGTCGACCAGCAGACTGGTGGTTCTCAGGCCCGGCCCGACTCCCCCGCTGCAGCCCAGCACCGTGATGCGCATGTGGCCTCGCGCGCCCTGTTTGAGCGGATGCTAGCACGCGGGGGCAGCACCCCCGGTATGCTTGATCCATGCTTGCTCTGCTCCTCGCCTCCGCCGGTCTGATCGCCTATGGCGTGGCCGGCCTGCAGGTGTGGCGGGACGCCGGCGGCCATCGCGGCAGCGCCCTGCTCGGCCTGGTTCTGCACGCCCTGCTGCTGCTGCACCAGCTGGTGGAAGGCGGCAGCCTGCGCATCGGCGTCAACGAAGCCGCCTCCCTCTTCACCTGGCAATCGGCCCTGCTGCTCTGGCTGTTCTGCCTGCGCGAGCGGGTGGCCCTGCTGGGGGCGGTGATCTACCCGCTGGCCGGTGTGATGGCGCTGTGGGCCACCGCCCTGCCCTCGCCGGTGAGCAATGTCCGGCTCTCGGACTGGCAGGTGAGCAGCCATGTGCTGTGCTCCCTGCTGGCCGCCGGCCTGCTGACGCTGGCGGCGGTCCACGCCCTGGCCCTGGCCGCGCAGGATCGTCTGCTGCATCGCCGCGATCCGTCCTGGGGCGGGCTGATGAGCCGGCTGCCGCCGCTACAGACCATGGAGCGCCTGCTGTTCGAGCTGATTGCCGTGGGCTTTCTGCTGCTCTCGCTGACCCTGCTGTCGGGCCTGTGGTTTGTCCACGACTGGCTGGCCCAGCACCTGATTCACAAGACCGTGCTGTCGATTTCCGCCTGGCTGATCTTCGGCGCCCTGCTGTGGGGCCGCTGGCGCTACGGCTGGCGGGGTCGGGCCGCGATCCGCTGGACGCTGTCGGGCTACGGCGTGCTGGTGCTGGCCTATTTCGGCAGCAAGCTGGTGCTGGAGCAGATCCTCGGCCGGCACTGGGCCTGAGCGCGGCCCGGGCGCCGCGGCGGTTGACAGTCCCGGCGGCGGCCAGTAACAAGGACAGGACGGCCCTCACGACCGCCCCCGCTTGAACGACCTGCCGCTGTACGCCCTGTTCGGGCTGCTGATTGCCTGTATCGCGATGTCCGGGTTCTTCTCCGGCTCCGAAACCGGGCTGATGACGCTCAACCGCTACCGGCTCAAGCACCGCGCCCAGCAGGGCGAGCGCTGGGCCCGCTTCGCGCAGACCCTGCTGGGCCGTCCGGATCGCCTGATCGGTCTGATCCTGCTGCTCAACAACATCGTCCAGGCGCTGATCCCGATGTTGCTGCTGGTGATCGGCCATCGCCTGAGCGGCGATCCCGAGGTCGCCATCGTCATCGCCACGGTCGGCTCGGCGCTGGTGATCTTCATCTTCTCCGAGTCGATGCCCAAGACCCTGGGTGCGCTCCATCCGGAGCGCATCGCCCAGCCCGCCGCCTATCTGTACTGGCTGGTGCTGCGGCTGTTCGGGTGGCTGGTGGACGCCATCAATGTGATCGGCAACCGCATCCTGCGCCTGTTCGGGGTCACCCCGGAGGATGCCGCCCAGCACTCCCTCTCGGCCGAGGAACTGCGCACCGTGGTGGCCGAGGCCGGGGCGATGATCCCGCAGCGCCACCAGAAGATGCTGCTGTCGATCCTCGACCTCGAGAAGGGTACGGTCGAGGACATCATGGTGCCGCGCAACGAGATCATCGGCATCGATCTGTCCGAGCCCTGGGAGCGCATCCGCGAGCAGGTGGTGGATTCCCAGCACACCCGGCTGCCGGTGTTCAATGGATCGATCGACGAGCTGCGCGGCGTGGTGCACCTGCGCCGGGTGGTCAAGCTCGCCGCCGAGAACCGGCTGGATGCGGCCTCGCTGATGGCCCTGGCCCGCGAGCCCTACTTCATTCCCGAGGGCACGCCGCTCAACCAGCAGCTGCTCAATTTCCAGAACCAGAAGCGGCGTATCGGCTTCGTCGTCGACGAGTACGGCGACATCCAGGGCCTGGTCACCCTCGAGGACATCCTCGAGGAGGTGGTGGGCGAGTTCACCTCCGATCCCGCCACCCGCATCAAGAATGTCTATGCCGATCCTGACGGCAGCTATCGCCTGCTCGGCAGCGTGACCCTGCGCAGCCTCAACCGCAGCCTGGGCTGGAAGCTGCCGCTGGGCGGCCCGAAGACGGTCAACGGCCTGCTGCTGGAGGCGCTCGAGGCGATTCCCCAGCCCGGCAGCCGCATCGACCTCGCCGGCTACAGCTTCGAGGTGATCGAGACCCGCGCCAACGCCATCAAGGCGGTGCGGGCGCGTCCCCTGGCGAGCTGAGCCGGGCCAGCAGGTCCAGGGTCGAGGCGTCCAGGCCCGACCGGGTGCCATCGCCGTCAACGGCCAGCAGGGACTGGGCGAGCTGCTTGCCCAGCTCCACCCCCCATTGATCGAAGGGGTTGATACCCCACAGCACCGACAGCACGAAGGTGCGGTGCTCGTAAAGCGCCATCAGCGCGCCGAGATGCGCGGCATCCAGCCGCGGCAGCAGCAGCACCGAGCTGGGCCGGTCACCCGGAAACACCCGGTGCGGGATCGCGGCTTCCAGCCGTTCGCCGGCGAGGCCGCGCGCCGAGAGCTCGCGGCGGACCTCCTCGGCGGTCTTGCCGCGCATCAGCGCCGCGCTCTGGGCCAGCGCATTGACCAGCAGCAGACGCTGCTGATCGGCGTAGGGGTGATCGGCCTCGCGGACCAGAATGAAGTCGACCGGATGCACCGCCGTGCCCTGGTGCAGCATCTGGAAGAAGGCGTGCTGGCTGTTGGTGCCCACATCACCCCAGAGCGCCGGGGTGGTGGGCTCGGCAAGCGGCTGGCCCTCGCGAGTCACCCGCTTGCCATTGCTTTCCATCTCCAGCTGCTGCAGCCAGCCGACGAAGCGCTCCAGGCGCTGGGCATAGGGGGCAATCACCTGGCTGGCGGCGCCCAGCAGATTGTGGTTCCAGTAGCTGAGCAGGGCCATCCGCACCGGCAGGTTGTGGCGCAGCGGGCTGTGGCGGAAGTGCTGATCGAGGCGCTCGGCACCGCCCAGCAGCGCCGCGAAGCCCTCGCCCCCCAGATGCAGCAGGGCGGCCAGACCCACCGCCGACCAGCTGGAATAGCGGCCGCCCACCCAGTCCCAGAACTCGAACAGGCGCTCGGCCGGAATGCCGAAGCGCGCCACCTCGGCGGGGTTGGTGGAGACCGCCACGCAATGCCGCGCCACCGCCGCCTCGCCCAGTGCGGCAACCAGCCAGGCCCGGGCATTGCCGGCATTGGCCATGGTCTCCTGGGTGGTGAAGGTCTTGGAGGTGATCACCAGCAGGGTGGTGGCCGGGTCGAGGCCTTGCAGCACCCGGTGCAGCTGGGCGCCATCGACATTGGCAACGAAATGCACGCGCGGAGAGCCGGGCCCGGCCGGCAGCGCCTCGCAAATCATCCGCGGGCCCAGATCCGACCCGCCGATGCCGATGTTCACCACATCGCGAAAGGCAAGACCCGAGAGACCGGTGAGCCGGCTCTCGATGACCGCCTGGGCAAAGGCCCGCATCCGCTCGCGCACCGCCTGCACCGCCGCCATCACCGGCTGGCCCTGGACCTGGTAGCCCGCGCCGGCGCCGGCCCGCAGCGCCATGTGCAGGGCGGCCCGCCCCTCGCTGCCGTTGACCGCCTCACCGCCGAACAGCGCCTCGCGCCAGCGCTCGAAGCCACAGGCCTGCAGATGGGTCTCCAGCGCCAGCAGCGCCGGCTCGTCGATCTTCTGCTTGGCGCTGTCGAGATAGAGCCCGGCGGCCTCCAGACCCAGCCGCCGCGGCCGCTCGGGGTCCTGCGCAAACAGCTCGCGCAGGGAGATCGCGCGCAGGCGGGCGGCGTGCAGCGGCAGCTGCGCTCGGGTGGCGTCGGCGGTCAGCATCGGCGAGGGCGGCAAGGATCAGCCACCATGGTAGCGGCGCACCCGGGGTCGTTCAGTCCCAGTGGTAGTTAAAGCTGACACTGATGCGCTCGGCGTCGATGCGGCTGGCCGGCACCTCGTGGCGCAGCCAGCTTTCGAACAGGATGACCTCGCCGGCCCGCGCCGGCAGCGTCAGATGCGAGCCCCATGCCGGCGGCGCATCCGGCAGGCGCAGGGGGGCGGCCATCTGGCGCGACAGCCGGGGATCCTCGAAGGTGAGCCCCGAGCAGCCGCGCGGGGTCACCACATAGTAGGTCCCGCTCACCACCGCGTGCGGATGCAGGTGGAAGCTGTGGGCGCAGCCGCGCGGCATGATGTTGAGCCAGCAATCGCTCATCCGCAGCGGCCGCGCCTTCAGGTCCCAGTGCTGCGCCCTGGCGTAGGCGCGCACATGCCGGTCGAGGTGGCGGCGCAGGGTGTCGAAGGTCGAGGAGAACTGGTGCAGCCGGTCCAGCGAGCCATAGCTGGTGTAACCGCCGGGATAGCGCTGCTTCGACCACTGGCGGCCGGCGCGATCGAACTCGCGGATCTGCCGGGCCTCACCCGCGAGTTCGCGCCGCAGCGGCTCGCCGCCGCGCGCCAGCAGCGGGCGGTGATAGATCAGCGTCGGAAAGCACAGCGCGATCGCGGTCACCCCGCGAGGCCTGCGCTCAGGCGGCCTGCACCGGAATGGTGTTGGCGGTGCGCACGACGCGGTTGTCGTCGTTGCAGTAGACCAGCCGCGGCTTGAAGGCGCGGGCAGCACCCTCTTCCATGCTGCTGTAGGCGGCGATGATCACCCGATCGCCGACATTGGCCTTGTGGGCGGCCGCCCCGTTCACCGAGATGATCCCGGAGCCGGCCTCGGCGCGGATCGCATAGGTGGTGAACCGCTCACCGTTGGCGATGTTGTAGATCTGGATCTGTTCGAACTCGAGGATGCCGGCGAGATCGAGCAGCTTGGAGTCGATCGCACAGGAACCGTCGTAGTCGAGTTCCGCGTGGGTCACGCGGGCGCGGTGGAGCTTGCACTTGAGCATCGTCACTTGCATGGGAGGACCCGTCAGTTGGCGATTCCAGGTGGCCCACCAAGACATGCACCCGGAGATCAAGTTTTCAACAGCGGCGGGCGGCCCAAAAAGACATACGCCCGTGCTCGGCGACGAATGGCGCGAAGCGGGCGCGCAGTGTAATCGCAGCCTCCCAGGGCAGCAACCCAACCGTCATAAGCTCAGAACCAGGTTATCGATCAGCCGCGTACGACCCAGATGGGCGGCCACCAGAATCACCCAGTCCCGCGCGGTCGGCGAGGGAGGTTCGAGCCGCTGCGGCTCGCGGATCGCCACATACTGCGGCTTGAAGCCCTGTGCCTCGAGGTAGCGCTGCGCCTCCTGCTGCAGGCCGGCGTAATCGCGGGCCCCGCTGCGCAGCCGCTCGGCCACTGCCTGCAGCGCCCGGTGCAGGGTCGGCGCCAGTCGCCGCTCCTCGGCACTGAGGTACTGGTTGCGCGAGGACAGCGCCAGGCCGTCCGGTTCACGGGCGGTCGGCTCGCCGATCACCCGGATCGGCAGCTGCAGCTCGGCCACCATGCGGCGGATCACCAGCAGTTGCTGGTAGTCCTTCTCGCCGAACACGGCGAGCTGCGGCTGCACGCAGTTGAACAGGATGTTGACCACCGTGGCCACGCCGTCGAAGAAGCCCGGACGGAACTCGCCTTCGAGCTGCTCGCCCAGGCCCGGCACGCTGACCCGGGTGATGCCGCTGCGTCCACCCGGATACATCTCGCTGACCGTGGGCGCGAACACCAGATCGCAACCCACGCCGCGCAGTCGTTGCTGATCCTCGTCGAGGGTGCGCGGGTAGCGGTCGAAATCCTCGCTGGGCCCGAACTGCAGCGGGTTGACGAAGATGCTCACCACCACCCGCTGCGCCTCGCTGCGGGCCCGGCGCACCAGGGACAGATGGCCCTCGTGCAGATTGCCCATGGTCGGCACCAGGGCCAGCGTCTCGCCGGCCTCGCGCCAGCGGGCCAGCTGGGCGCGCAGCGCCTCGACCGTATGAACCGTCAGCATGGGCTCAGAAGCAGTGCTCGGGCGCCGGGTAGTGGCCGGCCTTGACCTCGCGCACATAGGCCGCCACCGCGGCCTCCAGCGTCACCGGCGGCTCCATGTAGTTCTTCACGAAGCGCGGGCGGCGGCCACGGGTCACCGTGGGCGAGATGTTGAGAATGTCGTGCAGCACCAGAATCTGGCCATGCACCTCGGGACCGGCGCCGATCCCGATCACCGGCACCGGAGACTCCTTGGCGATGCGGGCGCCCAGACTCGCCGGAATGCACTCGAGCAGCAGCAGATCGGCCCCGGCCTCGGCCAGCACGCGGGCATCGTGCAGCATGGCCTCGGCCGCCGCCTCCTCGCGGCCCTGGACCTTGAACGCGCCCATCTTGTGGATGAACTGCGGCTGCAGCCCGAGATGGGCGCAGACCGGCACGCCGCGCACCGCCAGGTACTCGACGATGCTGGCCTGCTCGCGCCCACCCTCGAGCTTCACCATCTTCGCGCCCCCCTCCTGCATCAGGCGCTGACTGGCGTCGAGCGCGCGGTCCAGCGTGGCGTAGCTGAGGAAGGGCAGATCGGCCACCAGGAAGGCGCGCTGCAGATGGGGGGCCACGCAGCGGCAGTGGTAGGCGATGTCCGCCACCGTCACCGGCGTGGTGGTGGCCCCGCCGTGGATCACCATGCCCAGCGAGTCGCCCACCAGAACCAGATCGACGCCTGCGCGGTCCTGCAGCAGGGCGAAGCTGGCGTCGTAGCAGGTAAGGCTGGCGATCTTCTCGCCGGCCTCGCGCATCCGGCGCAGTTCGGCGATGTTGATGGGCTTCGGGGACGCGGCGGGGGCGGGGTTGGCGTTCACGGCGCGGACTATACCAACGGTTCGCCGCCCAGCCGGGCCGGCAGGCCGGCGGTAATCGCCGCCAGCACCCGGCGGTAGTCGCGGGGCTGATGGAGCAGATCCAGCTGGGCGGCTTCGATCTCGATCACCGGTGCGCTGCGGTAGCTGCTGAAGAACTGCCGATAGGCGCGACTCAGCCGTTCCAGATAGGCCGGCTGGATCGGCTGCTCATAGACCCGGCCGCGCTGCTCGATGCGGGTCATCAGCACCTCCACCGGCGCATGCAGATACAGCACCAGATCGGGCGCCGGCAGATCGCGCCGCAGCCGCTCGTACAGCCCCTGGTAGAGCGCGAAGTCGGCCGGCTTGAGGGTCAGCTCGGCGAACAGGCGGTCCTTGTCGAAAAGAAAGTCGGCCACCCGCCGAGGGCGGAACAGATCGGCCTGATGCAGGGCCTCGGCCTGCCCCGCCCGTTGCAGCAGAAAGCACAGCTGGGTGGGCAGCGCCGCGCCCTCCGGATCGCGGTAGAAGCGCGGCAGAAACGGGTTGTGCTCGGGCTGCTCGAGCAGCAGCTCCGCCTCCAGGCTGCGGGCCAGCTGCTGGGCGAGCGTGGTCTTGCCGACGCCGATCGGCCCTTCGATGGCCAGATGCCAGCTACTGCGCATCGGCGCTCCACAGCGGCAGCCCCTGCTGGCGGCAGGCGCGGGCGAGATCGATCAGGCAGCCGTCGCCGGGCACCGGCTCGAGCAGGGGGCTCAGCTGCGCCCAGGGCCAGAGCACGAAGTCGCGCTGGCGCCAGCCCGGGTGCGGCAGGGTCAGGGCCGGTTCCTGCAGCACCACGCCTTCGATCCACAGCAGGTCCAGATCGAGCACCCGCGGGCCCCAGCGCTGGCCATCGCGGTGCCGCCCGAACCGCTGCTCGATGCCGAGCAGGGCCTGCATCAGCGCGTGCGGCTCCAGCGCCGTGTGGAACTCGGCCACCGCGTTGCAGTAGTCCGGTTGCGTCGCCGGACCGAGGGGTGGCGAGCGGTACAGGGACGAGCAGCGTCCGGACTGCAGACCGGGAAGGCCCTGCAGCTGCTGCCAGGCACGACGCAGCTGCTCGGCCGGGTCACCGAGATTGGCGCCCAGACCGATGGCAGCCCGGGGCATCTCAGTCGGACCCGCCGTCCTGGGTCTGGACGATGGCCTCGGCAGCGCCCCCTTCGCGACGACCGCGACCGCCCCGACGCCGGCGGCGACGACGGCCCGGCGCCGTCCCCTCGCCCGCTTCCGCGGCTTCCGGCATCTCTCCGGGCTCGCCGGCCTCGGCACTGAACAGGCGGCTGCCCGCCAGGGCCGGCAGCGGCGGCAGCTCGGCATCGGACTGCGCCTGGGTCCACCAGCTGGCCAGGGGCTGGAGATCCGGATCGGCCACGGCGCGCATCAGCAGGAAGTCATAGGCCGCCCGGAAGCGCGGATGGGTGAGCAGACGCCGTGCCCGGGCGCCGCTGCGCAACTCCTCGAAGCGCGGCTGCATCTGCCAGATCTCGCGCATCGGCAGCGAGAAGCGCTTGGGGATCGCCACCCGGCTGATGGCCTGGGCAATCACTTCCTCGCTGGCCTGGTTGAGTGCCACCAGCGGCGGATGGCCCTGGGTCTGCACCAGGAACTGCAGCCGCTGCTGGACCACCGGCCACAGCAGCGCGGCGAACAGGAAGGCCGGAGACACCGGCAGCTCCTGGCCGATCCGCTCCGCGGTATTGGCCAGCGCCGCATTGACGAAGCGCAGCTGGGAGGGATCGGCCTGCAGCACCCGCTCGCTGGCCGGCAGCAGCTGCCGGTACAGCCCGTACACCCGCAGTCCGTAGAGGTTGTCCACCGCCTCGCGACTCAACAGCATCTTGAGCAGTTCGTCGAACAGCCGGGCCGGCGGAATCTCCCGCAGCAGCGGGCCGAGCCGGCCGATCGGCGCGGCCGTGGCCGGGTCGAGCCGGAAGCGCAGCTTGTTGACGATGCGGATGGCCCGCAGCATGCGCACCGGATCCTCGCGGTAGCGCAGCTCGGGATCGCCGATCAGTCGCAGCACCCCGTTGCGCAAATCCTCCATGCCGCCGGCGAAGTCGACGATCGCGTAGTCACGGATGTCGTAGTAGAGCGCGTTGACGGTGAAGTCGCGGCGGAAGGCATCTTCCTCCAGCGTGCCGTAGGCATTGTCGGAGAGGATGCGGCCGGTGTCGTCCCGCTCATGGCTGTCGGTGACCGGACCGCGGAAGGTGGTCACCTCGACGATCTCGCCGCCCTGGCGGACATGGCAGATGACGAAGCGGCGTCCCACCAGCCGGCAGGAGCGGAACAGCGCCTTCACCTGATCCGGGTGGGCACTGGTCGCCACATCGAAGTCCTTGGGGGTGACACCGGCCAGCAGATCGCGGACGCCGCCACCCACCATGTAGGCCTCGTAGCCGGCGTCGCGGAGGGCGTACAGCGTTTTCAGCGTGCCGCTGGAAATCTGCGAACGCGACACCGGATGTTCGGCGCGCGGGATGCGTCTGGGGGTCAAGGGGAGCCCTTCGGAAAATGACGGCGGCGCCTTGTTGCCAGCGCCTCGGGTCCGTATAGTACGCGACCTGTTGCAACGCTCCTATCGTCTAGAGGCCTAGGACGGAGCCCTCTCACGGCTTAAACCGGGGTTCGAATCCCCGTAGGAGCGCCAGATTTGCCAGCGCCGCGCTTGTCGCGGCGTTGTTGTTTGTGTCTCACGCAAAGACAGCGGGTCCAGGGGCGGGACGCTCATGCTGACAGCGCCCTCTCCCGGCTTGAGATTCATCCAGGGGGTTCGAATCCCCGCAGGCACGCCCGAATCGCCGGCGCCGCGCGTGTCGCGGCGTTGTTGTTTCTGTCATCCGCAAAGACAGCGGGTCCAGGGGCGGGACGCTCATGCTGACAGCGCCCTCTCCCGGCTTGAGATTCATCCAGGGGGTTCG
>DASUDX010000042.1:0-4069 GCA_036275365.1 Nevskiaceae bacterium | reverse complement strand
ATTTTCGTTTGTGGCCATGTTCGTGGCTCGGTTCATCGCCACGTTGGGTCTATGCTTGTTCTTCACGTGGGGCCGCAGTCTCTTTGCAGCTTGGCTGGCTGCGGGCGTCGTGTATAGCGCGTTGGCTGGCGTCCTGGTCTCGCCGCCGCTCGACGCCGCGCTGGGCTACGCATCAGCGTTAGTGGACGCCGCCCTTCTCGTTCTGGCATACGTCTCGCCCGTGACGCGTCTGTTTCGGGTTGACGGTGCGCTGGCCCAACCAACGCTTCAAGCCGACGGTCCCGCCTCCGGCGGGCCCGCGGCTTAAGCTTGGCGTTAGGCCCGATGAAAGATCGCCTGGTTAAATATCAGTTGCTGCTCGAGCGCAGCGTCTCATCCGAACAGGAAGCGCCGCTCCCTGCATTTATCTTTGCGCTCGGATACTTCAACGCAATGAACTGCGGGCTCATACCGCCGCTTGCTGTCCTGAACTCATTTCTTAAGAGTGGGCGCAGCACTGAAGCAGCATGGGTTCCGTTCGAGCTCGATGCAGCGGAATATGCCGCACTTGAAGCGCAGTTGCTGAAACCCGACATCGCGGCTCTCTCAAATTACACGCCGCACACGTGGCAAACATTTGAGCGCGATGCTTCGATTGACCAGTACACAGATCCCGCTCAGTGGCAAGCTAAAGCGCGGGAAAAACACATGGCCGTCTTTGGCCAACGCATGGCGAGGCTTCAGCATGAAATGGTCATGGCCAAACATCGGGCCTAACCCGTCGCTGCAGCGGACGAGTTCGCCTTCCCTCAAAACGCTGCGCGTTGTTCGGCGCCGCTGAACTTCTATGTTGAGCATCAGAAGAGACTCATGACGAGTCCGAAGACTCCGCAAGAGAAGAAGCGGCTCAGCTATGCAAAAGACCCCAGAAACGTCTATGGAGAGCGCGGTGCGAACTCTCGGTTTGCCATCCGAAGGAGTAAAGATCTCATCGAGCGCCGCAGTCGCCACAAACAGAATCAATTACTGAGGTCCGTCGTTGGCGCGACCGACGAGTCGCAGTTGGTCTCAGCAGAGAACGCCGTTCTGTGCTCACCAGCAGCAAAGGAGCGGTTCTACAAGATGGCGGACGCACCTCTTGGCGAAGTCGTGAACGGCAAGCTTGCTTACCGAAAACTCAAGGGCATGGGCACAAAGAAAAAGCTGTGTCGCAAGGCATGCAAAGAAACCGATGCCCAACAAGCGGCTCAAGGCCCGACGTCCCCGCCTTCGGCGGGTCCGCAGCCGTAATCTCCGAGCCAGGCTGCGTGAAGAACATGCTTGATGCTGGCGCGGCCTTGTGGGCTCTGGCACTCGTCCTTGCATTTGTAATGGTCGTGGCCGGCGCTCCAGCGCTGGATTTGCACGGGCTTCCCTGGGGCCTCTTGGCCTTCCCCTTAGGCGCGTTCTCCGTCGTATGCCTGTGGCACATGATCAAGAACAGACGCTGGTATTGGTTTATGGGTTCTCTGATCGCCGCGCCGGCTTCCTGTCTCGTGTACTACTGTGCGTTCATGCGCAAAGAGCTCGACAGCCATGCCGCCCGGCCGGCAGGAGAGAAAAGGGGACAGATTCACTTCCGCCAATGACTACCCTCTCCCCCACCTTCTCCTCCCTGCGTGAAGCCATGCTGTCCGTCGCCGGCGACCTGCCCCGAGTGACCGACACCGCCGACCACCTGTATCTCGACACCCGCCACCTCCAGGCCAACAAGAAGCCCCTGTTCTTCGGCTCGGTGCAGGTCCGCAAGAAGGCGGTGAGCTATCACCTGATGCCGCTGTACACCCATCCCGAGCTGGCAGAGGGCCTTTCGCCTGCGCTCCGCAAGCGCATGCAGGGCAAGTCCTGCTTCAACCTGGACACGCCGGACCCCGCCCTGATCGCCGAGCTGCGGGGCCTGACCGCGGCCGGCTTTGCGATCTACCGCAAGGCGGGCTACGTCTAAATCGGAGAGAGCCTGCGCATCCAGGGCGGGTAGCGGCCCGGCGCCTCGGGCAGGGCCCGGCGTAAGATCGCCTCACCCGACACCCGGACCGACCCATGAGCCCGCGCACGCGCTTTGCTTTCTGGATCTACCTGCTGCTGATGATCGCCGGCGCGGCCTGGGGCATTGGCTTCCTGTTGCGCAGCGAGTTCACGCCGTATCACGGCGCCGCGGCGGGCGTGCCCTGGTCGGAGGTGCCGCCCAACTTCCAGATCGTGATCCTGGCCCTGACCAAGCTCGCGGGCGGCCTGTGGGTGGCGTTCACGCTGTGCATCTTCGTGCTGCTGCTCCTGCCGTTCCGGCGGGGCGAGCGCTGGGCGCTGTGGGCCGTGCCGCTGCTGATGCTGGCCCAGTACGCCGCGCCGATGCCGGCCATGACGCACCTCACCGTGAACTCGCCCGCCTCGCCACCGTGGGCGCTGACGATCAGTTGCATGGTGGTCACGCTGGTGGCGCTGCTGGTGTCGGTGACCGGGCCGCGCCGGGCCTAAGGCGCCAGCCGGATGAAGCACCTTGTCCTCGCCAGTGTGCTCGCGCTGCTGATGGCGCCCGTTGTGGTGCAGGCCTCCTTCAACGGCACGCCCTGCGGCAGCTTCGACTGCCACTTCACGACCTTGGGCATCCTGCTGGGCCTGATGGGCGGGCTGCCGGTCTCCGCGCTGATCTTCATCGCCCTGCACATGGGCCTGGCGCACCCGGCCCGCTCCCGCGACCGGCAGCTCTACCTCGGCGGCATGGCCGGCGTGCTCGCCTACGAGATCGCGGCGGCGGTGGGCGCCTGGCATGCCGCCTCGCAACTGGAACCCGGGCAGCGCGGCGGCTCGCCCTTCGAGGCGTTCCTGATCTGCTACGCCGTGCTGGCGGTGCTGGCGGTGCTGTACGTGCGATCGGCGCCGCGGCCGCCGGTACCCGAACGGTGATCGGTGCGCCAGTGACAGTGATCCTCTGGAGCCCCGCATGACCCTCACCCGTCGCAAGTGGCTGTACGCGCTGCTCGGCAGCGGCGCCATCCCCGGGGCCCTGATGGCCTCGACCGGTTTCTATGCGGTGCTGGCCGCGGCCGAGACCCTGACGCCCACGGTGGCGGCGCTGAGCCTGCTGTTCGGCGCCGGCCTGCTTGGCCCGATCTGCGGCGCGGTGGCCATCCTGGCGCTGCCGGTGCGCAGCAGGCTGCTGCGGGGACTGCTCTCCGCCGGCATGATCCTGGGCATGCTGCCGGCGCTGTGGATCAGCTGGGGCGCGCTCGGCAATGGCCGTCCTGCCGATCTGGGCGTGATGGCCTACGTGGCGCTGTTGCCGGTACTCGTCGGCCTGGTAGTGCTGGCGGAGCTGTGGCGGGCACCAAAGACAGGAGCACCCGCGTGATCCCCGACCTGGACCCTCTGCTGGACTGCCGCTGTCCGCACTGCGCGGTGTCGCTGCGCTTCCGCTGGCTGCGGCGGCGTCCCTTTCCCGGCCTGCCGCCAGGGCACGAGCCCTATGCCTGCCCGGCCTGCCAGGGCCCGCTGTTCGAGCGGCGGCATCCGGCGCTGGCAGACAACTGGCGCTGGTCGCGCTTCTACCTGCCGGGCGTGGCGCTGTGCGCGCTGGGCATCTTCGTGCCCTCGCTGGGCGGCCTGCTGCCGCTGGCCGTAGCGGTGCTGGGACTGGGCCTGGTGGCCCTGGTGGTCTACATGGTCCGCGAGCGCTGGGGCTGGAAGCGCTACGGCGCCGAGCCGCCGCAGCCCTGAGCGCGGGCTGCGGGCGGGTGCGGCGCTGCCGCCCTCAGCGCACCGGCTTGCAGGCGCGCGTGATGGCGCCGACCACCCGCGCCATCTGTAGCACCGCGGCGGGCGCCACCGACTTGCCGGTGTTGAGGATGGCCACGGACAGGTCGCGGCGCGGGTCAGCCCAGCACAGCACGGTCATGAAGCCGATGTGGCCAAAGGCCTCGCGGCAGTTGGGGCCCCAAAGGCCGACGGGGTTCTCGCCGAGCATGAAGGCCGGCGAGAAACGGATCGGCAGGTTGAGCATGCCGTCGAACTGGATGCGGCCCACGGGGCGCACGGCCTCGCGCACGGTGTCCTC
>DASUDX010000041.1:0-6358 GCA_036275365.1 Nevskiaceae bacterium | reverse complement strand
GCCCATGTACAGCAGCGGCGGGTGGACGATCAGGCCCGGGTCCTGCAACAGGGGGTTGAGATCGCGGCCCTGCAGGGGGATCGGGAACAGGCGGTCGAAGGGGTTCGAGGTGAGCAGCAGGAACAGCAGGAAGCCGATGCTGATCGCCCCCAGGGTGGCCAGCACCAAGGCGGTGATCTCGCGCGGGAGCCGGGCGTTGAACACCGAAACCGCCGCCCCCCAGCCGGACAGCATCAGCATCCACAGCAGCAGCGAGCCCTCATGGGCGCCCCAGACCGCCGAGATCCGGTAGATCAGCGGCAGCTCGGTGTGCGAGTTGCCGGCCACATAGGCGAGCGAGAAATCGTTCTGCACGAAGGCCGTGGTGAGCAGGGCGTACGCGATCACGATCAGGGCGAACTGGGTCTGGGCGCCGCTGATGCCCATCTGCATCAGCCGGGCATCGCCCCGCGCATAGCCGAGGACCGGCAGCAGGGCCTGGGCCAGACAGGTGGCCAGCGCCAGCCACAGGGCGAAGTGGCCGAGTTCGGCGATCACGAGCTCACCACCGGCTTGAAGGCCTCGCAGGAATGGACCGTGCCGTCCTTGCCCTTGAGCGAGGCGGCGAGCTCCGGCGGCATGTAGTTCTCGTCATGCTTGGCCAGCACCTGGTCGGCGACAAACCCCTGCTCGGGACCGCTCCAGCGGCCGGTGGCGACGATGCCCTGGCCCTCGCGGAACAGGTCGGGAAGAATGCCCTCGTAGACCACCGGCACCCGGTCCTGGCAGTCGGCGAGCACGAACCGCACCGCCAGACCCTCGCCGCGGCTGAGGCTGCCGGTTTCCACCAGGCCGCCCAGGCGCATCGAGGTACCCGCGCTGGCCTTGCCGGCGACCAGATCGCTGGGCGTGTAGAAATACATCAGGTTCTTGCGGAAGGCGGTCACGCCCAGCACCGCGGCCAGGGCCAGGCCCGCCAGCAAGGCC
Source organism: Nevskiaceae bacterium (assembly GCA_036275365.1). GTDB lineage: Bacteria > Pseudomonadota > Gammaproteobacteria > Nevskiales > Nevskiaceae > DASUDX01. The sequence goes on along the minus strand of DASUDX010000041.1, from coordinate 5,392 downwards.
GTCACCGCGGCCATCCGCTGCTGTCGCTTAGTCATCGGGGTCCATCATCTCCAGCTGCTGCCGCAGCGCCCGCCGCTGCCAGCGGGGCGCGAGCACATTCCACACCAGCACCAGTGCGGCGCAGCCGAAGCTGCCCCAGACAAAGGGGGCGTAGCCGCCCATCTGCAGGAACTGGTGCAGGGCCTCGCTAGACATCGCCGCGCGCCCAGCGTTCCCGCACCCACTGGCTGCGCGCCTCGCGCTGCAGCAGCTCGTTCTGCAGGCGGCGCAGCAGGGCATGGCCGAACAGGGTCATGAAGCCCAGGGTCATGCCGAGCAGGGGCCAGAGCATCTCCAGGCTGATCGAGGGCTTGCCGATCTTGGAGATCGTCGGCCCCTGGTGCAGGCTGTTCCACCACTCCACCGAGTACTTCACGATCACCACATTGACCACGCCGACCAGCGCCAGCAGGGCGCAGGCCCGGGCCCCGGCGCGGGCGTCCTCGAAGGCCTGGTGCAGGCCGATCACCCCGAGGTAGAGAAACAGCAGGACCAGTTCCGAGGTCAGGCGGGCGTCCCAGACCCAGTAGGCGCCCCACATCGGCTTGCCCCAGAGCATGCCGGTGACCAGGGCAAGCGCAGTGAAGCTGGCGCCGATCGGCGCTGCTGCCACCACCACGCATTCGGCGAGCTTGATGCGCCAGATCAGGGCGATTGCCGCGGCCAGGGCCATCACCAGATAGACCTGCAGCGACAGCCAGGCCGCCGGCACATGCACATAGATGATGCGGAAGGCCTCGCCCTGCTGGTAGTCGGGCGGCGCCAGCAGCAGTCCGCCCACGGTGCCGTAGCCGATCAGCAGCAGGCTGGCCAGCCCCAGCCAGGGCAGCAGCCGGCCGGCGAAGTCATAGAACCAGGGCGGCGAGGCCAGTCGGTGAAACCAGGTCCACATCGGGGGCGATCAGTCGGAGGCGTTGCGCAGCGCCGCGGCCGCGAGGCCCGGCAGCAGGGTCAGCGCCAGCACCAGCGCCGCGGCCAGAAAGTATAACGGCCCGGCCGGGTCGGCCCCGCTCTGCGCCAGGCGTGCCGCACCGCTGCCGAAGATCAGGATCGGCACCACCAGCGGCAGTACCAGCCCCGGCAGCAGCAGGCCGGCCCGCGGCAGTCCGAGCGTCAGGGCGGCGACGAAGCCGCCGATCAGGGTCAGCACCGGGGTGCCGAGCACCAGCGAGAGCACCAGGGTGCCCTGCCCGGCCCCGCTCCAGCCCAGCTGGCTGGCCAGCGGCGCCGCCAGCAGACAGACCGGCAGCCCGGTCATCACCCAGTGCATCAGCAGCTTCAGCGCCACCGCCAGGGCCAGCGGCTGGCCGCTGACCTGCAGCAGCTCGAGGCTGCCGTCCTCGCGGTCCTCGCGGAACAGCCGGTCCAGGCCCAGCAGCATCGCCAGCAGGCTGCACACCCAGATCACCGCCGGCGCCGACTGCGCCAGGGCCGGATCGTTGGGCCGGGCGCCGAGGCCGAACAGGGTCACGGTGATGGCCAGAAACAGCAGCGGCAGCAGGGCATCGGCCTTGCGCCGCAGCCACAGCCGCGCCTCCCGCTGGACCAGGGCGAGGATCAGCCGGCTCACCGGGTCAGGCTCCGTTCCAGAAACACGCCCAGCCGTCCGGGCAGCGGCTGGTGGCTGGTGAGCAGGACCGCGCCGCCGCTGGCCAGATGGGCATCGAGCAGCGCGCCGACCCGCTCGATGCCCTCGGCATCCAGGCCAGCCAGCGGTTCATCGAGCAGCCACAGCGGCCGCCGGCTCAGCAGCAGGCGGGCCAGGGCGGTGCGCCGGCGCTGGCCAGCCGAGAGCTGGGCACAGGGACGGTGGCGCTGGCGCCCCAGGCCGAGCTGCTCGAGCGCCGGCAGGACCGCGGCCTCCCCGGCACCGAGCAGGGCCGCGGCATAGCCGAGGTTTTCCAGCGGGCTCAGCGCCAGGTTCACGCCATGGCGATGACCCAGCCAGTGCAGCGGCGCGCGCCTCACCACCTGCCCGGCCTCGGCCGTGCGCAGGCCGGCCAGACACTCGAGCAGGCTGGATTTGCCGATGCCGTTGGCGCCGCGCAGGTGCAGGCGCTCGCCCGGCTGCAGGCGCAGGTCGAGATCGCGCAGCAGCAGGCGGTCACCGCGGCGAACCGCCAGACCCTGGACGAGGAGCAGCGGTTCCACCGGTGGTTGCGAGGCGCGCGACAGGAGAAGGAAGGGAAGGCTGGTGCGCCCGGCCGGGGTCGAACCGGCATGCCCTTGCGAGCGAGGGATTTTAAGTCCCTTGCGTCTACCGATTCCGCCACAGGCGCCCGCCGCGCATCCTACGGGATGGCGGCGGGGCTGCGGGCCTCAGGCGCCGGCAGTGGCGTCCTCGCCGAAGCGGTTGGCGCGCTTGAAGGTGGCGGTGTCGTTGAAGCGCACGCCCATCTCGCGCATCACCCGGTGCGCCACCGGCGCGGTCCACTGGCGGATGTAGAACGGCTCCTTGACCACGAAGTGATGGATCGCGTGGGTCGATCCGAAGTTGAAGCAGAACAGCTGGAAGGGCAGCAGCCAGCCCGGGTTGAGCACCTGGGTCTGCTGCATCGGGTTGTCGTCCTCCACATCGCCGTAGTAGTGCATGGTCGAGCTGACGAAGTGCAGGCAGAACATGCGCAGCTGGTTGGGGCCGACCCAGGTCACCACGGCCAGGGTGATCCACGGCTGGGCCGCGCTGAAGCCGGCACTCCAGGCGATCTCGCTGCCGAGCAGGGCGGCGCCGGCGTTGCCGAGATGGAAGGCGAGGAAGGCGTACCACAGGCCGAGGTGGATCCAGCCCATCGGGAAGTAGCCCAGCGGCGCCACCAGGCCCAGCAGCAGCTGGCGCTTGCGGGTCGGCATCTGCGGCACCCGCAGCCACAGGGCCAGCAGCCAGTCGCTCATCATCAGCAGGCGCTTGAGGCTATAGGGCTGGCCATTGGTGATGCCGCGCTCCTCGAGATCCTTGTGGGTGCCCGAGTGCTTGTGGTGCTCGAAATGCAGCTTGCGGCGGATCCACGGGTTGATGGTGCCCGGGCGGCTCAGCCAGCACAGCGCCATCATCAGATGATGGGCCGGCTTGTTCTGGCGGAAGTACATCCAGTGGATCAGATCGTGCTCCAGCTCGTGGATGAAGCTGGCGAAGATCGCGCTCAGCGGCAGGCACACCCACCAGGGCAGCACGCCGATGGCATACAGCCAGCCGGAGCCGACCATGCCGGCGAGGCTCGCCGCCATGATCAGGGCCCCGAGGGCGTCCTGGCGCTTGAGCCAGGGATGGGCCTGGCGCAGGCGCTGGCCCTCGGCCAGCACCACCTGCTTGATGTGGGCAGTCTTTTCGGCATCGGTTCGCAGCACGGCGGACATCGTGACTCCGGAGTCGGGGTTTGGCTAAGGTGAGCATCCCCCGCCCCGCCCCTGCTCCGCCATGACGGTCCGCGCCAACCGCATGACCGAACGCGCCAACCCGCCATGACGGCCTCCACCCTCACCAGCTGGGCGCGGGTGGTGCGGCGGGTGCTGTTCGAGGCCGGCTGCGATGCCGAGGCCCTGTTCCGCGCCGCCGGACTCGATCCGGCCGCCCTCGACGATCCCCAGGGGCGCTACCCGCTGGACCGCACCGCCCGGCTGTGGGCGCTGGCGGTGCAGGCCACCGGCGATCCGGCGCTCGGTCTGACCGTGGCCCGCCGGGCCGCGCCCACCAGCTTCCACGCCCTCGGCTATGCCGTGCTGGCCAGCCCCAGCGTGCTCGACGCCCTGCAGCGCTGCGAGCGCTATCTGGCGGTGGTCTCCGACGCCGCCCGCCTGCAGCTGCGCCGCGAGTCCGACCAGCACCTGTGGCTGCACATCGTCGCCCCCGATCACGGTCCGGCACCGGTGGCCGAGGCGGTGGATGCGATCGCCGCGGTGATGGTGCAGCTGGTGCGCAGCCGGCTCGGTCGCGAGACCCACCCCCTGGCGGTGCGGCTGCGCCGCCCGGCCCCGGCCGATCCCGCTCCCTGGCAGCGGCTGTTCCGCGCGCCGCTGCAGTTCGGCGCGGCCGACGACGCCCTGTGCTGGCCCCTGGCGCCGCTGATCCAGCCGCTGGACAGCGGCAACCCGGCCCTGGCCGAGGCCAATGAGGCCCTGGCCCGGCAGGCGCTGGCCGAACGCGGTGGCAGCGGGCTGGGCGAGCGCCTGCGCGCCCTGCTGCGCGAGCGGCTGCCGCGCGGCGAGCCCGGCGAGGATGCGCTGGCCGAGGCCCTGCATCTGTCCCGCCGCAGCCTGCAGCGCAAGCTCGCAGCCGAAGGACTGAGCTACGCCGGCCTGCTGCGCGAGGTGCGCGAGGCCGAGGCCCGCCGCCATCTCGCCGGCGCCGAGCACTCGGTATCCGAGATCGCCTATCTGCTCGGCTTTGCCGACGCCAGCGCCTTCAGCCGCGCCTTCAAGCGCTGGACCGGCCGGTCACCGGCCCAGCTGCGGGCGGCCGCGGGCGCGGCAACGCTCACGGTGCCGGCGGCAGGGGAATGAACTCGCCGCCGTCGAGATCGGGCAGCTTCATCCGCCCGGCCTGGTAATCGGCCCGCGCCTGGAGGATGCGTTCGCGCCGCGAGGAGACGAAGTTCCAGTCGATATAGCGCGGCCCCACCGGTTCGCCGCCGAGCAGCAGGACGGTGGACGGCCGCTCGGCGCGGAAGCGGATCGGCGCCCCCGCGTCGAACACCAGCATCTGCCCGGCGCCGTACCGGGCGCCGAGGACCTCGACCTCGCCCTCGGCGATGTAGGCGGCCCGCTCCGGATACTCGGCCGGCAACTCGGCCAGCGCGCCGGCCGCCAGCTGCCAGTGCACATAGAACATCGGCGAGGCGACCGCCACCGGGCTCTCCGCGCCGAACGCCCGGCCGGCGATCAGACTGGCCTGGAGGCCGCCCGAGGTGTAGCGCGGCAGGCTCGCGGCCGGGTGGTGATGGAAGCTCGGCGCGATCTCTTCCTGTTCCACCGGCAGCGCCACCCAGGCCTGGATCCCATGCAGGCGGCCCCCGCGGCGGCGCAGGTCCTCGAAGCGTTCGGAATGGGTGATGCCGGAGCCGGCCACCATCCAGTTCACATCGCCCGGGCGGATCACCTGCTCGGAGCCCACGCTGTCGCGATGCGTCATCGCGCCTTCGAACAGATAGCTGACGGTGGCAAGCCCGATGTGCGGATGCGGCCGCACATCGGCGCTGGCCGGCACGCCGGCCGCCACCTCGGCAGGGCCGATGTGATCCCAGAAGATGAAGGGGCCGACCATGCGCTGCTGCACATAGGGCAGCACCCGACCGACCTCGAAGGCGCCGAGCGAGACACGGCGCTGGGGAATCACCTTCTTGAGCATGGGGCTCTCCGG
>DASUDX010000040.1:0-15828 GCA_036275365.1 Nevskiaceae bacterium | reverse complement strand
CTCTTTTTCTTAAAGATTCAGGATGTTAGCGCCAAACCAACCCAACACAGCGCCCGCATCGGGGAGGCGCATTCTATAGACCCCACACAGAGAGTCAACACCTGTGTGGCGGGAAGATGACAAGTCGCTGAGATACATGGGTTTTTGAGCCGTCACGCGGAGCTGCCCAGGGCGACCGCGGTGGCGAAGGAGCACACTGGGGCCCTGGTTTTCCCTCTGACCTTTTCCGTTCCCATGTCCCGTCGGACCAAGATTGTCGCCACCCTCGGCCCCGCCACCGATGCCCCCGCCACTCTGCGCCGCCTGATCGAGGCCGGCGTGGATGTGGTGCGCCTGAACTTCTCCCACGGACGCGCCGAGGACCACCGACAGCGGGCCGAAGCGGTGCGCGCGATTGCCGCCGAGCTCGGCCGCGATGTCGGTGTGCTGGCCGACCTGCAGGGCCCGAAGATCCGCATCGAGAGCTTCGCCGGCGGTCCGGTCGAGCTGGTGGAGGGGGCGGCCTTTGCGCTCGACACCGCCCTCGACCCGCGCGCCGGCACCGTGCAGGCAGTGGGCTGCGCCTATTCGGACCTGCCGCGCGATGTCGCCCCCGGCGACACCCTGCTGCTCAATGATGGCGCCATCGCGCTGATGGTCACGGCGGTCGGCGCCACCCGCATCGATACCCGGGTGCTGGTGGGCGGCACGCTGTCCGACCGCAAGGGCATCAACCGCCAGGGCGGCGGCCTGTCGGCCGCGGCGCTCACCGACAAGGATCGCGAGGATCTGCGCCACGCGGTGGCCCTCTCGGCGGACTTCATCGCGGTGTCGTTTCCGCGCTCGGCCAGCGACATGCTGGAGGCGCGTGCCCTGGTCGAGCAGGCCGGCGGTCACGCCCAGCTGGTGGCCAAGATCGAGCGGACCGAGGCCCTGCAGAACCTCGAGGAGCTGATGGCCGCCTCCGATGCGGTGATGGTGGCGCGCGGCGATCTGGGGGTGGAGATCGGTGACGCCGAGCTGCCGGGCTGGCAGAAGCGGATCATCGCCAGCGCCCGGGAACAGAACCGGCTGGTGATCACCGCCACCCAGATGATGGAGTCGATGATCGTCAACCCGATCCCGACCCGCGCCGAGGTGCTGGATGTGGCCAATGCGGTGATGGACGGCACCGACGCGGTGATGCTTTCGGCCGAAACCGCCACCGGCCGCCACCCGGTCAAGGTGGTGGAGGCGATGGCCCGCGTCTGCGTCGGCGCCGAGGCCGCCCAGCCCAATCCGGAGCGTGCGCGCCGCCGCATCGACAGCCACTTCCAGCGCACCGACGAGGCGATCGCCATGGCCACCGCCTGGACCGCCCAGCACATGCAGGCCGATGCGATTCTCTCGCTGACCGAGTCCGGTGCCACCGCCCTGCTGATGTCGCGCGTCGGCACCCTGATCCCGATCTATGCGCTGACCCAGCACGAGCGCACGCGCCGGCGCATGAGCCTGTGCCGCGGCGTCTATCCGGTGGCCTTCCTGCCCAGCCAGCTCGATACCGGCGCCCCGGCGCGCGAAGCGGTGGCGATGATGAAGGCGCGGGGCTCGCTCAAGGCGGGCGACCGGGTGCTGGTGACCAAGGGCGATTTCACCGGGCCCGGTGGCACCAACACGATGAAGATCGCCACGGTCGACTGAGCGATGGACGCCTTCTGGTCGCGGCACCGCTACTGGATCATCGGCCACCGTGGCGCGCGTGGCCATGCACCGGAGAACACCCTGGCCGGCATCGATGCCGGCCTGCGGCTGGGCGCCGACATGATCGAGATCGACGTGCAGTACCACGCCGACGAGCTCTGGCTGCTGCACGATCTGCGGCTGGAGCGCACCACCAGCGGCCGCGGACGCCTGGCCGACGCCCGCCGCGCCGAGCTGGAGGCCCTGCAGGTGAGCGGCGAGCCGCTGCCGAGCCTGGACGCGGCGATCCGCCGGATTGACGGCCGGGTGCCGCTCAACATCGAGCTGAAGTCGGCCGGCGGCAGCGCCGAGGCGGTGGCGCGCTGCCTGCGCGCCCACCTGCAGCAGGGGGCTCGGCCGGCGGATTTCCTGGTGTCTTCCTTCCATCTGCCGGAGCTGGCGCGCTTCCGCGCCGCCCTGCCGGAGGTGCCGGTGGGTGCGCTGTTCTGCGGCGTGCCGCTGGACTATGCGGCGGCGGCCGCCACGCTGGGTGCGGCCAGCGTGAATCTGGGGGCGGATTTCCTGGAGCCCGCGCTGCTGGAGGACGCCCGGCGCCGCGGTCTGGCCCTGCTGGTCTACACCGTCAACGAGCCGGAAGAACTGGTCCGGCTGCGCGAGGCGGGCATCACCGGGGTCTTCACCGACTATCCGGATCGCGGCCGGACGGCCGCCGGCGGCTGAACTGCGCTTGTCATCCGGCTGTCACCGGCGCAGTGTGAGTGTCTGCGGCTGCGCCGTGCCCGCGGCGCCAGCCTATCCGGATTGACGCGCATGAACGCCCCGACCCTCCCCGCCGCCCTCGCTGAGGCCCCGCCCAGCACCCTGTTCATCAACCGCGAGCTGTCCCTGCTCGAGTTCAACCGGCGGGTGCTGGAGCAGGCCAAGGACGAGCGCGTGCCGCTGATGGAGCGGCTGCGCTTCCTGTGCATCTCGAGCTCCAATCTCGATGAGTTCTTCGAGATCCGCGTGGCCGGGCTGATGCAGCTGGCCGAGGCCGGCGGCGCCCAGCGCGGACCCGATGGCATGAGTCCGCCCGAGCTCCTGGCCGCGATCAGCGCACGCGCCCACGAACTGGTCGACGAGCAGTACCGCGTATTCAACGAGGTGCTGCTGCCCTCGCTGGAGCGCGAGCGCATCCGCTTCCTGCGCCGCTCCGAGTGGACGCCCGAGCAGGACGCCTGGCTGCGCCAGTTCTTCATGAACGAGCTGCTGCCGGTGCTCTCGCCGATCGGTCTGGACCCCGCCCATCCGTTTCCGCGCATCCTCAACAAATCGCTCAATTTCATCGTCTCGCTCAGCGGCAAGGATGCCTTCGGCCGCAACACCGGCTTTGCCGTGGTGCAGGCGCCGCGCGCGCTGCCGCGGCTGATCCAGATTCCACGCGAGATCGACGGCAGCGGGCCGCACGATTTCGTCTTTCTCTCCAGCGTCATCCACGCCTATGTCGATGAGCTGTTCCCCGGCATGGAGGCGAGCGGCTGCTACCAGTTCCGGGTCACCCGCAACTCCGATCTGCTGGTGGACGAGGAGGAGGCCAAGGATCTCGCCGAGGCGCTGGAGGACGAGCTCTCCCAGCGCCAGTGGGGCGATACGGTGCGGCTGGAGGTGGCCCACAACTGTCCGGAGGCGCTCTGGCAGTACCTGATGAATGTGCTGCAGCTGACCCCGGCCGACGTCTACCAGGTGAACGGGCCGGTCAACCTGATGCGGCTGATGGCGATCCCCGATCTGGTCGACCGCCCGGAGCTGAAGTACCCGCCGCTGGTCCAGCGCACGCCCAAGGCCCTGTCCGGTGATCTGTTCGCCGCCATCCGCGAACGCGACCAGCTGCTGCACCACCCCTACGATTCCTTCATGCCGGTGGTGGAGTTCCTGCGCCAGGCCGCGCGCGATCCCAAGGTGCTGGTGATCAAGCAGACGCTCTACCGCACCGGCGCCAAGTCGCCGGTGGTGGACGCCCTGCTCGAAGCCGCCCGTGCCGGCAAGGAAGTCACCGTGGTGGTGGAGCTGCGCGCCCGCTTCGACGAGGCCGACAACATCGATCTCGCCGAGAAGCTGCAGGAAGTCGGCGCGCATGTGGTGTACGGCGTGGTGGGCTACAAGACCCACGCCAAGATGTGTCTGGTGATCCGCCGCGAGACCGACGCCGGCGGCCTGACCGCCCTGCGCCACTATGTGCATCTGGGCACCGGCAACTACCACCCGCGCACCGCCCGTCTGTACACCGACTACGGCCTGTTCACCGCCGACCCGGAGATCTGCAAGGACGTGCGCGCGGTGTTCCTGCAGCTCACCAGCCTGGGCAAGGTGAGCAAGCTGCACGCGCTGCTGCAGTCCCCCTTCACCCTGGTGCAGGGCATGCACGACCGCATCGACCGCGAGATCCGCCATGCCCAGGCCGGCAAGCCGGCGCGGCTGATCGCCAAGATGAACTCGCTGGTGGAGCCCGACATCATCCGCAAGCTCTACGCCGCCTCCCAGGCCGGCGTGCAGATCGATCTGCTGGTGCGCGGCATGTGCTCGCTGCGGCCGGGCGTGCCGGGGCTGTCGGACACCATCCGGGTGCGCTCGCTGATCGGCCGCTTCCTCGAACACCACCGGGTGTTCTATTTCCACAACGCCGGCCATCCGGAGTTCTGGCTGTCCAGCGCCGACTGGATGGAACGCAATCTGTTCAAGCGGGTGGAAGTGGCCTTCCCGGTGCGCGACAAGCGCCTGCAGAAACGCCTGCTCGAGGACCTCGAGGCCTATGTGGCCGAGGTGGCGCAGAGCTGGCTGCTGCAGCCGGACGGGGTCTACCGGCGCGCCGAGAGCGCGGCCGACGCCCTGCCGCTGCAGCAGCGCCTGCTCGAGGAAAGCGGCGGCTAGGGCGAGGCCGGACGGTCGGCCTCGACCGGGCAGCGCTCATGGCAGCTCAGCCGGCCCTGCTCGCAGACCTCGGCGCGGTGGCGGCTGCCCTCGCGGTTGCTGCCGTGGCAGAGCCGGCTGCCCTCCTCGCACTGCTGGCGGCACAGGCTGAACGGCTGCGGGCGGATCTGCGGCCCGCCGCTGGCCGAGGGCGGCACCGCAAGCGCCTGGCAGGCCTGATGGCAGCTCTGCTGGTCCTGCGCACAGCTGCCATCGCGGTTGCGCTCGCCGTGATCACAGGCCAGCCGCTCGCGGTCGCAGCGCATCGGGCAGCTCGAATCGGCCGCCAGCGGGGCCGGCGTCAGCAGCAGGGCGAACAGCAGACAGAGCAGACGGGACGGCGTCATCGGACAGGTTCCTGCGGGGCGGGCGGCAGACCGGTTTCCACCGAGTAGAGCAGGTCGCCACCGGCCTGCACCCCGGACTCGGTGGCGAGCTTGAAGCCGCGGCCGAGGTCATACAACAGGCGGAACACCTGGCCCGGCTGGAACAGCGCCACCCCGTAGGAGACGAACAGGCGCGGGGTCAGGTACTTGCCGACGGTGAAGGCCGCCTCGCTGGCGGCCTCGCCGGGGCGGGCGCCGATCGAGATCTCGTCCAGCCCCAGGCCGCTGCGCAGGTTCTGCGCCAGGTAGTCGGTGCCGGACAGGCCCAGCGAGAGCGCCGCATTGGCCACCAGCGCGCGGTCATCGCCGCTGCCGGCCTGCTCCAGCGGCCGGCCCAGCACCAGCCAGCTCAGCTGCTGTTCGCGCGGCATCGCCGGCACCGAGGTCAGGCTCAGCTCCGGCTGGGCAAGGCTGCCGCGCACGCTCACCCCCACCTCGATGTCCTCGCGCGGCCGGCGCAGCGCCTGCAGGTCCAGACCCGGTTCGGCAATCGGCCCGCCGTTGTAGAGCAGGCGGCCGCTGCGGATCTGCAAATCCTGGCCGTAGGCCTGGTAGCGGCCGTCCACCAGGCGCAGCTCCCCGCGCGCGGTGGTGCCGGTGCCCGGCCGCTCGCTGGCGGTGAGCGCCCCCTCCACCCGGGTGGTGAGGCCAAACCCCTCGACCCGCACCGCCTCGCCCAGGCGCAGGCGCAGCTCCAGATCCAGCGGCAGGGCCTCGGCACTGCTCAGTCGGCCGTCGCGCCGCACGATCACCTGATCGCGGCTGGGGGCGATGCCGGCATCGCGGCCGCTGGGGCGGATCAGGGCACGCGGCACCACCAGCTCGCCGCGCAGGCGCAGCAGGCCGGCGCCGTAGCCGATCTGCAGCTCGGGATCGACCCAGACCTGGGCCTCGGCGGTGTTGAGCGCCTTGAACCCCTGTCCGCTGACGGTGAGCTGCAGCCCGTCGCTGGTGTCGGCACTGCCGCTCAGGCGCAGCTCGCCCTCGGAGCGCGCCCGCGCCTCGATGCGCAGCGGCCCTTCCGGCGTACCCGAGAGCTCGACCTCCACCGGCTGCAGATCCAGCCCCGGCTCGGCCAGGCGCACCCGTCCCTCGCGCAGGGCCAGGGTCCCGCTCAGCTCGGGGCGGCCGAGCACGCCACCCAGCGCGTAGCCGCCTTCGATGCGGCCGCTGAGCGCCGCCACCTCGCCGAGCAGGGGCTGGAACGGCGAGAGATCGGGCAGGCTCAGGCTCAGCTGGCCGGACAGGGGCCGCGCCAGCGGCTCGGCGGCCGGGCCCAGGCGGGCGTCCAGGCTCAGGCCGCCGGGCACCCCGGCCAGGGGCAGCCGGGCCTGCACCCAGGCCTCGCCAGCGCGCTCGCCACCGAGGATTTCCAGCGGGTCCAGCCGCAGCACCGGCTGCCGACGGCTCAGCACCACCAGCGGCCCGGTGCGCACCTCGAGCTCGGCGGTGCTGAGGCGGCCCTGGCGCAGCAGCAGGCGGCCCTGGCCGCTGAGCTCGCCATCGAGGGCCCGCCGCGGGGGCAGCAGCTGGCGCAGCAGCGCCAGCGGCAGCTCGCGGGCGGTGAAGCCGGCATCGATCAGCCGCTCGGCGCCGCGATGGCGGGCGTCGAAGCAGAAATGCCCCTGCGGCGCGCGCCAGCAGCCGGTCTGCAGATGCTGTTCGGCACCGGTCACCCGCAGCGCGGCGGTGCCATCCAGGGTCCAGTCGGAGAAATCGCGGGTCCTGACCTCGCTGTCGGCCAGCCGGCCAAGCCAGAGCCCGGTGGCCGCGGTCCAGCCGCCCTCCAGGCCGAAGCGCGCCGAGACCTCCGGATGCGCCAGCGCCAGTTCCAGCCGGTGCGCGGCCAGGGGCCCGCTGGCGGTCAGCGCCAGATCGAGCACCTGCTCGCCCTGGCGCAGACCGGGCGCCTGCAGCGCCAGCCGCAGCGGGGTGCGCCCGGACAGGTCGATTGCCCAGTCGGCGCGCAGCTGCGGCAGCTGCAGCGTCTGCCAGGCCAGCGCCTGCCCGCGCAGCTGCCCCTCGATCCGCGGCCGCTGGCGGGCCCCGCCCACGGCCAGCTCGCCGGTCAGGGCACCGGACAGGCCGGGCCAGAGCTGGGCCAGCTCCGGGCTGTCCAGACGCAGGCGCAGATCGAGCGGCTCGCCCAGCTGCCCCTGGAGCTGCAGGCGGCTGTCGGCGGAGCGCAGCTGGGCCTCGCTCAGGCTCAGCTCGCCCGGTCGATAGCGGCCGCGTGCCTCGGCGCTGAGCGGCCAGCCGCGCAGGCGCGAGGGAGCCAGCCGCAGCTCGAAGCCCAGCTGCGGCTCGCCGCCGACCGGCCGTTCGCCCTGCACCCGGTACTCACCCGAGAGCCGCCCGCCCCAGCCTTCGAGCAGACGCCCGGGGTCGAGATCGCGCCAGCGGCCGCGCAGATCGGCACTCAGGGGCGCGCGCCAGCGCAGCTGGCCGGCGCTGTCCAGCCGCCCGCCCAGCAGCCGCGCCTCCAGCCGCTGCACGGCCAGACCGTCGCCATCGCCGCTGGCCTGCAGGCTCAGCTCGCCCGGGGTGGAGCGGCCGGCGACCTCGGTGCGCAGCGCGGTGTCGAGCGTCAGCTGATAGCCGGCGAGACCGCCGGCCAGGCGCAGCCGGCCCTCGGCGCTTTCGATCTGTGCGGGCTGGTCAGCCTCCAGCGGCCAGCGCAGCCTCTGCCAGCGCGCCTCGAGCTCGCCCTGCGGCCCGGTCGCCTCCAGCGGGCGCAGGCGGCCGCCCAGCGCGAGGCTTCCGCCGGGGCTGACCGCGGCCTCGGCGTGGACGGCCAGCTCGGCGAGCGGGCCATCGAGGCTGAAGCTGCCGGCCGGGCTGAGCAGGCGGCCGTCCGGCAGAGGCCAGCGCAGCTGCGCCCAGCGACCCTCCAGGGCCAGGCGGCGCTCGGCCTGGATCTCGCCGCGCACGGTCAAATCCAGAAGCCCGCGGCTGCGCAGCTCGACCACTCGCAGGGTGTCGGCGCTGGTTTCCAGCGCCGCCGACAGCGCCAGCGGCCCCACTTCCGGCAGGGTGGTGCGGGCCTCGGCCAGGCGCAGGTGCGCGCCCTGCCAGTGCAGCCCCTGCAGCTGCACCGCGGGCAGGGTCTGCGGTGCGCCGGGGGCGCGGGTGAGGGTCGCGGCACCGAGCTCGACCTGATCCAGCCGCAGCGAGAAGCCCGCGGGCGGGGCCAGCGGCCAGCGCCAGGGTCCGGCCGGCGCCGCGGCCTCCCCGGGCGGCGGCAGGGTGAGCTGGAGCCCGTCGAGGCGCAGGGCCTCGATCCACAGCTCGCGCCGCAGCAGGGCCAGCGCCTGCCAGTCCAGCTCGAGACGCGACCAGCTCAGGCTCAGCCCGGCCGAGCGGTACTGGCCCGGCCCCAGGCGCAGACGATCGAGCAAGCGGCCCTCCACCGGCCCCAGGCTGAGGCCAGGCAGGTGCGCGCCGAGCTGGCTCAGGGTCCAGCGGCTGCCGGCCGGGGTGGCCACCGCCCAGGCCAGGGCCAGCAGGCTCAGCAGCCCGCCGTACAGCGGCAGGCGCAGCAGCCAGGGCAGCAGCCGCCTCACAGGCCCACCCGCACGCCCAGGTGCAGCCGCACCCCGCTCAGGCCCTCGTCGCGGGGATGGGCGAGATCGACCTGCACCGAGCCGACCGGCGAGCGGTAGCGCAGGCCCAGGCCCAGGGCCTTGGCCAGCGGCAGACCCGGACGGTCGCCGGCACCGCCGGCGTCGGCGAACAGGGCGGCGCCCCAGTTGCCCCAGAGGCTGCGCTCGACTTCCAGGCTGAAGGTGGCCAGATAGCGGCCGCCGATCACCTGGCCCTGGGCGTCGCGCGGCCCCAGCGACTGGTAGGCGTAGCCGCGCACGCTCTGATCGCCGCCGGCGAAGAACCGCTGCGAAGCCGGCAGCTCGCCGAAATCCTCCACCACGCTCGCCCCCAGCTCGGCGCGGCCGAGCAGGCGGGCCCGAGCGCCCAGCGGCCAGGCGGCGCGGGTCAGCCAGCGGGTCTGGGCGAAGCTGGCGTTGGAGAGCACCCCGCGCTGGGCGCCATCGAGCTCGGCATACAGATACCAGCCGCGACGGGCGTGGATCGGGTCGTCGGCCTCGGTACGGGTGAACGACAGCCCGGGGGTGAACAGATCCGAGGTGATCTCGGCCCCGCCGAGCGTCGATTCCTCGTGGGCGAACTCCAGATAGACCCGCCGCTGCCAGCGGCCGACCTGGCGGGTCAGGCTGCTGCCGACCAAGTACTTAAACGTGTCGCCATCCTCCAGCCGTTCGGCCTCCGAGGCGGCGGTGAAGCGCAGCCGGTCGATCGAGCGCCGGCCCACCGGGATGCCGTACTCGGCGCCCAGGGTGTTCTTGATCTCCGACAGCCGCGCCTCGGCGCGCAGCTGGTGGCCGCGGTCATTGAGCTGGCGGAACTCCCCGGCCACCGACAGGCGCGCCCCGGTGTCGGTGCCGTAGCCGACCCCGGTGTCGTAGCGGCGCGGCGGCCTGGGGCTGGCGCGCACCCGCACCGGTACCCGCTGCTCGGCGTCGACCTGATCGCGCAGGGGCTCGATCTCCACGGTCTGGAAGTAGCCCAGATCGGTCAGGGTGAACTGCAGCTCGAGCAGCCGCTGCGGGTCGAAGGGCTCGCCCGGGCGCAGATCGACATAGGCGCGCAGGCGGTCCTCGCGCAGCACGCTCTGTTCGAGAATCACCTCGCCAAAGCGGTAGCGCGGCCCGCTGTCCAGGGTCAGGAAGATGTCGGCGCGGGCCTCGGCCGGCTGGACCCGCAGCTCGGCCCGGCGCCAGCGGGCATCGAGATAACCCAGGCGCAGCGCCCCGCTGAGCACCCGCGCCTTGAGCGCCTCGTACGCCGGGTGGTAGAGCGGCTGGCCGGGGCGCGGATCGCCGGCCTCCAGCAGGGTACGCAGCGCCCCATCCTCGGCGCCGGGCCCCTCCAGCTGGCGCTCGACGCTGGCCAGCCGCACCGCCTCGCCCGGGGTGACGCGATAGACCGCGCGCCAGGGCGCACCCTCCGCTCGCTCCAGCCGGTCCTCGATCTGCGGCCGGTAGTGGCCGAAGGGTTGCAGGGCGTCGCGGATGTCCCGGCTCGCCTGGTCGTGCAGGCGTTCGATCTCCTCCGCCTCCAGCTCGCGGCCCTGTTCGCGGGCGCGCTGCTGCTCGATGCGCAGCGACAGACGCGCCTCGACATTGGCGCGCAAGGCCTCGGACAGGCCTTCCAGCTCGATCTCCAGCGGCACGGCTGGCGCCGCCAGCGGCAGGCCGACCAGGCCGGCCAGCAGCAGCCCGCGGAAGGGGAGGCGACAGGGGAACATGCCCGGGAGTGTAGGCAAGCCGCTGCAGCGGCTGGGCCCTGGGCACGCATAATGCAAAGGCGCCACGCGGGCCGCCGCGGGCGGCGCGCTATGCACAGTTGCGGGCCACCACAGGCCGCCTGACGCGTCAAGTCTTGCAAACGACACATTCCCGCAATCACCGTGCAGATGCCTGAGTCGGTTCGATTTTTCCCTGAAGAGCGGGCACCCGGCGAAGCCCGGGGCCAGCCGCTCGGGTAAGCCCGGACCGGCGGGCGGATGGACCATCCCCAGAGTTATCCACAGCCGGCCGGCCGGCTCTGGCAGGTGCCGGTGGCGCTGCCGGTGCCGCTGCGCCGCTGCTTCGACTACCACTGGAGCGGGCCGGAGCCGCCGCCGGTCGGCGCCCGCGTGGCGGTGCCGTTCGGCCGGCAGCGGCGCATCGGGGTGGTGTGGGAGGGCAGCCAGCCGATCACGCCCGCCGCCGCCGCCGATCTCAAGGCCATCGAGCAGGTGCTGGACGACCCGCCCCTGCTCGAGGCCCCGCTGCGGGCGCTGGCCGCCTTCGCCGCCGACTACTACCAGCACCCGCTGGGCGAGGTGCTGGAGAGCTTCCTGCCGCCGGCCCTGCATGCGCCCCCCCCGGCGCGGGCGCGGTCCGCAGCCGGCGCCGCCGGACAGTGGCTGGGCCTGAGTGCCGCCGGCCGCTCGGCGGTCTGGCCGGCGCGGGCGCCCCGTCTGCTGGCGCTGCGCGCGGCGCTTGAGGCCGGGCCGCAGCCACGGACGGCGCTGACGGTAGGCAGCGCGGTGCTGGCACGGGCGCGGGCGGCGGGCTGGATCGAGGCGGTGGCGCCGGAAGCGCCGGCGGCGGTCCTGGAAACCCCGCCCGCCCTGCGCGCGGAACAGGCGGCGGCGGTGGCGGCGCTCTCGGCCGCCAGCGGCTTCGCGGTGTTCCTGCTCGAGGGCGTCACCGGCAGCGGCAAGACCGAGGTCTATCTGCGCCGCATCGCCCAGGCGCTGGACCAGGGCCAGCAGGTGCTGGTGCTGGTGCCGGAGATCGGCCTGACCCCGCAGCTGGCCGGTCGCCTGCGGGCGCGCTTCGGCGCCGAACGGGTCGGGGCCTATCACTCCGGCCTCTCCGCCGGGGCCCGCTCGGCGGTCTGGCAGGCAGCGCGCGAGGGCCGGCTGGCGCTGGTGGTGGGCACCCGCTCGGCGGTGTTCCTGCCGCTGCCACGGCTGGGGCTGGTGGTGATCGACGAGGAGCACGACGCCTCCTTCAAGCAGCAGGAGGGGCTGCGCTACTCGGCGCGCGACCTCGCCATCGTCCGCGCCCGGGCCGCCGGCGTGCCGGTGCTGCTGGGCTCGGCCACGCCCTCGCTGGAGAGCCTGTGGAACGCCAGCCAGGGCCGCTACCGGCATCTGCTGCTGCGCGAGCGGGCCAACCGCCGGCCGGCGCCGCGCATCGGCCTGATCGATCTGCGCGGCCAGCCGCTGGATGCCGGGCTCTCGCCGCCGCTGCTGGCGGCGGTGGATCGCCACCTGGGCGAGGGCGGCCAGGTGCTGCTGTTTCTCAACCGCCGCGGCTATGCGCCGGCCCTGCTCTGCCACGACTGCGGCTGGACCCCGGACTGCCGCCACTGCGATGCCCGCCTGACCCTGCACCGGGCGCGCGGCCGGCTGATCTGCCACCACTGCGGGGCGAGCAGCCGGGTGCCGTCGCGCTGCGGCGGCTGCGGCGGCCCGGCCCTGCAGCCGGCCGGGCAGGGCACCGAGCGGCTGGAGGCGGCTCTGGCCCATCGCTACCCGACGCTGCCGCTGGCGCGGCTGGACACCGACCGCACCCGCCGCGCCGGGGTGCTGGAGACCCTGCTCGAGGGCCTGCGCGACGGCCGGCTGCGGCTGGCGGTGGGCACCCAGATGCTGGCCAAGGGCCATGATTTCGCCGGGCTGAGCCTGGTCGGCATCGTCGATGTCGACCAGGCCCTGCACAGCGCCGACTTCCGCGCGCTGGAACGCATGGGCCAGCTGGTCAGCCAGGTGGCCGGCCGGGCCGGCCGCGCCGAGCGGCCCGGCGAGGTGTGGCTGCAGACCCATCATCCGGATCATCCCCAGCTGCGCCGCCTGGTCCGCGAGGGCTATGCGGCGCTGGCCGCCGAGGAGACCGCCCTGCGCCAGCGCACCGGCCTGCCCCCGCACGCCCATCTGGCCCTGCTGCGCGCCGAGAGCCCGGCCGAGGGCGCCGCCCTGCAGTTCCTGGAGGATGCCGCCGGGCTGTTCGAGGCGGCGGGCGTCGACCGCCTGGGGCCGATTCCGGCGCCGATGGAACGGCGCGCCGGGCGCTGGCGGGCCCAGCTGCTGCTGCGCGCGGCCCAGCGTCCGCCGCTGCAGGCCCTGCTGCGCCAGGCGCTGCCGCGGCTGGAGGCGCTCAAGACCCCGGCGCGGCTGCGCTGGTCGCTGGATGTCGACCCGGTCGACCTGTTCTGAGCCTGTTCAGGGCAGGGCCCAGCCGGGCAGCGGCCGGGGCGCCGGCCAGGGCCGGGCCGGCGGGGCGTCGGTGCCGAGTCCGAGGCGATCGGCCCGCTGGGCCGGCGCGTACAGGCGCAGCTCATCCAGCGGCAGCGGCCGCAGCGGGGCCAGCCGCAGCCCCAGGGACTGCCCGGGCGCCAGGGCCAGGGCCGGGCCGAGCAGCCCGTCCGGCCAGCCCTGCGGACTGCGCAGGCGCTGCTGCCAGGTGCTCTCCGGAATGCCGGCGCGCCGGGCCAGGGCCGCCCGCAGCGCCGGGGCCAGGCCCTGATCCAGCCAGCGCAGGCTCGCCTCGTGCAGCACCGCACGGTCCCAGCGTCCGCGCAGCACCGATTCATCGGCCTCCAGCCGCAGCTGCAGATCGGCCTCGCCGAGGGCCTCCAGGCGCAGCTGCAGGGTCAGCATCGGCGGCTGGTCCGCGCCCGAGGGCTGCAGCTGCAGATGGGCCTCGCCACGCAGCTGGCGCAGCCCCAGCTCCGCCGCACTGAAGGCCCGGGCCGGACCCAGTCCGCGCACCGGGCCCCGGCGGGGCGGGGCGCTCAGCCCGTACAGGCTCAGGCGCAGGGCGCGCAGCTCGCCGTCCGGGCCGGTGTCCACCCCGCGCAGCCAGGCCTCGCGGACGAACAGGCGGCTGTCCTCGGGCAGGCCCAGCAGGGTGCGGGTCAGCGCCGAGGGCTGCAGCGAGAGATTCCAGGCGGTGGCGCTGCCCCAGGGCCAGGCCCACAGCCGCTGGTAGCCGAGGCCGGCGTAGGGCAGCACGCGGGCGATCAGGGTCTGGGCCTGGTGATCGGCCGCCTTCTGCACCGCCGCGAGACCCGCCACGGCGAGGGCGATGGACAGGGCAAGGACGAGGAGACCGGCGCGCATGCCGCCATCATCGTTGGGTGGGGCGGCGAGGACCAGCCGGTTTCGCCCCCATTGGTGGCGGCCGGGGGCGGCAGTAGACTCGGGCTCCCCGCCGCGGATGCGCCCGATGCGCCGACTCCTGCTGATCCTGCTGCTCTCGACGCCGGCCCTCGCCGGGCAGAGCGTCTACCGCTGGGTGGATGCCAACGGCAAGGTGCACTACGGCGATCGTCCGCCGGCGCCCCAGGCCGAGAAGGTGGAGATCCGGGCACCGGCGCCGAGCGCCCCGGTCACGCCACCGGCAGCCCCCACCGCAGCCGCCACCGCAGCGGCGGCCAGCGCCGAGTGCCAGCGCTGGCGCGAGCAGCTGGCGCGCTACCAGGCCTCGCCGGTGCTGATCGAGGTGGCCCCCGACGGCAGCCGCCAGGAACATCTGGGCGAGAGCCGCAACCGGGTGATCCTGCGCGCCGAGCAGGCGATGCGCGAGGCCTGCCGCCCGCCGCCGCCGGAACCACCGCCGCTGGCCGCGCCGGAGAGCGCGGAGGAGACCGGGGGCTGATGCGCGCCCTCGTCCTGGCCCTGGGCCTGTTGCTGAGCCTGCCGCTCACCGCCGCCGGGCTGTATCGCGACACCGGCCCCGATGGCGAGCGCCGCTACGACGATCTGCGCCGCGAGCGCACCGAGCGCATCGAGCGCGAGCAGCTGGAGAAGCGGCGCATTCCACCGGCGCCGATCCGGCCGGACTCGCCGGAAGGGCGGGCGCTGGCCGAGCGGCAGCGGCGCTGCGCCCACTGGCAGGCGCGTGAGCAGGCCCTGCTGGCCGCGCCCGTGCACTACGAGCGCGACCCCTTCGGCAACACCGTGCGGCTGAGCGCCACCCAGGTGCGGATTCTGTTGGCCCAGACCGAGCGCAGCCGGCGCGAGGCCTGCAGCCCCGGCTGACCGGGCTGGGCAGCCAGAGCCGCCCTCCGGACAATATTGTAATGTTATAACAAAAGCGGCTAGGCTCGCGGCCGGTCTTCGATCCCTGCCTGCCATGTCCGCTTTCCGCCCCAGCCTCTGGACCTCGGCCCTCTCCGCTCTCCTGGCCGCGCCCGCCCTGGCCCAGCCCGCCGCGGCGCCGGCCGCGCCGGCGGTCGAACTCGAACCGGTGGTGATCACCGCCAACCCCTTCGGCCGCGATGCCGACGAGGTGGTGCAGCCGGTGGATGTGCTCGGCGGCGAGACTCTTGAGCGGCAGCGTCGCGCCACCCTCGGCGAGACGCTGGAAGGCCAGCTCGGCGTGTCCAGCAGCGACTTCGGCCCCGGGGTGGGCCGGCCGGTGATCCGCGGCCAGGCCGGCGCCCGGGTGGCGGTGCTGGAAAACGGCATCGGCACGCTCGACGCCTCCACCGTCTCGGCCGACCACGCGGTGGGCCTGGATCCGGCCCATGCCGAGCAGATCGAGATCTTCAAGGGCCCGGCCACCCTGATGTTCGGCAGCAACGCCGCGGCCGGGGTGGTGAATGTGGTCACCGCCCGGGTGCCGGATGCCCCGGTGGAGGGCATCGAGGGCCTGGCCGAGACGAGCTACAGCGGCAATGCCAGCGAGCGTCTGCAGCGGGCCCAGGTCCGTTTCGGCGGCGGCGGCCTGGTGGTCGGCGGCGACATCGCCACCCGCCGCGCCGGCGACTTCGAGATTCCCGGCTTCGCCGAGTCCGCCGCCCTGCGCGCCGCCGAGGCCGAGGCGGGCGGCGAGGGCGAGGAGGCCGAGGCCTTCGGCCGTCTGCCCAACAGCGCCCTGAGCGCGGACTCCGGCTCGGTCTATGGCGGCTGGGTGCGTCCGGGCCTCAAGGCCAGCGCCGCGCTGTCGGTCCTGCAGACCGACTACGGCATCCCCGGCGGCCACGGCCATCATGGCGAGGCGGAAGCGGAGGCCGACGCCGAGGGCGAGGAAGAAGGCGGTGTGCGCATCGATCTGCGCCAGGTGCGCAGCGATCTGGGCCTGGATCTGGCCAACCCCTTCGCCGGCTTCGAGCGCCTGCGCGCGCGCCTGGGCCACAACGATTACCAGCACACCGAGCTCGAGCCGGGCGGCGAGGCGGGCACCGTCTACACCAACCGCGAGACCGAATCGCGGCTGGAGCTCACCCATGCGCCGCGCGCCGGCTGGCGCGGGGTGGCCGG
>DASUDX010000039.1:0-11155 GCA_036275365.1 Nevskiaceae bacterium | reverse complement strand
ATGAACTTCAGCATCCACCTCGACGACGACACCGTGGCCCGGCTGGCGGTCGCGGTGGAGCAGACCGGACAGACCCGCAACCGCCTGATCGGTGCGGCCATCCAGGAATGGCTGGCCCGGTTCGAGGCCCAGGACTGGCCGCCGCGGCTGCAGCGCTTCCTTGCCAACCCGGCCCCGGAGCCGGGTGAGGAGCGGGTGGCGTTCGAGCCCTGGACCGGCGCATGAAGATGCTGCTGGATGCGGCCACGCTCGCGGCAGCCCTGCAGGGACGGCTGCCGGTGGCCATGCAGCTGGCGCGGCGGCGGCCTGCCGAGGTCGCCGTCTCGCGGCTGGCGTTGGCGCAGGTGGAGATCGGCCTGCGCGCGCGGCCGCGCGCCGCGGCGCTCTACCAGACCCGCTTCGAGGACTTCCGCGACAGCCTGCGGGTGCATGACTTCGGCCCGGCCGAGGCCGAGCAGGCGGTGCGGCTGGGCGCCCAGCTCCAGCTCAGCGGCGAGACCCTGCCGGCGATCGCCCTGATCGATGCCGCCACCGCGCTCGCCCACCACTGCTGCCTGGTCAGCGCCGAGCCCGAGCGCTTCCGCTGGGTGGCGGGCCTGCAATGCACCAGCTGGCTGCGTCCGGCGAGCCCGGGCAGCACCCTCGAATCGACTTGAACCTTCATCGGAGACTGCTTCAATGGCAAGGATTTTCAACTTCAGCGCCGGCCCCGCCACCCTGCCCGAGCCGGTGCTCGCCCAGGTCCGCGAGGAGCTGCTCGACTGGCGTGGCACCGGCATGTCGGTGATGGAAATGTCCCATCGCGACAAGCCGTTCATGAGCATCGCCACGGACTGTGAGAAGAATGTGCGGGAAGTGCTGGATATTCCAGCGAATTACAAGGTTCTCTTCATGCAGGGTGGGGCCACCGCCCAGTTCGGCATCGCCCCTCAGAACCTGCTGCGCGGGCGCACCACCGCCGATTACCTGCTCACCGGTGACTGGGGCAAGAAGGCGGCCAAGGAGGCCGGCAAGTTCGCCAAGGTGGGTATCGCCGCGAGCAGCGAGGGCGACAAGTTCACCCACATCCCCGACCCGGCCGGCTGGACCCTCAATCCGGAGGCGGCCTATCTGCACCTGACCAGCAACGAGACCATCCACGGCGTGCAGTTCCGTCACTTCCCGAGCGGCACCGCGCCGCTGGTGGCCGATATGTCCTCGGACATCGCCTGCCGGCCGCTCGATGTGCGCCAGTTCGGGCTGATCTATGCCGGTGCCCAGAAGAACATCGGCCCGGCCGGCCTGACCCTGGTGATCGTGCGCGAGGACCTGATCGGCAGCGTGCTGCCCGGCACCTTGTCGATCCACGACTACCGGGCGGTGGCCGAGAACGAGTCGATGCTCAACACGCCGAGCACCTTCTCCTGGTATGTCTGCGGCCTGGTGTTCCAGTGGATCAAGGCCGAGGGGGGCATCGCTGCCATCGGTGCCCGCAACGAGCGCAAGGCCCAGGCGCTGTATGACTACATCGACGGGCAGGACTTCTACCGCAATCCGGTACGCAAGGCGGATCGCTCGATCATGAATGTGCCCTTCACCCTGCCGCAGCCGGAGACCCAGGACGCCGAGTTCCTCAAGGGGGCGGTGGCCGCTGGTCTTTCCGGCCTCAAGGGCCACCGCGCGGTTGGCGGCATGCGCGCCTCGATCTACAACGCCATGCCCGAGGCCGGCGTGGCGGCCCTGATCGACTACATGAAGGAGTTTGCCCGCACGCGCGGCTGATGCCCCTCCTGCCGTTGCCGGGCCGGGTGCAGCCCCCGAGTCCCTGGCTTTGACGCCTCGTTCCTTCCGCCTTCCTTCTCGCGAGACCCTCCATGTTCAAGATCCAGACCCTCAACAACATCTCCGTGGTCGGCCTCGAGCGCCTGCCACGCGACCGCTACGAGATCGCCACCGAGCTGCAGAACCCGGATGCGGTGATGGTGCGCTCGGCCGACATGCACAAGCTCGAGATTCCCGCCTCGGTGCAGGCGATCGGTCGCGCCGGCGCCGGTACCAACAACATTCCAGTGGCGGCGATGACGGCGCGGGGGGTGCCGGTGTTCAACGCCCCCGGCGCCAACGCCAACGCGGTGAAGGAGCTGGTGCTGGCCAGCCTGCTGATGGCGGCGCGCAATCTGGTGCCCGCCCTGGACTTCGTGCGCAAGCTGGAGGGCGATGACCATGCCCTGCACAAGGCCGTCGAGGACGGCAAGAAGAAGTTCGTCGGCTTCGAACTGCCGGGTCGGCGCCTGGGTGTCATGGGCCTGGGCGCGATCGGGGTGAAGGTGGCCAATGCGGCGCTGGAGCTGGGCATGGAGGTGTATGGCTTCGATCCCGCGATCACCATCAGCAACGCCCTGCAGCTGGACTCGCGGGTGCGCCAGGCGCTGTCGGTGGATGACCTGTTCTCCCAGTGCCAGGTGATCTCCGTGCATGTGCCGCTGCTGGAGGCGACCCGCGGGCTGGTGAATGCCGACCGCCTCAAGCTGATGCGCAAGCAGGGGGTGATCCTCAATTTCGCGCGCGCCGAGATTGTCGACGAGAAGGCTGTGCTCGCCGCCCTCGACGAGGGCCGTCTGCACGCCTATGCCTGCGATTTCCCGGGCAACACCCTCAAGCAGCACCCGCGGGTGATTGCCACGCCGCATCTCGGTGCCTCCACCAACGAGGCGGAGGACAACTGCGCGGTGATGGTGGCGGACCAGCTGCGCGAGTTCCTCGAGGTGGGCAATGTGCGCAACTCGGTCAACTTCCCCGAGGCGGTGATGCCGCTGCTGGCCGGCAAGACCCGGCTGTGCATCGTCAATGCCAATGTGCCCAACATGGTCGGGCAGATCACCACGGCCCTGGCCAAGGCCAATGTCAACATCGCCGACCTGCTCAACAAGAGCCGTGGCGATGTTGCCTACACCCTGGTCGATTGCGACTCCGCGGTGGGCGAGGCGGTGCTCAACGAGATCCGTGCCATCCAGGGCGTGCTCAAGGTTCGCAAGATCGAACCGCGTGGTTGAGCGCCGCCCGCCCCGTATACTCGGCAGCTTGTCCGGGGCGGCCACGCCCCGCCGCCCTGATGCCCCCTCCACCGGCCCATGCTGACCCTCGCCCAGGCGCGTGAGCGCATCGACGCCCTCGACGAACAGATCCAGGCGCTGATCTCCCGTCGCGCGCGGATCGCCCAGGAGGTCGCCCAGATCAAGCTGCGTGACGGTGCCACCGGCGATCACTACCGGCCGGCCCGCGAGGCCGAGGTGCTGACCCGTGCCATCGCCCGCAACCAGGGCCCGGACGGCGGCCCGCTGACCGACGAGACCATCGCCCGGCTGATGCGCGAGATCATGAGCGCCTGCCTGTCGCTGGAGTCGCCGCTCACCATCGCCTACCTCGGACCCGAAGGCACCTACACCCAGGCGGCGGTGCTCAAGCATTTCGGCGATGCGGTGCGGGCCCGGCCGCTGGCGGCGATCGACGAGATCTTCCGCGATGTCGAATCGGGGGCTGCCGACTACGGGGTGGTGCCGGTGGAGAACTCCATCGGCGGAGTGGTCTCCAACACGCTGGACGCGCTGGTCCACACCACCCTGCGCATCTGTGGCGAGGTGACCTTGCCGGTGCACCACCACCTGCTGTCAACCGAGCCGGCCCTGGACGGGGTGCGCAAGGTCTATGCCCATGCGCAGTCGTTCGCCCAGTGCCGCAAATGGCTGGACGCGCGGCTGCCGCGCGCCGAACGCGAGACGGTCTCCAGCAACGGGGCGGCCGCCCAGCTGGCCCGCGAGCAGGGCGCTGGCGTGGCGGCCATCGCCAGCCTGCAGGCGGCTCGTCTGAACGAGTTGCAGATCCTCGCCAGCAACATCGAGGATGACCCCAGCAACACCACCCGCTTCCTGGTGGTGGGCAAGCAGGACCCGGGTCGCACCGGTCGCGATCTGACCTCGGTGGTGCTCTCCGCCCACCGCAACCAGCCCGGGGCCCTGTTCCGCCTGCTGCAGCCCTTCGCCAGCGCCGGGCTCGACCTCACCCGCATCGAATCGCGGCCGATGAAGGGGGCACCGGTGACCGACTACTTCTTCTTCGTCGATCTCGCCGGCCATGCCCAGGACCCGGTGGTGAAGGCCGCACTGGATGCCGTGAAAGCCGACGCGGCCTTCTTCAAGATCCTCGGCTCCTATCCACAGGCCGTGCTGTGACCGCCATGACGCCCCTGACCCGCAACGCCCTGCCCGGGATTCTCCGGCTGGAGCCCTACAAGCCCGGCATGCCGCTGGACGAGCTGCAGCGCCGACTCGGCATCGTCGATGCCATCAAGCTCGCCTCCAACGAGAATCCGCTGGGTCCCAGCCCGCGGGTGCGGGAAGCGGTGGCGCGGTTCGTGGCCGATACCGATCTGGCGCTGTACCCGGACGGCGGCGGCTTTCGCCTGAAGGCGCGGCTGGCGGAGATGCATGGCATCGAGCCCGAGCGCATCACCCTCGGCAACGGGTCCAACGATCTGCTGGAGTTCCTTGGCCGCATCTACCTGGGCCCCGGGCGCAGCGCGATGTTCTCCCGCCACGCCTTCGCGGTCTATCCCATCGTCACCCAGGCGCAGAACGCCGAGAGTGTGGTGGTGCCGGCCCTGCCGCCAGAGCATCCGATGGCCTATGGCCATGACCTGGCGGGCTTCCGCCGGCACTGGCGCGAGGACATCAGCCTGGTGTTCATCGCCAACCCCAACAACCCGACCGGGACCTGGCTGCCGGCCGCCGAGATCGAGGCCTTTCTCGATTTCGTGCCCCCGCATGTGCTGGTGATCCTCGACGAGGCCTACTGGGAGTATCTCGATCCGGCCGACCGTGGCCCGGTGCGCGCCTGGCTGGAGCGCTATCCCAATCTGGTGGTCACCCACACCTTCTCGAAGACCTACGGGCTGGCCAGCCTGCGCGCCGGCTACGGGCTCTCCAGCGTGGCCGTCGCCGATCTGATGAACCGGGTCCGTCAGCCCTTCAACAACAACAGCCTGGCGCTGGTGGCGGCCGAGGCGGCGCTGGCCGACCAGGACCATGTGCGCGCCTCGGTGGCCCTCAACACCCGGGAACGCACGCGGATGGTGGCGGCACTGACGCAGCTGGGCCTGCGCTGCCTGCCCTCCCAGGCCAACTTCCTGGCGGTGGATTTCGGCCGGGTGGCCGCGCCCATCCATCAGAAGCTGCTGGAGCGCGGCATCATCGTGCGGCCGATGGCCAGCTATGAGATGCCGAACTTCCTGCGCATCACCATCGGCACCCCGGCGCAGAACGACCGTCTGCTCGCCGTTCTGCCGGAGTGCCTGGCTTGATCGAGGGCCGGCTGGCCGTCATCGGCCTGGGCTTGATCGGCGGCTCGCTGGCCCGCGCGCTGCGCGGCACGGCCATGGCCCGGGAGATCCAGGCGTTCGACCCGGATCCGGCGCGGGCTGCCGCGGCGCTGGCGCTGGGCGTGGTCGATCGGGTCTGCGAGAGCGCCGCCGAGGCCGTGCGGAACGCGGCCGTGGTGGTGCTGGCGGTGCCGGTGCTGCGCACGGCCGACGCCCTGGCCGCCATTCGTCCGGCACTGGCCGAGCGGGCGGTGCTTACCGATGTCGGCAGCACCAAGCAGTCGGTCCTCGCCGATGTCGCCGCCGGCTTCGGCCGGTTGCTGCCGCGGTTCGTGGCCGGCCATCCGATTGCCGGCACCGAAAAAAGCGGGGTGGAGGCCTCGCAGGCGGATCTGTTCCGGGGCAAGCGGGTGGTGCTCACCCCGCATGCCGGGCAGGATCCGCAGGCGCTGGCGCAGGTGCACCGGCTGTGGGGTCTGACCGGCGCCCGGGTGGTGGAGATGGACGCCGCCCGCCACGACGCCATCTTCGCCGCCACCTCGCATCTGCCCCATGTGCTGGCCTATGCCTTTGTCGCCATGCTGACCGAGCTTGACCGCGAGCAGGACATTTTTTCCAATGCAGGCGGTGGTTTCCGCGATTTCACCCGGATCGCGTCGAGCTCGCCGCGGATGTGGCACGACATCGTCCGCGCCAATCGCGACGAGGTCTCGCGCCTGCTGGCGCGGCAGATCGGCGTGCTCGAGGCGGTGCAGAGCGAGATCCGCGAGGGGCGCTGGGGCGCGCTGGAGCAGCGCTTTGAAAGCGCCCGCCAGGCCCGTGAGCGCTATCTCGGCTCCATCGAATAAGAACGTGAAGACAGGCAAGCAACCGTCATGAGCAGCTCCCGACGCCTCGACTACCGGGTTCGCCCCGGAGGCGGTCTCTCCGGCACCCTGCGGGTGCCCGGGGACAAGTCGATCTCCCACCGGGCGGTGATGCTGGCCTCGCTCGCCAAGGGCAGCAGCTACATCCAGGGCTTCCTCGCCGGCGAGGACTGCCTGTGCACCATGCGCGCCTTTCAGCGCATGGGCGTGCGCATCGACCAGGTCGGTCCGACCGAGCTGCGGGTGCACGGCGTCGGCCAGTACGCGCTGCGGGCGCTCACCCCGCAGCCGGTCGAGCTGGACATGGGCAACTCCGGTACCGCCATGCGCCTGATGTGCGGGCTGATGGCGGGGCAGACCTTCTCGACCCGGCTGATCGGTGACGCCTCGCTGTCCAACCGGCCGATGCGGCGGGTGATCGACCCGCTGACCCAGATGGGAGCCCGCATCGCCAGCCAGGACGGCAAGGCGCCGCTGCGCATCGACCCGGTACTGGCCCTGCAGGGCATCGACTACCGCTCGCCGGTGGCCAGCGCCCAGGTCAAGTCCAGCATCCTGCTCGCCGGCCTGTATGCCGAGGGGATCACCGCGGTCAGCGAACCCGAGCCCTCGCGCGATCACACCGAGCGCATGCTGCGCACCTTCGGTGTGCGCATCGACGCCCAGCCGGGCCGCGCCCGCATCGCCGGCGGCCAGCTGCTGCGCGCGGCCAACGTCAAGGTGCCGGCCGACATCTCCTCGGCGGCCTTCTTCCTGGTCGGCACGGCGATCACCCCGGGCGCCCGGCTGCGGCTGCTGGAGGTGGGGGTGAATCCGACCCGCACCGGGATCATCCAGATCTTGCAGCGGATGGGGGCGGAGATCGAGCTGGAGAATCCGCGCGACTTCGGGGGCGAGCCGGTGGCCGATCTGACCGTGCGCGGCGGGCGCCTGCGAGGCATCGAGATCGGCCGCGAGCTGGTGGCGGCGGCCATCGACGAGTTCCCGGCCCTGTTCATCGCCGCTGCCTGCGCCGACGGGGTGACCACGGTCAGCGGTGCCGAGGAGCTGCGGGTCAAGGAGTCCGACCGGATCCAGAGCATGGTGGACGGCCTGAGTGCCCTGGGTATCGAGGCGCAGGCGCGGCCCGATGGCGCGGTGATCCGGGGCGGCACGCTGGGCAGCGGGGAGATCGATTCCCGCGGCGATCATCGGGTGGCGATGTCCTTTGCCATGGCGGCCCTGCGCGCGCAGGGGGAGATCCGGATCCGCGATGTGGCCAATGTCAACACCTCGTTCCCGGGATTTGCCAGCCTGGCCGCCCAGGCTGGACTGGGCATCCGCGAGCAGGCGGGGTGAGGCCGCCCGTCATTACCGTCGACGGCCCCAGCGGGGTCGGCAAGGGCACGGTGTCGCGCTGGCTGGCCCAGCGGCTCGGCTGGCAGCGCCTGGATAGCGGCGCGCTGTACCGGATCCTGGCGCTGGCCGCCGACCGGCGCGGCCTGGATCTGGCCGCGGTCGAGGCGGTGGCGGCACTCGCCCCCGGGCTCGAGATCGTCTTCGAAGGCGATCATGAGGAAAACGAACGGATCCGGGTCGGCGGCGAGGACTGGACCGCTGAGCTGCGCCGCGAGAGCACCGGGGCGCTCGCTTCACGGATTGCCGCGGCGCCGGTGATCCGCTCGGCCCTGCTGCAGCGCCAGCGCGATTTTCGTCAGCCGCCCGGCCTGATCGCCGATGGCCGGGACATGGGCACGGTGGTGTTTCCGGACGCTGCCCTCAAGCTGTTTCTCGATGCCAGCCCCGAGGAGCGCGCCCGCCGCCGCCAGCGCCAATTGAGCAGCGCCGGGCAGACTGCTATATTTGCCGATCTGTGCGCCGAAATTCGCGCGCGGGATGAACGGGACCGGCGTCGCGCTGTGGCGCCGCTGGTGCCGGCTGCCGATGCGGTGGTGATCGATTCCAGCCAGCTCGATCGCCAGCAAGTCGTGGACCGGATTGAGGTTCTTCTCCGCGAGCGGGGATGGTGAACAGCCGCGGCAGGCGCTGCCGGCGGGCTTTGCGTCATTCAGTTTCCAGTGACGATGCGGTAAGGGGCCGAACCGGAGACGGCCTTTCGATTCCACCGACTGCCGCTCCGGGTCTGGCAGAAGCGTTTTGTGAGTCTTTTGAATGAGCGAGAGTTTTGCGGAACTGTTTGAGCAGAGTCTGAGCGGCGGCCAGTCGATGCAGCCGGGCACCATCGTCAATGCGATCGTGCTGGAAGTGAAGCCGGACGTCGTGATCGTCGATGCCGGTCTCAAGTCGGAAGGGGTCATCAATCTCTCCGAGTTCGCCGTGGACGGCGAAATCAAGGTCGCCGTCGGCGACCAGGTCGAAGTGGCGCTCGAGCAGATCGAGAACGGCTTCGGCGAAACCATCTTCAGCAAGGAAAAGGCCGAGCGCATCCGCACCTGGGACCGCCTGAACAAGGCGTTCGAGGCCAAGGAAACCGTGATCGGCGTGATCACCGGCAAGGTCAAGGGTGGCTTCACGGTCGATATCGGGACCGTGCGCGCCTTCCTCCCGGGCTCGCTGGTCGATGTGCGGCCGGTGCGTGACACCGCCTACCTCGAGGGCAAGCCGCTCGAGTTCAAGGTGATCAAGCTCGACCGTCTGCGCAACAACGTGGTGGTGAGCCGCCGCGAAGTGCTCGAGGCCGAATACAGCGCCGAGCGCGACAGCCTGCTCGCCAACCTGCAGGAAGGCGTGGTGCTCAAGGGCGTGGTCAAGAACCTCGTCGAGTACGGCGCCTTCGTGGATCTGGGCGGCATCGACGGCCTGCTCCACATCACCGACATGACCTGGAAGCGCATCAAGGATCCGGCGGAAGTGGTGACCGTCGGCACCGAGATCGAGGTCAAGGTGCTCAAGTACGACCGCGAGCGTCGCCGCGTGTCGCTGGGTCTCAAGCAGCTGGGTGCGGACCCCTGGTCCGACATCGCCCGCCGCTATCCCGAGAAGACCCGCATGTTCGGCAAGGTCACCAACATCACCGACTACGGCGCCTTCGTGGAGATCGAGCCGGGCGTCGAGGGTCTGGTGCACGTCTCCGAGATGGACTGGACCAACAAGAACATCAACCCGAACAAGGCCGTCACCATCGGCCAGGAAGTCGAGGTGATGATCCTGGACATCGACGGCGACCGCCGCCGCATCAGCCTGGGCATGAAGCAGTGCGTGCCCAACCCCTGGGAGGAGTTCAGCCAGAACTTCCAGAAGGGTGACAAGGTCAAGGGCCAGATCAAGTCGATCACCGATTTCGGTGTGTTCGTCGGCCTCAACGGCGGCATCGACGGCCTGGTTCATCTGTCCGACCTCGACTGGAACGACGACGGCGCCAACGCCGTGCGCAAGTACAGCAAGGGTATGGAAGTCGAGGCCGTGGTCATGGCCATCGACGCCGCCCGCGAGCGCATCAGCCTCGGCATCAAGCAGGTCCAGCAGGATCCGCTCACCCAGTTCATGGCGGAGAACGTCAAGGGCGCGGTGGTCAAGGGCATTATCAAGAGCGTCGAGCAGCGCGGCGCCCAGGTCGATCTGGGCAACGGTGTCGAGGGCTACATCAAGGCCAACGACCTGTCCCGCGAGCGGGTGGAAGACGCCCGCCAGGTGCTCAAGGAGGGCGATACCCTCGAGGCGCGCTTCATCGGCGTGGACCGCAAGAACCGCGTGGTCTCGCTGAGCGTCCGCGAGAAGGAAATCCAGGAAGAGCAGGAGGTGATGGCGGAATACAGCCGCAACGCCTCCAGCGGCAAGACCAGCCTGGGCGATCTCCTCAAGGAACAGATCGGCGGCAACAACAGCTGATCGGTTTCCGGCGGAGTCAAGGAGGGCGCCTTCGGGCGCCCTTTTTATTGCTTGCGAAAGACGCCGGTTTTCCTTAGTGTGCCAAGCACTTGCATTGGGGACTGCAGGCGGCACATGACCAAGTCGGAACTGATCGAGCGGCTCGCGGCCAAGCAGACCCACCTGATGCAGAAGGATGTGGAACTGGCGGTCAAGCTGGTGCTGGACCGGATCAGCCAGGCCCTGGCCCGGCAGGACCGGGTCGAGATCCGCGGCTTCGGCAGCTTCGCCCTGCATCACCGTCCCAGCCGGATCGGCCGCAACCCCAAGACCGGTGAACCGGTGCAGATTCCGGCCAAGCATGTTCCCCATTTCAAACCCGGCAAGGAGATGCGCGAACGCGTCAATCCCGGGTCTGACGCCACCGAGGCCGGTTGATCATGTGGCGCATCCTGACCCTGATTCTGCTGGTGCTGATGCTGGGTCTGGGCATCTCCATCGGCTACTTCAACGCCCAGCCGATCACCTTTGACTACCTGTTTGGTTCGGTGACGGTCCCCCTGGTGGCGCTGGTGATGGGCGAGTTCGCGCTGGCCGTGCTGCTGACCCTGCTCGTCTGCTCGGCCCGCATCCTCGGCCTGAAGCGGGAGATCCGTCGCCTCAACCGCCAGCTGCGGGATGCCGAGGCCGAGCTGCGGACGCTGCGCAATCTGCCGATCCGTGACAGCGTCTGAGCCGATGCCGCGAGTGCCGCTGTGATCGACACCGTGGTGACCTGGCTGCTGCTGCCCCTGGGGGCGGCGCTGGGCTGGTATCTGGCCCGCAACAGCGGGCTGCCGCCGGAACCGGCCGCGACCCGCCGGGCCCCGGGCGGCGCACCGCCGCCGGCGACCGATCCGGACGATACCCTGGCCGTGCTGCTGTCCGCCTCGGCTTCCGATTCGCGCAGTGTGGAGGTGCATCTGACCCTCGGCGCCCTGTTCCGCCGGCGGGGGGAGGTGGACCGGGCGCTGAAGATTCACGAGGCCCTGCTGGCCCGGCCGGATCTGGATGCCGCCTCGCGGGAATCGGTGGAGTTCGAGCTGGCCCAGGACTATGTCAAGGCCGGGCTGATGGACCGCGCCGAGCA
>DASUDX010000038.1:0-12089 GCA_036275365.1 Nevskiaceae bacterium | reverse complement strand
TGTGTTCGCCATCCTCGGCCTGCGGGCGATGTACTTCCTCCTCGCGGGCGTGCATGAGCGCTTCCACCTGCTCAGCTATGGCCTCGCGCTGGTGCTCACCTTCATCGGCGTGAAGATGCTGCTGATCGACCTCTACAAGATTCCGGTGGTGTGGTCGCTGTCGGTGACCGCCGCCATCCTCACGGTGACGATGCTGCTCTCGCTCGTCATCCCGCCCAAGGGCAAGGGCGGCGGCGCCTATCCCTTCCCGCCCAAGGCGGAGTCGCGGGACAAGCGCTGACCCGCGCCTGATCGGGCCAGGTGGGGCGCGGTCGATGGGCTCGGCCGCCTGGCCCTGAGCATCGTCGCCTGCGACGATTTCGGTAAGGTGATATTCCCTTACAAACCCCGACGAGGTGCGCCATGACAGTGCTGACGATCACCAGCAAAGGACAGGTCACTTTCAAGAAGGGGCTGCTGGAGCATCTGGACGCCCGACCGGGGGACCGGCTGCGCGTGGAGCTGCTTCCCGGCGGGCGTCTGGCCGTGCAGGCCCTGCCACGGACAGCGGTTGACGGTGTTTTCGGCCTGCTGGCAGGCAAGACGCGCAAAAAGGCGACGCTCGAGCAAATCGATGCCGTCGTGGCCGATGGCTGGGCCGGGCGGTCGCGGTGACGATCACGCCGGATACCAATGTTCTGGTCCGTGTGCTGGTTCGGGACGATGGGCGTCAGGCGGCGGCCGCGGAGCGTGTACTGTCCTCGGCGGAACAGATCGCCCTGACCTTGCCCTCACTCTGCGAACTGGTCTGGGTACTGATGAGGCATTACGACATCAGCCGCGAGGACACCGCAGCCACCTTGCGGGCGCTCATGGCGGTTGAGAGCGTGACGGTGGATCGCCACGCCGTTGATTTCGGCCTCAGCGTGCTGGAACAGGGCGGCGATTTCGCGGACGGGGTCATCGCCTACGAAGGGCAGCGCCTCGGCGGCATGGTGTTCGTTTCCTTCGACCGTCAGGCGGTGAAGCAGGTCCGCGCCGCAGGTGGACAGGCGCGCGCGCCTTGAGCGAATGGCGATCAGCTCGCCGGCGTCTTGCGCTTGCGCCGGGTGCGTGGGGTGGCGTCGGCTTCGCCCCGGCGGCGGCTGCGGCGGGCGGAGGACGCGGGTGGCTCCTCAGCCGCGGGCGCTGACTCGCTGCCCTCCCGCGGCTTGATCGTCTCCATCACCTTCTTCCACGCCGGGGTCTTGCGCAGCAGCTCGATGTTGCTGCGGACGAAAGCCGAGGGGTCGAGGGTCTCGCCGGCGCTGCCCAGCTTGCCGCGCAGGAACTGGATCAGCTCCTCCTGCAGGCCGGCCACATCGGGCAGACCGAGAAAGCGGCGCAATTCCTCGGGCTTGACGTCGATTTCGATCTTGATCTGCATGGGGCACCGGATCCGCGGGACGAGAGCCCACGCTACCCGTGCCGGCCGCTTCCGGCTACTGGGGCGGGACGCCCCTTACTCGCACCAGTAGCCGGTCTCGGCTCATTCGAAGACGTTGTCGAGCACCTCGACCACCACGGCGGTGGCCACCGCCACCAGCACCAGATCGGTGCCAACCACCTGCCATTCGTGGTCCGGATAGCGCGGCAGGCGCTCCAGATAGATGGCCGGCGGCTGCTTCTTGGCGATGCCCGGGGGCAGCGGCTTGCCCCGCGCCAGGTTCTTGCGGATGCCCGGCGGCAGGCTGCTGTAGCCCACCAGATTGAGCTCCTGGGCGATGCGGCGGGCATCGCTGCTGCCGATGCTGATGGTGAAGTGCGCCCCGGCATGACCGTCGTGGTGCACGAGGCTGCCCTTGTCCTTGCCGTGATGCTTGTCCTTGCCCTTGCCTTCGGGCGGGCCGGCCTGGGCGCTGGCGGCGGCGAGCAGGAGCAGGGGAATCAGGCCGGTACGGATCGGGTTCATGGCGGTCTCCAGAGGATGAGTCGAGGCGTGCAGGCTGAGGCCCGGCAGCCGGCTGCCGGCTGAACGGGGGGGCCGCACCCGGGATTCGGCGTGACGGCCATCGCAAATGTCCGGCAGCCAGGTGGTTTGCCGTGTAGGCAGTATCGGCATGCTGCGCCCTGCGGCACAACACCAACAAGACTCCGGGAGAGTTCCTATGTTTCGTTCCTCATCCACGGCCCTGCTCGGGGCCGGCCTGCTGTCGCTGCTGGCCAGCGGACCGCTCGCGGCCCAGACCACCCAGGACACCGGCACCTTCCGCGCCATCGGCACCCAGAGCGAGCTGCGGCTGATCGATCCCGCCAACCCGGATGCCAGCCCGCTGGTGGTGGACCGCGGCCGCTTCAACACCGGCCTGCCGGCGCTGGGGCTGGCCGACGGCACGCTGGGCCGGCGCGGCGCCTTCACCGATCTGCACATCGCCGCCCTGCCCTATGTCAAGGCCGGCCGTCTGAGCTGGGTGAGCCTGCTGAAATCGCAGACGCCCCGTCCTCGCCGGTTCACCAGCGAGGCGGAGGCCTGTGCGATCGAGCAGACCTTCCCGGATTTCCGCGCGCTGGCCAACTCCGGGGTGGTCTACTTCACCCGTGGCGCCGATGGCCGCTGCCTGACCGACGACGATGCGTACCGCTTCGCCCGCCTCGGCTCGCGGACGGATGTGGCCGGCCGGACCCTGGGCAACACCCAGGAGATCGTCGGCCCGGTCTACAACCTGCGCACCGGGGCCATTGACGGCTATGTGTTCCGCGACGGGGTCCAGGTCCACCGCACCGATGCCAGCCTGAATGTGCTGACGCCGGTGATGACGCTGGCCAACCTGCAGCAGGAACTGCTGAGCACCTACAACCCGGCCACCGGTGGCTTCTACTTCATCACCCGCCGGGCCGGAGACGCCGGCAACGAGCGCGTGCTGCGCTACAGCGGCAGCGGCAGCCCGGTGGTGGTACACCGCTTCGCCAGCCCCAGCACCGGCGCCTTTGCGGTGTCGGCGCGCAGCCTGGTGTTCATCGATGGTGACACCCTGCAGGTGCTGGATCACAGCGCCAGCAGCGCGCGCCAGCTGGTGCGCCAGGCGGCGATTGCCAGCAACGGAGCCACTCTGACGCTCAGCCGCAATGCCGCGCTGGTGGGCGCGCTGGACTTCACCACCTTCCAGACCAGTCTCACCGCCTACGCGCTGGTGGACGGCGCGGCGACCCCGCTGCTGCCCCCGACCACCGGCAGCTTCCTGGGCGGGGTTTTCGCCCTTGGCGACCGGGTGCATTTCAATGTTCTGGACAACCGTGGCCGGTCCAGCGCGCGTCTGGTGCGCGACAACGGCACGCTGCCGCGCAGCTTCGCCAACGCCAGCTGGCTGCCCGGCCAGATTCCCACCAGCGGCTCGCTGTCGGCCGAGGACGACGGCCTGACCGCGCTGGTCCTCACCGAGCGCCTGGCCGGCAGCCCGGCGAGCGCACGGGTCAGCCTGAGCCGTGGCGCCGGCACCTATGGTCCGGAATCCATCGGGATCGTGGACAACCTGCCCAGCGGCGGCGCACCGCTGGTGCTGCTGGGGATCGGCCGCTATCTGCTGGGCCTCACGCCGAGCCTGCGCACGGATGGCCGCAACGACCAGGATGTGCTCTACGCGGATACCCAGACCCCGGGCACGCTGCGGCGCATCCAGGTGGTGGAAGGCAGCAACGAGGTGCCGCTCAGCTATTGAGGGGTCGTCCCGTCGGGCGGTGGCGCCAGCCGCCCGACGGTTTGGCAAGCAAGGACCGCGCCGTGGTAAACAACAGGCCTATGCCCGAGTGCCTGGCCTGTTCCGTTCCGCGGTCATGAAAACCTCTCTGGCCCTGCGCCAGGGCATGGCCCTGACCATGACCCCGGCCCTGCAGCAGGCCATCCGCCTGCTGCAGCTCTCCACCCTCGATCTGCAGCTGGAAATCCAGCAGGCGCTGGAATCCAACCTGCTGCTGGAGCGCGACGACAGCCCCGAGCCGGCCCTGGACGAGGCCCCGGGCAGCGAGCCGGTGGCGGAGGCCGAGGCCGAGGACGCGCCGATGCTGGAGGAGGTGGTGGCGGCCGAGACACTCTCCGAGGAGCTGCCGGTGGATGCGGCCTGGGACGAGGTCTACGACGACTACAGCCCGGCCGCCGCAGCGGCGCCGGATGACGATCTGCAGGATTTTCTCCAGGCCAATCTGCGCGGCAGCACCGGCCTGCGCGAGCATCTGCTGGCCCAGGCCGAGGTGGCGCCGTTCGTCGGGCCGCAGGCGCAGATCGCCGAGCACCTGATCGACGCCGTCAACGAGGACGGGTATCTCGAAGACTGGCCCGGCCTGCTGGCGCGGCTCACGGCGATGCCCGGCGTCACCCCCGCGGCGGTGGAGGCGGTTCTGGAGCTGGTCCAGGACTTCGATCCCCCCGGGGTGGCGGCGCGCGATCTGGCCGAGTGCCTGCGCCTGCAGCTGGAATCGCTGCGCCCGGGAACCCCGGG
The DNA here is from genome assembly GCA_036275365.1 of Nevskiaceae bacterium. Lineage (GTDB taxonomy): Bacteria > Pseudomonadota > Gammaproteobacteria > Nevskiales > Nevskiaceae > DASUDX01. The sequence continues at coordinate 7,638 of DASUDX010000038.1, read as the reverse complement.
CCGGCTGCTGGCGCTGCGGATCGTGGAGGGTGGGCACCTGTTGATGCTGGCGCGGCGCGACGAGGCGGGACTGCGCAAGGCGCTCGCCGTGGAGGCCAGCGCGCTGCGTCCGGCCCTGGCGCTGATCCGCAGCCTGCAGCCGCATCCGGGCCGGCCGTTCCAGGCGCATGAGTCGGACTATCTCAGCCCGGATGTGATCGTCAGCCGCCGCAACGGCCGCTGGCGGGTGGCGCTGAACCCGGAAAACCAGCCGCGGCTGCGCATCAACAGCCGCTATCAGGGCTTCATCAAGCGCGCCGACACCTCCAAGGACCAGCTCGCCCTCAAGCAGCATCTGCAGGAGGCGCGCTACTTCATCAACAGCCTGGAGGCGCGCAACGACACCATCCTGCGGGTGGCGCAGTGCATCGTTGAAGAACAGCGCGCTTTCCTGGACTATGGGGAGGAGGCCATGCGCCCGCTGGTGCTGCGCGATGTGGCCGAGCAACTGGGGATTCATGAATCCACTGTGTCGCGTGCCACGGCCAACAAGTACATGCTGACCCCGCGCGGCCTGTACGAGCTGAAGTATTTCTTCAGCAGCCATGTCCAGACCACCCAGGGTGGCATGGCCAGTGCTACGGCTATCCAGGCCATGATCAAGCGCCTGATCCACACCGAAGACCCCGGTCGACCGCTGTCGGACTCGACCCTGGCCGAGCTGCTGCTCAAGGACGGCATCCAGGTGGCGCGCCGCACCGTGGCCAAGTACCGCGAGGCCCTCAACATCCCGCCCTCGCACGAACGCCGTGCGGTGGCTTGAACTTTCATGAACCGACGTCATCCCATTGTCATTGGAGAACGCCGCACCCTCGATTGATTTCCCCGGGGCCGCCCGGCCCCGTTCACAGGAGGTACACGCGATGAATCTGAACATCTCCGGCCACCATGTGGATCTCACGCCGCCGCTGCGCGACTACGTGACGACCAAGCTCAAGAAGCTGGAGCGACACTTCGACCACCTGATCAACGCCGATGTGGTGCTGACGGTGGAGAAGCTGCGACACAAGGCCGAGGCCACGGTTCATGCCAGCGGTGCCAACCTCCATGCCGAGGCAACCGTCGACGAGAACATGTATGCGGCGATTGACGCGCTGATCGACAAGCTCGACCAGCAGACCCGCAAGCACAAGGAGAAGCTGCGCCATCACCACACCAAGGAAGCGCCGAAGCGGATGCTGCAGTAGGGCACTCGCCGGGTTTCCAGACGGCCCCGCCGGTGTTCCGGCGGGGCCTTTTGTTTTCACGGCCCGGGAACGGGGGCGGTGGCGTGAACCGTGGCCCGGGCGACAGCCCGCGGTCTGCGCGCGCCCCGGCTTGCACCCGGGCGGAGGGGCTGGGAGGCGAGACGCGGGTCCCGCTCAGGGCACCGGCAGTTCGAGGCGGCCGATGCCGCTGGCGCTGAGGCTGCCGAGCCAGAGGCCGCCGGCATCGGCCTCGACGCTGGTGATCGGCCCGTAGCTGGCCGGCAGCCGGCTCTGCCAGTGGTGACGCCGGCGGCCGTCTTCCTCGAACGCCAGCAGCTGCGGATGGTGGGCCGGGTGGGGCTGCAGGGCGGCAGGCAGGCGCGAGAGCCAGCGGCGCAGCTGCGGATGGGGCAGCAGGGCATCGAGCAGCGCGCTGCGCGGCGCGTAGAGCGCCACCCAGAAGCAGCGGCGCAGGGGGTCGTAGCTGAGGTTGTCGGGAAAGCCGGGCAGGTTCTCGGCAAACACCTCGCGCTCGCCCCGACGCTCGCCGGTGAGCCACACCCGGCTGATGCGGTAGGCGCTGGTCTCGGTCACCAGGGCGTAGGCCGCCGCCGGCCCCAGGGCCACCCCGTTGGCGAAATAGAGGTGGCTGGCCAGGGTCTCGGTGCGGCCGCTGGCGGGATCAAAGCGCAGCAGCCGGCCATTGGGCCGGTGCTCCAGCGCCTCCAGCTGGTGCTCGCCGTAGCCGAAGCGGTCGCTGGCATCGGTGAAGTACAGGCGCGGATCCTCCGCATGGGTGTCCACATCGTCGATGAAACGGGCCGGCCGCTCCGCAGTGCCGGTGCTGAGCACGGTGAGACGGCCATCGGCCTCGCGGCGCAGCAGGCCGCGCAGCGGATCGGCGATCACCAGCCGCTGCTCGGCATCGAGCACCAGCCCCAGCGGCCGGCCGCCGCTGGAGCCGAGGTCCTCGATGGCACCGCTGCGCGGGTCGTAGCGGCGCAGCCGCCCATCGGCGAGCCCGGCCAGCACCCGGCCCTGGGCGTCCAGGGCCAGGCCCTCGCCACCGGCGCCGAGCTCGGGCACCCGGGTCTGGACCCGATCGAGCGTGGCATCGTCCACCGCCGCCGGGGCGGGCGGCGGGGTCCAGGCCACCGGGTCGATCCGCGCCGGGGGCAGGCCCAGGGCCAGGACCAGACCGGCCGCGAGAATCAGGATCAGCACAACAGAGCGCAGGCGCATGGCGACGGGGAGAACGAACCTAGCGGGACCGGCCTCGCCGGTCGGGGGCAGAAGATTGATTACACTTTGAAAATGCCGTGGGCGGACCTCACCGCACTGCGGCTTCATCCTAATACCTGATTGCCATACCTATGCCGGGGGAGTCATGAGCGCACAGAAGAACGCCGTGGAGATGCTGCTGCACTGGGCCAAGGAGCGGCCGAACCAGCCCTGGCTGTTCCAGCCCATCGACGGCGTGTGGCACACCACCACCTGGGCGCAGGCCGAGGCGCAGGTGCGCTCGATGGCCACCGCCCTGCGCAAGCTCGGGCTCGCCGAGGGCGATCGCGTGGCGATCTCCGGCCGCAACACCGCGCACTGGTTCCTCGCCGATCTCGCCTGCGGGCTGGCCGGCCTGGTGAGCGTCGGGCTCTACCCCAAGCAGGCGCCCGAGGCGGTCACCTACATCCTCAAGCACAGCGGCACCAAGGCGGTGTTCCTGGGGCCGATGCCGGACATCGACGAGTTTGTCGGCGCCATGCCCAAGGGCCTGATCACCATCGGCTTCCCCTATCCGGGCACGCCGGCCGCCGAGCACGCCTGGGACGATCTGGTGAAGGCCCACGAGCCCTTCACCGGCTATGTGCCGCCGTCCCCGGATGCGCTCTCCACCCTGGTCTACACCTCCGGCACCACCGGCAATCCCAAGGGCGTGATGCTGACCCACGGCAATGCGCTGTTCGCCGCCGATGGCCTGATGAAGGCCCTGCCCAGCCAGGGCAATGAGCGCTTCTTCTCCTATCTGCCGCTGGCGCATGCCTTCGAGCGCGGGGCGGTGGAGATGAGCAGCCTCTACTTCGGCGCCGAGGTGCACTTCCTGGAGAACCTCGACAAGCTCGCCGAGCAGCTGCCGGCGGTGGGGCCGACCCGCTTCTTCGGCGTGCCGCTGGTCTACTCGCGCATGCAGGCCGGCATCCTCAAGAAGATGCCGCAGGAAAAGCTCGACCGGCTGCTCAAGCTGCCGATCATCTCCAGCCTAGTGAAGAAGAAGATCAAGAAGGGCCTGGGCCTGCACAACGCGCGCTACTGCATCGTCGGTGCCGCGGCGATGCCGATCCCGCTGATGCAGTGGTTCGAGAAGCTCGGCGTGACCATCCTGCAGGGCTACGGGATGACCGAGAACTCGATCTACGCCACCGTCAACCGGCCGGGTGCCAACCGCCTTGGCAGCGTCGGCAAGGAGATGCCGGGCGCCAACCTCAAGATCGCCGAGGACGGCGAGATCCTGTTCCAGCACCCGGGCGTGATGAAGGGCTATTACCTCGAGGAGGAAAAGACCCGCGAGACCTTCACCGGCGATGGCTATCTGCGCACCGGCGATCGCGGCTATGTCGACAAGGACGGCTATCTGTTCATCACCGGCCGGGTCAAGGACATCTTCAAGACCCTCAAGGGCAAGTATGTGGCGCCGGCACCGATCGAGGGCGCGCTGATGCGCAATCCGGACATCGACCAGCTCTGCTTCGTCGGCAGCGGTCTGAAGCAGCCGATCATGCTGGTGAGCCTGAATGCCGCCGGCCGCGCCAAATCCAAGGCGCAGGTGGAGAAGGAACTGGCGGCCGACATGGACGCGGTCAACGCCACCCTCGAGCCGCACGAGGAGATCGCCAAGATCGTGCTGGTGAAGGACACCTGGACCATCGACAACGGCATCATGACGCCGACCATGAAGGTCAAGCGCAACGAGGTGGAGCGCCGCTACCTGCCGCTGATCGAGAAGGAAGCCGGGGTGCGCAGCAAGATCGGCTGGGAAGCCTGAGCCCGATCCTGATCGGACCCCGACCCCGGCCTCGCGCCGGGGTTTTTGCTGGAGGGACCGGAGCGCGCTGTCTTCAGCCGCCGAGCAGCCCGCCGAAATCCGGCAGTTCCATCGGCGCCGCCGGCAGCTCGAAGCGGCTGGCAGCCGGGGTGTCGGCCGACAGACGCACCACCGCGAACTGGCTGCCGAAGCGCAGCAGGCCCTGGCCCCGCGACTTGAGCTCGGCGGCGAGCGCATCCGCGCCGGGCTGAGGCGGGGTGGCGGCGAGCCGGGTCATCACCTCGCCCATGGCGATCATCGCCGCGCTGAGCGCGCGCACCCGCGCATCGGCGCTCAGCACCAGGGTCTCCTCACGGGTCTTCCCCTGTGCATCCACATAGCGCAGGGTGTGCACGCGGCCGGACAGGCCCGCCACCGTCTCGCTGCGGCCGGCATCCTCCAGGCTCAGCAGCCGCACCATGCCCTCGCTGCCGAGCTTGGGCGCCTGCAGGCCCTGCTGGGCCATCAGCCCGCCCATCATCTTCATCATCGCGCCCATGTCCATGACCATCAGCTGGCCTTCGACGCGGGCGACGCTGTAGGCCTTGCCCTCGCGCACCACCAGATAGCCCTGCCCGGCCGCCTCGCCGAGAGGGTCGATGCGCACCCGGCCGGCGTCGTCGTACTCGATCTGCACCTGGCCCTGCTGGCCCTCGTCACGGGCCTCGATCAGCGCCTGCCCAGCGGCGGCGGCGCGGTGGGGGACGATCAGGATCAGCGCCAGCAGCGCCGGGGCGAGCAGCGGACGGAAGCTCAGGGTCATGGCAATGCTCCGGTATGGATCTGCACAACAGGGGTGGGGGTGATCATCGCCTCAGCGCGGCTCCACCGCACCCTTCATCGGACCCTCCCGGGCCGCACCGAGGTCCACCGTCATGCCATCCGCCGTTTCCATCCGCAGCGGTCCCGGGCAGGGCTGGCGCACGGCATCGCTGTCCCGGCAGGCATAGCGCCGCGCCACCAGCCGCAGCTCGCCGCAGGCGGCGGTGTAGCCGTTGAGGGTGAGGTCCTTGCGGCGTCCGGCCGGCAGCGGCTCCACCAGGGTGCCCAGCGCCGCGGCCGGCTCGATCACCGCCTCACCGGGCCCGCGCCACTCCAGTTCGATCAGCAGAGCGCCGACATCGACCGCGGTTTCGTTGGCGATCGACCACTGCGGGATGCAGAAGCGATCCGGGTGCGCCCCGCCGGCGGCGAGGCGGATCACCAGCGCCCCGCTCGCGGCCGGTGGGGTCGATGGTGAAGCCGGCGCGGGTGGCGGGGCAGTGGAGACGGCCTCGGAACAGGCGCTGACCAGCAGGACGAGCAGGGGCAACAGGGCTGCGATTCGGGTCATGGGTTCACTCCGCCTCCGGGTTGACGATCAGCCGGACCCCGGGCTTGACGCCCGCCACCCAGTCGGGGTCCTGGGCTTCGAGCTGCAGCGGGGCGCCGAGGCCCTTGAGATGGCAGCGCGGGTGGTCGATGAAGTAGCTGCCCGTGGGCTCGTAATGCCAGCCACCGCAGCGGGCATCGTCCTGGCACAGGGCCTGGCAGGCCTGGGCGGTCTGCTCCGGGGTGAAGGCGACCACCCGGGTGCCGTCCGGGCCCTCGGACTCGACCTGGCTGCCGGCCTGCCAGACCAGGCTGTGCCCCGGAATCCAGGCCTGCGCGGTGTTCAGCGTGGGCGCTGCGCTCGCCACGGTGGCCAGCGCCTGGTTGAGGCCCTCGGCGTCACCGGCCTCGCGGTACTGCCCGCCGGTGACCTGCGCCAGACACTGCAGCTGCCGGCGCGCCGGGCCCTCGGGCAGATCAAAGCCGATCACATGGGCGGTGAAGCCCACCCCCAGCCGCTCCAGCTCGGCGCCCAGCGCACAGGGGTCGGCCTCGCAGGTCTCCTCGCCATCGCTGATCAGGATCACCGTGGCCGCCTGCTCGGTGTAGCGCAGTGCTTCGGCTGCGCGCCGGACCGCCGCGCTGATCGGCGTCATGCCCTTGGGCTGCAGCGCCTGCACCTGCTGGCGCAGGGCCTCGGCATCGAAGCCGGTGGGGGCTTCGAGCAATTCGATATCGCCGCAGTCGCCCTTGCGGCGGTGGCCATAGGCCATCAGCCCGAGCGCCGGCCCGGACGGCCAGCCGGCGAGCAGCCGGCCCACCGCCTCACGGGCGATCGCCATCTTGCTGCGGCCCTGGATGACGCCCCACATCGAGCCGGAGGCGTCCAGCACCAGCACCGTACGCGCGATCTCCGGCGCCGTGGCCATCGCCGGGCTGAGACCGGCGGCAAGAAAAAGCATGAACCCGACAGCACGAGGCGTCATTCTGGAAGCTCCGACCCGACACAATGCCGGGACTACACCCCTACACGGCGACGCGGCATGGAACCGGACACGGAGGATTCCCTGGCCTTGCAAGGCCGGCTCGCCACCGAGCTGGCGCCCCTGCTCTACCCGGAGCTGCGACGGGCGGCGCGGGGGATCCGGGCCGGGCTGCGGGCGGGCGACACCCTGCAGACCACCGCCCTGATCCACGAGGCCTATCTGAAGCTCGCCGGCAGTCCGGCCTGGAAGAATCGCGGCCACTTCCTGGCCGCCGCGGCGATGGCCATGCGCCAGGTGCTGGTGGACGCCGCGCGCGCCCGTCTGGCCCTGCGCCGGGGGGCTGGCCAGACACCGCTGTCCCTGGACGAGGTGGCGCTCGACCTGCCCGCCGGTGGCGAGCCCGATGAGCGGGTGCTGGCGGTGGCCGAGGCTCTGGAGCGGCTGCGGGCGCTGAACCCGCGGCTGGCCCAGGTGGTGGAATGCCGCTACTACGCCGGCTACAGCGAGGAGGAAACCGCGGCGGCGCTGGCGATCACCGATCGCACCGTGCGCCGCGACTGGGTCAAGGCACGCGCCTGGCTGTTCCGCGAGCTGGGGGGCGAGCCGACCTGAGCGCCTAGGGTCTGTTCACACGGCGTCGGTCGCTAGGTTGCGAGCCCGCCTTGCGCCAGGCAAGGCGCGACCGACGAGGCTTGCTTCCTGCAAATGAGGAGGGCGCCACGCGGGGTGGCGGAAGGCTGGCCGCAATCCGAAGGGGCGGGGCCTTTGATGCGCCTCGCGGCGTCCATCGTCGCTCCTGGGCGCCCCGTACACCTCGCTCCTCCCTTCTTGCGCTGCGCATCAACGACCGCCGCCGCAGCGATCGCCGTCGTGTGAACAGACCCTAGGGTGCGGCGGCCTGCCAGCGCCGTCGCAGGATTTCGATCGTCGCCTTCTGAGCGTCGCCGGCGGGTCCGAGCGCGGTGGCCGCCGCCTCGCCACGCGCCAGTGCGGCCAGCGCCTGCTCGCCCTGCCCCGTCGCCCAGTGCCAGCGCGC
>DASUDX010000037.1:0-18799 GCA_036275365.1 Nevskiaceae bacterium | reverse complement strand
GAGATCGACAAGGCCGACATCGAGTTCCCCAATGATCTGCTGCGCGAACTCGACCAGATGGAGTTCTATGTCTACGAGACCCGGCAGACGGTGAAGGCCCGCCAGCGGCCGATCATCATCATCACCTCAAACAACGAGAAGGAGCTGCCGGATGCCTTCCTGCGCCGCTGCTTCTTCCACTACATCCGGTTCCCCGACAAGGACACGATGCAGAAGATCGTCGATGTCCACTTCCCCGACCTGAAGAAGACCCTGGTCAAGGAGGCGATGGAGGTGTTCTTCGGTCTGCGCGAGCTGCCGGGCCTGAAGAAGAAGCCCTCCACCTCCGAGCTGCTGGACTGGCTCAAGCTGCTGATGGCCGAGGACATCGACCCGATCGCCCTGCGCGAGACCAGCGTCAAGAAGAGCCTGCCGCCGCTCTACGGCGCCCTGCTGAAGAACGAGGCCGATGTGCATCTGTTCGAGCGCATCGCCTTCATGGCGAGGCGCTAGAACCAGGCCATCGATGAGCGCATCGCCTTCAGGGCGAGGCGCTAGAACCGTCCTTCCAAACCTCCCCGCGAGCGCATCGCCTTCAGGGCGAGGCGCGAGAACCGGGCATCGATGAGCGCAACGCCTTGAGGGCGAGGCGCCAGACGGGCGTCCGCGGCTCAGTCGGTCAGCCGCCACAGATACCAGCTGGCCACCGAGCGGTAGGGGGCAAAGCCGGCGCTGATGGCGAGGATGGCGGCGTCGTCCATCCGCGCGCCGCCGTTGTAGAGCCGCTCGATGCCGCGGCGCAGGCCGACATCGTCGAGGGCGAACACATCGAGCCGGTCCAGCGCGAACATCAGCAGCATCTCGGCGGTCCAGCGGCCGACCCCGGGCAGGGCATCGAGGGCCTGGATCGCCGCCTCGTCGTCGAGCGCGCGCAGGGCACGGAAATCCAGACGGCCGTCCAGTGCCTGCTCGGCCAGCGCCCGCAGCCAGGTGGCCTTGGCATTGGACAGCCCGCAGCCGCGCAGCTGCTCGTGACTGAGCGCGATCAGCCGCGCCGGCCGCAGCCGCGGCGCCCGCCCGCCGCAGAGCGCCTCCACCCGTTGCTGGATGGTATCGGCGGCCTTGGTCGACAGCTGCTGGCTGATGATCGAGGCACACAGCACCGCGAAGGGATCGCGCCGCCGGGACCCCAGCGGACAGGGGCCGTGGGCACGGATCAGCGGCCGCAGCGGCGGGCAGTGGCGGGCGAGGTGGCGTTCAGCCTCGGCGATGCGGGCGGGGGCGATCACCAGGCGGCTCCAGAGGGGTCCGCGCATAGAATGCCGCAAAGCCCGGAGCCGCCCGATGCTCTTCACCTTCTTCGCCACCCTGCGCGCCGCCGGCGTCAAGGCCTCGCTGTCCGAGTTCCTGATGCTGCTGGAGGCGCTCGCCCGCCATGTCGCCATCTACTCGATGGATGACTTCTACCACCTCGCGCGCGCCGCCCTGGTCAAGGACGAGAGCCAGTACGACCGCTTCGACCGCGCCTTTGCCGCCTACTTCAAGGGCGTGCAGCAGATCACCGGCGAGGAGCTGGCCGGCATCCCCGAGGACTGGCTGCGCAAGGAGATGCAGCGCCTGCTCAGCGAGGAGGAGAAGGCCAAGATCGAGGCCCTGGGCGGCCTCGACAAGCTGATGGAGACCCTGCGCCAGCGCCTCGAGGAACAGAAGGAGCGCCACGAGGGCGGCAACAAATGGGTGGGCACCGGGGGCACCAGCCCGTTCGGCAACAGCGGCTTCAATCCGGAGGGCATCCGCATCGGCGGCCAGGGCGGCGGCAAGAGCGCGGTCAAGGTCTGGGAGAAGCGCGAGTACCGCAATCTCGATGATTCCATCGAGCTGGGCACCCGCAACATCAAGATCGCCCTGCGCCGGCTGCGCCGCTTCGCCCGCGAGGGCGCACCCGAGGTGCTGGACATCGACGACACCATCAGCAGCACCGCGCGCAACGCCGGCTATCTGGACATCAAGATGGTGCCGGAGCGGCGTAACACGGTGAAGGTGCTGATCTTCTTCGATGTCGGCGGCTCGATGGACCCGCATGTGCGGGTCTGCGAGGAGCTGTTCTCGGCCTGCAAGACCGAGTTCAAGCACCTCGAGTACTACTACTTCCACAACTTCATCTACGAGAGCGTGTGGAAGGACAACCTGCGCCGCCACAGCGAGCGCATCCCGGTCTACGACCTGATGCACAAGTTCACCCCGGAGTACAAGGTGATCTTCGTTGGCGACGCCACCATGAGTCCCTACGAGATCGCCCAGTCCGGGGGCAGCGTCGAGCACTGGAACGAGGAGGCCGGCGCGGTGTGGATGCGCCGGCTGGTCGACACCTTCCCCCATCTGGTCTGGCTCAATCCGGAGAACGAGCAGCGCTGGGAGTACACGCCCTCGATCGCCCTGGTGCGGGAGCTGGTGGGCGACAACCGCATGTTCCCGCTGACCCTGTCCGGGCTCGACGGAGCGATGAAGCGCCTCGGCCACTGAGCGGCCGATAGAATGCGGGTGCGGCCCGATGCCGCACCCCACCACGAGAAAGGAGACTCCGATGACCGGTTTGACTGCCCTGCTGCTCTTTGCTGCCTGGACCCTGCTGGTCATGTCCATCTATGTGTTCCCGCGGGTGGCCCTGGTGCTGGCCAACAAGTACAAGGCCAATACCTGGACCCGCGGCCAGGCCACGCCCGATGGTCCGCTGCTGGTGCGGGCCCAGCACGCCCACATGAACTGCGTGGAGAACCTGCCGGTGTTCGCCGCCCTGGTGCTGGCCGCCCAGGCCCTGGGCCAGAGCGCGGTGGTCGACGGCATGCTGGCGGCGGTCTTCCTCTACGCCCGCGTCGCCCAGGGCGTGGTGCATCTGATCAGCACCTCGCACCTGATGGTGCTGCTGCGCGCGGTGCTGTTCGTGATCCAGCTCGGCGTCTACCTGCTGATCCTCAAGGGGCTGCTGGCTTGACACCCCGCGCCCGGGTTGTCCTGCAGCGGCGTCTGCGCCGCCTGGCCCTGTGGCTGCTGGGCCTGGCGGCGCTGTTCGCCCTGCTCTGCAACCGCTGGGTGATCAACAGCACGGACGCCTATGTCTACACCAGCTGGGCGCTGCTGCCGGAGAACGAGGTCGGGCTGGTGCTGGGCACCAGCCCGTACACCCGCGAGGGCGCCGACAACCCCCATTTCCGCGGCCGCATCCAGGCGGCCGTGGAGCTGTACCAGATCGGCAAGGTCAAGCATCTGGTGGTCTCCGGCGCCAACCCGGATGCCACCTACAACGAGCCGCGCCAGATGTGGCGTGCGCTCACCGAGGCCGGCGTGCCGGCCTCGGCCATCACCATGGATTTCGCCGGCCTGCGCACGCTGGATTCGGTGGCCCGCGCCCAGGCGGTGTTCGGGCTGGAGCGGGTCACCGTCATCACCCAGGAGTACCACGCCTACCGCGCCGTGTTCATCGGCAAGAAGATGGGCCTGAAGATCGCCGCCTACGCCGCGCCCGGTCCGGACAGCGGCCCCACCTTCCGTCCCTATGCGCGCGAGGTGTTTGCACGGGTCAAGGCGGTGCTGGATCTTTTCTTCCTGGATACCCGCCCCAAGTTCCTCGGCGAGCAGCAACCGATCCAGCTCAGCCCGGAGGCCGAACCGACATGAGCGCCAGTGCCCGTGACTACCGTCCCAGCGATCGCCTGATTCTCGGGCTCGACCGCCTGGCCCAGGCCTTGCGCCCGGCGCCAGCCGCCGCGACCCCGCACGACCCGGCGGCGGGGGTCCCGGCCGCGCCGCTGGACGAGGCCGCACGGCGGGCCGCTGCCGATCTGATGCGGGTCAACCACGCCGGCGAGATCAGCGCCCAGGGTCTGTATCGCGGCCAGGCCCTGGTGGCGCGCCAGGCGCAGACCCGCGCCCATCTGCTGGAGGCGGCCGAGGAAGAGCGCGCACACCTCGCCTGGTGCGAGCGCCGGCTGGCCGAGCTGGGTGACCGCCCGAGCCGCCTGGCGCCGCTGTGGTACGCCGGTTCCTTCGGCATCGGCGTGGTTGCCGGCCTCGCCGGTGACCGCGTCAGCCTCGGCTTCGTGGCCGAGACCGAGAAGCAGGTCGCCGAGCATCTGGACGACCATCTGCAGCGCCTGCCGGCGGCCGACCAGCGCTCGCGCGCGGTGCTGCAGGCCATGCGCGCCGACGAGACCCGCCACGGCCAGGCGGCCGAGGCGCGCGGCGGGGTATCGTTGCCCGGCCCGGTGCGCGGGCTGATGCGTGGCATCGCCGCGATCATGAAGCAGGGCGCCGCCCGACTCTGAGGACTCCATGGACGCCGAACCGATCCGCCGCTTCCAGACCCTGCGCTGGCCGCTGAGCCTGTTCATCCTGCTGCTGGGCCTGAGCGCCTGGGCCTGGGTGGTGAAGCCGGATTTCCTGTTCGGCGCCTCCGAGCATCCGGAGCAGCAGCGCTTCGCCCAGCCCGCCGGCAAGCCGGTGGCGCTCACCGACGCCTTCACCAGCTTCGAGGCCGAGGCCGCGGTGGTCACCCGTCTGCAGGGCGCCGAGCTCGCCTACGAGCGCAGCCGCACGCGCCGGCCGGTCTCGGCCGAGTATCCGCCGCGCGACCTCACCACCCTGACCGTGCCCGAGTACCGCCATCTCGGCGTGGAGGGCGAGCTGCGCCTGCTGTTCTTCAACGACCGTCTGTTCGAGGTGCACTTCGTGCCGCGCGAGGTCGAGCGCTACGCCGAGGGGCTTGCCCGCACCTATCCGGGGCTGGATCGCGATCCCAACGGCCGCGCCGAGTGGGTGCAGGGCAGCCTGCGCATCGCCTCCAATGTCGAGCTGGCGCGCTCGGCGGTGGGCCGCACCCTGGATACCCAGCCCTATGTGCTGTGGCAGGACCTCAGCCTGGTGCGCCTGCGCGATGAGTGGGACGCCCGCTTCGGCGCCCTGCCCACCCCCATCCTCGAGGACTGAGCGGCGGTGGGCCATCGTCTCAGCAAGATCGTTACCCGCACCGGGGACGGTGGCCAGACCGGGCTGACCACCGGCGAGCGGGTGGACAAGTTCCATCCGCGGGTCAGCGCCATGGGCGAGGTCGACGAGCTCAACTGCGTGATCGGTCTGCTGCTGATCCATCCGCTGCCCGAGGCCCTGCGCGAGCGTCTGCAGCGGGTGCAGCACGAGCTGTTCGACCTCGGCGGCGAGCTGTCGATGCCCGGGCGGGTGTTCTTCAAGCCGGAGGCGGTGCTGGCCCTGGATCAGGCGCTGGACGACCTCAACCGCGAGCTGCCGCCGCTCAAGGAGTTCGTCCTGCCCGGTGGCACCCCGGCCAGCGCCCAGGCCCACCAGGCAAGGGCGGTGGCGCGCCGCGCCGAGCGCAGCCTGTGGGCCTTGCATGCGGCCGAGCCGCTCAACCCGGATCTGATGCGCTACCTCAACCGCCTCAGCGATTACCTGTTCGTCGCCGCCCGCGTGCTGCTGCGCGGCGCCGGTGGCGACGAGGTGGGCTGGCGCCGCTCCGGCTGAGCCGCGCGCACCGCCTCCACCCGGCCACAGAGCTCGGCAATCCCCTCGACCAGGCGCGGGCCGTAGCGCGCCAGACGATCCTCGTCCACCGCCTGCAGCTGCCCGTGGCGCACCGCCGGCACCGCGGCGAACGGCGCCCAGCGCGCGCGGATCGCCGGGCCATCATCGCGGCGGCCGAACAGAATCAGCTCCGGCGCCGCGGCCACCGCCGCCTCGCGCGCCACCGGCGCGGCCGCTGCGTCGAGATCGGCGAACACATTGACCGCCCCGCAGACGCCCATCGCCTCGTGGATCGGGCTGTCGCGGCCGATGGCGAACAGCGGCTCGGCCTCGAGCTGGTAGAGCACGCGCACCGGCGGTCGCCCGGCGTGGCGCGCGCGCAGGGTCTCCAGGGTCTGTTCGAACTGGCGCGCCGCCGCCTCGCCTGCCGCCGCCCGGTTGAGCGCCACGCCGAGCTCGCGCAGGGCCAGCGGAATGCGGGCGAGGCTCTGTGCCTGCACCGGCTCCACCCGCAGGCCCAGGCGCAGCAGGGCCTGGCGGGTGGCCTCGCTGGTGCCGCCGGCCCAGCTCAGCACCCGGGTCGGCCGCAGCGCCAGCACCGCCTCGGCGTTGACCGCGAAGGCATCGCCCACCACCGGCTTGTCGCGCACCGCCGCCGGGAAGTCGCTCCAGGCCACCACACCCACCAGCTGCGGACAGCCCGCGCCGTCCACCGCGCAGACCAGCTCGGCCAGATGCGGGGCCAGGGTCACCAGCCGCTCGCCTGCCGGCGAGGGCCCGGCCAGCATCAGGCCCAGCAGCAGCCCCCCCCACCGGCCCCTAGCCGCCATGCAGCCAGGCCCCGGTGGTGAAGAAGGCGAAGAAGGCGAGCAGGATCAGCAGGGCGCGCTGCTGCAGGGCGAGCACCTCGGCCGCGGCCTGGTCGAGGCTGGCCGGCACGATGGGATCGCCCTGCTCGGTCTCCGCCTGCAGCGAGCCGGTGGCGGTCTCCGCCAGCACCGCCCAGGTGTCGCGCCGCCAGTCATGCTCGGGCTCGGCGGCCAGCGAACGCCAGGCGGCGAGGGCATCGTCGAGGCTGCCGGCCAGGCCGAACAGCAGGGCGGTGATGCGCGCCGGCACATAGGCCAGCAGCGCGTGGACTGACTCCGCCGCCCGGCTGGCGGCGCTCTCGGCACCGCCCTGCTCGGCAAGCAGCAGCGGCAGGCGCGAGGCCAGCCGGTAGAGCACCGCCCCGGCCGGGCCGAGGGCGAAGAAGCCGAGCAGCACGCCGAACAGCCGCTCATGGCTCTGGATGAACAGCGCGCCGAGCAGCGAGCGGTGCGAGGGCGGCGGCGCCGGTCCGCGCTGCAGGCTGCGTGCCCACTGCGCGGCCTCCGCCTCGCGGCCCTCGGCGCGGGCCGAGAGCCAGCGCTGCACATCGTCGGCGAGATCGCGCGGGCCCAGGCACAGCAGCAGCACCAGCGTGGAGAACAGCAGATCGGTGAAGGGGCTCTCCCAGCCCTGGTGCAGATGCTGCACGCCCCACACCGGCGGCAGCAGCCAGAGCAGCACCAGCAGCGGGCTCTGCCACAGCCCGGGCAGGGGCAGCAGCGCGCGCAGGCCACGCAGGGCACGGCGCTGCAGGCTGGGTTCGCCCCAGCCCGGGAAGCGGGCGAGGCTGCGCTCCAGCAGCAGGGCCAGCAGGGTGGCGATCAGGTTCATGGGCCGAGCAGATGGGCGCGGTAGCCCGCCCAGTCGAAGTAGGGGCCGGGGTCGGTCTTGCGCCCGGGAGCGATCTCGCTGTGGCCGGCCACCTGATCCGGCGGGATGCGGTAGTGCGCCAGCAGACAGCGGCTGACCGCCACCAGCACCTTCATCTGCACCGGGGTGAACGGCTGATGGTCGCTGCCCTCGAGCTCGATGCCGATCGAGAAATCATTGCAGCGGCTGCGCCCGCGCCATTCCGAGGCACCGGCATGCCAGGCGCGCCGGTGGAAGGGCACATACTGGGTCAGCGCGCCGCGGCGGTCGATCAGCAGATGGGCAGAGACGCGCAGCCCGCGCAGACCCTCGAAGTAGGGATCGGCGTCGCAGTCGAGCGTGCCCATGAACAGATCGTCGACGTAGGGCCCGCCGAAGCGATCCGGCGGCAGGCTGATGGCGTGGATCACCAGCAGGTCCACCGGGCTGCCCGGCGGGCGCTCATCGCAGTGCGGCGAGAGCCGATGACGGGCCGGTTGCAACCAATGCAACCCATCCACCGTCCAAGCCGTATGCGTGCGGTTCATGCTGGGCGCCGCCGTTCACCACGTCAAAACAGGGAAAACCATGAAAGCGATCCGGAGCGGCCTGACGGCCGCCATCCTCAGCCTTGTCCTGCCACTGGGTGCGGCCACCGCCGCCGCGCCGGGCATTCCGCCGGGGCTGGAGATCCCCTTCCAGAAGCATACGCTGGCCAACGGCCTGACGCTGATCCTCCACGAGGACCACAAGGCGCCGGTGGTGGCGGTGAACATCTGGTACCACGTCGGCAGCAAGGACGAGCGCCCGGGCCGCACCGGCTTCGCCCATCTCTTCGAGCACCTGATGTTCAACGGCTCGGAGCACTACAACAAGGATTTCTTCTACGCCCTCGAGGCGGTCGGCGCCTCCAAGCTCAACGGCACCACCTGGTACGACCGCACCAACTACTTCCAGAATGTGCCGGTCTCGGCGCTGGACCAGACCCTGTGGCTGGAATCCGACCGCATGGGGCATCTGCTCGGCGTGGTCGATCAGGCCAAGCTCGACGAGCAGCGCGGCGTGGTGCTCAACGAGAAGCGTCAGGGCGAGAACGAGCCCTATGGCAAGGTCGATGATGTGATCGCCGCCGCCACCTATCCGGCCGGGCATCCCTATTCCTGGACCACCATCGGCTCCTTCGAGGATCTCAACGCCGCCACCCTGGACGATGTCAAGGGCTGGTTCCGCGAGCACTACGGCGCGGCCAACGCGGTGCTGGTGATTGCCGGCGCGATCAACCCCGAGGAGGTCAAGCGCAAGGTCGAACACTACTTCGGCGACATCCCCGCCGGCCCGCCGCGGGTGCGCCACGGCGAGTGGATCGCCAAGATGAGCGGCACCAAGCGCATGGTCCAGCAGGACCGCGTGCCGCAGTCGCGCCTGTTCAAGGTCTGGAACATCCCGGGCTTCTGCTCGCGCGATGCCAATCTCCTGCAGCTCGCCGGCGAGGTGCTGGCCGGGGGCAAGAACAGCCGGCTCTACAAGCGCCTGGTCTACCAGGAGCAGATCGCCACCCGCGTCTCGGTCGGCATCGGTCCGTTCGAGATCGGCTCGCAGTTCACCGTCGATGCCCTGGTCGCTCCCGGCCGCAGCAGCGCCGAGGTCGAGCGGGTGATCGATGAGGAGCTCGCCCGCTTCCTGCGCGAAGGCCCCAGCGCCGAGGAACTGGCGCGGGTGCGCACCCAGGTCGAGGCCGGCTTCGTGCGCGGCCTCGAGCGGCTCGATGGCTTCGGCGGCAAGAGCGCCACGCTGGCCCAGTACGAGGTCTACTGCGGCAGCCCCGATCACTACCGCCAGGAGCTCGGCTGGATCTACGCCGCCACTCCGGCCAGCGTGCGTGACAGCGCGCGGCGCTGGCTGGAGGACGGCCAGTTCGTGCTCACCGTCGAGCCCTATCCGGAGTACCAGGTGGCGGCCGAAGGCGCCGACCGCCGCCAGCTGCCCGCGCTCGGCGAAGCGCCGGCCCTGCAGCTGCCGGCCCTGCAGCGCGCGCGCCTGTCCAACGGCGTCGAGCTGGTGGTGGCCGAGCGCCGCCACGCCCCGGTGGTGGAGCTGAGCCTGATCGCCGATGCCGGCTATGCCGCCGATCAGGGCATCAAGGCCGGCACCGCCAAGATGACCCTCGACATGCTCGACGAGGGCACCCGCAAGCGCGACGCGCTGGGCATCGCCCGCCGCGCCGAGGAGCTGGGAACGGTGATCTCGGCCGGCGCCAATCTGGACAGCGCGGTGATCTCGATGAACAGCCTGAAGTCGCGGCTGGCCGAGTCGCTGGACCTCTACACCGAGGTGCTGCTGGAGCCGAGCTTCCCGGAGTCCGAGCTGGCCCGCCTCAAGCAGCAGCGCCTGGCGGCGATCCAGCAGGAGAAGTCGCAGCCCAGCGGCCTCGCCGGACGGCTGTTCTCCGGGCTGATCTTCGGGCCCGGCCATGCCTACGCCGGCGCCCGTTCCGGCAATGGTGACGAGGCCAGCGTCGCCAGCCTCGGCCGCGACGACCTGCTCAGCTTCTACCGCCGCTGGATCCGCCCGGACAACGCCACCCTGCTGGTGGTGGGCGACACCACGCTGGCCGAGATCCAGCCGCTGCTGGAAGCCCGCCTCAAGGGCTGGAAGGCGCCGGCCGAGCCGCTGCCGGCCAAGAACCTCGCCCGCGTGCCGCTGCCGGAGAAGCCGCGGCTGTTCCTGGTCAACAAGACCGGCGCCGGCCAGACCCTGCTGTTCGCCGGCAGCGTGGCGCCGCCCAAGAACGACCCGGATGATGTGGCGATGATGACCGCCAACAACACCCTGGGCGGCATGTTCATCTCGCGGCTGAACCTGAACCTGCGTGAGGACAAGCACTGGAGCTATGGCGCCGGCAGCGTGATCGCCTCGGCCAAGGCCCAGCGCACCTTCTACGCCTACTCCAGCGTGCAGGCCGACAAGACGGTGGAGTCGATGCGCGAGATGCAGAAGGAGCTGAGCCAGATCCGCGACGGCAGCCGGCCGATCAGCGCCGAGGAGCTGGCCTTCGCCGCCGGCAATCTGGTGATCGGCCTGCCCGGCGAGAACGAGACCAATGGCGAGATCGCCGGCTCCTTCCTCAACATCCTCCAGTACGGCCTGCCGGACGACTACTACAACGCCCTGGTGCCGAAGGTGAAGGCCCTGCAGCCCGCCGATGTCAACGCCGCGATCCGCCGGCTGGTCGATCCGGACCGGCTGACCTGGGTGATCGTGGGGGATCTCGCCACCATCGAGGCGCCGATCCGGGCGCTCAAGCTCGGCGAGGTGACGGTGATCGACGCGGACGGCAAGCCGGTCCGCTGAACCGCCAGCCGGCGCCGCCGCAGGGCGGCGCCGGTCAGGGGTTTACTCCAGCTCGCCCAGCGGGCGGGTGAAGGTCCAGCGCGCCGGCTCCACCACCAGCTTGCGCGCCGGATCGCCCGGCGGCTCGCCCTGGACGATCGACAGCGGCAGCTGGACGAAGAACAGGCCGAGGCCGAGCACGGTGCCGACCACGCCCAGCGGCCGCGCCACCAGCAGATCGAAGGCCATGGCGCCACCGGAGGGGGTGTCGTCGATCACATCCTCCGCGCTGGCGAGGCTCGAGGTGAGCAGCAGGGCGGCCGCGAGGCCGGCCTTGAGAATCGGGCGGAGGGACATGGGCAGCTCCACGCAGCGCAGGGAGCCCGAGGCTAGGCAGGGGTGGGCGGGCTGTCAATGCGCGGCCGCCTGCCTACACTGGGGCCATGGCGGAGGCCAACCCACCGATCTATCTCGCCGCCAATCCGCTGGAGGCGCATCTGCTGCGCGACGGCCTGGCCGCCGCCGGCATCGCCTGCGAGATCCGCGGCGCCCTGCTCTGGGGCGCGCTCGGCGAGGTGGCCGCCGATGCCTGGCCGCGCCTGGTGCTGTGCGACCCGCGCGACCGCGAGGCAGCCCTGAGCTGGCTGCGCGAATACGAGGCGCGCGAAGCCCCGGCCCGCAGCAGCGGCCCGGCGGCCGAGGCGCCCTGCGTGCGCTGCGGCGAGCCGCTGCCGCCGCGCTTCGCCATCTGCTGGCAGTGTGGCGCCGACCAGCCATGATCGAGCTCGCCCTCTACCAGCCGGAGATTCCGCCCAACACCGGCAATCTGATCCGCCTCGCCGCCAACTGCGGGGCGCGTCTGCACCTGATCCATCCGCTGGGGTTTTCGCTGGCCGAGCCGGCCCTGCGCCGCGCCGGGCTCGACTACCACGAGCTCGCCCTGGTGCAGGAGCACGCCGATCGTGCCGCCTTCGAGCAGGCCCTCGGCGGGCGCCGGCTGTGGGCCTTCAGCACCCGCGCCCGGCAGTGCTACAGCCAGGTGCGCTATGCCGAGGGCGATGTGCTGCTGTTCGGCCCCGAGACCCGCGGCCTGCCGGCGGACTGGCTCGAGGCGCTGGGCCCGGCGCGCGGCCTGCGCCTGCCGATGCGCCCGGGCAGCCGCAGCCTCAACCTGGCGAATGCCGCCGCCATCGCCGTCTACGAGGCCTGGCGCCAGCTCGGCTACGCGGGGGCCGCATGAGCCCGGGCCGGCCGCTCGATCACGCCTTCGTGCGCGCCCGCTTTCCGGCCTTTGCCGCGCCCGGCCAGGCCGGCTGCCTCTATCTGGAGAGCGCCGGCGGCAGCTTCGTCTGCCACGAGGTGATCGAGCGGCTGCAGGGCTATTACCGGGCGTTCCGGGTGCAGCCGGGCTATCCCTATCCGCGCGCCCAGGCGGCGGCCGAGCAGGTCGAGCAGGGCTATGCGCGGCTGGCCGGCTATCTGGGCCTGCCGGCGGACTGGATCCACCTCGGCCCCTCCACCTCGCAGAACCTGGTGGTGCTGGCGGCGGCGCTCGCCTCGCGGTGTGCGCCCGGCGACGAGCTGGTGATCAGCGCCCAGGATCACGAGGCCAACCGCGGCCCCTGGCGGCGGCTGGCCGAGCGCCAGGGCCTGCAGCTGCGCGAGTGGCCGGTGGACCCGCGCAGCGGCTGCCTGGACCCGGCGGCCTTGTGGCCGCTGCTGGGTCCGCGCACCCGGCTGGTGGCCTACACCCACTGCTCCAATCTGGTGGCCGAGGTGCACGCCGCCGCCGCGCTCAATGCCGAGCTCAGGCGCGCCGGCATCCTCAGCGTGGTCGATGGCACGGCGCTGGCCGCCCACGGCTTCCCCGACCTCGCCGCGCTCGCCGCGGATGTCTATGTGTTCTCGCTCTACAAGACCTTCGGCCCCCACCAGGGGCTGATGGCCCTCTCGCCGGCGCTGGCGATGGCGCTGGACAACCAGGGCCACCACTTCAACGACGCCCTGCTGCGCAAGCGTCTGCTGCCGGCCGGGCCGGATCATCCGCAGATCGCGGCCGCCGCCGGGATCGCCGACTACTTCGATGCCCTCGATGCCCACCACCATCCGGCCGCCGCGCCGGCCGGTCGCGCGGAACGGGTGCGGGCGCTGATCCAGTCCGCCGAGCAGGCCCTGCTGCAGCCCCTGCTGGCGGCGGTGGCGGCCGAGCCGCGCCTGCGCCTGCTCGGCGGCACCGATCCGGCGACGCGGGCACCGACCCTCGCCCTGCGGCCGGTGCGCGGGTCGGCGCGTGCCCTGGCCAGCGCCCTGCAGGCGCGCGGCCTGCAGTGCGCGGCCGGGCACTTCTATGCGGTGCGGCTGCTGGCGTCGCTGGGCATCGATCCCGCCGATGGCGTGCTGCGGCTGAGCCTTGCGCACTACAACACGCCGGCCGAGATCGAGACGGTGATCGCCGCGCTGAGCGCGGCTCTGGACGGCTGAGCTAGGTCTCGGCGCGGATCGGCCGGGTGGCCAGGGCGCGCACCGCCTCGACCGGCGAGGCCTCGCCGCGCAGCACCCGCACCACCTGCTCGGTGATCGGCATGGCCACCCCGTGCTTCTGCGCCAGGCGCAGCACCTCGGGGGCGGCCCGGACGCCCTCCACCACCTGCTGGATCTCGGCGGCCGCCTCGGCCGGGCTGCGGCCCTGGGCCAGCAGCAGACCCAGGCGGCGGTTGCGGCTCTGGTTGTCGGTGCAGGTCAGCACCAGATCGCCGAGGCCGGCGAGGCCCATCAGGGTCTCGGCCTGGGCGCCGAGGGCCTCGCCCAGCCGCATGATCTCGGCAAGCCCGCGGGTGATCAGCGCGGCCCGGGTGTTGGCGCCCAGCTGCAGGCCATCGGCAATGCCCACGGCGATCGCCATCACATTCTTGGCGCTGCCGCCGATCTCCACGCCGATCACATCGCTGGCGGTGTAGGCGCGGAAGCCGCTGCCGTGCAGGGCCTGGGCGATGGTCTCGGCCTGTTCCGGATGGCGCGAGGCAACCGTCACCGCGGTCGGCAGCCCCAGCCCCAGCTCCTTGGCGAAGGTTGGCCCGGAGATCACCGCCAGCGGCCGCTCGCGGCCGACCACCGCCTCCACCACCTCGTGGACCAGCCGGCCGCTGCCGGGCTCCAGGCCCTTGCAGGCACAGGCCAGCCCCACCTCCGGCCGCAGCAGCGGCAGCAGGCGCTGCAGCGTCTCCTGCAGGGCGTGGCTGGGGGTGACGATCAGCACCTGGGCGGCGTCTTCCAGCGCCAGGGCCAGATCCGCGGTGGCGAGCAGACCCACCGGAAACGCCACCTCCGGCAGATACCGGGCATTCAGGCGCTCGGCCTGCATGCGCGCCATCGCCTGGCCATCGCGCCCCCACAGCCGGGTCGGGGTGCCGCGCCGCGCCAGCTGCACCGCCAGCGCCGTGCCGTAGGACCCGGCCCCGAGCACGGCATAGGCGGCGCTCATCGGGGCGGCCTAGTGGGCGCGGGCCGCGGCGGGCTCGCCAGCCGCGGCGGCCTGTTCGGCCTTGAGCTTGTTGAGGTGCTCCACATAGAGGCCCTCGAAGTTGATCGGCTGCAGCAGCACCTGCGGGAAGCCGCCCTTCTGCACCAGATCGGCGATCGCCTCGCGGGCGAAGGGGAACACCAGGCCCGGGCAGTAGCCGGCGAGCACCGCGGCGCGCTCGGCATCGGTGGGGAAGCCGCGCACCAGGAAGATGCCGGCCTGGTGGACCTCGGCGAGGAAGGCGACCTCGCCGCCGAGCTTGGCGGTGACGGTGACGCTCAGCAGCACCTGGTACTGGTCATTGCCCAGCGCGCTGACATTGGAGTTGACATTGACATCCATCTGCGGCTGCCAGGCCTTGGCGAACACCTGGGGCGCCTGCGGCACCTCCAGCGAGGCGTCCTTGAGATACAGCTTCTGGATCAGGACCTGGCGGCTGGGGGCTTCGGGGGCGGCGGCAGGGGCCGGCGCGGGGCTATCGGACATCATCGACTCCGGAGAACGGATACGGCGGGTGGAAGAAAGGGCGCGGCTCAGCCGCCGCGCTCGAGCAGGGCGTCGAGACGGCCGGCGCGCTCCAGCGCGGCGAGGTCGTCAAAGCCGCCGACATGGGTCTCGCCGACGAAGATCTGCGGCACGGTGCGGCGGCCGCTGCGGCGCATCATCTCCTCGCGCCGCTCGGCGTCCTCGTCCACCCGCAGCTCCTCGATCGGCGCGCCCTTCTGCTGCAGCAGGCGCTTGGCCATCACGCAGAACGGACAGATGCGGGTGGTGTAGAGGGTGACGGATTTCATCGGAGGTCCGCCTCGCTTACTTGGTGGTCACCGGCAGATTCTGCGAAAGCCAGGCATTGAGCCCGCCGCGCAGGGGATAGGCCTCGGTAAAGCCGAGCGCGCGCAGCTGGCGGCTGGCATCGGCCGAGCTGCTGCCGAGGGTGCAGACCAGCAGCAGCGGCCGGTTCTTGTCCTTGCCGAGTTCGGATACCCGCTCGGCCAGCTTGGCCAGCGGCAGGTTGATGGCGTTGACCAGATGGCCGCGCTTGAACTCGGCTGGGGGGCGCACATCGACGATCAGCGGATCGCGATCGTTGATCAGGCGCACCGCTTCCAGGGCCGAGAGGCGCTTGCCGCCGGTGAGCGCCCCGTGCACCTCGTTGGCCACGATCAGCACCAGCACCACGGCGAGGGCGAGGAACAGGCCGGTGTGGTTGTGGAAGAACTCGAGCAGCTGGCTGGCGGGGGGCATGGACGGAGACGGTCAGGGTCGGCGGGGCGGGCCAGACGGACCGCTTCCGGGTGCACCGCCAGGGCCGGGACCGGCCACGCGGCGCGCGCATCGCGCATTATGGCACCGCGCCCGCGAGCGGGCCGGAAGAGGACCTCGTGAACATCGTGAAAGGGATGGTCGGCTGGCTCTGTGTGCTGATGGTGGCCGTGCCGCTGGCGGCGGCGGATCCACCGCCGGCCAGCGCCGCCGAGGGCGAGGCCCAGCTGCAGCGCGTGCAGACCCGCATCGCCGCCCTGCAGCGGCGGCTGGAGAAGGATCGCGGCCAGCTGGAGCCGCTGCAGAAGGCGCTGGAGGACGCCGAGCGCACCCTGGGCGAGACCGAGGCGCGCCGGCGCGAGCTGGAGGGTCAGGTCGAGGCGCTCGGCTCGGCCTCGCGACAGACCCGCGAGCAGCGCGAACAGGTCGAGGCCGAGGTGAGCGAGCGCCGCCGCGTGCTGGCCGCCCAGCTGCGCGCCGCCTACCAGATCGGCGCGCGGCCGCAGGCGCAGATCCTGCTCAGCCAGGAGCCCGGCGACCCGGTCAGCCGGGTGCTCGCCTATCACCGCTATTTCAGCGAGGCCCAGGCCGCCCAGCTGCGCGCCATCGCCGAGCGCCAGAGCCAGCTGCAGACCCTCGACCAGACCCTGGCCCGCACCCTGGCCGAGCTGGAGTCCAGCCGCGAGCGCCAGCGCCAGGTGCTGGCGGCCCAGCAGAAGGCCCGCGCCGAGCGTGCCCGTGCGCTCGAGCAGCTGGCCGCCCGCATCGAGGACGCCGAGGTGGAGATCAAGACCCTCGAGCGCCAGGAGAAGGATCTGGAGACGCTGGTGGCCTCGCTGCGCGAGGTGCTGGCCGATCTGCCGATGAAGGCGGCGCCGGCGGCACCGCGCCCGAGCACGCCGGCGGTGCTCAAGGCGGCCATCGCCGAGCAGGGCAGCCGGCCCTTCGCCGAGCTCAAGGGGCGCCTGCTGTGGCCGGCCGAGGGCGATCTGCTGGCGCGCTTCGGCGAGACCAAGCCGGAGGCGCGGCGCTCCTGGAACGGGCTGTGGATCGCCGCGCCCACCGGCGCGCCGATCCGCGCCGCGGCGCGCGGGCGGGTGGTCCATGTGGGCCGTCTGCACCGCTATGGCCTGCTGGTGATCCTCGAGCACGAGGGCGGCTACTACAGCCTCTACGGCCACACCGAGCAGGCCCTGCGCAAGCCCGGCGAAACCCTCCAGCCCGGCGAGGCGCTGGCCACCGCCGGGGACTCCGGCGGCCATGCCCGCAGCGGGGTCTACTTCGAGCTGCGCAAGGGCACCACCCCGCTCGATCCGCAGGCCTGGCTGCGCAGTGACCCGGTAAACTGAGCCCATGCGGATTCTCCACCTGGTCGACGGCCGCGCGCCGGCGCTGCTGCCCCGGCTCGAGGGCCTGCCCGAGCAGGGCCTGCTGTGGGTGGACTATCTGCGCAGCGAGGCCGAGTGCTGGGCGGCGCAGATCGAGCCGCTGGTGCAGGTGGAGATCGATGCCCAGCATGTGGCCAACAGCCTCGCCCCGCAGCATCCCAGCTTCTTCGACGGCACCGGCGACTACGACCTGCTGATCTTCGAAGGGCTGGGGCCGAAGGACGATCCCTTCCCCATCGAGACCCGCACCGCCAGCTTCTTCCTGTTCGAGCGTCTGCTGGTGACGGTGCGCAACGAGGACAACCTCAGCTTCGAGCTGATCCACCAGCGGCTGGACACCGGCCGCACCCGCTGCCCGGCCTCGGCGATCTGCCTGACCCATCTGATCCTCGATGCCATGGTGGACCGCTACATGAAGGTCCGCGAGCCGCTGGACCGGCGCATGACCCGCCTGCAGGACGAGCTGCTCGACAACCACCGCCGGGTCGGTGACTGGCGCGGCCTGCTCGACGGTCGCCGCCAGGCGCGCCGCCTGGAGGTGCTCAGCGAGGATCAGGTGGAGGCCCTGGATGCCTGGCGCCGCGGCTCGCGCTTCGAGTGGACCAGCGCCGAGGAAGTGCGCATCCGCAACCTCACCGAGCATGCCGGGCGGGTGCTCGACCACGCCTCCAACATCGAGCGCGATGTGGAGGCGGCGGTGCAGCTGCACTTCGCCAGCATGAGCCACCGCACCAACCGGGTGGTGCAGACGCTGACCGTGATGTCGGCCATCTTCTTCCCGCTGACCCTGATCACCGGCATCTACGGCATGAACTTCGAGCACATGCCCGAGCTGCGCTGGCGCTATGGCTACTTCTACGCCCTGGGGCTGATCCTGGTGGTGGGCCTGGCGCTGGGCTGGTTCTTCCGGCGCCGCCGGCTGATTTAGAAATAATCAACTCATTTTGTTTTATCTAATTTTTAATCACAGACCCGGCCCGCGCGGCGGGGCGCCGCGATGAGCCTCGCCCTGCAGGTCGGGGCGGGCCAGTCGGCCGAGCCGCTGATCCGCTTCCTGCCGCTCGGCGAGGCCGGCAGCGGCCAGCGCCTGCCCCTGCACCGGCTGGGGCCGGAGGGTCCGGCCGAGTGCTGGCAGGTGCCCGGGGTGCTGATCGATGCCGCCGAGAGCGAGGGCTTCCGCCTGCGCCGCAGCGGCGGCTGGTGCTTCGGCGAGATCCACTGCCGCGAGCGGCCGGGCGAATCGCTGGAGGATCTCGCCGAGGGGCTTTACCGCGCCCTCGAGCGCCATCTGGCGGCGCACCCGCGCGATCACCTGCTGCGGGTCTGGACCTATCTCGACCGGCTCAACGAAGGCGCTGGCGATGCCGAGCGCTACCGCCGCTTCTGCGTCGGCCGGCACCGGGCGCTGGCGCGCCCCGGCTTCGAGGCGCGGCTCACCGCCGCCACCGTGATCGGGGCGCACGAGCCCGGCCTGTGGCTGCACTTCCTCACCGGACCGCAGCCGGGCCGGGCGGTGGAGAACCCGCGCCAGACCAGCGCCTGGCGCTACCCGCGCGACTACGGCCCGGTCAGCCCGAGCTTTGCCCGCGCCACCCGGGTCGGCGAGCTGCTGCTGGTCTCGGGTACCGCGGCGGTGGTGGGTCACCAGACCCTGCATCCCCACGACGCCCGCGCCCAGCTCGATGAAACCCTGGCCAATCTGCAAGCCCTGCTGGCGGCGGCCTGCGAGGGCCCCGAGACCGCCGCCGGCTGGCAGCCGCAGGCGCTGCGGCTGTATGTGCGGCACCCCGCCGAGGGCCCGGCGCTGGTCGAGGCGCTGCGCCGTGCCTACCCGCGGCCCGGCCTGCCGCTGATGGTGCTGCGCGGGGCGATCTCGCGCGCCGATCTGGCGATGGAGATCGAAGGCGTCTGGCGCCGCGGCTAGTCCCCGCCGCCCCCGCCCCCGCCATCGCCACCGCCGCCGTCGCCGTCGCTGTCGCCGCCGGCCTCGTCCGGGCTCTTGTCCTTGCCGGGCCGGCTGCCGCCGTCACTGGCGATCACCGGCGCATGGCCATCGTCGCGCCGG
>DASUDX010000036.1:0-35681 GCA_036275365.1 Nevskiaceae bacterium | reverse complement strand
AGGATGCCCAGCGAGCGGCACAGGGCGTGGGTGTGCTCGACGATGGCCCGGCGGCGCGGGTCCTGATCCAGCCCGCGGATCAGGCTCATGTCGAGCTTGATCACATCCGGCTGCAGCTCGGTGAGCAGACCGAGGCCGGCGTAGCCGGCGCCGAAATCATCGAGCGCCACGCGGAAGCCGCGTGACTGGTAGTGCTGGACGATGCGCTTGAGATGGCGGAGATCCTCCACCCGCTCGCCCTCGGTGAATTCGAACACGATGCGGTCGGTGGGAAAGCCGAAGCGATCAGCGGCCGCCAGGGTGGTGCGCAGGCAGGCGGCGGGGTCGTAGACCGCATTGGGCATGAAGTTGATGGAGAGATAGCCGGGCAGGCCCAGACGGGCGGCGAGCTCGATGGCCTTGACCCGGCAGGCCTGATCGAAGCGGTAGCGGTTGTCCGGGTTGACCCGGGCGAACACCCAGTCCGCGCCCTCGCCCGCCGGTCCGCGGACCAGCGCCTCGTGGGCCAGCGGCTGGCGGCTGTCGAGATCGACAATCGGCTGGAACGCCATGCTGAAGTCGAAGCTCAGCGCCTCGGCATCCCGGCACTGGCGGCAATCAACACGGGCAGCGTCAACCAAGACCAGACTCCTCAGAACCCGGTTCGAGCATAGCCGGGCCCGGCGCGTCCGGGCCCGGCGGTGTCAAGCAATCCTCAGGATTTCCGTGCGCCCATCCGCCCGCTCGGGCACGCCGCGCCCGCAGGCGTGCGGGCTCGCCGGTGTCTGGCCGGGCGGGCAACCTGGCGCGGGTCATCGGTCCGCGGAACAGGCGGCAGCACGGCAGGGCGGGCACCCGACTGCACCGAGCCTTCAGCGCGAGGCAGTGGTTGCGGCTGCCGATCCCTGGTTCCGCCAGGCACCGTGGATCAGCAGGGCGGCCTGGACGAAGGCGCTCAGCGCCGCCAGCAGAAAGCAGAGATAGGTCAGGCGATTGGCCAGATCCCCCTCCAGCGCCAGCCCGCGGCCGGTGAAGACGGCGGCGAGCAGAAAGCCGGCGCTGTTGCCCCAGGCGGTGATCGCCACGCTGAGGGTATAGACGCGCTGGGCCACCGGGCCGAGCGCCAGCCAGCCGGCGATGGCGGCGAACACCAGCAGGGTGACGGCGTTGAACATCAGCCCGAGGTGGGCGCGCCGCCAGCCCGCCTCGCTGCCCGGCAGGCTGATCCCCTGGGCCGGCAGCAGCGGCCAGATCTCGACCCGCCCGATCACCACGAAGGTGAACAGCAGGCCGGTGACCAGGCCCAGGGCGAACAGCAGCCCGCCCTGGATCAGCAGGATGCGGCGCAGGGCGGGGGCGAAGGCGGGAGCGGTCATCGAGGGTCTCGGCGCGGGCGGGCGCTGGCATCATGCCCGGATGCGCTGGCCATCTTCGACCCTCCCTCTTCCGCGCGCCGGGCTCATCGCGCTGGCCGCATTCCTGCTGGCCGGGCTGGCGCTGGCCCTGCTGCTCAGTCAGCTCGGCTATCGCCTGCGTGCGGTCACGCCGCCCACGGCCGCCAGCGCGGTCGACATCGGCTTCGCCCAGACCATGAGCCGCCATCACCAGCAGGCCATCGGCCTTGCCCGCCAGCTGCTGGATGGCCGGCCCACCGGCCTGGCACCGCTGGCGCAGCGGATGCTCGAGACCCAGCTGGTGGAACTGGGCGAGATGCGCGGCTGGCTGCGCCTGTGGGGCGCCTCGCTGCATCCCCCGGCCAGCGGGGCGATGGACTGGATGCTGCGCGGCCAGCGGCCACCGGATGCGGCGCTGCGCCAGTACCTGCTGGACTGCGCCCGCGCGCCCGGCGGCATGGTCGGCCTCGCCACCGCCGAGGACCTGCTGGCGCTGAACCGGCTGGAGGGCCGCGCACGCGACGCGCGCTTTCTGGAACTGATGCTGGCCCACCACGAGGGCGGGCTGCCGATGGCACGCCTGGCCGCCCGCGAGGCGGCCCTGCCGGTGGTGCGGCGGCTGGCCGCCGAGGTGCTGCGCGAGCAGTCCGAGGAGATCCGGACGATGCGGCTCACCCTGGATGTCCTCGCGGCCAAGGCCGAACCCTGAGCGCTTTGTCACCATAGGGCATCGCGGCGTCCGACCGTGGAGGAGAAACCGATGACCCCTGTGCGCCTGGCCCCTGCGGCCGCGGTCCTGCTGAGCCTCAGCCTTGCCGCCTGCGGAGGCAGCAGCGGCACCGCCGCGCCCACCGCGCCGCCGGTGGGGGCCACCCCCAAGGCGCAGTGCGGGCCGGGTTCGCGCCCGGAAACCGGGCTGCAGGGCCGGGTCAGCCGGGCCGAGCACGACAGCGGCCGCGCCGCCCAGGGCTATACCTGCAACACCGAGCTGGTGGGCGCCTACACCACGCCGAATGCCCGCGGCACGGTTGGCGGCTTCAAGGTGGAGCGCTATGTCGACCGCAGCGGCCGCGAGTGCGCCTACTACGACACCGTGCTGCTCTACCCCACCAATGCCTCGGACGCCCAGGCCGGCGTGCATGTGCTGGACATGAGCGATCCCACCCAGCCGGTGCTGACCGCCCGCCTGGTGACCCCGGCCATGCTCTCGCCGCACGAGTCGGTGGTGCTCTCCCAGCAGGCCGGCGTGCTGGCGGCGGTGGCCGGCAACCCCAGCTTCTATCCGGGCGTGGTGGATGTCTACGACCTCGAGCCGGACTGCCGCAGCCCGCGCCTGCGCGCCTCGGCACCGGTCGGTGCGCTGGGCCACGAGAGCGGGCTCTCGCCGGATGGGCGCACCTTCTTCTCGGCCTCGCCGGGCACGCCCACGCTCACCGCGGTGGATCTCTCCGGGCCGGTGCCCGTGCCGCTGTGGACCGGCGACTACACCTCCCATGGCCTGTCGATCAGCAACGACGGCAACCGCGCCTATCTGGCCGCCGGCAACGACCACGGCGTGCTGATCCTGGATATCTCGGAGATCCAGGCACGGGTGGCCAACCCCACGGTGCGCGAGGTGGGCACCATCTCCTGGCCGAACCAGACCATTCCGCAGAACGCCATTCCCTTCACCCGCGATGGCCGGCCCTATCTGCTGGAGATCGACGAGTACAGCACCAACGAGGACGGGGGCGTGGCCGCCCACGGCAGCCGGGTGGGCGCCGGCCGCATCATCGACATCAGCGACGAGACCCAGCCGGTGGTGGTCTCGGACCTGCGTCTGGAGGTGCACGAGCCGGAGAACCGCGCGGCGATCGCCGATGACCCGGGCGCCCAGCTGCCCGTGCAGGGCTATGCCGGCCACTACTGCAATCTGCCGACGCGGGTGAACCCGGACATCGTCGCCTGCAGCATGATCGTCTCCGGCCTGCGCATCTTCGATATCCGCGATCCCCGGCGGCCGCGCGAGGTGGCCTACTTCAACGCACCGGTGAGCCCGCGCATCACCCCGGTGTTCGAGGCCAGCAACTGGGCCATGTCCAGCCCCGCCTTCGTGCCGGAGCGCAAGGAGATCTGGTACTCGGACGGCTACAGCGGGCTCTATGTCATCCGCGTCACCAACGGGGTCTGGTGAGCTCATGTCGCCGCTCGCCCGCCGTCGCCTGCGCCTGCTGCACCGGCTGCTCGGTCTGCTGATCGGCCTGCAGCTGCTGTTCTGGATCGGCGGCGGGCTGGTGATGAGCGCCTTCCGGCTGGAAACGGTCCGCGGCGCCGATCTGGCCGCGCCGCAGGTGGCGGGCGTGCTGCAGGCCGAGCGCATCGGCGTGCCGCTCGATGCCGTGCTGCGGCGCCATGCGCCGGAAGGGGTGCAGAGCGCCAGCCTGCAGCATCTGCGCGGACGGCCGGTGTACCGCCTGCAGGCCGGCGAGCGGGTGATCTGGATCGAGGCCGGCAGCGGCGAGCCGCTGGCGGTGCTCGAGGAACACGAGGCACGCCAGCTGGCCCTGACCGACTACCGCGGCAGCGGGGCGCTGACCCAGCTCGAGCGGCTCGACGAGGTGCCGGCGGAGGCACGCGGCCGCAGCGCGCCGCTGTGGCGGGCCCGCTTCGACGATGCCCGCGCCACCACCCTCTATCTCGACGGCTACAGCGGCCAGGTGGTGGCGCGCCGCAACCACTGGTGGCGGGTGTTCGACTTCGTCTGGATGCTGCACATCATGGATTACCGCGAGCGCGAGAACTTCAACCACCCGCTGCTGATCCTCGCCGCCGCCAGCGCCCTGCTGTTCACCCTCAGCGGCTTCACCCTGCTTGGTCTGCACTACCTCGGCGCACCGCGCCGCTGAGGCCAGCGTCCGGGACGGTTGACGGCCTCCGTGCGGCGGTCTAGGTTTCAAACCTGACGACATCGTCAGGTTGGTATGACGCGGTCGTCCTTCCGAGAAGACCGCCCATGTCGCGGGCTTCCCCCACCGTGCCTGGAGAAGATCGATGCCCGTCTCGTCGCGCTGGCTGCTGCCCCTGCTCAGCCTGCTGTCCGCCCTGCTGCTCGCCCCCACCGCCGCCGCCCAGTGCCGGGACAATGTGGTGCTGGTGCATGGCAACGCCCGCTATCCCTCGGATTTCAACATCACCCTCAACGAGCTCTACTGGCGCGGCTACAGCAGCAGCCAGATCTACACCCCGAGCTGGGGCAGCAAATCCTGCCCGGCCTGCAACGACCACAGCGGCAGCGAGGAGACGCCGGTGCGCAATGCGCTCACCAGCGCCATCGCCAACTCCTGCACCGGCAAGGTCGATGTGATCGCCCATTCGATGGGCGTGACGCTGGCGGCCAAGCAGATCCTCGATCTCGGACTGGCCTCGAAAGTCCACACCTTCATCGGCATCGCCGCCGGCTACCGCGGCCTGTGGTCCTGCGGGCAGTACCCGTACAACGTCGCCAACTCCACCTGCGGCGCCTGGGGTCTGTCGGTGAACAGCCCGTTCCTGAACTCGATCCAGGGCGGCACCCTGGGGCAGGATGTCTACTCCTTCTACAGCTGGCAGGACGAGATCGTCTGCGCCACCGGCGTGTGCACGGTCGGCGGCGTTCATTCCAGCCGGATCCCGGGCGCCGATGCCGACTATGTGTGGGCGCTCGGCCACTTCAATCTCCTCTACTACACCGACGACACCCAGGCGGATCTGATCCAGTAGCCGCCGTGGTGCGGCCCGGCGGTGGCATCATCGGCGCCGGATCGCCGAAGGGAGCAGCCGGTGCGCGCAGGATGGCGGGTGATGCTGGGTCTGGGGCTGGCGCTGCTGGCCGGGCCGCTGCCGGCCAAGGTCGGCGAGGTGGAGCGCCTGCGCGGCGAGGTCACCCTGCAGGGGCCCGGGGTGGCGCCCTATGCGGTGCGCCAGGGCGAGGCGCTCGACGAGACCCAGGTGCTGCGCACCGGGGCCGATGGCGAGGCGGTGCTGCGCTTCGTCGACAACGCCCTGCTGGTGCTGCGTCCCAACAGCGAGGTGGAGCTGGCGCGCTACCGCTACCAGGCCGATGACCCGAGCAGCGCCACCACCCTCAGGCTGCTGCGCGGCGGTCTGCGCTTCGTCACCGGCCTGGTCGGCAAGATGAACCGCGACCAGGTGCAGGTGCTCACCCCGGTCGCCACCATCGGCGTGCGCGGCACCGATTTCGATACGGTCTACCGCGCCGAGCGCCAGGGCGATCTCGATGCCGGCAGCTACACCTGCGTCACCGAGGGCGGCACCTACATGCGCGATGAGCGCGGCCAGGTGCTGGAGATCCTCGCCGGCCAGACCGGCTTCGTCACCAGCGCCGATTTCGTCGCCCGCGGCCTCGCCGCTGCCACCCGCTTCGGTCTGATCCAGCCCCCGCCCGGGCTGTTCCAGGCGGGCACCTTCGACGGCCAGCTGCAGGAGCTCAAGCAGGAGGGCCTGCGCCGCCTGCAGGACAAGATCGACGAGCGCCTGCCCAGCGAGCTGCGCGGCATGATCTCCGGCGAGGTCACCGGGCTGATCGGCGGCTTCCTCGGCCTCGGCAAGAAGGACCCGCCGGCCGAGACCGCCCGCTGCAGCGGCTGAGTCCGCCTCAGCGCGGCGGCGCGTAGCCCGCGCGGCCCTGGGCGGCGAGGGCCGCCTCGGCCTCATCCCAGCTCGGTGGCAGCCGCTCGGCCGGCAGCCGCAGGCGGGCGGTCTCGATGAAGCTCAGTGCCGCCACGCCCTCGCGCATCGCCTGCTGGTGCAGCGGGCTGCGGACGAAGGCCTCGAGGCTGGCCTCGTCCTGCCAGACCGTCATCGTCCACACCTCGCGGCCGAGCAGGCTGCGGCGCAGGCGGTGACCGACCAGACCCGGCTGGCGCGCCAGCGCCCCCTCCACCCGCCAGACCCCCTCCCAGAAGCGGCCGCGGGCCGCGGCATCCTCACCGAGGCGGGCGTGGGTCAGGGCCACCACCCGCTCGCCGCCGGCCGCCGGCCCCTCGAGGCTGCGGTAGGGCGTGCCGATGCTGCAGGCCCCCAGTCCGAGGGCGCCGATCAGCACGGCGGCGGAACCGGCCAGGCGGCTACGCCAGCGGCGCCGGAGAAACAGGAACGCGGTTTTCATCAGGACACTCCTCAGACTACCTTTTGGTAGGTTGCAGACACGCCGGATCAGGCCCGGATCACGGCGGCCAGCGCGGTGGCGCAGACCGCCTCGAAGAAGGCCGCGCCGCCGAGGGGACGGGCGGTGAGCAGCGCCCCCTGCACGGTGGCGGCGAACCAGTCGCCGCAGGCCTCGGCGGCACAGCCGGGCGGCGCCCGCAGGCTGCCGTCGCCGAGCCCGTCGCGGAAGCACTGCTGCAGGAAGCGCCGCTGCGGCGCCATCGCCGCCTGGGCGGCGGCCTGCACCGCCGGGCTGTGGTGCGACCAGCCGGCACCGAAGGACCCCGCCGGGCAGAGGCGGTCGCCGGCACCGAGACCATCCCGGTAGAGCTCGAAGCAGTAGGCGCGCAGGCGCTCGGGCGGTGCGCGCCGCTGCTGGCGCTGGGCCCAGGCCGAGAGGCCGTCGCGGGCCCGCTCGAGCAGGGCGATCGCCACCGCATCCTTGGACTCGAAGTGGTGATAGATGCTGGCCTTGCGGATGCCCACGGCATCGGCCAGCGCCTGGAAGCTGAAGCCATCGTAGGCGTCGCGCTGGATGAACTGCTGCGCCGCGTCGAGCAGGGCAGTACGGGTATCCACGGCGGGAAGATGGGCGGCCATGGCCAACCTTACGATTGGTAGGCCGCAAATGGCAAGCGGGAGGATCCTCCAGGGGTCAGTCCGCCGGCCCGGCCGCCGGCGCCGGGCGCCAGTTGGCGTGGGTGGCCCAGTACTCGACGCTGCGCTGGTAGGCGGCGCGATCCAGCGGCACGCCGGAGCCGCCCTCCGCCACCCCCAGGGCGTTGCGCATCATCGTGATCGGCGCCATCGGAATCTCCTCGGGCTCGGCGGTGGCCAGGCAGCCCACCACGCCCCAGTCCCCGCGGATGCGATCGCCCTCGCGCTCGAGCTGCTCGCGGCTGTAGAGGATCACCACCAGATAGGCGGCCACCGGCGGGGTCACCCCTTCCAGCCAGCGCACCAGCACCGGCAGCTCGCGCGGGTTGCGCGCCTCGTAGGCGCTGCGCAGCTGGTGGCGGTTGGCGGCGGTGATCGGCACCGTCAGGCAGCGGGTCTCGGTCCAGTTGCGATGGACCTGCAGCTGGCAGAACGGCGCATAGCCCGGCAGCACCCGCAGCGGCGGCTCCCGATTGAGATGCGCCTCGAAGGCCTCGGCGCTACAGCCCTGGATGGCGGTGGCGCGGCCATCGCGCGGGAACAGCCGCCCGCGGGCGAAGCGGGTCAGCACGATGCCGCCCATCTCAGCCGTCCAGCAGCGCCTTCAGCTCGCCGCTCGCCTGCAGGCGGGCCAGATCGTCCGCCCCGCCGATCAGCTGGCCGCGGATGAACACCATCGGAAAGGTCGGCCAGCCGGTCCACATCTTCAGGGCATTGCGGCGGCGCCAGGTGTTCAGATAGCTGCCGTACTCGAGGTAGTGATAGGCGAGGCCCGCCGCCTCCAGCAGCTTGCGCGCCTTCTTCGGCACCGGGTTCTGCGCCATGCCCACCACCACGATGCGGTGCTGGCGGATGGCGGCCTCGACCTCCTCGATCAGATCGCGGTGATGCCCGGCGACGGTCTCGCGGATGGCAGGGTGCAGACGGCTTTCATCGAGGATCAGGCGCGACATGGGCAGAGGGTTTCACGGCCAAGGGGGCGGCAGTATGCCGTGCGCGCCGCGGCGCGCGGGAACGGGCGCAGACCAAAGCGTGTACCGTGACGGGCTGACATCCGTCAGTGTTGACCTGGATGTCTGTCATGGATCTTTCCAAGCTGGACCCGGCGCTGGCCGTGATCGTGCCCGTCGCCACCCCGCCGGCCCCGGCGCCCCTGCCGGCGGCCCCGCCGCCCATCACCGGGCTGCGCAGCCGCCAGCAGCACCAGGCCGACACCCTGGCCGGACAGGCCAGCGACCGCCTGCACTGGAAGCAGCGGCTGCCGGCCGCCCAGGCCACCTGGCCGAAGATCGGCAAGGAGGAACTGGCCGCGGTACAGGGCAATGTGCATCGCCTGGCCGGGCTGGTGCAGCTGCGCCACCGGGTCAGCCGCGAGCAGGCCGATGCCCAGGTGCTGGCCTTCCTCGCCCCGCCCAAGGCCGCGCCGAAAGCGCCGCCCGAGGGCTAATCGTCGAAGTCCGCCGCGGCCGCCTCACGGCCGCGCTGACGCGCCTCGGCCTCGCGCCGGGCAGCGGCGATCTCTTCCAGCACGCCGTCCACATCCGGCAGGGCGGGATCCGGCACATAGCGGCCGGTGAGCGCCTGGCCGGGCCGGAGCTCGGCGCGCTGGTAGAGCCCCCAGATCTCGTGGGCGTAGAAGGTGTCGCGCAGCGCCGGCACCGCGCGCGCGGCGTAGGCGGTGATGTTCTCCACATCGCGCGCCAGCAGGCGGAAGGCGTTGTTGTGCGCCGAGGCCTCGACCGCCTGGGGCAGATCGATGATCACCGGCCCGCCCGGATCGACCAGCACATTGAACTCGGAGAGATCGCCGTGGATCAGGCCGGCGCAGAGCATGCGCACGATCTGGTCGATCAGGAAGGCGTGCCAGCGGCTGGCCTGCTCGGGGCTCGGAATGATCTCGTTCAGGCGCGGCGCCGGCTGGCCGGAGGCGTCCTGGATCATCTCCATCAGCAGCACGCCGCTGAAGTAGCCCAGCGGCTCCGGCACCCGCACGCCGGCGGCGGCGAGGCGGTAGAGCGCCTCCACCTCGGCGTTCTTCCAGGCCTGTTCCTGCTGCGCGCGGCCATGGCGGCTGCGCCGGCCCATGGCGCGCTGGTCACGGCTGCCGCGGACGCGGCGGTTCTCCTGGTACTCGGCCATGCGCTGGAAGCCGCGCTGGGTGGCGTCCTTGTAGACCTTGGCGCAGCGCAGCCGGCCGGACGACTCCACCAGATAGACCGTGGCTTCCTTGCCGCTCTTGAGCGGACGCAGGACGGCGTCGATGACGCCCTCCTCGATCAGCGGCTCGAGTCCGCGCGGGGTTTTCATGCGCCATTGTGCGGGAGCCTGGCCCCCGCGCGCTGGCGCCGTCCTCAGGCGGCGAGCTGGGACTTGCCGCGCGCGCTGCCGCTGGGCGGCTTGCGGCGACCGCCGCTCTGCGCCGGCGGCGGGCTGAACTCGATCACCCCGTCATCCACCGCCTGCTCCAGCAGCATGGGCTTGTCGCGCTCGTAGTTGTGCAGCACCCGCCAGGGCAGCTGGCGGCCCTGGCGCGGCAGCACATCGCGGGCGCGACGGATGTAGCCGGAACCCAGCGAGTCGAGAATCGACTCATCAGCCTGCTTCTCGCCCTCGGGGGCGCGCACCACGAAGCTGCCGTGGCCCTTCTCGTCCATGTACTTCAGCAGCCGGCAGAAGTAGCGCGAGGAGAGATCCGCCTTGAGCGTCCACGGCGCATTGGTATAGCCGACGATGAAGGCGAGATTGGGCACGCCCTCGAGCAGGGTGCCCTTGTAGGTCATCAGCTGGCCGGAGTGGCCGGACTGGCCGTCGACCTTGACCTGCACGCCGCCGAACAGCTGGATCTGCAGGCCGGTGGCGGTGATCACGATGTCCGCCTCCAGCTCCTGGCCGGACTTCAGCCGGATGCCGCGCTCGGTGAAGGTCTCGATCTCGTCGGTGACCACCGAGGCCTTGCCGGCGCGGATCGCCTTGAACAGATCGCCGTCCGGCACCGCGCACAGGCGCTCGTCCCAGGGCATGTAGCGCGGGGTGAAGTGGCGCATGTCGCTGGCCCCGGCCAGCTCCTTTTCCACGCCCTTGAGCAGGAACTCGCGGGTCTTCTGCGGCCAGCGCTTGGCGGCCTTGTAGATCATCCGCTGCAGGGCGATGTTGCGGGCCCGGGCCAGCTTGAACACCACCGATTCCGGCAGCACCCGGCGCAGCAGGGCCGAGATCTTGTCGTAGCCCGGCACCGAGAAGATGTAGGAGGGCGAGCGCTGCAGCATGGTGACATGGGCGGCCGTATCGGCCATCGCCGGCACCAGGGTCACGGCGGTGGCGCCGCTGCCGATCACCACCACCTTCTTGCCGGCGTAGTCGAGGTCCTCCGGCCAGTGCTGGGGATGGATGCAGCGGCCCTTGAAGGTCTTGACCCCGGGGAAGTCCGGCAGATAGCCCTGGTCGTAGTTGTAGTAGCCGGTGCAGCTGATCAGATAGCGCGCCTGCAGGGTCTGGCTGCGGCCGCTGGCTTCCTCCACCGCGGTCACCGTCCACAGCCCCTCGGCGCTGCTCCAGCTCACCTCGGTGGTCTTCAGGCCGAAGCGGATCTTGCGGTCCACCCCGTACTCGGCCGCGGTCTCGCGCACATACTGGCGGATCGACGGGCCATCGGCGAGCACCTTCAGCCCCGGCCAGGGACGGAAGTCGTAGCCGAAGCTGAACATGTCGGAATCCGAGCGGATGCCCGGATAGCGGAACAGATCCCAGGTACCGCCGACCGACTGGCGCCGCTCGAGGATGGCCACCGACTTCGCCGGGAACTCCCGGGCGAGGTGGCAGGCGGCGCCGATGCCGGACAGGCCGGCGCCAATGATCAGAACATCGAGAGTCTCCGCCATGCCGCCGTCTCCTGGTCGACGCCGGGGGGCGTCAGGGTGAGGTAGGTGCCGCACTGCCGCGCAGCCGGACCAGCGCCCGGACCAGCAGCAGGGTGAGCGCGCCGGCCACGATCCCGGCCAGCGCGATGAAGCATTGATCCACCAGCAGGGCCAGCACCGCCCCACCCGCTTGGGTGGTCTGGGCCAGCGCCGCCTGGGCGTGGTGCAGCGGCCCGATGCCGTGCACCAGGATGCCGCCGCCGACCAGGAACATCGCCGCGGTGCCGACCACCGACAGCGTCTTCATCAGCCGCGGCGCCAGCAGCAGCAGGCCGCGGCCCAGCGCCCGGGCCGCCGCCGAGGCGGCTCGGGAGAGCGCGAGGCCGGCGTCATCGAGCTTGACGATGCCGGCCACCAGTCCATAGACACCCACCGTCATCAGGGTGGAGATCGCCACCAGCACCCCGACCCGGGTGCCGAAGCTGGCCTCGGCAACCGTGCCGAGCGCGATCACCACGATCTCCGCCGAGAGGATGAAGTCGGTGCGGATGGCGCCGCGGATCTTGTCCCGCTCCAGCGCCAGACGGTCCGGCACCGGTGCGGCCAGGGCCCGCAGGTGGTCCTCGTGATGGCGTGCGGCCTCGGCCGCCCCGTGCAGCCACTTGTGGGCGAGCTTCTCCACCCCCTCGTAGCAGAGGAACAGGCCGCCGAGGATCAGCAGCGGGGTGATCGCCCCGGGCGCCAGCGCACTGATGGCCAGCGCCGCCGGCACCAGGATCAGCTTGTTGAGCGCCGAGCCCTTGGCCACCGCCCACACCACCGGCAGCTCGCGGTCGGCCTGCACCCCGCTGACCTGCTGGGCATTGAGCGCGAGATCATCCCCGAGCACGCCGGCGGTCTTGCGGGTGGCCACCTTGGTCATCGCCGCCACATCGTCGAGGACGCTGGCGATGTCGTCCAGCAGGACCAGCAGGGTCGAGGCCATGGGCGCGCCTCAGAGCGGCTCGAAGCTCAGGCCGGCATGCTCGGTCAGGCGCGCCACCAGGGTGTCGCCGAAGCCGGTGGCCGGCGTCCAGAAGCCGCCGGCCAGCTGCTTCTTGCTGATGTCCAGCGCCAGGCACACGCCGGCCTCGCCAAGCATCTTGGCGGTGGAGCCGTAGCCCGGATCGCGGTCGCCGGTGACCTTCACCGTCAGCGTCTCGCCCTTGGCAGTGCGGCCGTGGATGCGGATGTCGAAGAAGCCGCGCCGCTGGGCCTCGGGGCTGGGGCCCTCGCCGGGCTTGGGCACCACATACTTCTCCAGCAGGCGGCGGGTCGGGCCGATCGCGCTGGCCACCATGAAGCCGCCCAGGCCCAGCGCCATCGCCAGCGCCGCGGCACGGCCCTTGAGGCCAGGGCCGGTGAGGGTGGCCTCGTCGTAGGTGAAGTCGGCGCCGTAGGCGAGCTTCTTGAGGGCGTTGGAGCGATGGACGATGCGGGTGTTGATCGCCGCCATCACGAAGGGGGCGATCCAGCTGCGCAGATCCGGGTCGTACTCGGCCATGCGCACCTCCGGCTGGCGCGGCCGCTTGACCTTGGTGTCCGGGCAGACCGCATAGGGATCGCCCAGCACCTTGCGCAGACCGGGGTCGGCCTGCACCTCGCGCAGCACATTCATCAGGCTGGCCACGGTGCCGCCGGAGAAGCCGCCGCGCAGCGCCTTGATGCGCAGCTTGACGCGCTGGCAGGGCGCGCCGAAGCGCTGCTGGGCCTCGCGCTGCAGCACATGCACGCCGAGATCGGAGGGAATCGAATCGAAGCCGCAGCAATGGATGATGCGGGCGCCGGTCTCGCGGGCGCGCGCCTCGTGGGCCAGCACCATGCGGCGGATCCACTGCACCTCGCCGGTGAGATCCACATAGTCGGTGCCCGACTCGGCGCAGACCTTGACCAGCGGCGAGCCGTAGAGCGCGTAGGGACCGACGGTGGAGATCACCACCCGGGTCTGGCCGCACAGACGCGCCAGCGCCGCCTCATCGCTGGCATCGGCCTCGATCAGCGGCAGGCTGGCCGCCGCGCGGCCGAGCTCGCCCTTGAGCTGCTCGAGCTTGGCGCGCGAGCGCCCGGCCAGGGCCCAGCGCAGCGCCCCGCCCACGCCGTGGCGCTCCAGCAGGTAGCGCGAGAGGATCTGACCGACGAAGCTGGTGGCGCCGAAGACGACGACATGGAAATCGGGCTGGCTCATGGCGGGTAGGCAGGGTGGCGGCAAGAACCCTCAGCCTAACCCGGCCGGCGCGCCGCCGGTGCTGCCGCTACGCTCTCCCGCACCGGCTCCCGGACCAATCCGGCTGCCGCCGGCCCCGCGGTCCTCTCCACCCGGCTCCCGCCCCGCGCCATGACGCGGACGCCACCCCGATCCACCCGGACGATCTCGCCACGCCCACCCGCCCGATGAGCACCCCCGCCCCGCACAGCCTGCTCGACGACGCCCAGGGCTTCCTGGCCGGGGCCTTCTGCCTGGGTCTGGCGATGGCCCTGTTCCAGAGCCATGGCCTGCTCACCGGCGGCACCGCCGGCCTGACCCTGCTGATCGTCTACCTCACCGAGCTGCCGGCCGGGGCGGTGTTCTGGCTGCTCAACCTGCCGTTCTTCCTGCTCGGCTGGTGGCGCCTGGGCAGCCGCTTCACGATCAAATCGCTGATCGCCATCAGCCTGATCGGTCTGGTGATCGAGGCCACCCCGCGCTGGGTCCGCTTCGCCGAGATCGATCCGCTGTATGCGGCGGCGATGGGCGGCCTGCTCGGCGGTTTCGGGGCGATCGCCTTCATCCGCCACGGCGCCAGCATCGGCGGCATCAGCATCCTCACCCTCTATCTGCAGCAGTCGCGCGGCTGGCGCGCCGGCTATGTGCAGCTGGCGGTGGATGGGCTGATTCTCGCGGCCGCCCTGGTCCAGTTCGAGCCGGGCCGGGTGGCCGCCTCGGTGCTCGGCGCGGCGGTGATGAACCTGGTGCTGGCGCTCAATCACCGGCCGGGCCGCTACCTCGGCTACTGAGCCGCTGGCATGCTGGGGGTCCGTTCCGCTGGAGCCGCCCATGCCCCGTCTCGTCTGCCTGCTGCTGAGTCTCGCCAGCCTGCTGCCGGGCCTCGCCAGTGCCCGCGTGCTGGACCAGGGCCCCAACGGCTTCACCCTGCAGAACGAGGTGGTGGTGCCGGTGACCGCCGAGCGCGCCTACCGGGCGCTGACCGAGGAGGTCGGCCAGTGGTGGCCGGATGACCACACCTGGTGGGGCGGTTCGGAACGCCTGTCGATCGAGGCGCGCGCTGGCGGCTGCTTCTGCGAGCGCCAGGGCGAGGCCCAGGCCCGGCACATGGAGGTGGTCTTCGTCGATCCCCCGCGCCTGCTGCGCATGGTCGGCGGGCTGGGGCCGCTGCAGGGCATGGGCTGGAGCGGTGCGCTGGAATGGCGCTTCGCCGCCGTCGAGGGCGGCACCCGCATCACCCTCTGGTACCGCGCCGGCGGCTATGCACCGGAAGACCTCGGCCGCTTCGTCGCCATCGTCGACCAGGTGCAGGGGCTGCAGCTGGGCGGGCTGGCCCGCCATCTCGGCGCGGCGCCCTGATGCGCTGGCGCGCGCTCCCTGCGCTGGCGCTGCTCCTGCTGCTGGCCGCTTGCGGGGCGGAGCCGCGTCTGCCCCCGCTGGGCAGCGAGGCGGTGATTCTCGCCTTCGGCGATAGCCTCACCCACGGCACCGGCGCCCCGGCTGGCCAGAGCTATCCCGACCATCTGCAACGGCTCGCCGGCCGCACGGTGATCCGCTCCGGGGTGCCCGGCGAGACCAGTGGCGAAGGCCGCGAACGCCTGCCCGCGGTGCTCGATGAGACCCAGCCGGATCTGGTGATCCTCTGCCTGGGCGGCAACGACCTGCTGCGCAAGCAGCCTAGGCCCGCCCTGCGCGCCCACCTGGCGGCGATGATCGAGCTGCTGCAGGCGCGCGGCCTGCCGCTGCTGCTGGTGGCGGTGCCCGAACCGACCCTGATCGACCTCGACCCGGACCCGCTCTACGCCGAGCTCGCCGAGCACTACCAGCTGCCGCTGGAGGAGGAGGCGCTGGCCGACATCCTCGGCGAGCGCCGCCTGAAGAGCGATGCCGTGCATCCCAACGGTGAGGGCTATGCCCGCTTCGCCGCCGCCCTGCACCAGCGGCTGCGCGAGGCTGGCGCCCTGCCCTGAGCCGCCGACGGCTCAGGGTGCGTCAGGGTCGCGCAGGATCAGGCGATGGCGGGACGGCTCGGCGAGGCCGGCCAGCGGCGGTTCGACCAGTTCCAGTACCAGGGTCTCCTCGCCCTCGGCGAGTCCGTCGGCCAGCACCTCGATGCGCAGCAGACCCTGGGTCTCGCCGGCCGCGATGCGGACCTCGCCCTCGCCAAGCAGGCGGATGTCGCTGCCATCGGCGCTACCGGCCAGCAGCTCCACACGCGTGCTGATCCGCCGCTCGCTGGCGCGGTCCAGCTGCACCGGAATGCGCAGCAGACGGCCCTCGAGGGCCACGCTCTGCTCGCTGGCAAAGGACAGCCGCGGGGCGCTGCCGGCGTCCTGCAGGGTCAGCCGCAGGCGGCCACTGGCATCGGCTGTCAGCCCTTCCGGCAGATCCACCAGGCGCAACCAGGCGGTTTCCTCACCCTCCTCGAGGGCATCCGCGCGCAGCTCGATCACCGCCTCGGCGCGGGTCTGGCCCGGTGCAAACCGGAAGAAGTTCACCGGCAGGGTGTAGTCCACCCCGCGCTCGGCGCTGGAGCGGCCCGGCTGCTCTCGAAGCTCGACCGCCAGCGGATCGCTCAGCGCCGTGCTCAGCTCGGCCGTCACCGTCAGCCGCTTGACCCCAGTGAGCGGCTCCACCGCCCGCAGCTGGCGGCTGAGCAGCCGGATGCTGGCCTGACGCGGGGTCAGCCGCACCGGCTCGCTGCGCGCGGCGGCGCTGAGATTGCCGGCCGCATCGAAGCCCGCCTGCGGAGCCAGCACCAGCACGGCCTCACCCTGCTGCTGGGGCTCGAGCAGCACCCGCACGCGGTAGTCACGCCCGCTGCCGGCAAGATCCAGCGAGCGCACCGCCAGCCCGCCATCGAGACTCAGGCTGGACGCCACCAGGCCGGAGACCGGTTCGCTGAAGCGCAGCGAGAACAGCAGCTCCGGGTTGGCCGTGGGGCTGCGCTGCCCGTCGGCCAGACCGATCTCGGCCTGCGGCGCGCTGCGGTCGATCACCATGCGCGGGCCGGACCGCCCGCCATTGCCGCTGCCGACCCCGCCCAGCGGAGTGCCGGCGAGCGAGCGGATGCTGTCGTTGTCGATCAGGTCGACGCCGATCTCGCCATCGCCGCTGCCGGTGCTGAGGATGATCTCGTA
The DNA here is from genome assembly GCA_036275365.1 of Nevskiaceae bacterium. Lineage (GTDB taxonomy): Bacteria > Pseudomonadota > Gammaproteobacteria > Nevskiales > Nevskiaceae > DASUDX01. The sequence goes on along the minus strand of DASUDX010000036.1, from coordinate 19,228 downwards.
GCGGTCATCGGCACCGCTGACCTGCACCACGCCGGCGCCGGTCAGGCCAGTGGCAACCAGCTGCAGATCGGTGCGATCGACGCCGCTCACCGGTTGGTCGAAGCGCAGCTCATAGCGCACGAAGCTGCGGTTGCTGGGCACACGGTCCAGCGCGATCAGACTGCGCGCCAGCGGGGCCCGGCTGTCGAGGTCGAGCGCCACCACCACCGGATCATGGTCGGACGAGCGGAAGGGGTCCGGGCTGTAGTAGCTGAGCTGCTGGGCCGGGGATTTGAACTCGGTGTTGTAGTCCAGCGCGATGGCCTCGTCGGCATTGATGTTCCACTCCACCGCGGCGAGCACCTGGGCCGCCAGCGTGGGGCTGGCCAGGGCGTAGTCGAGGGTGCCGGCCTGGCCGTCGAACACATAGCCGATCGCCCCCGGGGCGGCGAGGTTGCGATAGCCCGCGTCCTCCAGCACGCCGATCGGATCCTCCCGGCGGTAGCTGTTGAGATCCCCGAGGATCAGGACATCGGCATCGCCGCTGCCGGTGGGGTCGGTCGCCAGCCAGTCGGCCAGGGCGATCGCCGCATTGGTCCGGGTGAGATTGCAGTTGCCCTGTCCATCGCCCTGGTCGGTGTCGGGCGGCGGGCAGGCCGACCCCTTCGACTTGAAGTGGTTGATGACCAGGGTGAGCCGCTCGCCACCGTCTGCCAGCGCGAAGCTCTGGGCCAGCGCCGGCCGGTTGAGGGTGTCGACGAACAGCGGGTTGACGCGGCTGTCCAGAATGGCGGCGGCCCCCACCGGCTGCACGCGGGCGGTCCGGTAAATGAAGCCCACCGCGATCTCGTCGGTGCCGATGCGGGCAACGCCCGGATCGATCAGCGCATAGCCCTGCCCCGCCGGCACCGCGGCATTGACGCCATTGACCAGATCCTGGATCGCACTGGTCGGACCGTAGCCGTCGTTCTCGATCTCGATCAGGCCGATCACATCGGCGTCCATCGCCACGATCGCGGCAATGATCTTGTCGCGCTGGCGCGTGAACTCCTCGGCGCTGTCGGCGCCGCGCGAGGTGGGGAAGCCACCGCCGGCGCCATCCCCATTGAAGTAGTTGAGGACATTGAAGCTCGCCACCCGCAGATTGCCGGCGGCTGGCAGCGGCGGCGCGGCCGGCCGCGGATTGCTGGCGACGAAGGGCACGCTGCCCAGCGGCTGCACGCGGTAGGCGTTGAAGCCGAAGCCCAGCACGCCCTCCAGGGCGGTGACGGTATCGCCCCCGCGCAGGGGATTGAGCGCGGACAGGGCCGGCGCCGGATAGGGCACCACCGCCGGGTTCTGCTGGGCGTTGCCGTCGTCGAGCACGATCTGGTTGAGGTCGTTCGCCGCCTGCTGGGCCATGGCCGGGCCCCCGGGGGCGACGATCTGGGTCGGCTGGATCAGCCGCTCGCTGGACAGCAGGACCTCACCGAAGCGGCCGAGGACGAAGGTCTCGCTGACCGTCAGGGTCTGCGGGAAACGCACCCGCATGCCTTCGAAACGCTCGGGGAAGTCGGCGCTGGGCAGCGGCAGGCTCAGCTCGGCCGCCCGCGGCAGAGCCTCGCCGCCCGCCATGCCGCAGCGGGCGATCTGGGTCACCGAGGAGAGCTGGGTCTGGCCGGAGAAGTCTCCGGCGCTGGCCGCCAGCCGGATCCACTCGCCACTGCTCACCGTCTCGGTGGAGAACACGAACAGGCCCTCGGAGGTCGCCGGATCGGCGTCCTCATCCGCCGGTTCCTCCTGGATGTAGAAGCCGCGCAGGCCGGGGGTGCCGCTGTAGACGCCGGTGACCACCGCCTCCACCACCACCGCGCCGGTCAGGGCGGCGCTGGGCCCACTGCCCTGGATCGCGCTGATCGGGGTCGCCGGCTCGCCGCAGGCAAAGGGCGCCGCGGCGGTCTGGAAGCTGACGATCTGATCGGCCGCCAGCGGATCGGCCGTACCGTCCTGATCGACCACCCCGCTGGCGCTGATGGTGAGCGTGCAGGCGCTGGCGGCGGGCAGATCCATCAGCGGGTCCAGGGCGACGCTCGAGGCCATGGCGGTGAAGCCGAAGGGCTGGCTGGTGCCGCCGCAGAGCAGCGAGAACGCCGCCTCGCTGGTGCTCACCGCCTCGCTGAAGCTGACCGTCAGCGTCGTATCGAGGGCCACATCGACCGCGCCATCGGCGGGGTTGGTGGCGGTGACGAAGGGCGCGGCGTCACCGGCCGCGATGAAGAACTGGTCCGCATTGATCGCGCCGAAGCTGCTGGGCGCCTCGCTGTTCCAGACGAAATCGCTGTAGACCCGGCCGCTGCCGCTGAGCCGCAGCGACTGGCCGCTGGCCCCGGTCCCCGGCTGGGAGACGCCGATGTCGGTGCTGGTCAGCCCGCTGGCCGGTCCGTTGGTGGCGGCGAAGCTACCCTCGTAGCTGAGGAACTGCACCACCGCGCCCAGCGGGTCGACCAGGGCCAGGCCATCCGGCGCGCCGTTCTGGATGCCATTGGCCGCCAGCGCAGCCGGTGCCACCACCCCGAAGCCCGCGCCCAGGTCCGGAATGCTGCCGCTGAGGGCGATCGGCGAGCCGTAGGTGACGCCGCCCGAGCCGTTGTAGAGGATCAGCGTCCAGCCGCTGAGGTCGGTGCCCGCCGGGCCCGCCACCTCGATGCGCTCGCCGCTATCGGTCCCGGTGTTGTCGTAATGCAGCTCGTTGATGAAGACGGTCTGCGCCGCCGCCGGCCGCGTGAGCAGCGACAGGGCGAGAACCAGACAACCACGGATCAGCGTGTTCATGCGCGCGCTCGGCAGGGCGGAGGGAAGACCCCACCCTGACCGAGGCTTCTTGCAGCGGCTTGAAGCGCCGGTGACGGCGCCGCGACAGCGCGGTGACCGATTGGCGTCTCGGGATGACGCCGCTCAGCGCATCAGCAGTTGCTGCACCAGCGGTTCGAGCTTGGTCAGCCCGGCCCGGCGGCCGAGGTCCAGCGCCGCCTCGGGGCTGGCGCCCTGGTGCCAGGCGGCGCGCAGGGCCAGCAGGGCACCGACCCGGTTGGCGCTGGCGCAGTGGATCAGCGTGGGCGTCTCGCCGCCGGCCTGCAGCAGGGCGTCGAAGCGGCGCACCGTCTCCGGATTGAGCCCGGCGGCCCCGGCCACCGGCAGGTTCTCGTAGGCCAGCCCCACCGCGGCCACCATCGAGGCCTCGTCGTAATCGTGCTCGGCCTCGGGCAGCAGATCGATCACCCGCTGGATGCCGGCCGCCTTGACCGCCGGCAGGGCGCGCGCCTCCAGCTTGCCGCCGGTGACCAGGGTGGCGCTGGGCTGATGGTAGAAGGGCAGGACATCGGCGAGAGACATGGGAGATTCCGGCGGAGGCGCCCGGTGCCAGGACCGGGCCGTGCGAGAGAGAGTGAAAGCATAGCGCCGCGGCTCGCGGCGGCGAGCGCGGTTCAGTCCGGATCGCGGGCCGCCTGCAGCTCGGCGATCCAGCCGGCCACCTGCTCGATCAGCTCGGCCGGCGACTCCACCGCCAGCAGGTCCCGCTTGCGCTCGGGGATCACCGGCAGGATCTCGGCCAGGCGATAGGCGACCCAGGCGGCATCCTCGAACCGCGGCGGCTGCGGGAAGTGATCCGCCCCCAGGGTCTCGATCAGCTGGCGCAGCAGGTCCGCCAGCGCGGTGGCGTGGTCCGGCAGCGGCAGCGGATCGGGCGGGGGCAGCCAGTCCACCTCGCCGAGGATCAGGCCATCGGCCTGCACCCGGCGTCGCCGCAGGCGGAAGCGGGTCTCGCCGCGGGTGTGCAGGGTGAACAGGCCCGGCGAGGGCACCTCCCATTCCTGGATGCGCGCGCTGCAGCCGAGCGCCGCCGGCACCGCCGGCTGGCCAACCTCGAAGCCACCCTCGATCAGACAGACCCCGAACGGGGATTGATCGCGCAGGCAGGCCTTGGTCATATCCACATAGCGCGCCTCGAAGATGCGCAGATCCAGCCGCCCGCCCGGGTAGAGCACGGTTCGCAGGGGAAAGATGGGAATTTCCGACATGGTCCGCGGTGATCGGTCTAGACCCCGGCAGTCTGCCGTGGCCGGCGCCGGGGTGGGACGATGACGCTGCCGGTGATCTGGCACCCGGGCTATACGATCGCCCAGCCGCCGGACCACCCCTTCCCGATGGGCAAGTTCACGGTGCTGGGGGCCCTGCTGCAGGACCGCGGTCACCGCCTGCAGCCGGCAGCGCCGGCCCGGTTCGAGTGGCTGCGGCGGGTGCATACCGCGGACTATCTCGCGGCGCTCGCCGAGGGCCGGCTGGGGCCGCGCGAGCAGCGCCGCACCGGCTTTGCCTGCACCCCGGCGCTGTACGAGCGCTGCCGGCTGGAAACCGGCGGCACGGTGGCGGCGGTGCGGCTGGCGCTGGCCGAGGGGCTGGCCTGCAATGCCGCCGGGGGGACCCACCACGCCCATGCCGATTTCGGCAGCGGCTACTGTCTGCTCAACGATCTGGCGGTGGCCACCCGCTGGGCGCTGGAAGAGGCCGGCCTGCACCGGGTGCTGATCCTCGATCTCGATGTGCACCAGGGCGATGGCACCGCCCGGCTGCTGCAGGACGAGCCGCGCGCCTTCACCTTCTCCCTGCACTGCCGGGAGAACTTCCCGGCCCGCAAGGCGCGCTCCGACTACGACCTCGAGCTGCCGCGCGGCAGCGGCGATGCGGAGTATCTGGAGGCGCTCGGCGCCTGCCTGCCCTGGCTGCTCGATCAGGTCCAGCCGGAGCTGGTGATCCTCGACGCCGGCGTGGATGTGCACCAGGACGATCGCCTCGGCTATCTGCGCCTGAGCGATGGCGGGCTGCTGGCGCGTGACGAACAGGTGCTGCGCGCCTGCCGGCAGCGGCAGATTCCGACGGCCGCGGTGATCGGCGGCGGCTACGACCGCGACCTGATGCGGCTGGCCCGCCGCCATGCCCTGCTGTTCGAGGCGGCCGCGCGGGTCGCCGCCGACTGAGCCGCCAGCGGCCGTGGCGCCGCGGCGGCCCGGCCCGCGCCCACTCGCCAGCGGGCCCCGGCGGGGCCTACCATACCGGCCTTTTTTCCCAGAGCGGTCCGGACCCGGTCATGACCAGCAACGAGCTGCGCGCCCGATTTCTCGAGTTCTTCCGTGGCAAGGGCCACGAGATCGTCCGTTCCAGCCCGCTGGTGCCGGGCAATGACCCCACCCTGCTGTTCACCAACGCCGGCATGGTGCAGTTCAAGGATGTCTTCACCGGCCAGGACCGCCGCCCCTACCTGCGGGCGGCCAGCAGCCAGAAGTGCGTGCGCGCCGGCGGCAAGCACAACGATCTCGAGAATGTGGGCTACACCGCCCGCCACCACACCTTCTTCGAGATGCTGGGCAACTTCAGCTTCGGCGACTACTTCAAGCGCGAGGCGATCCACTACGCCTGGGAGTTCATCACCTCCCCGGACTGGCTGGGCATCGACCGCGCGCGCCTGCTGGTGACGGTCTATCACAGCGACGACGAGGCCTATGCGATCTGGAAGGACGAGATCGGCATCGCCCCCGAGCGCATCGTCCGGATCGGTGACAACAAGGGCGCGCCCTACGCCAGCGACAACTTCTGGGCGATGGGCGACACCGGCCCCTGCGGCCCCTGCACCGAGATCTTCTACGACCACGGCGCCCACATCGCCGGCGGCCCGCCGGGGTCGCCGGACGAGGACGGCGATCGCTGGATCGAGATCTGGAATGTGGTGTTCATGCAGTTCGAGCGCCACAAGGACGGCCGCCTGACCCCGCTGCCCAAGCCCAGCGTCGATACCGGCATGGGTCTGGAGCGCATCAGCGCCCTGATGGCCGGCAGCCACGACAACTACCAGATCGACACCTTCAAGGTGCTGGTGGAGGCGGTGCAGCGCTCGCCGGGCAGGCGCCCTATGCCAATGCCTCGCAGAAAGTGATCGCCGATCACATCCGCGCCAGCTGCTTCCTGATTCTCGACGGCGTGCTGCCCTCCAACGAGGGCCGCGGCTATGTGCTGCGCCGGATCATGCGCCGGGCCATCCGCCACGGCTACAAGCTGGGCCTCAGCGAGCCGTTCTTCTTCAAGCTGGTCGCCCCGCTGGCCGGCGTGATGGGCGGCGCCTACCCGGAGCTGCGCGACCAGCGCGCGGCGCTGGAGAAGGCGATCCGCCAGGAGGAGGACAGCTTCGCGGTGACCCTGGCCAATGGCATGAAGCTGCTCGACGAGGCCATCGCCGGGCTGGGCAGCGCCCGCGAGATCCCGGGCGCGGTGGTGTTCAAGCTCTACGACACCTACGGCTTCCCGCTCGATCTGACCGCCGACATCGCCCGCGAACGCTCGCTCACCCTCGATCTGGCCGGCTACGAGCGCGAGATGGAGGCACAGCGCGAACGGGCGCGCGCCGCCAGCAAGTTCAGCGGTGGCGACAACCTCAGGTTCGACGGACCGGCCAGCGTCTTCCTCGGCTACGACACGCTGAGCGTCGACGGCGCCCGCGTCCTCGCCCTGTTCCGCGATGGCCAGCCGGTGACCGCGCTCCGCGCCGGTGAGCGCGGCGTGGTGGTGCTCGACCGCACGCCCTTCTACGCCGAGTCCGGCGGCCAGGTGGGCGATGTGGGCGAGCTGGACGACTTCGAGGTGCGCGATACCCAGAAGATCGGCGGCGGCGCGCATGGCCATGTCGGCGAGCTGCGCCAGGGCGAGCTGCGGGTGGGCGCCACGGTCCGCGCGCGGGTCACCGACAGCCGTCGTCGCGCCACCGTGCGCAACCACTCGGCCACCCATCTGCTGCACCAGGCGCTGCGCGAGGTGCTGGGCAGCCATGTGGCGCAGAAGGGCTCGCTGGTGAACGCCGAGCGCACCCGCTTCGACTTCAGCCACGGCCAGGCGCTGAGCGCGGAGGAGATCGCCGAGGTGGAGCGGCGGGTCAACCGCGCCATCCTTGCCAATGTCGAGGTCAGCGCCCGGCTGATGCCCTTCGATGACGCGGTCAAGGCCGGCGCCATGGCCCTGTTCGGGGAGAAGTACGGCGCCGAGGTGCGCGTGCTCGGCATGGGCGAGTTCTCCACCGAGCTGTGCGGCGGCACCCATGTCAGCCGCACCGGCGACATCGGTGCATTCAAGATCGTCGCCGAGGGCGGCGTGGCGGCTGGCATCCGCCGGGTGGAGGCGATCACCGGGGAGAACGCCCTGGCCCATTTCGCCGAGCTGGAGGCGCGGCTGAAGATGGCCGCGGCCCTGCTGCGCGCCCAGCCGGCCGAGCTCGGCAGCAAGATCGAGCAGACGCTCGATCGGGTCCGCCAGCTCGAGAAGGAAGTCGCCACCCTCAAGAGCCGTCTGGCCGCCAGCGCCGGCGACGACCTGCTGGCCCAGGCCCGCGAGGTGGCCGGCGTCAAGGTGCTGGCGGTGGCGGTGGACGGCGTCGCGCCGGCCGATCTGCGCGGCCTGCAGGATCAGCTCAAGCAGAAGCTCGGCAGCGGCGTGCTGCTGCTGGCCACCGTCGCCGATGGCAAGGTCAGCCTGATCGCCGGGGTCACCGCCGATCTCACCGGCCGGCTCAAGGCCGGCGAGCTGGTCAACCATGTGGCCCAGCAGGTGGGCGGCAAGGGCGGTGGCCGGCCCGACATGGCCCAGGCCGGCGGCACCGATCCGGCCGGCCTGCCGGCGGCGCTGGCGAGCGTGCCGGCCTGGGTCGCCCAGAAGCTGGGCTGATCGACTCCTCCCTTTCCCACGGAACCCGGTTTCATGTTGATCGTGCAGAAGTACGGCGGTACCTCGATGGGCTCGGTGGAGCGCATCGAGCATGTCGCCGGCAAGGTCGCGCACTGGCGCGCCCAGGGCCACCAGGTGGTGGTGGTGGTCTCGGCGATGAGCGGAGAGACCGACCGTCTGCTCAAGCTCGCCAAGTCCATCCATCCGCGCGGCAACCCGCGCGAGTTCGACCAGATCGCCGCCACCGGCGAGCAGGTGACCATCGGCCTGCTGGCGCTGGCGCTGGAGAAGCTCGGCGTGCCGGCGCGCTCCTACACCGGCGCCCAGGTGGCGATCCACACCGACAGCGCCTTCAGCAAGGCGCGCATCCAGAAGATCGACGGCGAGCGCCTGCTGCAGGACTGCCGCAGCGGCATCGTGCCGGTGGTGGCGGGCTTCCAGGGCGTGGACGCCAGCGGCAACCTCACCACCCTTGGCCGCGGCGGCTCGGACACCACGGGCGTGGCCCTGGCGGCGGCGCTGAAGGCCGACGAGTGCCAGATCTACACCGATGTGGACGGGGTCTACACCACCGATCCGCGGGTGGAGCCGCGGGCCCGCCGGCTCGACAAGATCACCTTCGAGGAGATGCTGGAGATGGCCAGCCTCGGCTCCAAGGTGCTGCAGATCCGCTCGGTGGAGTTCGCCGGCAAGTACAAGGTGCCGCTGCGCGTGCTGTCGACCTTCGTCGACGGCCCCGGCACCCTCATCACCCTCGAGGAACCCAACGTGGAAGACGCACTGATCTCCGGCATCGCCTTCAATCGCGATGAGGCCCAGCTCACCGTGGCCGGCGTGCCGGACCGGCCGGGTATCGCCGCCGCCATCCTCGGTCCGGTGGGCGATGCCAACATCGAAGTCGACATGATCGTGCAGAACGTCGGCGCCGACGGCACCACCGACTTCACCTTCACCGTGCACAAGAACGACTTCGACCGCGCCCTGGAGGTCTCCCGCAAGGTGGCCGGCGAGCTCGGCGCGGTGGGCGTGAAGAGCGCCACCGATATCGTCAAGGTCTCGCTGGTCGGGGTGGGCATGCGCAGCCATGCCGGCATCGCCAGCCAGATGTTCAAGACGCTGGCTGCCGAGGGCATCAATATCCGCATGATTTCCACCAGCGAGATCAAGATCAGCGTGGTGATCCAGGACAAGTACCTGGAGCTGGCGGTGCGCGCCCTGCACAAGGGCTTTGGCCTGGAGGCCGGCCCCGGCGCCTGAGCACAGAAGCGGGCGTCGCGCAATAGTCTGCGGCGCAGAATGGGACCCCCTAGTCCGGCGGCGCAGTCTAGGCGCCTGACCAGGAGGACAAGGCCATGTTGATTCTGACGCGCCGCGTGGGCGAGACCCTGATGATCGGGTCTGACATCACGGTGACCGTGCTCGGCGTCAAGGGCAACCAGGTGCGCATCGGCATCAAGGCGCCCAAGGACACGCCGGTGCACCGCGAAGAGATCTTCGAGCGCATCCGCGCCGAAGGCTCCCATGCGGTGCTGCCGCTGATCGCCAACGCCTGAGGCGTCCGCGCTTGTAGGGGCCCGCGAACCCCGCTAAACTTCGCGCCCTCGCCGGTGGAGGTAGACCCCTCGGCATCCGGAGAGTTGGCCGAGTGGACGAAGGCGCGCCCCTGCTAAGGGCGTATAGGGCTTAAAACTCTATCGAGGGTTCGAATCCCTCACTCTCCGCCACCTAAGCTGAGGACTGACCTGACGCCAGTCCTCAGCTTAGGTACAGTGGTTGAGGAGTGAGGGTTTCGAAGGGCGCGGCAGCGCCCGGGCCCGAAGGGGAATCCCTCACTTCTTCCGCCACCGTTTCGTTTTGGCTGTACCGCGGGCCCATAGCTCAGCTGGATAGAGTGTCTGGCTACGAACCAGAAGGTCGGGAGTTCGAATCTCTCTGGGCCCGCCATTGTTGAACCGAGGCCAGACGCCGCAAGGAGTCTGGCCTTTTTGCTGGGCGTGACTGCCCCGCCAGTAGTGGCATAGGCCATCCGGCATATCCGTCCCTCCCCTGGCCAGCCGATGGGGCGGGCACAGGCGGTCCCGACACTGCAGACACCCTTTCCCAGGAGTTCTGCCATGTCGACCCGACGCTGCCTGCTGATGATCGCCCTGCTGGGGGCGGTGACCACCGTCCACGCGGAGCGCCAGCCCATCTTCCGCGCACCGCTCGCCACCGACGAAGTCAGCCCCGCCAAGCGCTTCGCCATCAACCCGGAGCTGGGCCGGGCCTGGGTGGAGATCGATGTGCAGCCGCGCTATTCGGAAACGGCCGAGACCCACCGGGTGCCGGTGCCGGGCCTGAGCTTCGACCGCACGCGCGGCGCGGTGATCTACCAGCAGGGCGAGCGCACCGTGGTCTGCGCAACCGTCGAGGCGCGCGGCCGCTGGGTGTTCCGCCACGAGCGGGTGGAGCCCACCGGTGACTGCACCCTGCGCCCGCAGCAGGCGCGCATCGCGGTGGACGACGGCTTCACCGTGCGTGCGGTGGAGCATTACGAGGTCTACTTCGAGCCGGGTCAGCCGGCCGACACCGCGATGGGGCCGGGATGACGCCGGCTCCCTCTGTTTCGCGCCCGGCGCGCAGCTGGCGGCGGCACGCCGCCGCCCTGCTGCTGGGCCTGCTGCCACTGCCGCTCAGCGCCGCGGATCTCGACCAGCAGCTCGGCTGGCTGGCCTGGTTCAACAGCACCCCGGTGGCCGAGGGCTGGAGCCTGATCTCCGATGTGCAGCTGCGCAGCGCCGATGATCTCGACCACCTGCGCAACCTGCTGGTGCGGGGCGGACTCAGCCGCAGCCTGGGCCAGGGCTGGAGCCTGGGCGGTGGCTATGCCTACATCGGCACCTACAGCCCGTCGGCGGCGAGTCTCACCGAGCACCGCAGCTGGCAGCAGCTGCTGCTGCAGCGGCCCTGGGGCAGCGCCCAGACCACCCAGCGCCTGCGGCTGGAACAGCGCTTCATCGGCCGCGCCGGGCGCAGCGATCTCTACGCCGATCGGCTGCGCTACTTCCTGCGCCTGCAGCAGCCGGTGGCAGGGGGCTCGCTGGGCGAGGGCGGCGTCGGGCCGTATCTGGCGCTGCAGAACGAGCTGTTCCTGCAGCTCTCCGCCCGCGACTCGCTCAACGGCCAGGTGTTCGACCAGAACCGCGCCTACCTCGCGGCCGGGCTGCGCCTGAACCGCCGGGTGGATCTGGAGCTGGGCTATCTGAACCAGTATCTGGCCGGGCGCACGGTGGATACCGACAACCATGTGATCCAGCTTGCCCTCTACACCCGCCTGCCCTGAGGCGAGGGTGGCGTGGCGCAGGGCAGCTCGCGCAGCACCGCGCTGACCGCGGCCGGCTGATCCCAGAGCAGGAAGTGGCCGGCCTCGGGATAGCGACGCACCTGCAGCTGCGAGGCCGGGACGCGGGCGGCGAGATCGCTCACCGTGCGCGGATCGACCAGCTCGTCGCGCCCGCCCTGCAGCGCCCACAGCGGCCGCTGCAGGGCGGGCAGGGCCGCCTCCAGCCGCTGCAGCTCGGGCTGCAGGGCGAGCATCTCGCGGTTGGACCAGACCAGCTCCGCCGGCAGCAGGGCGCGGGCCAGAGCCGTATCCGCCAGCCGGTTGTACCAGCGTGGCGCCTCGCGCCGTGCCGAGACCGAGCCGGCGATCATCACCGCCGCACACACCGCCTCGGGCCGGTCCAGGGCCATCCAGGCCACCAGCGGCCCTCCCAGGGAATGGCCGACCAGCACCGCCGGCGGCCGCGGCGCCGGCCCGCCGAGCTGATCCAGGGCCTGCATCAGCAGGCGCGCCTGGACGCGCAGATCGGTGATCACCGCGCCGGGCTCGCTGCCGCCGAAACCCGGGCGATCAAACGCGTAGCGCGGACCGTAGGTGGCGAGCGCCGGATCGCTGAGATAGCGGCTCCAGGCCTGCCAGTCGCCGGGGGAGCCGTGGACGAACACCAGCGGGGCGGCACCGCTGCGTCCGGCCATCTCGGCCAGCTGCAGGCGCCGGCCGTCCACCGCGAGCTGGCGCAGGACCGGGCGCGGCGGCTGCGGGTAGAGCGCCTCCACGGTGCCGCGCGGATAGGGCGGATTGCTGCAGGCGGCGAGTCCGGCCAGCAGCAGGCTGGCGAGGACCGGTGCCGCGCGCCTCATTCCACCGCCGCGGCGCGCAGGGCGCGGGCGCAGGGGGTCAGACCGAGCTGGTCGACGGCATCGCCGTTGAAGCAGGGATCGCGACGGAAGGCATCGGCGACATAGTCCATGAAGGCCCGCGCGCGCACCGCGACGAAGCGCTGCGCCGGGTAGAGCAGATAGACCGGGATGGCGGCGATCGGATAGTCGGTGAGCAGGCACTGCAGCCGCCCGTCGTGCAGCTCGTCGGCGAACAGCCAGGTCGGGGCCATCACGATGCCCATGTCCGAAAGCACCGCCGCGCGGATGCCCTCGGCGTTGTCGACCCGCAGATTGCCGCGCGGGCGCACGGTTTCCTCGCCCAGGGTCCAGGTCAGCCCGGTGCTGGCACGGGTGTAGATGATGCAGTTGTGCTCGAGCAGGTCGGCCGGCCGCTGCGGGCGTCCATGCCGCTCGAGATAGGCCGGCGAGGCCGCGCAGCACATCGCATAGGTGGCGACCAGGCGCGCGCGGTGGGTGCTGTCGGCGAGGCGGCCGAGGCGCACCGCCACATCGATGCCCTCGGCGATCAGATCCGGATCGCGGTTGGAGAAGATCAGTTCCAGCGTCACATCCGGATGCGCGGCGGTGAAGCCGGGCAGCAGCGGCATCAGCCGATGGCGCGCCAGCGCCGAGGGGCAGCTCACCCGCAACAGCCCGGCCGCCTTGCGGGTGCCGCGGGCGGAGGCGTCGGCCTCGGCGATGGCATCGAGGATGCGCCGGCACTCGGCGTAATAGCTCTCGCCTTCCGGGGTCAGGGTCATGCGCCGGGTCGAGCGGTGCAGCAGGCGCACGCCGAGATGGCCTTCGAGCAGGGCCACATTGCGGCTGACGGTGGGCTGGGTGATGTCCAGTTCGCGGGCGACGGCCGAAAAGCTGCCGGTCTCGACGGCCCGCACAAAGCACTGCATGAGGGCGAAGCGATCCATGCGGCGAGTCTAGAGCTGCCCTCGTGGCGGATTGATGCACCCACCGTATACCAGCGATGCCGGAACCCTGACTACTGCGATGAACCGCCAGCGCCGAGCATGGCCCTTCCCGCTGATGCCCGAGGCAAGGAGCGCAGGTGGACTTCCAGGTCCGGCTCGATCGTGAACGCGCGCGCTGGCTGCGCAGCCGGCCGGCCACGGTGGCGGCCGAGGCGCTGCGCACCCGCGAGGCGCAGCGTCTGGGCGGGGTCGAGGCCCTGGCCCTGCGCGAAGGCGAGCGGGCGCCCGGCTTTGCACTCGAGGACGGACAGGGCCGGCGCATCGAGCTGCTGCAGCTGATCGAGCGCGGTCCGGCGGTGCTGCTGTTCGATCGCGGCCTGTGGTGCCCGTTCTGCGCCCTGACCCTGACCGCCTTCGCCGCCGCCAGCGGCGCCTTCGATGCCCTGCGCGTGCCGCTGGTGGCGATCGTCCCGGCCGGCTCGACGCCGCCCGGGCAGACCGCACCGGAGGGCCTCTGCCTGCTGCAGGACCCGGCCTGCCACATCACCCGCGCCTATGGTCTGGCGGTGGAGCTGGCGCCCGAGCAGCGCGACCGCTACCACCAGCGCCACGGCCTGCCGGCCGCGCTGGTGAGCGAGGGGGCGGCCACCAGCCTGAGCCTGCCGGCCTCCTTCATCGTGCTGCCCGGTGGCTGGGTCTGGCGGGCCGCCCTGCATGTGGAGGATGGGGCCCGCGAGGGCCCTCAGCCGCTGCTCGGCGCCCTGCGCGGATGGTTCGCCCGCAGCGCGGCGGGGGCCCCATGAGCCTCCCGCTCGCGCTCACCCCGGTCAGCGGCTGGCAGCGCCTGCGCGGGCTCACCGACAGCCTCGCCGGCGCCATGCTCGGGGCCGCGGTCTATGCCGCCTGGGCGGTCTGGATCAATCGCGCGGCCGGACTGGAGATGGCGCTCAGCGCCGGTGCCGGCCACTGGCTGGCGAGCACCCTGCTCACCTACTACGGCACGGCGGCGATGCGGGCGATCGAGCGCCGCACCCGCGGCCTGCGCCATCCCGCACAGGCCACCGCGCTGGGCGGACTGGCCCTGACCTATCTGGTGCTGCTGGGCCTGCACCTGGCGCTCGGCACGCCGGAGCTGCTGCTGACGCTCGCGCCCGGGCTGCTCCCCAATCTGCTGTTCTGCGCCGGCTATGCCGAGCTGTTGCGGCGAACCCCACCCCCTCCCTGCCCCCGGTGATCCGACGTGTCGTCTGAGTCCGTGCTCGATGAAATCCTGGCGTTCAACCGCGAGGTGCTGGCTCAGGCCCTGCACCTGCTGGAGCTGCATGCGCTGCAACCGGCGGCCAGCTATGCGCAGGGCTGCGGCCCGCATCTGCGCCATGTGATCGAGCATTACGAGGCCCTGATCCACGCCGCGCCGGGCAGCGCCATCGCCTATGACCGGCGCGAGCGCGATCTGCCGCTGCAGTCCGATCCGCAGCTGGCACGGCGCCGTCTGCTGGCGCTGGATGCGGCGATCCAGGCCTGGAACCGGCCGGCCAGCGAGCCGCTGACGGTGCTGCTGCGCGGCCGCCTCGATGGCCGGGTGGAGCTCGCCAGCCCCTCCTCGCTGGCGCGCGAGCTGATGTTCCTGGCCGGGCATGCCATCCACCATTACGCGCTGATCGCCAGCCACGCCAGCGCCCAGGGCCTGCCGCTGCCCGAGGGCTTCGGCAAGGCGCCGGCCACCGCCCATCACCAGGCGCACAGCGCCCTGGCCAGCGCCGCATGAAGGCCCCCGCGCCCCTGCAGCCCATCGCCCCGCCCTGGGCGCTGCGCGCCGCCGGCCCGCCGCTGCCGTGGCGCACCCGGCTGTCGATCACGCTCGCCCGCGCCCGCCGCTGGGAGTTCTGGCCGGCCTGGCTGTTCTATCCGCCGGTGGTGCTGTGGATCCTGCTGCTCGGTCTGCGCCACGGGCGGATGACGCTGTTCACCGCCGCCAATCCGGCGATCGACGACGGCGGCGTGGTGGGCGAGCGCAAGCACCAGACCCTGCTGCCCCTGCAGGCGCGGGCACCGGATCTGGTGGCGAGCTGCGAGCTCCTCGAAGGCCCGGGGCGGCGCGCGCGCGGGCTGGCCGCCGCGGAGCGCCTCGGCTATCCGCTGGTGCTCAAGCCGGATGTTGGCCAGCGCGGCCGGGGGGTGTTCATCGCCCGCAGCCCGGCCGAGGTGAGCGCCTATCTCGAACGCCATGACGAGGCGGTGATCGCCCAGCGCTATGTCGGCGGCGAGGAGTACGGGGTGTTCATCGCCCGCTTTCCCGGCGAGCCCGGCGTGCGGCTGCTCTCGGTGGTGCACAAGGCCTTCCCCCAGCTGCAGGGTGATGGCCAGCGCCCGCTGCTGGCGCTGATCCTCGCCGACCCGCGCGCGCGCCTGCTGGCGCCGCTGCTGCTGCCGCGCTGGAGCGGGCACCTCGAGCGGGTGCTGGCCGCCGGCGAACGCCTGCCGCTGGTGGAGATCGGCGCCCACTGCCGCGGCAGCCTGTTTCTCGATGCCGGCGACGCCGCCACCCCGGCCCTGGCCGCGACCCTCACCCGCCTCACCGACGCCCTGCCCGGCTATGCCTTCGGCCGCATCGACCTGCGGGTGCCGGATCGCGCCGCGCTGCGCCGCGGCGAGGGGCTGCAGGTGCTCGAACTCAACGGCGTGACCGCCGAGTGCGCCCACATCTACCACCCGGGCACGCCGCTGCTGAGCGGCTACCGGGTTCTGTTCCGCCAGTGGTCGCTGGCCTTCGCCCTCGGCGCCGCCCAGGCGGCGCGCGGGGCGCCGGTCACCGGTCCCTGGACCTTGCTGCGCCGCTTCCGCGAGGACCTGCGGCGTTCTTCCCGCTGGTTCTGATCCGCAACCTGGAGTCCCCCAATGATCCTGTTTCCCTTCGCCCGTCTCGGCGCCGCCCTGCTGCTGGGTCTCACCCTCGTCGGCCAGGCGCTGGCTGCCCCGCCGGTCAACACCCTCAAGCGCGGCCTGATCCGCGACACCCCCACCGGGGTGGCGATCAACGGCTATGACACCGTCGCCTACTTCACCCAGGGCAAGCCGGTGCGCGGCGTCGATGCCTATGTGCACGAATGGAACGGTGCCAAGTGGAAGTTCGCAAGCCAGGCCCATCTCGACCTGTTCCAGGCCAACCCCGCCCAGTACGCCCCCCAGTACGGCGGCTACTGCGCCTACGGCGTGGCCCAGGGCTATCTGGTGAGCATCGAGCCGGAGCAGTTCACCGTGCTCGACGGCAAGCTCTATCTGAACTACGACGCCGATGTGCAGGCGAAGTGGACCAAGGACATCGCCGGCTACAACCGCACCGCCGACGGCAAGTTCGGCGAGCTGCTGAAGAAGTAGGAGCAACCCATGTCCTGGCTCCGCCGCAACGGCCATGTGCTGCTGGCCCTGTTCGTCAGCTTCGTGTTCGTGCAGTCGCTGTTCTTCAAGTTCAGCAACTCGCCGGAGACGATCTACATCTTCGAAACCCGTCTCGACGCCTGGGCCGGCTCGCTCGGCTTTCCCGGTCTGTTCGCACCCGGCGGCCTGTTCTCGGCCAAGGTGGTGGGCACGGTGGAGCTGATCGCCTCGGCCCTGCTGCTGGCCGGCACCTTCATCGCCGGGCGGCTGGCCCTGCAGGTGCTGGGGGCGGCGCTCGGCCTCGGGGTGATCTCGGGGGCGATCTTCTTCCATCTGTTCACCCCGCTGGGCGTGGCGGTGCGCAACACCGACGGCAGCAGCGATGGGGGCGAGCTGTTCGCCATGGCCTGTCTGGTCTGGCTCTCCTGCGCCAGCCTGCTGTGGCTGCGGCGGGCGATCTGGCTCGGCTGGCTGGGCGGCGCGCGGCGATGATCCATCGCTTCATCGGCGGCGATCAGGGCGGCTGGCAGGTGCGCGCCCAGCACACGCTGTGCGGGGCGCCGCTGCCGGCGGTCGCCTTCGTCGATCGCCGCCCGCCGGCCTCCCCTGCAGCCGCCGCCCCCGCGCCGGCCGGGCACTGGCAGCTGCAGGGGGTGAGCAGCCATCTGCGCTACACCACCCGCGCCGAGCGCACGCGGCTGCAGGCGCGCCAGCCGGCGCTGGGGCGGCCCGAGGCCCGCTGCGCGGCGCTGATCCCGCTGCGCAAGAGCCCCGCCTGGTGGGCGCTGGCCCAGGACGAGCGGCGGGCGCTGTTCGGCCCGCGCTCCCGCCACACCGCGATCGGGCTCGGGGCGCTGCCCGCCATCGCCCGCCAGCTGCTGCATGCGCGTGATCTCGGCGAGCCCTTCGATTTCCTCACCTGGTTCGAGTTCGCACCGAGCGAGCGCGGCCGCTTCGACCGCCTGCTGGTGGCGCTGCGGGCCAGCCCCGAGTGGCAGTATGTGGAGCGTGAAATCGAAATCCACCTGGAACGCGTCGATGGCGCCTGAGACCCGGCCGCGGGTGGTGATCGTCGGCGCCGGCTTCGGCGGGCTCAGTGCCGCCCGCGCCCTGGCCGGCGCGGCGGTGCAGGTCACCGTGGTCGACCGGCGCAACTTTCATCTGTTCCAGCCCCTGCTCTACCAGGTGGCCACCGCCGGTCTGAACCCGGCGGACATCGCCTGGCCGATCCGCAGCCTGCTGCGCGACCAGGCCAATGCCGAGGTGGTGCTGGGCGAGGTCAGTGGCATCGAGCGGACCGCCCGCGAGGTACTGCTCAGCGATGGCCGGCGTCTGCCCTACGACTATCTGGTGCTGGCCACCGGCGCCACCCACAACTACTTCGGCCACCCGGAGTGGGAGGCGGTGGCGCCGGGTCTGAAGCGGGTGGACGATGCCACCCTGATCCGCCGCCGCGTGCTGCTCGCCTTCGAGCGCGCCGAAGCCAGCGGCGACGCCGAGACCCGCCGCCGCCAGCTCAGCTTCGTGATCATCGGCGGCGGCCCCACCGGGGTGGAGATGGCCGGGGCCATCGCCGAGCTGGCGCGCAAGGCGCTGTGCCGCGATTTCCGCCACATCAATCCGGGCGACGCGCGCATCGTGCTGGTCGAGGGCGGTCCGCGCCTGCTCGGCAGCTTTCCGCCGGCGCTGTCCGACTACGCCCACCGCGCCCTGACCCGCATGGGGGTGGAAGTGCAGCTCGACCGCCGCGTGCTCGCCTGCCACGAGGCGGGGGTGGAGACCGATGCCGGGCCGCTGCCGGCGGCGACGCTGATCTGGGCCGCCGGCATCAGCGCCTCGCCCGCCGCGCGCTGGCTGGTAGTGGCAGCCGACCGCGCCGGACGGGTGCAGGTGGAGGACGATCTCTCGGTGCCCGGACTGCCCGGGGTCTATGCGGTGGGCGATACGGCAGCACTCAGCATCGGCGGTCAGCCGGTGCCCGGCATCGCCCCGGCCGCCAAGCAGGCCGGCGAGCATGCCGCGCGGCAGATCCTGCGCAGCCTGGCCGGCGCGCCCAGCCAGCCCTTCCGCTACCGCCACCACGGCAATCTCGCCACCATCGGCCGCCACGCCGCGGTGATCGACTTCGGCCGCCTGCGCCTGCGCGGCGGTCTGGCCTGGCTGCTGTGGGGCCTGGTGCACATCTACTTCCTGATCGGCGCCCGCAACCGCCTGCTGGTGGGCGGGCAGTGGCTGTTCAGCTATCTCACCTTCGGTCGCGGCGCGCGGCTGATCGCCGGCTCCGACCCCCGCTAGCGGCGCCAGCGCGCCGGCAGCTCGGCGACCGGGACGAACACCAGGCCATCGAGGGTGTCGCCGAAGGCGGCATCGACATTGAAGCCGGCGAAGCGGCCGCGCAGCTCCAGGTAGTGGCGCAGCAGCACCGGCAGGCCGCTGCCACGCTCGATCCGGCCCACCACCGCCGAGAGCAGGGCGGGATCGGCGAGCGCCGCCGCCACCGAGCGGCGCAGCGGCTCCCCGGCGCTGGGGCGCGCCGGCGTGCGCGGACGCACCAGCCGGCTGAGCACGGGATCGGCGTGATGCCGCGACAGGGCGAGCTCCATCAGCGCCCGGCCGGTGCGGCTGTAGCGCGCGCTGATGCTGACCGGCCCGAACAGGTAGCGCAGCTCCGGATGGGCCTCCAGCACCCGGGCGATGCCGCGCCAGAGCAGGCGCAGGGCGGCGAAGCTGCGCTGCTGGTCGGGCACCACGAAGGAGCGTCCGAGCTCCAGCGAGGGCCCGAGGTGGGTGAGCAGCGCCTCGCTGTAGTCGAACAGGCTGTGGGTATACAGGCCGGCGAGCCCGCGGCGCGCCACCACCGCGGTGGTGAAGCCCAGCCGGTAGGCGCCAAGCAGGCGCTGCTCGGTCTCGTGCCAGAGCAGCAGGTGCTCGTAGTCGCGGTCGTGGGCATCACGATCACAGGCGAGCCCGCTGCCCTCGCCGGCCGCGCGGAAGGCCAG
>DASUDX010000035.1:0-16069 GCA_036275365.1 Nevskiaceae bacterium | reverse complement strand
TCGCCGCCATCGGCGAGGAGGCCTTCGTCCCGGTGCCGGTGCACACCCAGAGCCGGGCGCTGTTCCTGATCGAGGAAAAGCCGCTGTCCTTCGGCCGCCTGGAGCTCGGCGCGCGGGTGGAATCGGTACGCCACCGTCCTGAGGGCACCGCCGGCAACGACCGCGACTACACCCCGCTGAGCCTCTCCGCCGGACTGCTCTGGGATCTCGACGCGCACCGCCATCTGCGCCTGAACCTGACCCGCGCCCAGCGCGCCCCGGTGCCCGAGGAGCTCTACGCCGATGGCCCGCATCTGGCCACCGGCACCTTCGAGCTCGGCGCGGTGACCCTCGGCCGCGACTTCACCGAGGAAACCTCGACCAATCTCGAGCTGAGCCTGGACCAGCACCACGGCCGCTTCAGCGCCACCGTGAACCTGTTCTACAACCCGATCCGCGACTACGGCCTGCTCGCCGCCACCGACGAGGACGGCGATGGACAGGCCGATCGGGTCAACGAGGAAGGCGAGCTCGAGGCCGACGGCGAGCTGCTGCGGGTCGAGCAGACCCAGGCCGATGCGCGCTTCTACGGCGCCGAGGCCGAGGCGCGCTATCGCTTCCTCAGCGGACCGCTGCGCCTGAGCGGGCGGGTGTTCGCCGATCTGGTGCGCGGCGAGCTGGACGCCGGCCCCCACCTGCCGCGGATCACGCCCACCCGCTACGGGCTGGGCCTGGACGGTGGCTGGCGCGGCTTCCAGGCATCGCTCACCCTCACCGAGGTGGCCGACCAGACCCGGGTGGCCGATCTCGAAAGCCCCACCGAGGGCTACCGCCTGCTCTCGGCCGATCTGAGCCATCGCTGGACCCTCGGCGAGCTGCAGCCCGAGGTCTATGTGCAGGGCCGCAACCTGCTCGACGAGGAGGCGCGCCGCCACACCTCCTTCCTCAAGGACCGCGCACCGCTGCCCGGCGTGACCGTGCTCGGCGGCCTGCGCCTGCGCTTCTTCTGAGGCGCGGCCGGCCGCTAGACTGCGGCCGATCCTGGAGATGCCCATGCGGTCTGTGCTGTGCGGTCTTGCCCTGCTCCTGCTCGCGGCCTGCGGCGGCGTCGATCCGGAGCGGGCGCTGCCGCGGATCGAGTCCGGCTGGATCCGCCTGCCGCCCCCCGGGCAGAGCACCACCGCCGGCTATCTGGAATTCGTCAACGGCAGCGAGCAGACGGTGACCGTGGTCGGCGCCGCCAGCCCCGCCTTCGGCGCCATCGAGATCCACGAGACGGTGCAGAGCGAGGGGCAGATGCGCATGCGCCGGCTCGGCGAGCTGAGCGTGGCCCCGGGCGAGCGGCTGAGCCTGGCCCCCGGTGGCAAGCACCTGATGCTGTTCCGCCCGGTCGAACCGCTGGCCGAGCATCAGGAGGTGGCGATCAGCCTCGCCCTGCGCAGCGCCTCCGGCGAGGTGCTGTCGGCCGATGCGCGCCTGCATGTGCAGCGCGAGGCGGACGGCCACCGCCACTGATGGCCGCGCCCGCGGTTCCGATCATCCTGCTCACCGGCTTTCTCGGCGCCGGCAAGACCACCCTGCTCAACCGTCTGCTGCGGCTGCCGGCGCTGACCGGCACCGCCGTGGTGATCAACGAGCTGGGCAGCGTCGGGCTCGATCAGCATCTGGCCGAGGCGGCGCGCGAGGCACCGGTGCTGCTGGAGGGCGGCTGCGTCTGCTGCAGTGCCCGCGACGGGCTGGCGGAAACCGTGCTCGACCTGCTGGCGCGTGCCGGCCGCGGCGAGCTGCCGGCGCTGACCCGCATCGTCATCGAGACCACTGGGCTGGCCAATCCGGGACCGGTGATCGGCGCCCTGGTGCATGCCCCGGCGCTGCGCGGGCGGGCGGCGCTGAGCCTGGTGCTGACCGTGGTCGATGGCCAGCACGGCCTGTCCACGCTCGAGCGCCACCCGGAGGCGCTGCGTCAGGCCGCCGCCGCCGACCGCCTGCTGCTGAGCAAGACCGATCTGGCCGAGGCGCCGGCCCTGGCGGCTCTGGCGGCGCGGCTGGCCGCGCTCAACCCGGGCACCGAGCAGCTGGCCCTGGACCCGGGCGGTGATCTGGCCACCCAGGTCGAGTCCCTGCTGGCAGCGCCGGCCACCGGCGGCCGCTGGCTCACCCCGCTGTTCCTGCCGGTGGCGGCCGAGGGCGCGCACGGCGGCGGGGTGGAGAGCGTGGTGCTGCGCTTCGACACCCCGATCCGGCTGGCCGCGCTGGGGCTGTGGCTGGAGCTGCTGCAATCGATCTTCGGCGAGGACCTGCTGCGCCTGAAAGGGCTGGTGCAGACCCGGGAGCACGCCTTCCCGGTGGTGGTGCACGCCGTGCAGGGCATGCTCTATCCCTACCAGGCGCTGCGCGAGTGGCCGGATCCGGCGCGGGACAGCCGGCTGGTGCTGATCGGCACCGGTTTTTCCGAGCGCGCGCTGGAGGCCCTGCGCCAGCAGTGGGCGCGGCTGGCGGCGGCCTGAGTGCTAGCGCCGCCAGGCGGCGAGCGTGCAGCTGGCGGCGGCGTGCAGCAGCAGCAGGGCCCCGAGCGGGGTGAGCAGGATGGCGAGGCTGGGATCGGACTCGCTGTTGCCGATGCCGCCGAGGAAAAAGCCGGCCGGCATCAGCACCGCACCGGCGGCCAGCGTCAGGCTGGCGCGGCGGCGGCGCACCGGGTCCTCCAGCAGGCGCGCCGCCTGGCCGGCATAGACCAGGTTCAGGATCGCCAGCAGGGCGCCATGGGCATGGGCGAGCGTCCACAGCTCGCGGCGCAGATGGTTCTCCAGATACAGCGGCAGCTTGATCCCGTGCAGGGCCTCGAGCAGCAGGCCACCGGCCATGAACAGCAGCAGCAGGGTCCAGCCCAGGCGCAGATTGAGCCCCTCCAGCGGCCGCTCGGCGGGATCGGCGGCCGGCGCCGGCTGGGGACGGGGCGCACGCGGTTTGTTCATTCGCCGATCTCGATGTTCTTGCCCTTGGTCTGTGCCTCGGCGCGCAGGCGGCTCACCTCGGCCACCGGCAGCGGCCGTGCGCTGGCGCTGGCCGGCAGGGACTGCCAGCGCTGCTGCAGGGCCTGCTCGATCGCCTCGCGCGCGGCCGGCTCGGCGATGAAGTCGTAGTCCTCGAGCGGCTCGGCCAGGGGCGCAAGCTCGGGCGTGCGGCGGGCCAGATCGCGCAGGCTGTGGGCGGCGAAGCGGCGCACCGCCGGGTAGTCGTCATCCAGCGCAGCGAGCAGGCCGGGCACCCGATCGGCCGCCGGCATCGGCGCGGCATCGGCGCGTCCGGCCATCTTGGCGGCGATCGCGCGCTCGACCGGATCCCCGCCCAGCAGCTGCAGCAGATTGCGCGCGGGCTGGCCGTCCCCCGCCGGGGCCGGCGACCCGCCACGCCAGGCGTCGATCGCGGTCTGGGCCCAGTCGGCGGAGCGGTCGAGATGGCAGTTGGTGCAGGCGTCCGGCCGGTTGAGGGCGGCGTGGCGCGCCGGCTGCGGCACTTCGATGCGATGGCTGCGGTGGATCTCCATCACCCCGTAGACCGCCTTGGGCATGTGGCAGTCCACGCAGACCGAGCCGCTGGAGTCCGCCGCATGGCGGGTGTGGGCGGGGATGTCGGCGGCCACCGCCTGGTGGCAGGCGAGGCAGGGAGCGCCCTCGCGGGCGCCCTCGCGCATCATGCCGTTGACATCCCCGCCGTGGGCGGCATGGCAGGTCTGGCAGCTGGCCTGGCCTTCGCTGGTGCAGGGCGAGGCGCTGTGGCCCTGCATCTCGTAGGCGGACAGCCGCGGCGTGCCGTCCTCCCAGAACCGCAGGCGGTAGAGATCCGGCCGTCCGGGCGGGCCCGGTTCCTCGCGGCGCACCAGCCGGACATGCTCGGCCAGCACCTCGCCGGGCCGGTAGGTGGGCCCGCTGTCCAGCCAGGTCTCGACCAGATCGGTGCGCACCGGCAGGCGCTGGCCATGGCACTGGCCGCAGACCTCGCTGGCGCGCTCGGGCGGCAGCCGCGCCGGGTTGACGATGGTGGGATCGGGGCGGTCGCTCAGCGCCAGCAGATTGCGCCGCAGCGGGTCGCGGTTCTTGCGCGCATGCGCCTCGCCCGGGCCGTGGCAGGACTCGCAGGCGATGCCCAGCTCGGCCACCTGCGAGTCATAGCGCGCCTCCTCGAGGAAGTTGAAGCGCTCGCCGCGATAGAGCCGCTGGTAGAGGGCCTCGGCGTTCTGGATGCGCGGCTGCGGGCCGGTGTTGTGGCAGAAGATGCAGTTGTGGTTCCAGGTGGCGATGTGGTCGTTGAAGCCCTGCGCATCGTCGTAGAGGAAGGCGCCGTTGATGTGCACCCAGCGCTGGTCGCCGGCGTGCCAGAGCAGGTGCAGGCGGGTGTAGTTGCCGCCCTGGCCAGGCACCTGGGCGAGGTACTGCTGGTAGCGATGGCTGCCCACGGTGCGGCGCACCTCGGCGGTGCCCATCACCTCGCGGGTCTGCGGGTGGAGATAGTCGAACACCGCCCGGCCGTCCTCGGTGGTGCGCGGCCGCACCGGCTGCCCCCAGTACTCCACCACCTGGCCGTCGAAGGCGCCCTGGACGGTCTTGGCGGTGGCCTCCTGGGTCATGGTGCGGTGAAAGGTCTGGTACCAGCTGGCGTGGTGGTCCTGATGGCAGCTGCGGCAGCTGTTGGATCCCACATAGGCCAGCGCCGCCCGGTTCTCCAGCGGCTGCTCGAGCTCGGCGCGCAGCTGGCGCAGGTGCTGCACTCCCCAGGCCAGGGCCGCCAGCGGCAGCAGCAGGGCGGCGAGGCCGAGCAGGACCCGGCGCAGGCGGGGGGAGCGGAGAAGCGGGGGCATGGGCAGCATGCTCTCAGTGCACGGCGCGCAGGGTCAACGGGCGGTCGCGGCGCTGGTCAGCCTCCGGGCGATCCCGGACAATGCCGGGAGGGCGTGTGCAATCCAATTGCATAAGTCCACTTTTATAAATGATTTGACACACGGCCCATGTACTCGCTGGTCGTCTCCGCCGCCTCGGTGTTCCTGGCCGCCGGGCTCTATGTGGCCGGGATGATGATGCTCGGCACCCAGATCTCGCTGGGCCTGGCCGACGCCGGCCACGCCGCCACCACGGTGAGTCTGGTGATGATCCAGTACTCGTTCGGCTTCATGGCCGGCTCCTGGCTGGGTCCGCGGCTGATCTCGCGGGTCGGCCATATCCGGGTGTTCTCGGCCTTCTCCTCGCTGGTCTGCTGCCTGGCCCTGCTGCACGGCGCCTTTCTCGATCCCTGGCTGTGGGGCCTGCTGCGCGGGCTCACCGGCTTCTGCGGCGCGCTGCTGCTGATCGTGCTGGAGAGCTGGATCAACGCCCATGCCACCGCGGCCACCCGCGGCCGGCTGATGGGCTTCTACATGATCAACTACTACCTCGCCGGCGCGGCCGGGCAGTGGCTGGTGGGCCTGCCGGACGCCGGCGATTTCCGCGCCTGGTCGCTGTGCGCGGGTCTGCTGGTGCTCTCCAGCGTGCCGCTGGCCCTGACCTCGCGGCCGGCGCCGCCGCTGCCGCCGGCCGGGCGGCTGGCGATCCGTCCGCTGCTGGCGGCCTCGCGGATCAGCGTGGTGGGGGCCTGCGCCGCCGGCTTTGCGCTCGCCTCGTTCTACCAGCTGGCGCCGGTGCACCTGCACCAGCTGGGGGCGGACACCGGCACCATCTCCCGCTACATGGCGCTGGCGGTGCTGGCCTCGATGCTGCTGCAGCTGCCGGTGGGGCGGCTGGCCGACCGCTATGACCGCCGCCGGGTGATCCTGGGCCTGGCGCTGGCGATCGCGGTCTCGGCCCTGGGCGTGGCGATCTTCGGCGGGCTGTCGCAGACCCTGCTGTTCGCCGCCAGCATGCTGTTTCTCGGCGTGACATCCTGCCTGTATCCGACCTGCCTCGCCCGCCTGCACGATCGCACCCAGGGCCAGGGCCAGAGCCATGTCGGGGCCAATGCCACCCTGCTGCTGTGCTACGGCGTCGGCCAGTGCCTGGGGCCGCTCAGCACCGCCCTGCTGATGACGCTGTCCGGCCCGGCCGGGCTGTATCTGGGCATCGCCCTGGTGCTGCTGATCTACGCCCTCTACGCCGGGCACCGGCTGCGGGTGGCGGATACCGCGGTGGCCGAGCAGAAGAAGTTCGTCGCGGTATCGCCGTCGACGCCGGTGCTGGCCCAGCTCGACCCGCGCGCCGAGCCCGCGCCACCGCCCACCGCGCCGGGGCAGGACCGCCTGTCCACCCCCTGAGGCGGGCGCGGCCTTGCCGCTACACTGCTCGGCCGTGATCCCCTGCCTCGCCCGCGCATGACGCCTCCCGCCAACGACCGCTTCCTGCGCGCGCTGCGGCGCCAGAGCGTGGACCGCACCCCGGTGTGGATGATGCGCCAGGCCGGCCGCTATCTCCCGGAGTACCGCGCCACGCGCGCCCGCGCCGGCGGCTTCATGGACCTCTGCCGCAACCCGGAGCTGTGCTGCGAGGTCACCCTGCAACCGCTGGCCCGCTACGGCCTGGACGCGGCGATCCTGTTCTCCGACATCCTCACCGTGCCCGATGCGATGGGCCTGGGCCTGACCTTCGCCGAGGGCGAGGGTCCGCGCTTCGAGCGGCCGCTGCGGAGTGCCGCCGAGATCGCCGCCCTGCCGGTGCCGGACCCGGAGGGCGAGCTGCGCTATGTGATGGACGCGGTGCGCACGATCAAGGCCGCACTGGCCGGCTCGGTGCCGCTGATCGGCTTCACCGGCAGCCCGTGGACGCTGGCCACCTACATGGTCGAAGGCGGCGGCGGCCACGAGTTCCACCGGGTCAAGGCGCTGATGATCGACCAGCCGGCAGCGATGGACCTGCTGCTGGCACGCCTGACCCAGGCGGTCTGCGGCTATGTGGAGGCCCAGGTGCGGGCCGGCGCCGACGCCATCATGGTGTTCGACACCTGGGGCGGGGTGCTGGCACCGGCGGCCTACGCGCGCTGCTCGCTGGCGCCGATGCAGGCGATCGTGGCCCACCTGCGGCAGGTGGCACCGGCGGTACCGGTGATTCTCTTCACCAAGAACGGCGGCCAGCATCTGGAGGCCCTGGCGGCCACCGGCTGCGCCGGCCTGGGGCTGGACTGGACCACCGATCTGCGCGGTGCGCGCGCGCGCGTCGGCCAGCAGGTGGCGCTGCAGGGCAATCTCGACCCCGCCACCCTGTTCGCCCAGCCGGCGCGCATCCGCGAGGCGGTGGCCGAGGTGCTGGCGGCCTACGGCCCGGGGCCCGGCCATGTGTTCAACCTCGGCCACGGCATTTCCCAGCACACGCCCCCGGAGCACGCGGCGGCGATGATCGAGGCGGTCCGCGAGCTCTCGCCCGCCTACCACCGCTGAGGTCATGCGCCTGCCGCCCGCGGTGATCGGCGTCGTCACCTTCAGCGGCATGCTGGGGGTGCTGCTGTTCTGGGGCGGGCTGATGCTGCTGCCGGCCACCCTGCTCAAGGCGCTGCTGCTGCCCTTCCCCGCCACCCAGCGGCCGCTGACCCGCTACATGGTGTGGGTCGGCCGGCGCTGGGCGGGCGGGCTGCGCCGGGTCTACCGCCTGTGCCACGGCGCGCGCTGGCGGATCGAGGATGAAACCCGTGGCCTGCGCACCGATGGCAGCTATCTGCTGGTGTGCAATCACCAGTCCTGGGCCGACATCCTGATCCTGTTCGAGCTGTTCCACGGCCGCGCGCCGTTCCTGCGCTTCTTCCTCAAGCAGGAGCTGATGTGGGTGCCGATCATCGGCGCCGCCTGCTGGGGCATGGAGATGCCGTTCATGAAGCGCCACTCCCGCGAGGCGATCGCCGCCAACCCGGCGCTGCGCAACGAGGATCTGGAAACCACCCGGCGCACCTGCCAGCGCTACCGCGGCGAGGCGATCACCGTGGTCAACTTCCTCGAGGGCACCCGTTACACGCCGGCCAAGCACGCCGCTAAGGGCTCGCCGTTCCGCCATCTGCTGCGCCCCAAGAGCGCCGGGCTGAGCTTCACCCTCAATGCGATGGGCGATCAGTTCGATGCCCTGATCGATGTCACCCTCCACTACCAGCCCAGCCGCCGGCCGCTGCTGTGGAGCTGGCTGTGCGGCGAGCAGCGCGAGCTGCGCGTGCACCTGGTCACCCGGCCGCTGCCGGAGGCGCTGCTGCGCGGCAACTACGAGGACGATCCGGGCTTCCGCGCGCGCTTCCAGCACTGGGTCAACGCGCTGTGGCTGGAGAAGGACGCCCGCCTGGCCGCCTGGCGCTGATGGCACCGGCCGTGCTGCCGCTGGCGGTCTATCTGCACTTCCCCTGGTGCGTGCGCAAATGCCCGTACTGCGACTTCAACTCGCATGCGCTGCGCGGCGAGGTGCCGGAAGCCGACTATGTGGCGGCGCTGCTGCGCGATCTCGATCACGAGCTGGCGCAGCGGCCGGAACCGCGCGAGGTGGTCAGCGTCTTCCTCGGCGGCGGCACCCCCAGCCTGTTCAGCGGCGCGGCGATCGGCGCGGTGCTGGAGGGGCTGTCGCAGCGGCTGCGGCTGGTGAGTGAGGTGGAGATCACCCTCGAGGCCAATCCGGGCACCACCGACGAGGGGCACTTCCGCGACTACCGCGCCGCCGGGGTCAACCGGCTCTCGCTGGGCGTGCAGAGCCTGGATGGCGAGCAGCTGCGCAAGCTCGGCCGCATCCATGACGCCGCCGCGGTCGGCCGGGCGGTGCGGGCCGCCCGCGCGGCCGGCTTCGAGCGGCTCAATCTCGATCTGATGTTTGCCCTGCCCGGCCAGACCCTCGCCGCCGCCGAGGCCGATCTCGCCGCGGCGCTGGCCTTCGAGCCGGAGCACCTGAGCTATTACCAGCTCACCCTCGAACCCAATACCGAGTTCGCCGCCCGCCCGCCCTTGCTGCCCGATGACGACAGCGCCTGGGCGATCCAGGAGGCCGGTCAGGCGCGGCTGGCGGCGGCCGGCTATGCGCAGTACGAGGTCTCGGCCTATGCCCGGCCGGGGCAGCGCTGCCGCCACAATCAGGTCTACTGGACCTTCGGCGACTATCTGGGCCTGGGCGCCGGCGCCCACGGCAAGCGCTCGTTCTGGCGCGAGGGCGAGTGGGTGATCGAGCGCCGCGCCCGCCACAAGCATCCGCGCGGGTATCTCGGCGCCGCCGGCAGCGAGGCGGCGGTCCAGGAATCGCGCGAGATTCCGGCGGCCGAGCGGCCCTTCGAGTACCTGATGAACGCCCTGCGCCTGCACGAGGGCTTTGATCTCGCCCACTACGAGGCCGCCACCGGTCTGCCGCGCGCCAGCCTCGCGCCGGGGCTGGCCGCCGCCGGGCAGCAGGGGCTGGTGGAGATCGTCGGCGAGCAGGTGCGCGCCAGCCTCCGGGGTCGGCAATACCTGAACGCGCTGCTGCGCCTGTTCCTCTAGGCGGGGAGGCTGTGCGAGGCTCCACGCCTGCACCGCCGGAGCCGTCCATGCGCCTGTTTGTTCTCGTTGCCGCCGCCCTGCTCAGCGCCGCCGCACCGGCCGCGGACCGCATCACCGGGCGGGCCTTTGCCACCCGCTCGGAGGTGATCGCGCCGCGGGCGATGGCGGCCACCAGCCATCCGCTGGCCACCCAGATCGCCCTGGACCTGCTCAAGGCCGGCGGCAGCGCGGTGGACGCGGCGATTGCCGCCAATGCGGCGCTGGCCCTGATGGAGCCCACCGGCTGCGGGCTGGGCGGGGATTTGTTCGCCATCGTCTGGGATCCGAAGACCGCCCGGCTGCATGGCCTCAACGGCAGCGGCCGCTCGCCGCGCGGGCTGAGCCTGGAACGGCTGAAGACCGAGCTGGCGGCGCAGGGGCTGAGCCAGATCCCCGCCCGCGGTCCGCTGCCGGTGAGCGTGCCCGGGGCGGTGGACGGCTGGACCACCCTGCACGAGCGCTTCGGCCGGCTGCCGCTGAAGACGGTGCTGGCGCCCACCATCGCCTACGCCCGCGAGGGGCACCCGGTGGCCGAGACCATCGCCCACTACTGGGCGCGCTCGGTGCCGCTACTATCGCGCTATCCCGGCTTCCTCGAGCAGTTCACCGTGGCCGGACGCGCGCCGGCCAAGGGCGAGCGCTGGAAGAACCCGGGCCTGGCCCGCACCCTCGAGGCGATCGCCCGCGACGGCCGCAAGGGGTTTTACGAGGGCCGGGTGGCGCGCACCCTGGCCGAGTATGTGCAGGCCCAGGGCGGCTTTCTCAGCGTCGAGGATCTCGCCGCCCATCGCAGCGAGTGGGTGGAGCCGGTGTCGGTGGACTACCGCGGCTACCAGGTCTGGGAGCTGCCGCCCAACTCGCAGGGGGTGACCGCCCTGCAGATGCTCAACCTGCTGGAACGCTTCGAGTTCGCCCCGGCCGACTTCGGCAGCGCCGAGCATGTGCACCTGTTCACCGAGGCCAAGAAGCTCGCCTTCGAGGACCGCGCCCGCTACTTCGCCGACCCGGCCTTCAACCGCCTGCCGGTACGCGGGCTGATCGACAAGCGCTACGCCGAGGCGCGCGCGTCCGAGATCGATCCGCAGCGCGCGGCGCTGACCGTGGACGCCGGCCATCCGGCGCTCTACCAGGGGGACACCATCTACCTCACCACCGCCGATGCCGACGGCATGATGGTCTCGCTGATCCAGTCCAACTACCGCGGCATGGGCAGCGGCATGAGCCCGCCGGGCCTCGGCTTCATCCTGCAGAACCGGGGCGAGATGTTCACCCTCGAGGAGGGCCACGCCAATGTCTACGCCCCCGGCAAGCGGCCGTTCCAGACCATCATCCCGGCCTTCATCAGCAAGGACGGCAAGCCCTGGATCAGCTTCGGCCTGATGGGCGGCGACATGCAGCCCCAGGGCCATGTGCAGATCGTGATGAACCTGATCGATTTCGGCATGAATCTGCAGGAGGCCGGCGATGCCCCGCGCATCTACCACACCGGGTCCAGCGAACCGACCGGGGAGGTGATGCGCGACGGCGGCATGCTGTTCCTGGAAACCGGCTTCCCCTACGAGACGGTGCGCGAGCTGATGCGGCGCGGCCACCGGGTGGGCTGGGACGGCGGCAGCTACGGCGGCTACCAGGCCATCCAGCGCGCCGACGGCGCCTGGATCGGCGCCTCGGAGTCGCGCAAGGACGGCCAGGCGGCGGGGTACTGAGCATGCTCGAGGAAGCGGAAGTCAGCTGTCCCTACTGCTGGGAAACCATCGTGCTGGAACTGGATCTCTCGGCCGGATCGCAGACCTACATCGAGGACTGCCAGGTGTGCTGCCGGCCGATCACCGTGCGCCTGAGGGTGGACGAGGACGAGGGCCGCTTCGAGGTGGAAGCGCTCTCCGACGAGGAGATCTGAGCACCGGGCCGGACCCGGCGGACTTGCCACCCACCGGCCGCTTCTCTATCCTGCGCGACCATTTTTTGTTCAGCTTCGAGCGCGCCATGAAAGAAGGCATCCACCCCGACTACCGCCCCGTCGCCTTCAAGGACTCGGCCGGCGGCCACACCTTCATCATCCGCTCCACGGTCAAGACCCGTGAGAAGGCCACCATCGGCGGCGTCGAGTACCCGCTGGTGAACCTGGATACCTCCAGCCTCTCGCACCCCTTCTACACCGGCAAGCAGAAGCAGGTGGAAGCGGGCGGTCGCGTCAGCAAGTTCCAGCAGCGCTACAAGAAGTAAGCGCCGGCGCCGCGCTGGCGCCGCGTTCGACTTGGTACCCGCGGGGCCGCCGTGCCCCGCGCATCCGGCACACCCAGGCAGAAGGCACTGTGCGAGGACCCCATGCAGCAGGATTTCCGGCGGGCCGCGCTCGCCTATCACGAGCACCCGCGCCCGGGAAAGCTCCGCGTTGAGGTCAGCAAGCCCTGCGCCACGCCGCAGGATCTGAGCCTGGCCTACTCGCCCGGCGTCGCCGAACCGGTGCTCGCCATCCAGCAGAATCCGGAAGACGCCTACCGCTACACCGGCAAGGGCAATCTGGTGGCGGTGATCTCCAACGGCACCGCCGTGCTGGGTCTCGGCAACACCGGGGCACTGGCCGGCAAGCCGGTGATGGAAGGCAAGGCCGTTCTGTTCAGGAAGTTCGCCGACATCGATGTCTTCGATATCGAGGTCGACGCCGCCCAGCCGCAGGACTTCATCGACACGGTGGCGCGCATCGCGCCCACCTTCGGTGGCATCAACCTGGAAGACATCGCCGCCCCGGCCTGCTTCGAGATCGAGCAGGAGCTGGTGCGCCGGCTCGACATTCCGGTGTTCCACGACGACCAGCACGGCACCGCCATCGTGCTGTGCGCCGGTCTGCTCAACGCCCTGCAGATCCAGGGCAAGCGCCTGGCGGACGCCCGCATCGTCTGTCTGGGCGCCGGGGCCGCCGGCATCGCCAGCATGCGCCTGGCGCGCGAGCTGGGGGCGCGCCGCGAGAACCTCTGGCTGGTCGACCGCAAGGGCGTGATCGACACCGGCCGTGACGACCTCAGCCGCGAGAAGGCCGAGTTCGCCCAGCCACCCTCGGAGCGCCGCACCCTGGCCGGTGCCCTGGCCGGGGCGGATGTGTTCATCGGCCTGTCCGGACCCGGGCTGCTGCGCGAGGAATGGCTGGCGCTGATGGCGGAACGGCCGATCGTGTTCGCCCTGTCCAACCCGGTGCCGGAGATCATGCCGGCGGTGGCCCGGCAGGTGCGCCAGGATGCGATCGTGGCCACCGGCCGCAGCGACTTCCCCAATCAGGTCAACAATGTGCTGTGCTTCCCCTTCCTCTTCCGCGGCGCGCTCGATGTGCGCGCGCGGCTGATCAACCGGGAGATGAAGATCGCCGCCGTCGAAGCCCTGCGCGGGCTGGCGCAGCAGCCGGTGCCGGCGGCCGTGCTGGCGGCCTATGGCCAAAGCTCGTTAAGCTTCGGCCCGGATTACATCATCCCGACGCCGTTCGACCCCCGCCTGCGCGATGCCGTGGCACCCGCGGTGGCCCGGGCGGCCGTGACCAGCGGGGCGGCGCGGGCTTCCTACCCGTCCCACTACCCTCCCATCTGAATCCGCCGGAACGGCGCTTGCGCCGGCGGAACTGAACCAGCGTCCAGCCAATCCGGAGAAGCCGATGAGTCAAGCGAGTTACAGCCTGGTCAACAACGCCACCGGCGAGAAGATCGACCTGCCGCTGGTCACCGGCCAGATGGGCACCCCCGGCGTGGATGTGGGCAAGGTCTACGACAAGCTCGACATCTTCACCTTCGACCCCGGCTTCACCAGCACCTGCTCGTGCAAGAGCGCGATCACCTACATCGACGGTGACAACGGCGTGCTGCTCTACCGCGGCTACCCGGTGGACCAGCTGGCGGCCAAGTCCAGCTTCATCGAGGTCTGCTACCTGATCCTGCACGGCGAGCTGCCCAGCGCGACCCAGCTGGCCGAGTTCGACAGCAGCATCCGCCGCCACACGATGATCAACGAGTCCCTGAAGGGCTTCTTCCAGGGCTTCAACTACGACGCCCACCCGATGGCCATGCTCACCGGCGTGGTCGGCTCGCTGTCGGCCTTCTATCACGACACCACCAACAACAAGGATCCGCGCCACCGCGAGATCTTCGCCCACCGCATGATCGCGAAGATCCCGACCATCGCGGCGGCCGCCTACAAGAAGTATTTCGGCCAGCCCTTCGTCTACCCGCAGAACCATCTCGACTACTGCAGCAATCTGCTGCACATGATGTTCGCGGTGCCGGCCGAGCCCTATGTGGTGGACCCGGTGGCGGCCAAGGCGCTGGATGTGCTGTTCATCCTCCACGCCGACCACGAGCAGAACGCCTCGACCTCCACCGTGCGCCTGGCCGGCTCCACCGGCTGCAATCCCTATGCGGCGATGGCCGCCGGCATCGCCGCGCTGTGGGGCCCCTCGCACGGCGGCGCCAACGAGGCGGTGCTGAAGATGCTCGACGAGATCGGCGATGTGAAGAAGGTCCCGGCCTTCATGGAGAAGGTCAAGGACAAGAACAGCGGGGTGCGCCTGATGGGCTTCGGCCACCGCGTGTACAAGAACTTCGATCCGCGCGCGACCATCATCCGCGAGCAGTGCCACAAGGTGCTCAAGCACTTCGGCAAGGAGAACGATCCGCAGATGGAGCTGGCGCTCAAGCTGGAGGAGATCGCGCTCAACGACGACTACTTCAAGGCGCGCAAGCTCTATCCCAATGTCGATTTCTACAGCGGCATCATCTACAAGGCGCTGGGCATCCCGGTGAACATGTTCACCCCGATGTTCGCCATCGCCCGCACCGTGGGCTGGGCCGCCCACTGGATGGAGATGACCGCCGATCCGATGACCCGCATCGGCCGTCCGCGCCAGGTCTACACCGGCGCGCCGACCCGCGACTACGTGGCGATCAGCGGCCGCTGACCCGCGCGGTTGGGAGACGCCAAGGCCGGGGTTCGCCCCGGCCTTTTTCGTGGCCGTCGCCTCAGGCGGCCAGCGAGCGGCGGCCAGCCGCCGGGCGCGGCTCGGCCTGGGCCGGGCGCAGCGCCTCGGGGGCGAAGTCATCGGTGGCGATCACCTCCAGACGCACCCGCTCGTACTCGCGCACCGAGGCGATCTGCGCCTCGTCGAGCAGGCCCTGGCGGCGGGCGCTGTCGAGGCGTGCCTCCAGGCCATCGCCCTCCAGCGCGCCGCGGCCGAGCAGCTTGTAGTAGGCGGCATAGGCCGGTTCGTGGGCCTCGGCCACCCGCCAGGCCTTCTCCATGCGGCCGATCGCCTCGTCATCGCCGCCGTTGACGAAGACCAGCGCCGAGAGCCGCTCGCGCACATCGGTGGCCTCCAGCATCAGGGTGGCGACGCGGGCGTTGACGGCATCGGACACCGGGTGGGCGTGGTTGCCCAGCGGGAACACCACCACCCGCATCAGCCAGCGCGCCCAGCCGACCGGGAAGTTGCGGATGAAGTCCTCCAGGGCGCGGCCGATCTCGTAGCGGGCGTGGTCCAGCGCCCAGCGCGCGTGGGCGGTCTCGGCGGCGCTCTGCGGGCCCTCGAGATAGAACTTGGCCACCGCCGAGGCGAGGGTGAGCTGGGACAGCACATCGCCCAGCCGGGCCGACAGCCGCTCGCGCACCTTCAGGCTGCCGCCGAGCACGCCCATGGTCAGATCGGCGACGAAGGCGAGGCTCGCCGAGTAGCGCTCGAGCACGCGGAAGTCCTGGGCCAGCGCCCCCTTCACCGGTGCGCGCGCCAGCCGCGCGCCGGTCAGCGCCAGGGTGAGGCTGCGCACCGCGCGGTTGAGCGAGAAGCCGAGGTGGCCGAACAGCAGGCGGTCGAAGGCGCGCAGATCATCGGCCCGCGCCGCCTCCATCTCCGGGAAGACGAACTCGTGGCAGCGGATCGCCCCCTGGCCAAAGATCATCAGGTTGCGGGTGAGGATGTTGGCGCCCTCCACGGTGATCGCCACCGGGGCGGCCCTGTAGCCGGTGGCGATGAAGTTGCGCGGGCCCTGCTGGATGGCGCGGCCGGCCATCACATCCATGCCCTCGCTGATCACCTTCCGCATCAGCTCGGTCATGTGGTACTTGGCGATGGCGGTGAGCACGCTGGGCGCGCAGTGGTCCACCGCCGAGGCGGTGAGCAGGCGCATCGCCTCCATCGTGTAGGTGAGCCCGCCGATGCGGCCGGTGGCTTCCTGCACGCCTTCGAAGCGGCCGATCTGCACCTTGAACTGGCGGCGCAGCCGGCCATAGGTGCCGGTCATCCGGTAGGCGACCTGACCGGCGGCGGTGGCCAGCGCCGGCAGCGAGATGCCGCGACCGGCGGAGAGGCACTCCACCAGCATGCGCCAGCCCTTTCCGGCCATGGCCGGGCCGCCGATGATCCAGTCCACCGGGATGAACACATCGCGGCCCTGGATGGTGCCGTTCATGAAGGCCGCACCGGGGTAGTGCCGGCGGCCGATCTGCACGCCCGGGTGGCGCGCCGGCACCAGCGCGCAGGTGATGCCCAGCTCGCCCCGCTCGCCGCCGAGCAGACCCTCGGGATCGCGCAGCTTGAAGGCCAGCCCCACCACCGTCGCCACCGGG
>DASUDX010000034.1:0-17733 GCA_036275365.1 Nevskiaceae bacterium | reverse complement strand
CAGCTCGCCGCCGGAGACGCCGACGGCGCTCAGCAGAGCTGGCGCCAGCCCGCACCGCTGGCCTTCGACGACCTGCCGCCCACCCATCCCTGGCAGGCGCTGCATGGTCGAATCGAGGCCGGCCTGATGGCCGCCGGGGCGGCAACGCCGGGCCGCTGAGCCTGTCATGCTGGACCGGCCCCGGCCGTGATCGCCCCCGATTGACCGGAGTGTGCGATGGCCTCGATTTATGTGCTCAACCAGCTGGTTCAGAAGGCGCTGGCCGACCCGTTGTTCCGGGATCAGCTCTATGCCGATCCCGCCAAGGCGGCCGGCAGTCTGGGGCTTCGCCTCAAGCCCGATGAGCTGCTGCGGTTGCAGCTGGCTCGCGAGCTGATCCGCGACGTCGCCCTGCAGGCCGAGGAGGCGCGCCGCGATCTGGGCTTTGCAGTGGCGATGGACGGCTGCTTTCCCACCTGTGTGCCGATCCCCCTGCCGCCGGTGATCCCGGCGCCGCCGCGGATGGCGGTGAACTGGAGTCCGGCCAACCCGGTGCAGGCCCTGCTGGCCAAGCTGCTGGCCGACACCGCGCTGTCCGCGGCGGCGGTGGCCGAGCGGCTGGAGACCGAGGCGGCCCAGACCGCCGACCCGCTGCTGGCGCTCGATCTGCGCCGGGTCGCGGCGGATCTGCGCGGCTGATCCGCTCCCGGCCGCCGGCGGCCGGCGCCGACCTGACATTTGGATGCCGAATTTATGACGAAAGGTGGCGTCGGGCCGCCGACCGGTGCTGCCGGCCGGAGCCCGCTGGCTGCGCGCGGGGCGCGGCTGGTGCCGTCATCTGCAGGGGGTCGGCGGCGGCGCGTCCTCCGCCTGGCGGGTGCCAGACCCGCCTTGTGAGGCCGGCGAGGGCAGCGGCAGAGTCGGGCTGCAGCGGGGCTGACGCGGGGGCGACGGTCCCGCCGCATGCTGGGGCGGCGCGGCTCTTCGCCGGGGTTGGGGGACGGCGGAGAGTCCGCGCCTTTTTTGCGGACGGCGCGAAGGCGTGCCTCAGGCGGCCGGCTGTCGGCCCGGCAGCACGGTCCAGGCTCCCGCACCCTCGGCCGCGGCAGGGTGATCGAGGGTGTAGTGCAGGCCCCGCGATTCATGCCGGGCCAGCGCCGAGCGCACGATCAGCTCGGCGCAGACCACCAGATTGCGCAGCTCGATCAGGTGATGGCTGATCCGGTAGTTGCCGTAGTAGTCCTGGATCTCCTGGCGCAGCAGTTCGACCCGCCGCAGCGCCCGCTGCAGGCGCTTGGTGGTGCGCACGATGCCGACGTAGTCCCACATGAAGGTGCGCAGTTCCAGCCAGTTGTGGGAGACCACCACATCCTCGTCGGAATCGGTGACCCGTGAGGCATCCCAGGGCCGCGGCGGCGGCGGGGCCGGGCGCTCGTCGAGAGTGGCCAGCAGATCCTCGGCGGCGGCCTCGGCGAACACCAGGCACTCCAGCAGCGAGTTGCTGGCCAGGCGGTTGGCGCCGTGCAGGCCGGTGCAGGCCACCTCGCCGATGGCATAAAGCCCGTCGAGATCGGTACGGGCGCGCAGATCGGTCACCACCCCGCCGCAGGTGAAGTGGGCCGAGGGCACCACCGGAATCGGCTCGCGGCAGATATCCAGCCCCAGGCTCAGGCAATGGGCATGGATGGTGGGGAAGTGGTGGCGGATGAAGCTCGCCGGCTTGTGGGTGATGTCGAGCAGCACATGCTTGAGGCCGAGCCGCTTCATCTCGTGATCGATGGCGCGGGCCACCACATCGCGCGGGGCCAGTTCGCCGCGCTCGTCGAAGCGGTGCATGAAGCGCTCGCCCGGGCGGCCATCCGGCAGCGGCAACCGCAGCCAGGCGCCTTCGCCGCGCAAGGCCTCGCTGATCAGGAAGCTGCGCGAGTCCTTGTGGTAGAGCGTGGTCGGGTGGAACTGCATGAACTCCATGTTGGCCACCCGGCAGCCGGCTCGCCAGGCCATCGCGATGCCATCCCCGGAAGCGCCATAGGGGTTGGATGAGTACAGATAGACCTGGTTGGCGCCCCCGGTGCACAGGGCCACCGCCTTGGCCGATTCGGCGCTGATCTCCTTGCTGTCGCGGTCGTAGAGATAGGCGCCGACGGCACGACGGCGCGGCGCATCGAGGATCAGATCCACCGCCACCGCCCGCGCCCGCACCCGGATGTTGGGATGGGCGGCGACCAGCGAGGCGAGGGTGGTTTCCACCGCGTGGCCGGTGGCATCGGCCGCGTGCACCACCCGCCGGTGGCTGTGCCCGCCCTCCCGGGTCAGATGCAGCCGGCGGCCGCGCTGCTCGCCGTCCTCCTCGGTGAACACCACCCCTTGTTCGATCAGCCAGCGGATGCCGTCCGGACCGCGCTGGACGGTGTAGCGCACCGCCTGCTCGTCGCACAGCCCGGCGCCGGCCACCAGGGTGTCGCGCACATGGGATTCGAGGGAGTCGCCCTCGTCGAGCACCGCCGAGATGCCGCCCTGGGCCCAGAGGGTGCTGCCGCTTTCCAGGCTCGCCTTGGAAACCACCGTGACCTGCCGGCCGGCCTGGGCCAGACGCAGGGCGAGGGACAGGCCAGCCGCGCCGCTGCCCAGGATCAAGACATCGCTCAGCACTGCGGGGGGCTTCCTCGTTAGACTGGGGCGGCGCGCACGAGCGTCCTGCCGGCGCCGGCGTCCAGTGTACGGTGGGGCCACCCCGTGCCGGGCGCCGTGGGCCGACAACGACCAACCGATGAGCGAAGAAGTCCTCGACAACCAGCTGGTGGCCCGGGCCCAGGCCGGCGATGCCCGCGCCTTCGAGCTGCTGGTGCGCCGCTACCAGTACAAGATCATCCAGCTGGTCGGCCGCCTGGTGGGGGATGCCGATGCCCCGGATGTGGCCCAGGAGACCTTCATCAAGGCCTACCGCGCGCTCAAGGGCTTCAAGGGCGAGAGCGCGTTCTACACCTGGCTCTACCGCATCGGCATCAACACCGCCAAGAACCATCTGGTGGCGCGCCACCGGCGGCCCAGCAACCAGGACATCGATGTCCAGGACGCCGAGCTCTACGGCCACACCGAGCAGATGGCCGATGTGGAAACCCCGGAAGCGGTGCTGCTGTCCGAGGAGATCAAGGACAAGGTCGCCGAGGCCATCGCCCGGCTGCCGCCGGACCTGCGCCAGGCGATCAGCCTGCGCGAGTTCGACGGGCTCAGCTACGAGGAGATCGCCGAGGTGATGGGCTGCCCGATCGGCACGGTGCGCTCGCGCATCTTCCGGGCCCGCGAGGCGATCGACGAGGTACTCAAGCCCCTGCTGAGCTGAGCGAGGTCGGTCTGGGCAAACTTTATCCGTGGTTCACGGCCGGTTCAGGGAACTTTCGGTGCGGTCCGTGGTTTAGGCTGGGTCGGTGGAGAGCAATGATGGACGATGGGAAGGTGCGAGCATGACGGTGGAAGCCCTGTCGGCGCTGATCGATGGTGAGTGCACGCCCGAGGAGCTGGACCGACTGCTCGACGCTCTCGAGCGCGACCCCGAGCTGGCCCGGCGCTTCAGCCGCGGCCGGCTCGCCCAGGACGCCCGCGAAGGCGTGCGGGTGCTCAAGGGTCAGCCCTGCATCTGCGCCGGGGTGATGGACGCGGTGCGCCGCGAGGCCCCGCCGCAGCGCCAACTGGCCAGCCGCGTGGTCGCGCTGCCGCCCCGCCGCACCGCCGCCCGCGTGTGGAAGCCGCTGATCGGTCTCGCCGCCGCGGCCTCGATGGGGGCCCTGGCGGTGCTGCTGGTCAGGCCGGAGAGCCGCAGCCTGCCAGCGCCGGCGGGCAGCAGCGTCTCGCTGCCGGATCCGGGTGCCGGACCGCTGCTGTCGGTCTCCGCGGATCCCGCCCTGGTGCAGGCCTGGCCGCGTTCGGACGATGCCTCGGCGCGCCAGCTGCGCAGCTTCCTGATCGACCACAGCAGCGCGATGGCCGAGGAAGGCGTCGGCGGCACCCTGCGCTACGCCCGCTTCGCTGCCCATACCGCCGACCTGCGCGCAGTGGCCGCCGACGGCGGGGTGCGCTGATGGCGGTCACCCGTCTGCCCCGTCTGGGCCTGCTGCTGCTCGCCTGCGGCACCCCGCTGTCGGTGGCGGCGATGACGCCGGCCGAGTGGCTGATCAAGGCCAGCGAGGCCGCCCGCGCCTCCAACTACCAGGGCACGGTGATTTACCGCGGGGACGATCTGCTCGAGACCTTCCGCGTCACCCATGGCTATCGCGATGGCCAGGAGCGCGAGCGGGTGCACTCGCTCACCGGCGAGGTGCGCGAGGTGCTCAAGCACAATGACAAGGTGGTCTGCATCCTGCCCAAGGAGCAGCGCCTGACGGTGGACCGGCCCACTCCCAAGGACCTGTTTCCCGGCCTCAACCCGGAACGCATCGCCCAGCTCTCCGCCCTCTACGAGATCCGCGATCTCGGTCAGGCCCGGGTGGCCGGGCGCAGCTGCCGCGGCATTGCCGTGATTCCGCGCGACCGCTTCCGCTATGGCTACGAGGTGTGGGCGGATGAGCGCACCGCAGTGCCGCTCAAGATCAGCCTGATGGGGCGCGATCACCGCCTGCTCGAGCAGATGTTCTTCACCGAGGTCGCCTTTCCGGCGGTGATTCCGGATGCCGCCTTCGAATCCGAGCTCGACCCCGCCGAGCGGCGCCAGGCCACCGAGAACGCAGCCCCGGCGATCAGCGCGGTGGCCGAGTCGGTGGCGGCCAGCAAGGCCAGCGTCGAGCAGCGCCGCGCGCCGGCCAATGCCCCGCTGCAGATGGGGCAGATGCCGCCCGGTTTCCGGGTGACCATGCGCAAGGTGCGCAGCCTGCCGGACGGCAGCGGTCTGGTCGAGCATGTGCTGCTCACCGATGGCCTGACGGCCATCTCGGTGTTCCGCACCCACCAGCGGGTGCCGGTGGAAAACGCCTTCCGCGGCGTCTCCCAGCTGGGCGCGGTGCATGCCTACGGCCGGGTCGTCGGCCGCACCCACATCACCGTGGTCGGCGAGGCGCCGCAGGAAACCGTCCGCATGATCGGCGACAGCCTGCCCGAGGCCGAGCTGCCGGTGGAGCCGGCCGCGACCGGCGCCCCTTAGACTAACCACCACCGCCCTGGCCCCGATCGGGGGAGCCGCTCATGAGGTTTGTCCTACGCCGCCGCGCTCCCGCCCGGCTTCTGCTGGCTGCGCTGCTGGGTCTGGCCGCCGCCGGTTGCTCGCGCGGCACGCCCGGGGCCTACCCGGATTTCGCCGATCTGGTCGAGCAGGCCAGCCCCTCGGTGGTCAACATCAGCGCCGTGTCCCGCGGCCAGCCGGCGGCCGAGGCCCCGGCGGCGGACGATCCGGCGCTGGAACAGGCGCCGGACTGGTTCAAGCGCTTCTTCGAGGAGCACGGCGGCACCCCGCCGCCCGAGCCGCGCGAGGCCCCGGGCGACGAGGCCCAGCCGCTGGGTTCCGGCTTCGTCCTCTGGGAGGACGGCTACATCCTCACCAATTACCATGTGGTGCGCGACGCCGACGAGATCATCGTGCGCACCCTGGACCGCCGCCAGCTCTCCGCCCAGCTGGTGGGCAGCGATGAGCGCAGCGATCTGGCCCTGCTCAAGATCGACGCCACCGATCTGCCGGCGGTGACCCTGGGCGACTCCAGCCGCCTGCGTCCCGGGCAGTGGGTGCTGGCGATCGGCTCGCCATTCGGTTTTGACTACTCGGTCTCCGCCGGCATCGTCAGCGCCAAGGGTCGCAACCTGCCCTCCGAGCAGTATGTGCCCTTCATCCAGACCGATGTGGCGATCAACCCGGGCAACAGCGGCGGGCCGCTGTTCGATCTGCAGGGCCGGGTGGTCGGCGTCAATTCGCAGATCTACTCGCAGAACGGCGGCTACCAGGGGGTCAGCTTCGCGATTCCGATCGATGTCGCCGCCAAGGTCGCCCAGCAGCTGCGCGATGGCGGCCAGGTCACCCGCGGCTGGCTGGGCGTGGTGGTGCAGGAAGTCGACCGCGATCTGGCCCTCAAGCTGGGTCTGGACAAGCCGGTCGGCGCCCTGGTGGCGAGCGTGGTGGACGCCAGCCCCGCCCGCGATGCCGGCATCCAGGTCGGTGATGTGATCCTGCGCTACAACGGCGAGGATCTGCCCACCTCCAGCGCCCTGCCGCCGATGGTGGGCAACACCGATCCCGGCCAGTCGGCCACCCTCGATGTGCTGCGCGAAGGCCAGCGCTTCACCGTCAAGGTCGAGATCGGGGTACTGGAGAATCAGGACACCGAGCTTGCGCTGGGCAAGACCGACCCGGCGCTGCCGCGGGTCAAGACCCTGCCGCTGGGCATCGCGGTGAGCCCGCTCAGCGAGAGCCAGCGCCGCGACGAGCAGGTGCTGGCGGGCGGGGTCCGGGTCGACGAGGTGGCCGGCGGTGCCGGCGCCCGGGCCGGGCTGCGGGTCGGCGACATCCTCCTGCAGATCGCCGGCCAGGCCATCGATTCACCCGAGCGCTTTGCCGAGGTGGTCGGCCGGCTCACCCCCGGGGTGAGCGTGCCGATGCTGGTGCAGCGCCAGGGCACCCCCACCTTCCTGCCGCTGGACGTTCCGGCCGCCGAGGTGCCGGCCGAGTGAGCCGGCCACGGCTGCGCCTGCTCGGCCGCGCCGAGTGCGGGCTGTGCGAGGAGATGCTCGAGGCCCTCCAGGAGAGCGGGCTGGACCAGCGTCTGCAGCTGGAGGTCTGTGCGGTGGATGCCGATCCGCTCTGGCAGCGCCGCTGGG
This sequence comes from Nevskiaceae bacterium, assembly GCA_036275365.1. GTDB lineage: Bacteria > Pseudomonadota > Gammaproteobacteria > Nevskiales > Nevskiaceae > DASUDX01. Next base: position 10,959 of record DASUDX010000034.1, on the reverse strand, counting down.
GGCTGAAGATCCCGGTGCTGCTGGCCGATGACGGGGAGCCGGTGTGTGTCAGCCGCTTCGACGCCGACGCCCTGCAGCAATGGCTGGACGGGGCCGCGCGCGGCCCTTGACGGCGCCGGGCCCCGGGTGCCCGTCCTCTATACTGCGCGGCCTCCCGCGTGCCGGATTCCCATGCAGCAGTCCCACATCCGCAATTTCTGCATCATCGCCCACATCGACCACGGCAAGTCGACGCTGGCCGATCGCTTCATCCAGATGACCGGGGGTCTGGAAGCGCGCGAGATGACCGAGCAGGTGCTCGACAACAACCCGATCGAGCGCGAGCGGGGCATCACCATCAAGGCGCAGGCGGTGCAGCTGCACTACCGCGCCCGCGACGGCGAGCTCTACCAGTTCAATCTGATCGACACCCCGGGCCATGTGGATTTCTCCTACGAGGTCAGCCGCAGCCTGGCCGCCTGCGAGGGCGCCCTGCTGGTGGTCGACGCCAGCCAGGGGGTCGAGGCGCAGAGCGTGGCCAACTGCTACACCGCGCTCGACCAGCACCTGGAGGTGCTGCCGGTGCTCAACAAGGTGGATCTCAACAACGCCGAGCCCGAGCGGGTCGCCGAGGAGATCGAGCAGGTCATCGGCATCCCGGCCAAGGACGCCCTGCGCATCTCCGCCAAGACCGGTCTGAATGTGCCGGATGTGATGGAGGCGGTGGTGCAGACCCTGCCGCCGCCCAAGGGCGACCGCGCCGCGCCGTTCCAGGCCCTGATCGTCGACTCCTGGTTCGACAACTACCTCGGGGTGATCTCGCTGATCCGGGTGGTCAACGGCGTCATCCGCAAGGGCCAGAAGGTGCGGGTGCTGTCCACCGGCAAGGACTACGAAGTGACCATGCTCGGGGTGCACAACCCCAAGCGCGCCTTCAAGGACCAGCTGGTGACCGGCGAGGTGGGCTTTCTGGTGGCCGGCATCAAGGACATCTTCGGCGCCCCGGTGGGCGATACCCTGAGCCTCGCCGGCCAGTCGGTCGATCAGCTGCCGGGCTTCAAGACCATCCAGCCGCGGGTGTTCGCCGGCATGTTCCCGGTCGACGCCGACGACTTCGAGGACTTCCGCGAGTCGCTGCAGAAGCTGCGTCTGAACGACTCCGCCCTGGTGTTCGAGCCGGAGAACTCCTCGGCGCTGGGCTTTGGCTTCCGCATCGGCTTCCTCGGCATGCTGCACATGGAGATCGTGCAGGAGCGCCTGGAGCGCGAGTACAACCTGAACCTGATCACCACCGCCCCCAGCGTGGTCTACGAGATCGTGCTTGGCGACGGCGAGGTGCGCCGCATCGACAACCCGGCCGAGCTGCCGGATGGCGGTGAGTACGAGGAGCTGCGCGAACCGATCATCACCGCCCGCGTGCTGATGCCGCCGGACTATGTCGGCCCGGTGATGCAGCTGTGCATGGAGAAGCGTGGCGTGCAGAAGAACCTGCGCTACCTCGGCTCCCAGGTGCAGATGGAAGTGGAGATGCCGCTGGCCGAGGTGGTGCTCGACTTCTTCGACCGCCTCAAGAGCGTCTCCCGCGGCTACGCCAGCTTCGAGTACGAGCTGAGCCGCTTCCAGAGCGCGGATCTGGTCAAGCTCGATGTGCTGGTCAACGGGGATCGCGTCGACGCGCTGGCCAGCATCGTGCACCGCGACAGCGCCTACCCGCGTGGCCGCGATCTCTGCGAGCGCATGCAGGAGGTCATCCACCGGCAGATGTTCGATGTGGCGATCCAGGCCGCGATCGGCTCGAAGATCATCGCCCGCTCGACGGTGAAGGCGCTGCGCAAGGATGTGCTGGCCAAGTGCTACGGCGGCGATGTCAGCCGCAAGCGCAAGCTGCTGGAGAAGCAGAAAGAGGGCAAGAAGCGGATGAAGCAGGTCGGTGCCGTCGAGATTCCCCAGGAAGCCTTCCTCGCCGTGCTCGGCGTGGACCGGAAGAAGTGACCATGCAGGACGTCCATTTTGACTTCGCGGTCCTGCTGACCCTGCTCGCCCTGTTCACCGGGCTGGGCTATCTGCTCGATGTGCTGTGGCTGGCGCCGCGCCGGCGCGATCGCATCGGCGATGACAAGCCGGGCATGGTGGTCGACTTCTGCCGCTCGTTCTTCCCGGTGATCGCGGCGGTGCTGGTGCTGCGCTCCTTCGTTGCCGAGCCGTTCCGGATTCCCTCCGGCTCGATGATTCCCACCCTGCTGGTCGGGGACTTCATCCTGGTCAACAAGTTCGCCTACGGCGTGCGCGATCCGGTGTTCCACCACGAGTTCCTGCCGGTGGGTCGCCCGCAGCGGGGCGATGTGGTGGTGTTCCGCTGGCCGCGCGACCCCTCTACGGATTTCATCAAGCGCATCGTCGGGGTGCCCGGCGATCGCATCGTCTACCGCGACAAGGTGCTCACCATCAATGGCGAGGTCGCGGCGCTGACGCCGGAGGGCGCCTATGCCGCCGGACGGGCCCCCGCCGGGCTCGCCTACCGGCTGCGCGAGGACCTCGGTGCGGTGTCCCACCAGATCCTGGTCAATCCGGATCTGCCCGCCGAGAACTTCGAGTTCACCGTGCCGGAGGGTGAGTACTTCGCCATGGGCGACAACCGCGACGGCAGCTTCGACTCGCGCGGCTGGGGCACCGTGGCCGAACGCCATCTGGTGGGCAAGGCCTTCCTGATCTGGATGAGCTGGGACGGCCAGGCCAAGCGGCCCTATCTCTCGCGCATCGGCACCCGCATCCGCTGATGCGCGGGGGCGGGCGCTTCCCGTACCCTAGCCACTCCCGTTCCCGCCCGGCGCCTGCCATGACCGTCTTCCCCGTTCCCCCCGCCCGCCAGCGCGGTCTTGGCTGGTTCGGCCTGCTGATCGTGTTCGGCCTGATCGCCCTGTTCGCGATCGTCGGCATCAAGTCGTTCCCGCTGTACATGAATCAGTTCACCCTGGCCGGCGCGGTCAACGGGGTCGCCAACGATCCGGAACTGGCCAATGCCGACGCCGGACGGGTGCGCACCGCCCTGCAGCGGCGCTGGGACATCGACGACATCAAGCTGATCACCCCGAAGGATGTGAAGATCAAGCGCGTCGACGGCGGCCGTGTCCTCAGCTATGACTACGAGGCACGCACCCACCTGTTCTACAACGTCTTCCTGGTGTTCCAGTTCAAGGATGAGGTCCGTCTGCGCGGGACCGGCGGCGCCGACGACGGCGTGGACGGTTGAACGAGGCGCGCGAGCACCGGCGGCTGGCCGAGGCCCTCGGCCATGTGTTCCAGGATCCGGCCTGGCTGCGGCGGGCCCTGACCCATCGCTCGCACGCGGCGGACAACAACGAGCGTCTGGAGTTTCTCGGCGACGCCCTGCTCAATTTCGTGATTGCGGAAGCCCTGTTCGAGCGCCGGCCCGGCGCCGAGGAGGGGGAGCTCTCGCGTCTGCGCGCCAGCCTGGTGCGGGAGCCGGCGCTGGCGGGCCTGGCCCGCGATCTGGCCCTCGGCGAGCTGCTGCAGCTTGGTGAGGGCGAGCGCAAGAGCGGCGGCTGGCGGCGCGACTCCACCCTGGCCGACGCCTTCGAGGCCTTGATCGGGGCGATCTATCGCGATGCCGGCTTCGAGGCCGCGCGCGCCGCCTGCCTGCGCTGCTTCGCACCGCTGCTCGAGCATCTGCCGGATGCGGAGTCGCTCAAGGACGCCAAGACCCGGCTGCAGGAATGGCTGCAGGCCCGCGCCCGGCCGCGGCCGCGCTACGAGGTGGTGGCCGAGTCCGGCCCGCCCCACGCCCGCGCCTTCGAAGTGCTCTGCGCGCTCGAGGACGCACCGGTCGAGGCGCGCGCCAGCGGCAGCAGCCGGCGGATCGCCGAGCAGCGCGCCGCCGAAACCCTTTTGCAGGAACTCCATCGCCATGCGTAGCGGCATCGTCACCCTGATCGGCCGTCCCAATGTCGGCAAGTCCTCACTGCTCAACGCCCTGCTGCGACGCAAGGTGAGCATCGTCAGCCACAAGCCGCAGACCACCCGCCATCGCATCCAGGGGGTGCGCCACGGCGAGCAGGCGCAGATCGTCTTCGTCGACACCCCGGGGCTGCACCGCGGCGAGAAGCGCGCGCTCAACCGCTACATGAACCAGGCGGCGCTGGGCGGCCTGCAGGATGTCGATCTGGTGCTGTTCGTGGTCGAGCAGGGCCGCTGGACCGAGGAGGACCAGGCGGTGCTGGAGCGGCTGCAGGGCCAGCCGGCGCCGGTCGGTCTGGTGCTCAACAAGGTGGACCGGGTGGCCGACAAGACCGCCCTGCTGCCGGAGCTGGAGCGGCTCAGCGCGCTGCGCGAGTTCGCTTTCGTGATCCCGCTCTCGGCCCTGCGCCGCGCCAATCTCGACGCCCTGGTGCGCGAGATCGAGGCCCGTCTGCCGGAGGGACCGCCGCTGTATCCGCCGGACATGGACACCGGTCACGACGAGGGCTTTGCCGCCGCCGAGACGGTTCGTGAAAAGCTGATCCGCACCCTGCACCAGGAACTGCCCTACGCCACCACGGTGTCGATCGACCGCTGGGTCCGCGAGGGCGCGCTGACCCGGATCGACGCCACCATCTGGGTGGAGCGCGAAGGGCAGAAGGCGATCGTGATCGGCGAGCAGGGCCAGACCTTGAAGCAGGTGGGCAGCAGCGCCCGCCGCGATCTGGAGGCGTCCACCGGCGGCAAGGTGTTCCTGCGCCTGTGGTGCAAGGTGCGCGAGAACTGGAGCGATGACCCCAAGGCCCTGCGCAGCCTCGGCTACGAGACCGACTGAGGTGCGCCGGTGAGCGCTGCGCGCCGCCGCCACGAGCTGCAGCCGGCCTGGATTCTCAGCAGCCGGCCCTATCGCGAAACCAGCCTGCTGCTGGAATGGTTCAGCCCCGGCCAGGGACGGGTCGGTGGCGTGGCGCGCTCGGCCCGCGGGCCGCGCTCGCGCTCGCGCGGGCTGCTGCAGATCCTGCAGCCGCTGCTGCTGAGCTGGAGCGAGGCCGGGGAGCTCGCCACCCTGCAGGCGGCGGAAGCCGCCTCACCGCCGCTGCCGCTGCAGGGCGAGGCGCTGTTCTGCGCCTGGTATCTCAATGAGTTGCTGCTGCGCCTGCTGCCCCGCCAGGACCCCCATCCGCGTCTGTTCGAGGCCTACGGCGAGGCGCTGGCCGCGCTCGGCGCCGGTCCGCTGGAGCCGCCGCTGCGGCGCTTCGAGCTCGATCTGCTCGATGAGCTGGGCTACGGGCTGGACTGGCCGGACGGCGAGGCCGAGGCCTGGCTGCATCGCGAGGACGGCGGCTGGCAGCCCACCGCAGCCGAGACCCCGGGCGCGCTGCCGGCCGCGGCGCTGGCCTGGCTGGCCAGCGGCGCCGGCGAGACGGCCACGCCGGGCGAGCTGCGCGCGGCAAGGGACTTCCTGCGCGGCCGGCTGGCGCCGCTGCTGGGCGGGCGCGAGCTGGAAAGCGCGCGGCTGCTGCGCGAGCTGCGCAGCCGTGCGCCGGCTGCCCCGCCTAGAACTGGTACTTGAGGAAGAACTGGGCGTAGTCGCGGTCGCGGTAGAGGTTGGCCTCACCGGCGCCGGTGAACCAGGCGTAGCCGCCGTTGAGGGAGAGCGAGTCGTAGTAGCGCATCTCCACCGTGATCTGCGCCTGCTTGCGGCCTTCCACGAAGTTCTCGCCCGGTCCCGGCGCCGTGCCGTTGACATCGTGGCCGAGCAGGATGAACGGCGCGAAGCTGATACCGGGGAAGACGCTCTCGTACTTGATGATCGAGATCAGCCGGTAGCCCCAGGAGAAGGCATCGACGAAGCGATCCAGATTGGCCTGGGTGGGATTGAAGCGCAGGCCATCGGGGCCGACATGGCAGCTCGGGTTGGCGGCGCAGGCCTGGCGCGAGCCATCGGCCCCGCTGCCATCGGCGCCGGCGCTGGCATGGGTGTAGATGCCCGGTGCCTCGATCTGCAGACGGTCCAGCGAGGGCAGGCCCGGCACATGGGTGGCCCCCAGCTCGAACACCAGCTGCACCTGGTCGGCGCCCACCCAGTTGTCGGTGGCGCCCAGCACCTGGGTGCCGCCGAGGTTGTACTGCAGCACATCGAAGCGCTCGTAGCCGCGGATGTAGGCGCCCGGTGCGGTCTCTCCCGGCGCCTGGCCGCGATAGGCGGTGACGAAGCTGGGGAAGGACCGTGCCGAGCCCGGCACATGGCCCACCAGCAGGTTGATGGTGTCCGGATAGGGGTTGTTGCCGCTGGCATCGAGGAAGTCGCTGCTGCCGAACTCGTTGCCGATCAGCGTGCGATCACCCTGGCTGTTGAGCGCACCGGTGCCGCCGCTGGTGCCGGCGCAGCCCAGGCTGGCGTCGTGGCAGCGGGTCAGCGCCGGCTCCGCCGAGGCGAACTCCAGATCGATGATCGCCACCTGCAGCGGCAGGTTGGGGCGGTAGGCGATCTCCCCCTGCAGCGCCAGATCCTCGAAGCTGGTGTTGAAGGAGAAGCCATACATCTGGATGTCCTCCGGGTACTCGAAGAACACCAGCCCGGTATCGAGCGGAACCGCGTCGTCGCACTCATCCGAGCCACCGGCGCAGTCCACCGTGCTGCCGGCCAGCAGGCTGGAGAGCACGCCCAGGGCCGCCGCCGGGTTGCCGAGCAGGGCCGGGTCCAGACCGAGGTCGGCGAGGATCGCCGGGTTGCGGCTGATCGCGCTGACGGCGTCGATCTGCAGCTGCTGGCGGGCCCCGGCATCGGTGAGCACGGGGATGTTCGGACAGGCCTGCAGGAACTCGGCGGTGTTGCGGGCATCGATGCCCAGCGGGTTGCCCTCGCGCCGCGCGCAGCTGGCCTGCAGGGCGTTGAAGCTCACATAGGGCAGCCGCGAGTGGTAGTTCATGAAATAGAAGCCGAGCTCGGTGCCGCTGTTGAACTCCTCGGCGTAGTACTTGAACGAGAGGCCGAACTGGCCGCCGTCCTCGGGCTCGCGGTCAGGCCCGCGGGTGGCCTTGGCGGTGGTCGGCGTGATCAGCGACAGCGGGCTGTTGAGGAAGCGGCCGACGCCATCCGGGTCATCCGCCGAGCCCCCGAAGCTCAGATTGATGTGATCGATCAGATTGTTGCTGCCGATGTCGGCAAAGCCGAGGAAGCTGCCCGGGGTCGGCGCCTCCAGCGGTTCCCACTCGTACTGGTAGAACAGCTCGACCGTGGCGTTGTAGAACGGCTCGGTACTCAGATAGACCAGCCCCACCGGGGTGAACACCTCCTCCACCTGGAAGCCGGTGCGGTAGAGGTTGTTGGCGTTGGGCGGGTTGATCTGGTTGAGGCTGTTGATCGCCAGCAGTGTCGACTCGCCCCAGTTCAGCGTCTGCCGGCCGAGCTTCCAGCTCAGCTCGCGCTCGCCCCACAGCGGCAGCTTGCCGTAGACATTGAGATCGAGCAGCTGCAGATCGGTGCCGATCTGGCGCAGCCCCTCGCCCTCGCGGCGACGCTCGCGCTCGAAGGCGCCGCGGCCGTAGACCCGGTCGAAGTAGCGGTTGGCGCTGGCGTTGTCGCCGGTGATGCCGACGCTCCCGACATTCTCCGCAGTGATGCGATTGGGAAAGACCTGTTCGAAATCGGCGTTGACCGCATCGTAGAAGCCCAGCCAGCGGGCGAACAGGCCGTAGTCGCCCCAGGTCAGGCTCAGGTCCTGGGTGAGCTTGCCGACCACCTGGGTGAAATCGTGGCGGTCGTAGCTGAGGTTGCCGTCGTCGGCGCGCATGGTCGGCGCGCCCGGGGCCGCCACCAGGCTTTGCGAGGGGTGGACCTGATCGCGGAACACGCCCTGGCAGCTCTGGTTGGCACCGGCGCAGACATCCGGATTGAGGTTGGCCTTGCCCACCAGATCGGCGGCCCGATCCTGCATGCGGATGGCGCCGCCCAGGGTAATGGTGCTGTTGAGCGTGCCGGTGACGGTGCCGTCGAGAAACTCCAGTTCCACGGCGGGCAGGGCGGTGGACCAGGCCAGTGCCACCGGGACGATCAGCCGGGGCAGCGAGCGGGACGCATAGGACATGGAACGCAGCGGGAGAGCTATTGGGGCGGCGGATTCTACGGGGCTATGATCCGGCCATGAATGGCAAAACTCGTACAGCCGCAACCGTCGCCAGAACCGGTCGTCAGGCCCGCGCCAGCGCCCCGGGAGAGTTCAGCATCGACGAGCTGGCGCGCGAGGCCGCGGCCACCGTGCGCAATGTGCGGGCCTATCAGGAGCGCGGCCTGCTGCCGCCGCCGGAGCGTCGCGGCCGCAAGGGCATTTACACCGAGGCGCATCTGGCCCGGCTGCGGCTGATCAACCGCCTGCTCGAGCGCGGCTACACCCTGGCCAACATCGGCGAGCTGGTGCAGAGCTGGGAGCAGGGCCGCGATCTCACCGAGGTGCTGGGGCTGGAACGCGCCCTGACCCTGCCGTTCTCCCAGGAAACCCCCCGCCACTACAGCATGGTGGAGCTGTTGCGCCGCTTCGGTCCGGATCTGCGTCCGGGCGATCTGGCGCGGGTGATCGAGCTGGGTCTGCTCCGGCGCGAGGGTCTGGAGTTCGTCGCCCCCGATCCGCGGATGATCGAAGTCGCCTCCGAGCTGGTGCGCGAGGGCATTCCGCTCAAGGCCCTGCTCGAGCTGGTGGGCGGCCTGCGGCGCAATGTCGAGGCGGTGGCCGAGGGCCTGGTCGGCCTGGTGGTCGGGGTGGTCGATCGCTATGGCGATGACCTGCCACCCGCCGAGGATGTGGCGCGCCTGGCCGGCCTGATCGGCCGCCTGCGCCCGCAGGCCGACATGGCGGTGGCCTCGGAGGTGTCGCGGGCGCTGGAAAAGGCGCTCAACCGCTTCCTCGGCGATCGCGTGGCCCTGGTGCTGGACCACCTGCACCGCGCCAAGGTCAGCGGCGGGGTCTGAACCGCCTCAGGCCTCGCGGGCCTGGATGTGATCGGCCAGCCAGTGCAGGCCCTCGGCCGCCGGGCCCAGCGGACGCAGGGCCGCCCGCGCCCCGTCGAACAACTCGGCCGCCCGCGCCTGCGCCGGCTGCAGCCCCATCAGCGCCGGATAGGTGGACTTGGCCTGGGCGCGATCCTTGCCGGCGGTCTTGCCGAGCACCGCGGTCTCGGCGGTTTCATCCAGCACATCGTCCTGGATCTGGAAGGCCAGGCCGATCTGCTCGCCATAGGCCTGCAGGGCCTGCCGCTGCGCCTCGTGGGCCGGTTCCAGCAGGGCCGGCAGCAGGCAGCAGGCGCGGATCAGGGCCCCGGTCTTGAGCGCGTGCAGGCGCTGCAGCTGGTCCAGGCTCAGCGGCTGACCCTCGGCCGCCAGATCCAGGGCCTGGCCGCCAACCATGCCGGCCGCGCCCACCGCCTGGGCCAGCATCCGCACCAGCCCCGGTACCGCCGCGGCGGGCACCGCCGGGGCGGTGAGGGCCTCGAAGGCGAGCGCCTGCAGGGCGTCGCCCACCAGAATGGCAGTGGCCTCGTCGTAGCGGCGGTGCACGGTGGGCTGGCCACGGCGCAGATCGTCGTCGTCCATCGCCGGCAGATCGTCGTGCACCAGCGAATAGGCGTGCACCAGTTCCACCGCCGCCGCGAGCGGATCGAGCCGCACCGGGGCCTGGCCGAGGGCCTGGCCAGCGGCATAGACCAGCAGCCCGCGCAGGCGCTTGCCCCCCTGCAGGGCATAGCGAAGCGCCTCGGGAAGACCGGCCAGGGCCGCCTGCGGCGGGGGCAGCAGGGCGTCCAGGGTGTCAGACAGCCGCTGCAGATGCCCGGGCACCTGCGCGGCGAAGCCGGCCCCGCTCACGTCGGCCCGGGCTCGCTGCTCAGCTGGCGCAGGCGCAGCTCGGCGCGGTCGAGCGCCCCCCGGCAGTGCCGGCTCAGGGCGAGGCCGCGTTCATACAGGGCGAGCGCCTCTTCCAGTTGCAGCTCGCCGCCTTCGAGCCGGGCCACGATGCCGTCCAGCTCCTGTAGCGAGGCCTCGAACTGGGCGATGGCCGGCTCGCCCGGGGCGGCGGCATCGGCGTCGGCAGGGCGGCGGGGCATGATCATCGGGGCAGCGGGGGAAGCGGCAGTTTAGCCGTGTTGCCCCACCCCGGCTCATCCGCTACCGTGCCGCCGCCTTCAGACCACCCCCGGACATGGCTGCCTCCTCCTACAGCGCCGAAAGCATTGAAGTCCTCCAGGGCCTCGACCCGGTCCGCAAGCGCCCGGGGATGTACACGGATACCCAGCGCCCCAACCACCTGGCGCAGGAAGTCATCGACAACTCGGTGGACGAGGCCCTGGCCGGCCACGCCCGCAAGATCGAGGTCACCGTGTTCGAGGATGGCTCGCTGCAGGTGGCCGACGACGGCCGCGGCATGCCGGTGGACCTGCATCCGGAACACCGGGTGAGCGGCGTCGAGCTGATCCTCACCAAGCTGCACTCGGGTGCCAAGTTCTCCAACAAGGAGTACCAGTTCAGCGGCGGTCTGCACGGGGTCGGGGTGAGCGTGGTCAATGCGCTGTCCTCGCGGCTGGAGGTTCGCGTCACCCGCGGCGGCGGCGAGTATGCGATCAGCTTCCGCGATGGCTACAAGGACGAGGATCTGCGCCAGACCGGCAGCGCGCCGCGCAACCGCAGCGGCACCACCGTGCGCTTCTGGCCGGATCCCAAGTACTTCGATTCGGCGAAGTTCTCGCTGCCCCGGCTCAAGCAGGTGCTGCGCGCCAAGGCGGTGCTGTGCCCGAACCTGCGGGTCTCGCTGGACGACCAGATCAACAAGGAACAGATCGTCTGGCAGTACGAGAACGGCCTGACCGACTACCTCAAGGACGCCTGTCAGGGCTATGAGACGCTGCCCGCCGAGCCCTTCGTCGGCCAGTTCAAGGCCACCCGCGAGGCCTGCGACTGGGCCCTGGTCTGGCTCAATGCCAGCGGGGTGGAGCCGGTGGCCGAGAGCTATGTCA
>DASUDX010000033.1:0-25431 GCA_036275365.1 Nevskiaceae bacterium | reverse complement strand
CGAGCAGACGGTGGTGCCCTATCCGAGGAGCGAACCATGAACACGATGCAGCTGGCCCAGGCCCTGGTGGCGCTGTGCCGCGAGGGCCAGGAGGCGTTTGACGCGCTCTATGCGGCGGATGCGGTGAGCGTGGAGCCCGGCCCGCAGGGCCGTGAGGATCGGGGCATCGCCGCCCTCAAGGCCAAGAGCGCCTGGTGGTATGGCGAGCACGAGGTGCATGCCTTCTCCTGCAGCGGCCCCTGGCCGCATGGGGATCGCTTCATCCTCCGCTTCGAGATCGACGTGACGCACCGCGCCAGCGGCCAGCGCATGCAGATGGAAGAGATGGGGCTGTACACGGTTCGCGACGGCAAGATCGTGCGCGAGGAATTCTTCTACGACACCACCGGGAACTGATGCCATGCGCACCTTGCTTGCCCTCACCCTGCTGCTGGGCGCCTCCGGCGCGGCGGCTCAGCAGAACTTCGATGCGGTGCAGATCAAGACCACCGATCTCGGTCAGGGTCTCTATGTGCTCTACGGCGCCGGCGGCAACATCGGCGTGAGTGCCGGGCCGGACGGCATCGTGCTGATCGATGACCAGTTCGCGCCGCTGGCGCCGAAGATCCGCACCGCGCTCGCTGCCATCAGCCCGCAGCCGCTGCGCTTCGTGCTCAACACCCACTGGCATTTCGACCACACCGGCGGCAACGAGGCCTTCGGCAGCCAGGGCGCGCTGATCGTGGCGCACCACAATGTGCGCAAGCGCATGGCCGAGGACCGCTTCATGGAGGCCTTCAAGCGCGAGGTCACGCCGGCGCCGGCCAAGGCCCTGCCGGTGGTCACCTTCGGCCAGGATGTGCGCTTCCACCTCAACGGGCTGGAGCTGCACGCCTTCCACCTGCCGGCCGCGCACACCGATGGCGATGCCGTGGTGTGGTGGCCGGCGGCCAATGTCCTGCACATGGGGGATCTCTACTTCAACGGCAGCTACCCGGTGATCGACTGGGGCAGCGGCGGCCGCATCGATGGCGTGATCGACGCCGTCAGCCGCGTGCTGCCGATGATCGATGACAAGACCCGCATCATTCCCGGCCATGGCCCGCTCTCCAACAAGAGCGAGCTGATCGCCTACCGCGCGATGCTCTCCACCGTGGCGGCCCGCCTCAAGGCGCTCAAGGCCGAGGGCAAGACCCTCGAGCAGGTGCTGGCCGCGCAGCCGACGGCCGATTACGACGCCACCTGGGGCGGTGGCTTCATGAAGCCCCAGCCCTGGGTCGAGATGGTCTGGAACGGCCTGCGCTGATGCTGGCGCTCTACAGCTACTGGCGCAGCTCGGCGAGCTACCGGGTGCGGCTGGGCCTCAACCTCAAGGGCCTGGCCTACGAGTACCGCCCGGTGCATCTGCTGCGCGAGGGCGGCGAGCAGCACAGCCCGGCCTACCGGGCGCTCAACCCGGAAGGCCGCGTGCCCCTGCTGCTGGACGGCGAGCTGCGGCTGGGCCAGTCGCTGGCCATCCTCGAGTATCTGGACGAGCGCCACCCGCAGCCGCCCCTGCTGCCGGCGGACCCGGCCCTGCGCGCGCGGGTGCGGCAGTTCGCACTGGCCCTGGCCTGCGATGTGCAGCCGCTGATCAATCTCGGCGTGCTGCAGTACCTCGAGCGCGAGTTCGCCGTGCCCGAGCCGGCGCGCACCACCTGGCTGCGCCACTGGATGCAGCGCGGGCTCGCCGCACTGGAGCAGGAGATCGCCGACCTGCCCGAGCGCGCCGCGCTGTTCGGCGACGCCCCGGGCCTTGCCGACTGCTGCCTGGTCGCGCAGTTCTATGCGGCGCGGCGCTTCGGCCTGCCGCTGGCGAGCTTCCCGCGCCTGACCGCCGTCGAGGCGCGGCTGCAGGCCCTGCCGGCCATCGCCGCGGCCCATCCGGACCGGCAGCCGGACGCCGAGACCGCCGCGCGATGAGCGCCAGCCGCTGGCGCGGCGGCCTGCTGCAGGGCCACGAGAAGCTTGCGGCAGCGGCCAACAACGCCTTCGACTGGCTGTTCCTGCGTGGGGTGCTGGTGCAATCCGGCCAGACACCCTACGAGGTGCTGCTGGAAGACGACCCGATGCGGCTGCGCTGGTATCCGGTGCCCGATGAAAGCCGCCTGCCGCTGGAAGACGGCCAGTTTCTCCCGGTACGCCGCGAACGCCATCCGCTGCCCCTGGTGCTGATCCCGCCGCTGGGCGTCACCAGCGAGACCTTCGACCTGCTCCCGCAGCGCAGCCTGGTGCGCTACTTCGCCGCCCGTGGCTTCCAGACCTATCTGGTGGACTGGGGCGAGCCCGAGCGCCGCCACGCCCGCCTGGGGCTGGAGGACTACGCCCTGCGCCTGCTCGGCCGGGCGCTGGAGGAAGTGCGCCGCCACAGCGGCGTGCAGGCGGTCTCCCTGTTCGGCTGGTGCATGGGCGGGCTGCTGGCGCTGATGCACGCCGGTGCCACCGGCGATGCGCGCATCCGCAACCTGGTGACGGTGGCCAGCCCCATCGATCTGCGCAGCGGCGGCCTGGTCGGCCGCAGCACCGCCCTGCTCAACGGGCCGGCCCGGCTGATCCGCCGCTTCACCGGCTTCCGTCTCGCCCATCTCGACCCCGAGCGCTGGCAGCTGCCGGGCTGGGCCACCACCTGGAGCTTCCGCCTCACCGATCCGGTGGGCAGCATCACCACCTACTGGGATCTGCTCACCCGGCTGTGGGACCGCGAGTTCGTCGAACGCCACGCCACCACCGCCGACTATCTCAACAACATGCTGGTCTACCCGGTGGGCGTGCTGCGCGAGATGGTGGTGCAGATGGGCATCGACAACCGCCTCTCCGAGGGCCAGATCCAGGTTGGCCGCCAGGTGGCCGATCTCGCCCGCATCCAGGCCAATCTGCTGGTGATGGCCGGCAATGCGGATGTGCTGGTCTCCCCCGCCGCCGCCCGCCGCAGCCTGGATCTGGTGAGCAGCGAGGATCGCCAGTTCCGTCTCGCCCCCGGCGGCCACATGGGCGTGGTGCTCGGCCGCCAGGCCCAGGCCGAGGTGTGGGAGCCCAGCGCGCAGTGGCTGGACCTGCGCAGCGCCCTGCAACCGGGGGACGAGGCCAGCCCTCTTCCGAAACGCCGTCCGCGACGGCGCCGGCTGGCCGAGGACCCGACGCTGTAGCGGAGGGGGTCAGACGAAGGCTGGCTCCGCCGGGCCCCCATGGCGAAGCCCTCAGGGGCAAACGCCCAGGTCGATTGCCCACGGATGGCCGATTCGGCCACCGTCGAGCCAGCGATCTGTGCCAACTCGACAGAGGGCGCAGTGGTGCGAGGCAGAGTCAAGCAGAGTTCCGCCGCTGATTGCTTTCCGGCACGGGACGGGTCGGTGGGGAGACTGCTGTGCGCGCCAGAGTCCACCTCACCAGCGCACCCGGCCACCGGTGGCGTCCTGCGTGGAACATCGTTCCTGCCGTTGTCAGCGGGCTTCAAAAGTTACGGGGACGCACAAACGGCTTTCCAACCAGGGGCATGAGGGCAACAAATGATGGCTGATCTCAACGGCGGCTCGCGGGCGTGGAGCCTGATATCGGTCCTGGTGCTTTGCGGGGGTCTGACCGCCTGTGCGTCCGCGACTCCGCCACAGCGCGCGGACTTCGCCATCCGCAACGTCCATGTTGTGGATACGCGTACCGGTGCGGTGCTGCCTGACCGGACGATCTTCATCGATGGTCAGCGGATCACCGCCGTGACGGACGGCACGACCGGTCAGACCGCTCTCACTGAGATCGACGGCCTTGGGGGCTATGCGATCCCCGGCCTGTGGGACGCCCATGTTCACCTGTTGGGTGACGACGCGGACGCGGCCCTGCGGGTGGCTCGCGTATGGCTTTCCTTCGGTGTCACCCACCTGCGGGACATGGGATCGTCGGCTGCGGCGCTGAACAGCTTCCGGAAGGCGGCGCCGCCGGACCTAAGTCCTGCCCTTCTCGCGAGCGGCCCCACGCTGTGGACGTTTGAGTTGCCCTACGGTGACAAGGCCCAGCAAAGGATCGTCCGGGACATTCCCGAGATCCGCGCTGCAGTCGATGAAGCGGTCGCCTCCGGTGCGGACTTCATCAAGGTCTACGCCGGCTTTGACGCCGATCGGCTTGCCGCCCTGACCAAGGCGGCAGAGCGCAGCGGTCTCAGGGTGGCGGGGCACGCCCAGTCCGATATCCCGCTCGATGTGCAGGCCAGCCTTGGACTTCGGACGGTCGAACACTTCGAGGCATCGACATTTCAGGGCTGCGGTGTCGACCCCGATCCCTACTTCGAACGGATCATTGGCGCCCGGTTCAGGGCCTCCGGCGAGACCATTCCGGACATCCTCAACGCCTTCGTTGCCGATCTGGACCGCGACACCTGCCTGGCAGCGTTCCGGCGCGCGGCAGGGGCCGGGCTCGCCATCACGCCGACGCTGATGGGGAGTTTTCTTCCGCCTTCGATGGCGCGAACGCTGGCCGCTTCCCTGTCAGGCGATCAACGAGAGGGCTGCAGCGGCTACCTGGTCGGGTTCGGTGATGACGAAGCGAAGGCGGACGCGCTTTACAGCAGCGCTCGCAACGCGCTGATGCGGCTGGTGCTGGACTCCGGCATGCCGATCCTGGCCGGCACCGATACGCCGGCGTTCTGCAGCCCGGCCGGATCCTCGCTGTCGTCCGAACTGGCGCTATTGAGCCAGTCAGGATTGAGCCCCCTCGCGGTCTTGCAGGCGGCGACCCTGACGCCGGCGCGCGTGTTTGGGCTGAGTGAGCGCTTCGGCCACATAGAAGCCGGAATGGATGCCGACATCGTCGTCCTCCCGACCAATCCTCTGTCAGATGTGACGGCCTACGCGGACCCGGATGGGGTGTTCTGGCAAGGCCGCTGGCGCGACAAGGCGGAACTCCGCCGCCTGCGCACGGCGGAGCTTGACTGAGCGGCCACGACCCTCGGCCCTCCGACCGCGGTCCCAGGCCGAGGTGTGGGAACCCAGTGCGCACTGGCTCGACCTGCGCAGCGCCCGGCAGCCGGGGGACGAGGCCAGCCCGCTTCCGAAATGCGGTCCGCGGCGGCAGCGACTGGCCGAGGACCCGAGGTTGTAGGCGCTCGACCGACCCACCAGCACCGGGCCACAGCACCCCGGTGCCGAGCCCACCGGTTCAGGCTAAGACGCACAACCGATCTCGCCACGCTTCCGGTACCACGGCGCCAAGCGGTGCCGCCCTGGGCCTCAAGAGGGGCTCGGGGGGGCAGTTCCCTGATACCCCTCCTCGAATGACCTCTGCGCCGTCAGTTCACCACACCGCGAGCAGGATTGGACGCTCAACGCCCAGGCTTGCGCGCGTGGACGTCGCGTGGAGTCTGTCGTTGAGCAACTTCTCACGGCTTTGGCTCTTGAGCCGGCCGTTGTGTCGCTTTGATGCTGGCAGTGTATTCCTGACCGTTTGGTCTCTTCAATTTCAGATTCAGGATTTCGCCGATCTTCTTTTCCATAAGATCCTTCGCTTTGTAAGCGCCACAGCCGGGCACGACGCACCCTTCGATATCAGTTACGGCGTCACCAACCGCTATGCCGGCAGCCTGTGCGGGTGAATTAGGCGCCACGTAATTGACCACGGCCGATTCGACATTCAACCGCCAGTTAACGCTCACCTGTTGTGAAAACCCGAAGTAGCCATCGGCCTGAGCCAAAGCTTCGGATGCGAAGAACAAGGCCCCGGCAATGACAAGAAATCTATGCATCGCTCCTCCCTTTCCCATATTGCCCAACAACAATTAGCCCGCAAGTGGGGCGTAACCCGGCCCTTACCTGAGCTGCAACACCCCCCATCCTCTAAGGGGTGGCCAGCTCTAGTCCAGCCCGAGATACTTTCATATCTGCCTGAAAAGTAGGGACAAATCAGATCTGGGCCGCGGAACCAGGTCGTCCTTACCTGATCACGCCCCAAGTTACGCCGCAGCACTGCGGAGATAACTGTTGGGCTGACCGAAAGCCGCAACCCGCCCATCGGGCAACCAACGAATGGATGACGGAGTTCTGACCGTGAGCCGGTCGGGCGCCTGGTCCGCGCGAGGCGCTGATGGCGGCGTCGGAAACGGTGGCGTGTGCTGAGCCGGAAACGGCAGGCCGCCAACTGCAGGGGTAGCTGGATCCGGGGTGGCCCGATCACCCGCCGGTGCCGTGGCCAGCCTCGGCTGACGGATTGATGAGCCGGCGGACCGCCGGCCCACCAGCGGGCGGGCCGTGGATCAGAAGATGCGGTTGAAGAAGTCCTGCACCTGCTGGCCGAGACCAGGGCCCTCGGCCTTGTCCTGGCCGGCCTTCTTCACCGCCACGGTCTTCATCTCGCTGTAGAGCACGCGCTCGTCGCTGCCGTAGAGCGCCTTGTTGGTGATCTTGGTGACCACGAAGCGGTACTCGAAGCCGTTGAGGGCGGTGATCTTCACTTCATCCCCGCGATCGACGGCGGCGATCACGTTCTCGGCATTGACCGTCTCCACCTCGCGGGTGCTGGCGCAGCCGGCCAGGGCGAGGAGCATCAGCAGGGTCATCAGGCGGCGGATCATGCGCGGGGTCTCCTCGACTCAGGTCCTGGGTGGACCGCCGGCCCGCAGTGTCCGGAGTTCCTCGGCGTGCTTCAAGCGCGCGGCACGGCGCAGGCCGGCTTCGTCGAAGCGCTGCCGCTCGCGGTCGTTCTCCGGAGCCAGCGCCGGCACCGGACGCGGGCGGCCCTCGCCATCCAGGGCGATGAAGGTGAGATAGGCGGAGAGGATGTGGCGGCGCGGGGTATCGCGGCCGATGGCCTCGGCCTCCACCCGCACGCCCACTTCGAGCGAGGTGGTCCAGCTGCGGTTGACCGCGGCGTGGAAGATCAGCACATCGCCCTTGCGGGCGGGCGCGAGGAAGTGCACGGCGTCCACGCCGACGGTGACGCAGACACCGCCCGCGTGGCGATCGGCCACCACGGCGGCGATGCGGTCCATCTGCGCCATGATCAGGCCGCCGAAGACGGTGTCGTTGCCGTTGAGGTCGTTGGGAAACACCATGTAGACCTGATCGCGCACGGCGGAGGCCGAGGGCGCGCGGGGGGCGAGCGCGCTCATGTGGCCGGCTCCAGCAGCAGCCAGCCGCTGCGGTCGCCTGGGGCCAGGGTGCGCACCTGCACGGCGGTCCAGCTCGGGTCCAGCCAGCCGCGGCCGCTGAGCGGCACGCGCTCGCCATCGCGGTATTCGGTGTAGCCGCGCAGCTCGTACTCGCCGCCCTGGCCGAGCGGCAGGCTGCGGCTCAGGCGCCGCCGCTCCGGGCCGAGTTCGAGCACGGCCACGCGGCGGCCATCCACCAGCACTTCCACCCGCTCGCGGCGCTGGTCCTCACCGAGTTCGTTGTGCACGCGCAGCTGGCCCGATGGGCCGCCGGCACCGCTGGCTGCCTGCAGCCGGCCGCCGCTGGCGGTGACCTCGCAGACCGACACACGCCCGTCCTGGCGGGCGGCGCGGGTCTGGCGCGGGGCCGGCTTGGCGGACCGTGCCGGTACGGCGGCACTGGCCACTGATCGTGCGGCGGAGGGCTCGGCGGCCTCGCGATCGGCGGCGGCGGGTTCGGTCGGCGCAGCGGCGGGTGCAGGTTCGACGACCGCCGCCGGTGCCGCGGCGGGCTCGGCGTCAGGCTCCACGGGCGGTTCGTAGCGCGCGGTTTCCTGGGCGGTGTTGGCGGTGCTGGCGAGCTGTTGCACCGGGGTTTGTGCCGGGCGGCCGGCGCTCCACACCCGCGGTTCCGGACGCGCGCCCAGGCCGAGGGCATCGCGGCCTTCCCAGGCCTGTAGCAGGGCGAACAGCCCCAGCGCGCCGATCACCCCGCGCAGGGCGAGCACGCCGCGCGGACCCAGACTCTGAACCTGCCCGAGCGGACGGGACAGGGCGAGCGCGAGCAACAGCAGACCCAGCAGCAGGGCAAGCACGGTGGCGGCGGGACCCATGCGACCTCCGGTTGTGAGAATTTAATAAACTTGGATTGAATCCTAGTCGTTTTCGCACGATGTGCAAGCACCCGGTCTAGACTCCGCCATGCCCCTGCCGCGCCGCCTGCCGCGCCTGCTGCTGCCCTTGCTGCTGCTGGGCGCCGGCCTGCTGCCGGGGCCGGTGCTGGCCCAGCGCACGACGATCGAGGCCTACGCCGAGCAGGTGCGGGCCGCCGAGCAGGCGCGGCGTCTGCGCGACCGCATCGGCCTCGCCCGCGCACTCGAGGCGATGCGGGCGATGCGTCCGCAGGACCCGCGACCGCGGCGGGCGCTGGCGGCGCTGGCGGCCGGCGATGGCGAGGTCGAACGAACCGCCACCCTGCTGGAGAGCCTGGCGCGCCAGGGGCTGACCGAGGATCTGGCGCTGGACCCGGCGTTCGAGCGGGTGCGCGAGCAGCCGCGGCTGCGCGAGCTGTTCGATCGGCTGCGCGACAACGGTCGCCCGCAGGGCGAGGGCGAGCCGGTGCTGGAACTGCCGCGCCGCGATTTCTTCCCCGAGGGCCTGGCCTGGGACGGCCGCCGCCAGCGCTGGCTGCTGGGGTCGGTGGCGCAGCGGGAGATCGTGGCCGTTGGCCCGGACGCGGCGCCGGTGGTGTTCGCCCGCGAGGGGCTGTGGAGCGTGCAGGGTCTGGCCATCGAGCCCGGGCGCGACCGCCTGTGGGTGGTGAGCAGCGCCTATCCGGAGATGCGCGATCACGATCCCCTGCTGGCCGGGCGCGCGGCCCTGCTCGCCTATGCGCTGGAGGACGGCCGGCTGGTGGCGCGGATCGAAGCCCCGGCCGATGGCGAGCTGCATGCCTTCAATGATCTGTGGGTGGATGCGCAGGGCGGGGTGTTCATCAGTGACAGCGGCGCTGGCCGGCTGTGGCGGCTGGACCCGGGCGCCCGCCAGCTGCGGGCGCTCACCCCGCCACGCAGCCTCGATGGCCCGCAGGGTCTGGCCCCGAGCGCGGACGGCAGCGCCCTGCTGGTGGCGGACTACGGCCGCGGCCTGCAGCGGGTGGCGCTGGAGAGCGGGCAGATCGAGCCGGTGCAGGTGCCGGACACGCTCACCACCATCGGCATCGACGGGCTGGTGGCGCATCGCGGCGACCTGCTGGCGATCCAGAACGGGGTGCAGCCGCGCCGCGTGCTGCGGCTGCGGCTGGATGCCAGTGGACGGCAGGTGACCGCCCACGAGGTGCTGGCCCAGGCCCTGCGCGAATTCGATGAACCCACGCTCGGGGTGGTGGTGGACGAGCGTCTGGTGCTGGTGGCCAACAGCCCCTGGCGATACGCCCGCGGGTCGGCCGGACTCGATCCGCAGGCGCCGCTGCGGCCACCGCTGCTGCTGGCGCTGAGGCTGATGCCGCCTCGCGGCGGAAGGCCTTGAATTGCCTTGACTGCAAGCGCAACGCAAGGCTACCTTGGATTCGCGGTCGCCTCGAAGCGCCCGAGCCGTCGCGGGCCCAGCGCCCCGATCCGAAATCGCAGGGAGCCCCGGGGGAGTGACCGGGCGTCCTCAGAGATAAGAACACTCATCGAGGAGCCGACATGTCTGGCGACGCACGCGGTCGTTTTTCGCAGGCCTATATCCGCCTGACCGAGCCGATCATCTTCCAGAAGCGTGCCCGCACGCTCTGGGTGCTGTTCTTCATGACCCTGTTCATGGCCTGGAACGCGGCGCATCTGAAGACCGACGCCGGCTTCGAGAAGCAGCTGCCGCTGGGGCATCCGTACATCCAGATCTTCAAGCAGTACCAGCAGGAGTTCGGCGGCGCCAACACGGTGCTGTTCGCCCTCATCCAGAAGGAGGAGGGCGGCGACATCTACAACGCCGACTACATGTCGACGCTGCGCAAGCTCACCGACTCGGTGTTCTTCCTGCCCGGCATCGACCGTGCCCGCGTGAGCTCGCTGTTCACCCCGGATGTGCGCTACCTCGAGGTGGTGGAGGAAGGCTTCCAGGGCGGCAATGTCATCCCGGCCGACTACCAGCCGACCGAGGAGATGCTGCAGCGGATCCGCAGCAATGTCTCCAAGGCCAAGATCATCGGCCGCCTGGTGGCCAATGACCAGAACGGCGCGATGGTGTTCTCCGAGCTGCTGGAGATCGACCCGCTCACCGGCCAGAAGCTCGATTACGTGGCCACCGCCCACCTGATCGAGGATGTGCGCCAGCGCTACATCAACCCGGCGATGTACGAGTACCGCGCCACCCGCGATGTCGGCAGCTTCAAGAAGGGCGATCTGGTCACCACCGGCTACAGCGAGCCGGGCCGGATGATGAAGCTCAAGAACTTCGCGGTGCCGGTGACCAATGCCGACGGCATCAGCCAGCTGGAGTATGTGCGCGGCTGGAACCTCGATGTCACCAAGGTCGAGAACCCGGACTACAACCCCAAGGTCGACATCCACATCGTCGGCTTCGCCAAGGTGGTCGGTGACATCGCCGACGCCACCCTGGAAGTGGTGAGCTTCTTCGCCATCACCATCTTCCTGATCTGGCTGCTGCTGTGGTGGTACACCGGCTCGCCGCTGATCGCCCTGCTGCCGCTGTCCTGCGGCATCCTCGCGGTGGTCTGGGAGCTGGGCATCCTGCGCCTGGCCGGCTACGGGCTGGATCCCTTCGCCATCCTGGTGCCCTTCCTGGTGCTGTCGATCAGCGTCAGCCACGGCATCCAGATCACCAGCTTCTGGCTCTATGAAGTGGCCGAGCACAAGCTCGGCAGCTTCGAGGCCTCGCAGGCCACCTATCGCCGGCTGGTGATTCCGGGCATCACCGCCCTGCTCACCAATGTGGTGGGCTTCGGCACCATCCTGCTGATCCCGATCGGCATCGTGCAGGAGATGGCGATCAACGCCATGTTCGGCCTGGTGGCGATCATCGTCTGCAAGAAGATCCTGCTGCCCTGTCTGCTCACCTATGCCCCGGTGAAGGACCCGGAGAAGTTCCGCCAGCACCAGCTCTCGCGCGATGCCATCTTCACCCCGGTGTGGCGCGGCATCTCGGTGATCACCGAACCCAAGGTGGCCGGCGTGGTGCTGGTGGCCTCGGCGGCGGTGTTCGGCTGGTCGCAGTGGAAGGGCCAGGAGCTGGCCATCGGCGAGCTGCACAACGGCGTGCCCGAGCTGCGGCCGGATTCCCGCTACAACCTCGACTCCGAGAAGATCGTCCAGGAGTTCGCCATCGGCGTCGACATCCTCAAGGTGATCGCCGAGAACAAGGCCGACGGCTGCATCGACTATCCGATCATGGAGGAGATCGACCGCTTCGCCTGGCGCATGCGCAACACCGCCGGCGTGCAGTCCACCCTCTCGCTGCCGGAAGTGGCCAAGGTGGTGTTCAACGCCTTCAACGAGACCAATCCGAAGTGGCAGGTGCTGCCGCGCAACAGCGGCGCGCTGGTGGTGGCGGTGCAGCAGTTCCCGACCTCCAGCGGCCTGCTGAACAAGGACTGCAGTGCGATGCCGATCTTCATCTTCACGGCTGACCACAAGGCCGACACCATCGACGAGATCGTCCGTCAGGTCGAGCAGTTCAGGTCCGAGCAGGACAAGGACTCGCCGGTCACCTTCAAGCTCGCCACCGGCAATGTGGGCGTGATGGCGGCGGCCAACGATGTGATCGAGGTGACCGAGCCGCGCGTGCTGCTCTGGCTGTTCGTGTTCATCGCCCTCTGCGTCTGGGCCTCGTTCCGCAGCCTCGCCGGCCTGATCTGCGTGCTGGCACCGCTGGCGCTGGTCAGCTACCTCTCCTACGCGGTGATGGTCTATCTCAAGATCGGCATGAAGGTATCGACGCTCCCCGTCGCCGCCTTCGCCGCCGGTATCGGCGTGGACTACGGCATCTACATCTACTCGGTGCTGGAGGAGTGCGTGGGCAAGGGCATGACCCTGCGCAAGGCCTACGAGCAGACCCTGCACCAGACCGGCAAGGCGGTGATCGTCACCGCGCTGGCCCTCGGCGCCAGCGTCTGTACCTGGATGCTCTCGGGCCTGCAGTTCCAGGTCGACATGGGCATCCTGCTCACCATCATGTTCATCGCCAACGCGGTGGCGGCGGTGGTGCTGCTGCCGGCCTTCGCCTGCTTCTTCGTCAACCGTGAGCAGCTGATGGCGGACTACTCGGCCGGCAAGATCACCGGCCACTGAGCGGTACCGGCTTCAGCAGAAAGGCCAGCCTCGCGGCTGGCCTTTCTGTTTGTGCCGGACGCCGCCGGACCGCTCAGCCGGCCGGCCGCCGCTGCAGGCGCAGGGCGGTGCGCACCTCGTTGTACAGATAGAGGAAGAAGCTGCTGATCACCCCGCGGCCGAACTCCACCGGCTGACCTGCCGCCAGCCGCAGGATTTGCCGGTAGTACCAGCCCTGGGCGCCGAAGGCGTTGACGAACTTCAGGGTGGTGGAGGAGCTGGTCGGCGAGAAGAAGCCCTGCGGCCGGATCACCAGACCCTGCTCGAAGCTGGGCAGCCGTTCCAGACGGCCGCCGAGCAGGCGGCGGATCACATCGGGCTCGCCGCACAGCGGCCGGCCGATGCCGATGACCTCGCAATCGCCGGCCTGCACCGCCTCGACCATCGCGCTGCGGCTGCGGAAGCCGCCGGTGATCATCATCGGCATCTTGGCGACCGGACGCAGGCGCTGGGCGTAATCCAGGAAATAGGCTTCGCGGCGGCGGGTGGACTCGCGCTGCGGGGGCGCCGCCTCGGCGGTGGCGGCATCGCCGCTGACCCCGACCAGCACCGGCTGCTCGTAGCTGCCGCCGGAGATCTCCAGCAGGTCCAGCCGCTCGTGGTTGAGCCACTCCACCACCTGCAGGCACTCGGTGTTGCTGAAGCCACCCTTGCGGAAATCGTCGCTGTTGAGCTTGACCGAGACCGGGAAGTCGTTGCCGACCGCCGTGCGCACGGCGCGCACCGTCTCCAGCAGCATGCGCGCGCGGTTCTCCAGACTGCCGCCCCAGGCGTCCTGGCGCTGGTTGGTGACCGGCGAGAGGAAGGAGCTGATCAGATAGCCGTGGGCGCCGTGGATCTGCACGCCGGTGAAGCCGCAGTCGCGCGCCACCGTGGCGGCGTGGGCGAAGCGGCGGATGAAGTCGAGGATCTCGGCCTCGGTCAGCGCCCGCGGGCGGGCGAAGCTGCCGAGCAGATCGAGCTTGACCGGCGAGGGGGCCACCGGGCGACGGGTCACATACATCGGCGACTGGCGCCCGGCGTGGCTGATCTGCATCCACAGCTGGTTGCCGGCGACGGTGCCGGCCTTGGCCCAGCGCGACAGCCGGGCGCGCGCCTCGGCATCGCTGGACTGCGGGTCGGACAGATCGATCGCCACATTGCCCGGCCGCTCGAGCACGAAGCGGTCGATCTGCACATTGCCGGTGAGCAGCAGGCCGGCGCCGCCCTCGCTCCACAGCCGGTAGAGCCGCTCATGCCCGGCGGTGGCGCGCAGCCGCGGATCGGCCAGGCCCTCGGTCATCGCCGCCTTGCACAGGCGGTTGGGCAGGGTCACGCCGCAGGGCAGGCGCAGGGGTTGCTGGAGCACATCGGTCATGGCGGTTCTCGATCAGGATCGGGTCAGACAAACCAGGCAAAGGCGAACACGGCGATCATCGTCAGGGCGATGGCGAGCTTGGCCACCGTGCCCAGCAGCAGGCCCACCCAGGTGCCGACCCCGGAGGCGGCGGCCTGCTCCAGTCCGCGGCGGGCCTTGAGCTCGCCCAGCACGGCGCCGATGAAGGGGCCGAGGATCAGGC
Organism: Nevskiaceae bacterium; assembly: GCA_036275365.1. GTDB lineage: Bacteria > Pseudomonadota > Gammaproteobacteria > Nevskiales > Nevskiaceae > DASUDX01. Next base: position 11,677 of record DASUDX010000033.1, on the reverse strand, counting down.
CCGGCAGTCCGAAGAACAGCCCGACCAGGGTGCCGAGGGTGGCGCCGGTGATGGCCTGCGGACTGGCACCGACGCGCTGGGCGCCGAGGCTGGCGACGATGAAATCGAGCAGCAGACCGAGGCCGGTGAGCACGCCAAGGCCGATCAGGGTGACCGAGCCGACGCGGGCATAGTCATCGCCCCAGGCGATCAGCCAGAGCCCGCCGAACACCAGGGGCAGGCCCGGCAGCACCGGCAGCACCGCACCGGCGAGGCCGATCAGCACCACGATCACGGCCGCGATCTGGATCAGCCAGGCGTACTCTTGCATCGGCGCGTCGGGGGCGGCGGAGGAGCGGGCAGCATAGTGCAGCCGACCGGCGGGGCCACCCACCCGGTCGCGCCCACCCGGAGCCGGCGGCGCTCTTGGGTACACTCCGGGCATGTCCGCTTCCCTCATCGCCGCGCGGGTCCGCGACCTGGAACAGGCCGGCGACTACGCCAGCTGGCGCGCCATCGCCCTCGAGCTGGACCGGCTGGAAGGCGCCGAGGCCTGGAAGGAGGACGAGGCCAGCGAGGATTACGACCATCTGCTGATCCGCCAGCGCCTGGGCGAGCTGCGCCGCCTGCGCAGCGCCGGCGAGGTGCGCCAGCTGGTCTATACCCTCACCGAGGGCCTGCACGGCAATCTCGGCAACATCGGCAACCCGCGGCTCTACGCCTACTCGCGCACCGGCACCAAGCGCCTGATCGAGGCCTATGTCGGCGAGATCTGCCGCTGCCTGGACTATCTCTGCGCGGGCGATTTCCCGGATTTCTCCGAGGACGACAAGATCGTCTTCTTCAAGCGCAGCGGCAGCAGCTTCGGCCGCTCGGCCCTGCTGCTCTCCGGCGGGGCCACGCTGGGCATGTTCCACCTCGGGGTGATCAAGGCGCTGTTCGAGCAGGACCTGCTGCCGCGGGTGCTGAGCGGCTCCTCGGCGGGCTCGATCATCGCCGGCATGGTCTGCACCCGCGACGATGCCCAGCTGCCCGCCCTGTTCGATCCCAACTCGCTGACCCTGTCCGCCTTCCAGCGCCTGAGCCTGCGCCATGCGGTCGAGCAGGGTGCGGTGATGGACCCCTCCGTGCTGGAGGCCTGTCTGCAGCAGAATGTCGGGGGCGAGACCTTCACCGAGGCCTTCGAACGCACCCGGCGCATTCTCGGCGTCAGCATCTCGCCGGCCGAGCCGCACCAGCAGGGCCGGCTGATGAACTATCTGACCGCGCCGAATGTGCTGATCGGCCGCACCATCCTCGCCAGCTGCGCGGTGCCGGGGGTGTTCCCGCCGGTGATGCTGCAGGCCCGCGACTACACCGGCGAGCCGGTGCCCTATCTGCCCTCGCAGCGCTGGATCGACGGCACCATCGCCGCCGATCTGCCGATGCTGCGGCTGGCCCGCCTGCACAATGTCAATCACTACATCGTCAGCCAGACCAACCCGCATGTGGTGCCGTTCCTGCAGAACGCCCGGCCGCGCAAGCGCGGCGTGCTGCCCTTTGCCCAGGCCCTGGCCAGCAATGCCAGCCGCGGCACCCTGCGGCTGGCGCGCGACCACCTCGGCCATGTCGGCCTCGGCCGCTGGGCCGGCAAGCTGGACCAGATCGTGGCCCAGCGCTACGCCGGGGACATCACCCTGTTTCCCCGCCACAGCGCGGCCCAGCTGCTGAAGATGTTCAGCAACCCCAGCCCGCAGGACATCGCCGCCTTCATCCGCGAGGGCGAGCGCGCCACCTGGCCACAGCTCGAGCGCATCCGCCTGCAGAGTGCGATCTCGCGCAGCTTCGAGTCCTGCCTGCTGCTGCTCAAGCAGCGTCCGGCGCGCCCGGGCCGCGGGCGCCGTGCGCCGGCCGCGCTGCGGGCGGTGCGCTGAGCGATGGCGCCCGGGCACGGCCCTGGTCTGGAGGCCCTGCCGGTGAAGGCCGGCTTTCGCCTGCGCGGCGCCGGGCTGACCCGGCTGGAAGGCCTGACCGACGCGGCCTTTGCCCTGGCGCTGACCTATCTGGTGATCTCGCTCGATGCGATCCCGGAGAACTGGCCGGCGCTGGTGGCGGCGCTCAAGCAGATGCCGGCCTTCGCCGCCAGCTTCGCGGTGCTGCTGCCGATCTGGGCCCTGCATGTGAACTGGAGCCGGCGCTACGGCCTGGAGGACGGCGCGGCGATCGCGCTGACCGGGGTGCTGATCTTTGCCGTGCTGGTCTTCGTCTACCCGCTGAAGATCGCCTGCGCCAGCTTCTTCGCCTGGATCAGCGGTGGCTGGCTGCCGCCGGCGATGGCCCTGAGCAGCGTCGAGGAGTTGCGCGGACAGTTCGTGGTGTTCACCGGCGGCTATCTGGTGCTGGGGCTGGCGGTGGCCGCGCTCTACGCCCTGGCCCTGGGGCGCAGCGCCGCGCTGGCGCTGGATGCCTATGAGCGCCACGAGACGGTGACCGAGCTGCAGGCCTGCCTGCTGCTGGCCGCCACCGGTCTGCATGGGCTGGTCTGGTCGCTGCTGCTGCCGGCCGGCTGGTCGTTCATCGGCGGCATGCAGTTCTCCCTGCTCGGGGTGGTGATGCCGGTGCACGCGCTGTGGCGGGCCCGCCTGCGCCCGCCCTGTGAGCGCCTTCCCACACACCCTGCCGCCGGAGCGCCCTCGACAAGCCGCACGGAATGACCGAGTTTCCGGCCGGTGCCACCGCTGGTCCCGCACCGGGCCTGCGGGGCCCGGGAGGACGGAACAATCCAGGGCAACAGTCTGCCGCTGGACTGTCCTCTCTCTGGAGCCGACGCCCGGGTCACCCCGCGCCCGGCTCCGCCACTGGAAGCCGCCGCCCATGCTCACGCCCCGTGCCATCCTGGCCGAACGCCACGACGAAGAAATGGACGCCAAGTCCCATCCGCCCAAGCTTCTGGTCCCCGCCACCGCCCGCGGCGAGGCCACCCGCCGCAAGCTGCTCGCCGCCGCCGAGGAAGAGTTCGGCCACAAGGGCTTCCACAGCGCCTCGGTGAGTTCGATCACCCTGCGCGCCGGCGTCGGCCAGGGCACCTTCTATCTGTACTTCCACAGCAAGGAAGAGATCTTCGTGACCCTGGTCCGCGAGATCGGTCACGCCCTGCGCAAGCACATGGCCGATGCCGTGCGCGGCGCCACCGACCGCCTGCACAGCGAGCGGCTGGGCCTGGATGCCTTCCTCGAGTTCGCCAGCGCCCACCCGGGCCTGTACCGGATCGTCCAGGAATCGCAGTTCGTCGACGAAACCGTGTTCCGCGAGTACTACGAGCGCCTCGCCCAGGGCTATTCCAAGGCCCTGGAAGCCGCGGCCGCCGACGGCCAGATCAGCCCCGGCGATGCGGAAACCCGCGCCTGGGCGATCATGGGCATCGGGCACTTCCTCGGTCAGCGCTACTGCCTCTGGCAGGGCCAGCGGCCGGAGCCGGCGGTGATGGACGAGGTGATGCGTTTCATCAGCCAGGGCATGGCCCCGCGCTGAGCGCGCCGGCGGGGACAAGCCTCCCCGGCCTGGGGTAAGGTGGGTTGGTCCGAGGACAGCAGCCCCATGCCCCTACCCCTGATCGGCGAGATCCTGCAGCGGGACCCGCGGCGCCCGGCGCTGTGGTTCAACGGCCGCTGGTACAGCTATGCCGATCTCGACGAGCGCGCCACCCGCCTGGCGCGCCGGCTGCAGAGCCTGGGCGTGGGCCCGGGCGACCCGGTCACGGTGCTGGCGCTCAACCACCTGGTGCATTTCGATCTGTTCCTGGCTGCGGCCCGGCTGGGCTTCGTCTATGCCCCGCTCAACCGCCGCCTGGCGCCCGAGCACCTGGGCGGGCTGGTGGCCCAGCTCAAGCCGCGCTTCGCCTTTCTCGACAGCCGCCATCTGCATCACGCCAGCCTGTTCTCCTGCGGCTGGACCCGGCTCGCCGACTATCGCGACTGGCTGGCAGCCGGCGAGGCGCGTCCGCTGCCCGACCGCAGCCCCGACCCCGAGTCGCTGTGGATGATGATGGGCACCGGCGGCAGCACCGGGGCGCCCAAGTGGGTGGGGCTGCCCTACCGGCAGATCCTCGCCAATGCCCGCGCCACCGTCGCCGGCTGGGGCCTGCGCGAGGATGACTGCGCCATCCAGGCCACACCCTGCTTCCATGTCAGCGTCAATGTGCTGGTGCCGCCGCTGCTGTCGGTGGGCGGGCGCATCGTGCTGATGCCCCAGTACGACCCGGGCGACTACCTCGATCACCTGCGCCGGCACCAGGCCACCCAGCTGTTTCTCGCGCCCAATCTCTACCAGTGGCTGATCGACCATCGCGAGTTCGGCCACACCGACTTCAGCGGCGTGCGCAGAGCCATCAGCGGCGGGGCGCCGCTGCCCGATCCGGTGGCCGAACGGCTGCGCGAGCGCGGCCTGAGCGTCTATCCGGGCTATGGCCTGACCGAGGCGGGCGTCAACTGCTTCGCCCACGCCGCCGACGATACGCCGAGCGTCACCCACTGCGTGGGCCGGCCGCTGCCCGGGATCGAGGCGGTGGTGCGCAAGCCCGATGGCGCTCCCTGCCCGGTGGGCGAGATCGGCGAGCTGACGCTGGCCGGCAGCCAGCTCTGCGCCGGCTATCCGCTGCAGCCGGAGGAGTGGGCGCGGCAGTTCCATCAGGGCTGGCTGTGGACCGGCGATCTCGCCTCCACCGACAGCGAGGGCCGCTTCTTCATCCATGGCCGCCGCAAGGACAGCTATCTGAGTGCCGGCGAGACGGTCTACCCGGCCGAGATCGAAATGGCGCTGATGCGCTGCGGGGGGGTGCGCGACTGCGCGGTGATCAGCGTGCCGGATGCGCGCTGGGGCGAGGCCGGGGTGGCGGTGGTCAGCGTCGAGCCCGGCTTCAAGCTCGATCCGCCCCAGCTGCGCGAGGCCCTGCGCGCCGAGCTGCCCGATTACAAGCTGCCCAGCCGCATCCTGCTGGCGGCCTCGCTGCCGCGCACGGCCGCCGGCAAGATCGACCGCCCGGCGCTGCGCCGCCAGCTGGTGGACAGCGTCCATGAGGACACCCGGCAGTAAGCCCTCGCCGCCCGCGCTGGCGGTGATTGTTCCCACCCTCGACGAAGCCGGCAGCCTGCCCGGGCTGCTGGCGGATCTGCAGGGGCCGGCCGGCCACGGACTGGCGCTGGAGATCGTGGTCAGCGATGGCGGCTCCACCGATGACACCGTGCAGCGGGCGCAAGCGGCCGGCGCCCGGGTGGTGAGCGGGGTCCGCGGTCGCGGCGCGCAGATGAACCGCGGAGCCGCCAGCGCGCGCGCCGGGTGGCTGCTGTTCCTGCACGCCGACACCCGTCTGCCGGCCGGGCTGTGCCTGGCCGACGGCCTCGCCCTGATGCGCCGCGCCACGGCCGGCGGGGCGCTGGTGGCCGGCCACTACGCGCTGCGCTTCGCCCGCGAGGGCGCCCTGTTCCGTCATCTGGCTGCCAAGACCCGCAGCGGGCGGCCGGGTACCGTGCACGGCGACCAGGGCCTGCTGATCCACCGCCGCAGCCTCGAGCGGCTGGGCGGCTTCGACGCCACGCTGCCGTTCTTCGAGGATCTGCGGCTGGACCGCGCCCTGCGCGGCGCCGGCGGGCGCTGGCTGCGCCTGCCCGGAGTGCTCGAGACCAGCGCGCGCCGCTTCGAGACCGAGGGGGCGGCCGTGCGGCTGGCGCTGATGGCCCTGATGGTGGGCGCCGAGCAGGCCGGGCTGAGCGAGTTCCTTCACGGCGCCCCCGGGCTGTATGCCGAGCAGGGGCGGGCGCAGCGGCTGCGGCTGGCCCCGTTCGTCCGCGATCTGCAGCAGCGGCTGGCGGCGCGGCCGGCGGCCGAGCAGGCCGCGCTGTGGGCGGCCCTGGGCCCCTGGTTGCGTGACCAGCTCTGGCAGCTGCCGCATGCCCTCGACGCCCTGGCCGGCGACCCCCCGGGACCAGCCCTGCGCGCCTATGAGCGCTGGATCGAACCGCGCTGGCGCGCCTGGCCGGGCGCCGCGCCGCTGGCCGCGGCCAGCGTGCGGCTGGCCCTGCGTCTGCTCGCGCTTCAGCGCCCGCAGACGGCGTAGTCCTCGCGCCGCCGCTCGATGCGCACGCCGAGGCTGGCGGTTCCGGCCACCGCGCCCGGCTTGTGCAGGGTCAGGCGCAGCCCCAGCAGCGGGAAGCGGGCGAACAGCATCCGCGCCACCTGCTCGGCCAGGGTCTCGATCAGCAGCGGCTGGCGCTCGGCGCAGAGGGCCTCGATGCCGGCGCAGACCGCGGCGTAGTCGAGGGTGTCGCGCAGGGCATCGCTGGCCGCCGAGGGGCGCAGGTCGTAATCCATTTCCAGATCGAAGACCAGCGGCCGCGGCGCCAGCCGCTCATGGGCGTGCACGCCCACCAGCGCCTGCACCTGCAGACCGGTGACGAAGATGGTGTCCATGCTCAGGCGGGCTCCAGCTGGTCCAGCGACCAGCGCGCGGTGACGAACAGCGGGGCGGCGGCGGGGCGCGCCTGGGCGCGGCGGGCCCAGCCGGCGTAGGCGATCATCGCGCCGTTGTCGGTGCAGAAGGCCGGACGCGGAAAGTACAGCTGGGCGCCGCGGGCCTCGGCCAGGGCGCGCAGCCGCTGGCGCAGGCGCTGATTGGCACCGACCCCGCCGGCCACCACCAGACGGCGGTAGCCGGTGGCGTCCAGCGCGCGGCCGCACTTGATCGCCAGGGTCTCGGTCACCGCGTCCTCGAAGCCGCGGGCCAGATCCGCCCGGCCGGCCTCGTCGCGGGCCTCGGGCAGGGCCCACAGCGCCGCGGTCTTGAGGCCGCTGAAGCTGAAGTCGAGCCCCGGGCGATCGGTCATCGGCCGCGGGAAGCGGAAGCGGCCGGGGTTGCCGGTCTCGGCCAGGCGGGCCAGGTGGGGGCCGCCGGGGTAGGGCAGGCCCAGCAGCTTGGCGGTCTTGTCGAAGGCCTCGCCGACGGCGTCGTCCAGGCTCTCGCCGAGCAGCCGGTAGCGCCCGACGCCCTCCACCCCCACCAGCAGGGTGTGGCCGCCGGACACCAGCAGGGCGAGGAAGGGAAAGGCCGGCGGGTCGGGCTCGAGCATCGGCGCCAGCAGATGACCTTCCATGTGATGGACCGGGATCAGCGGCAGGCCGCGCGCCAGGGCGAGCCCGGCGGCGAAGGCCGCGCCGACCATCAGCGCGCCGATCAGGCCGGGGCCGGCGGTATAGGCCACCCCGTCGACCGCGGCGAGGTCGAGGCCGGCCTCCTCGAGGGTGGCGGCCACCAGGGCATCGATGCGGCGGATGTGGTCGCGCGAGGCCAGCTCCGGCACCACCCCGCCATACTCGGCGTGGAGGGCGATCTGCGAATGCAGCTGATGGGCCAGCAGCCCGCGCTCCCCGTCATAGAGGGCGCAGGCGGTCTCGTCGCAGGAGGTTTCCAGGCCCAGGATGCGCATGCCGGCATTATCGCCCGCCGCCGCAGCCGAGGTCTTGCGCCGGGCCGGGCCGGCGCCTACACTCCGCGTCCTTTTTGGTAACGCCGTCCCTCCGGGGCGGTGGCGCCGTCCAACGAGTGAGTGTGCATGCCTTCCGTCCGCGTCCGCGAAAACGAGCCGTTTGAAGTTGCCCTGCGTCGCTTCAAGCGCACCTGCGAAAAAGCCGGTGTGCTGACCGATGTCCGCAAGAAGGAGTTCTTCGAGAAGCCCAGCATGGAGCGCAAGCGCAAGCGGGCGGCGGCCGTGAAGCGGCAGCAGAAGAAGGTCTCGCGCGACGTCACCCGGCGGACCCGGCTGTACTGAGGGCGGCGGTCCGCCCGCGGCGGGCCCCTTCCTCCCGGCCCGCCCACGGCGGGCCTGATCTTCGGGCCGCCGGTGTGCCGGCGGCCTTCCTGACTGGCCCCTCCGGGGCCTTTTTCCGTTGGAGCTTCCGATGACCGATCTCAAGACCCGTATCGCCGAGGACATCAAGACGGCGATGAAGGCCGGTGACAAGCCGCGCCTGTCGGTGCTGCGCATGCTCTCGGCCGAACTCAAGCAGCGCGAGGTGGTGGAGTCCAAGACCCTCACCGACGAGCTGGTGCAGCAGGCGGTGGAGAAGATGGTGAAGCAGCGCCGCGACGCCGAGGCCCAGTTCCGTGCCGGCGGCCGACCCGAGCTGGCCGACAACGAGGCGGCCGAGATCACCGTGCTGATGGCCTATCTGCCGCAGCAGCTCAGCGAAGCCGAGGTGCAGGCGCTGATCGACCAGGTGATTGCCGAGACCGGCGCCAGCGGCGGCAAGGACATGGGCAAGGTGATGGCGGCGCTCAAGCCGCGCGTGCAGGGCCGCACCGACCTCGGCAAGCTCTCCGGGCTGATCAAGGCCCGGCTCGGGTGAGGCCGTTTCCAGTCGGCAGTTTCCAGTTTCCAGGAATGGCCGTTGGCGTTCTGGAAACCGGAAACTGGAAACTGGAAACTGCCTGAATGCGCATCCCCCAGAGCTTCATCCAGGATCTGCTGGCCCGCACCGACATCGTCGAGGTGATCGGCTCGCGCCTGGAACTGAAGCGGGCGGGGCGCGAGTTCAAGGCCTGCTCGCCGTTCACCAACGAGAAGACCCCTTCGTTCTATGTCTCGCCGGCCAAGCAGTTCTTCCACTGCTTCTCCTCGGGCAAGCACGGCAACGCCATCGGCTTTCTCATGGAGTACGACCGCCTGAGCTTCGTCGAGGCGGTGGAGGAACTCGCCGGCCGCGCGGGCCTGGAAGTCCCCCGCGAGGGCGGCCGCTTCGAACGGGCGGTGATGGAAGGCCCGCTCGATGCCCTGGCCGCCGCCCAGCGCCACTACGCCGAACAGCTGCGCCAGAGCCGCCCGGCGCTCGATTACCTTAAGAAGCGCGGGGTGGGTGACGAGACCCTGCGCACCTTCGGCATCGGCTACGCCCCGGACGCCTGGGATTCGCTGAGCCGCCGGCTCGGCGATCCGGTCCATGCGCTGACCGCCGGCCTGCTCAAGAAGAGCGAGAGCGGCCGGGTGTTCGATGTGTTCCGCAACCGGGTGATGTTCCCGATCCGCGATACCCGCGGGCGGGTCATCGCCTTCGGCGGGCGCACCCTGGCCAACGACCCGGCCAAGTACCTCAACTCGCCGGAAACGCCGCTGTTCCACAAGGGCCGTCAGCTGTTCGGGCTCTACGAGGCCAAGCAGGCGCGGCGCAGTGCGCTGGACCGGCTGATCGTGGTTGAAGGCTATATGGATGTGGTGATGCTGGCCCAGCACGGGGTCACCGAGGCGGTGGCCACCCTCGGCACCGCCACCACCCGCGAGCACCTGGCCCTGCTGTTCAAGTCCACCGACCAGGTGGTGTTCTGCTTCGATGGCGACCGCGCCGGCCGCGCCGCCGCCTGGCGCGCGCTGGAACAGGCCCTGCCCGAGGTGGACGAGCGCCGCCAGTGCCGCTTCATGTTCCTGCCCGATGGCCACGATCCGGACACCCTGGTGCAGGAGATCGGCGAGGCCGCCTTCCGCGCCCGGGTGGCCGAGGCGATGAGCCTGGGCAGCTTCCTGATCGGCGAGCTGGTCAAGCAGGTCGATCTCGCCACCCCCGATGGCCGGGCCCGCCTGGTGGGCCTGGCCCGGCCGCATCTGGCGCGGCTGCGCGAAGGCGCCCTGCGCACGGTGATCGTCGACGAGCTGGCCCGTCTGACCCGGCTGCGCCGCGAGGACTTCGCCAGCGCCGCGCCGCCGGCTGCGGCCGCCGAACCGGAGAGCGGCGCCGGCGAGCCGCCGGCCGCGCGCAGCCCGGCACCCAACCGGCCGGTGCGGCGCGCCCTCCAGCTGCTGCTGGAGCGCCCGGATCTGGCGGATCTCGCCGGACATCTGGAACTGCTGGCCCGCTCCGGTCTGGCGGGGGCACCGCTGCTGGTGGAGGTGCTGGAAACCTTCCGCGAGCACCCGGGCCTGACCGCCGGCCAGCTGCTGGAGCAGTACCGCGACCGCCCGGAGGGGGCGATCCTGCAGAAGATCGCCGCCCTGGCCCTGGACGTGGGCGAGACCGCCCTCGAGGCCGAGTTCCGCGATGTGCTCCAGCACCTCACCGCCAAGGCCCTGGAAGCGCGCTTCCAGGCCCTGATGCTGGCCTCCCAGTCGCGTGCCCTGAGCCCGGCCGAGCTGCAGGAGAGCCTGGCCCTGCAGCGGCAACTCAAGGGGCAGAAGCTGGTCTAAGCGGCCTCGGGTTCGGTAATATGCGCGGTTCTGCGGTCCACCCCCTTTCCGCTGGCAGCCCTCCGGGCGCCGGCGCCAGCTGAGTCCGGATGTCGATGAGCACCCCCTCGAACAGCGTCGAGAAGCAGTCCCAGATCAAGGTCCTGATCGCGCGCGGCAAGGAGAAGGGCTACCTGACCTATGCCGAGATCGCCGACCACCTGCCCGAGATCGTGGACTCGGAGCAGATCGACGATGTGATCAGCATGATCCAGAACATGGGCATTCCGGTGCACGACGAGGCCCCGGATGTGGAGACCCAGCTGTTCTCGGAACCGGCGGTGATCGCCACCCAGGAGGACGAGGAGGAAGCCGCCGAGGAAGCCGCGGCGGCGCTCGCGGTGCCGGATGACCAGTTCGGCCGCACCACCGACCCGGTGCGCATGTACATGCGCGAGATGGGCAGCGTCGAGCTGCTCGACCGCGAGGGCGAGATCCGCATCGCCAAGCGCATCGAGGAGGGCCTGAACGAAGCGCTCTACGCGATGGCGATCTATCCGGAAACCGTCGCCATCCTGCTGGAGGCCTACGAGGCCGCCACCCAGGGCAAGCGCCGCCTCGCCGAGGTGGTGACCGGCTTCTTCGACCCCAATGCCGAGCCGGCCAGCGCCGAGGCGCCGCTGCCGGTGGAGGCGGTGGAGGAGGAACCCGAGGAGGAAGAGGCCGCCGAGGGCGAGGAGGAGGAGACCGTCGACACCGGCCCCGATCCGGAGCTGGTGCGGCAGAACTTCGAACAGCTGCAGGGCCTTTACGACAAGGCCTGGGCCTCGCTGGAGAAGCTCGGCGCGGCCGACAAGAAGACCCAGGCCAAGCGCGAGGCGGTGGCCGATCTGATCATGACCTTCAAGCTCTCGCCGAAGATCGTCGACGAGATCACCCGCAACCTGCGCGACAAGATCGACCAGATCCGCGATCTGGAGCGTTCGGTGATGCGCCTGTGCGTGGTCGAGGCCGGCATGTCGCGCGAGGAGTTCCTCTCCAAGTACCGCGGCACCTCGCCCACCGATACCGACTGGCTGGACAAGGCGATCAAGGCCAAGCGCAAGTATTCCGCGAGCCTCAGCACCCTGCGTCCGCAGATCGAGGAGCTGCTCGGCAAGCTGGCCCAGATCGAAGGCGACAACCTGATCTCGATCGACGAGATCAAGGACCTCAACCGCCGCGTCAATGTCGGCGAGGCCAAGGCCCGCCGCGCCAAGAAGGAGATGGTCGAGGCCAACCTGCGTCTGGTGATCTCGATCGCCAAGAAGTACACCAACCGCGGCCTGCAGTTCCTCGATCTGATCCAGGAAGGCAACATCGGCCTGATGAAGGCGGTGGACAAGTTCGAATACCGCCGCGGCTACAAGTTCTCGACCTACGCCACCTGGTGGATTCGCCAGGCCATCACCCGCTCGATCGCCGACCAGGCGCGCACCATCCGCATCCCGGTGCACATGATCGAGACCATCAACAAG